>CAVTGK010000043.1:0-330769 GCA_963734095.1 uncultured Acidobacteriota bacterium | reverse complement strand
ATCATGATCAGACGCGGCGCCGGGCCCCGTTCCTGGCAGTCAGCGAGTTCAGCTTCAGCTGGATATATGCGGGCACTTCGAGGAGCTGAGCGCCGGCACGCTGCAACCCATACAACGCCTCGAGGCCAACGGGATCGACCGACATGAGGTCGCCAAGGTGCAAGCGAACCACGTGGACGCTTGCTGCGTGCGCCTCGAGCAGTTCTGGCACCTGAGCTTCGGCCAGACGACCGGCAAGGCGAATGAGACGGTAATCGGTTCGATCCACGATCTCCATCAAGCATTCCACGACTGCACGCTCCGCAAGAGTTGGGCCACGACCCACCCTTGGCGTGACTCGGCGCATGTCCCAAGACATCCGGTTCAACCGGCACTCGCGGCGCGGAGGCGTCGGCTCGCACGACGGCATGTCGTGACTCATCTCACCGCTGATTGTGAGTCGCTGTGCACTGATGCGATTTGGCAACCCGGGGCGGCATTCCGGCAGCTGAACCGTCCTCGCGCCATTGCAAAACCGTACAACACGTCCTTTGCAGCCATTTTAAAGCCTATTTTCATTAGTATTGACTGGCGTGTCTTTTGCCTTGGTATCCGTTATGCCGATGGTGACCATCAAGACGACAATCGCCGGCAAGGAGGAATCGCTGTCAGAGTATTTGTGCGATTGGCCCGATTGCCCCAATCCCGCTAAGGAAGTCGTAGGCGTGGTTCGAGAAATCAGGTCCGTCTCCTGGTGTGCGAAGAGCACTGGCAGTCCATCCTCAAGCAACGACGCAACGACGCCGCCTAGCCCTCATTCAACCGACGTCGCCTTGGCCGTCGTCTTGCTCCGAATCTTCCGCACGGGCAGCTCACCCGATTGAACGCCTCAGACAAACAGTGGAGGACAACGTATGTGGAACCGGTTGATGGCAATAACGGCACTCTTGATCCTGACATCGGCGTCGTCGGCTTACGCACAGCGCGTCGAATTGAGCGGCATCTTCGGGTGGACGCTGTCGGACGGCGTCACTGGCGACGCGGTCCTGGCGGGTGACGGCAACCTCTACGACGAGATAGATCTCAAAGACTCGGGTTCGTGGGGATTCAGCATCGGCGTGAACGCCACGGATAACTTCGAGGTCGGCTTCCTCTTCGGCCAGCAGATGAGCACGCTGTCGGTCCTCGGCACTGCGGAACGCGAAGTCGGCGACCTTACGATCAACACCTATCATCCGTACTTCGCCTACAACGGAGGCCGGAGGGACAGCACGGTTCGGCCGTTTTTTCTCGTGGGGCTCGGCGCCACCAACTACGGCGGTGTCAGCTTCACACGCCTCAATGGTGAGACGGACGAAACGGAGAGCCAGACCCAGTTCTCGACCACCTGGGGTGGCGGCGTGAAGGTGTTTCCAGCCCCCAACGTTGGCATCCGGCTCGGCCTGCAGTGGACGCCGACTTACATCAAGTCCGACGCGGACGGTTGGTGGTGCGACCCCTACTGGGGCTGTTACGTGGTCGGTGACGCGCAGTATGCGAACCAGTTCCAGTTCAACGGCGGAATCACGTTCCGCTTCTAGCAAAGAGCGAACCCTCTCATTCGGCGGACGGCAGCGCAGGCTTGGCGAACCAGCGCTCCCGTGGGACGATCTTGGGGCCTGACGGATCGGCCTCGTAGTTCGGCGACATGATCTGCACACCGTGCTCGTTGAACGCGTCCTGGATGTTCCCGTGGAGGGCGTCGAGAGTCGGCGCCCGAGACGCTTGATCCTCGAGCGACACGAGCAGTGTGTATTCGACGTAGAAGTCTTGCAGTGCCGTTTGTCGAACGACAGGCTGCGGATTCGAGCGAATACCCGGCGTGCGCTCGGCGGCCAGCAGCAAGAGCGCCTTCACCTGGCGCCATGGCGCGTCGTAGCCGATCGTCACCGATGTCGCCGCATAGACGCCTTCATCGTCCGCATGGCGGGAATAGTTGGTGGTCTGCGTCGAGACGACGACGGCGTTGGGAATCGTGACCTCCTCGCGCCGCGGAGTCTTCAGCTTGGTCGACAGGGGGCCCACATGTGTGACGGTTCCCTCGACGTTGCCGATGCGAACGTAATCCCCAACACGCAGCGCTCGGGAGAAGGTGATGGTGAGGCCACTCATCATTTGGTTGACAATGCCGCTCGAGCCCAGCGAGATCATGAGCCCCACGAACACGCTGACGCCTCTGAATGCGTCCGAATTGCTACCTGGCAGATAGGGATACGCCATCGCCAGAGCAAAGAGCCACAGAAGTGCGGTGGCGAGACGTCGGGTTGGTTGCGCCGTCTCGGGATAGATCCCCGGGAGCGTGGCGCGCCCCTCTTCGACGCCCCGGAAAACTACCCTCAACAACTTGACGGCCATCCAAGTGAACGCGACGATCACCAGGACCGAAAACAGGTTGGGCATGGCGCCGAGAAAGTTGCTCGCCATGACCGCCAACCGTTGCAATAGGAAGCTCCGAAGCGTTTCGCCCCAAGGTCGAGTGTACGGAAACTGACGAAGAACGAAGGTCAACCAGAAGTAGAGCAGCGCGAGCCCGGCACTGATGGACACCAGGCTCACCACGTAGGGGAAGTACTCCTGGAGTCGCGACTCGCGGACCAAGAAGCCCACCGGCAACCGTTGCAGTTGACGGTCCGCCGCCCGCTTCGCGGCTCCTCCGAGCGCAAAATGAAAACGAATCACTAGCCGGAGGAGAACAATCAACACCAGGGTTGCGAGAAGCGAAAGGACACCGGCCCGCAACAGGCGTCGCGGTGTTCGAAGCTCGATCCCCTCGTCGTATGCCAACTGCAGACGGCCGACCGTTGCCCGCGCGACCTCTTCCAGCGTTTCGGTCCCGAACGGATCGAGGTCCGCAGGGACGAGCGCGAACGCGTCTTGCTGGCCGACCATGATGACCTGACCTCCCGCCAAAGGTCTCGCCGTCACGATCCTCGGCATCCCCTGTCCGATGATTGACGAGATCAACTGGCTCGCCGACGCGGTGCGGGTGGCTGGGGTTCTCAGGAGGATGGTCGCGCGAAGGACAACGATTTCGCGATTGCTCACCATCAACGTTGCGGCGGGGGCATCGGTCGTGGCCGTGCTGACCGCCTCTTTCAGCGCCGCCGCGGTGCGTGCGTCAGCGTCGGCGGTGGGTTGCGTCGCGCTCGGTGCTCCGGGTGTCTGGCCATGGAGGACGGAACACGACAGGATGACCGCGAGAATTGGTCCGCTGCACCGAACCCACCGTGCTCTCCGACCGTTGTCTGTCATGGCGAATCAGTCGTCCAAGTTCCTGGGCGTCGGGTCACAGCCTGTCGTGAGCGGGCCAGCCGTCGGCCGTGAGGGTCGCGCCGGCAACTGGCAACTGGCAACCGGTGTAGTATGCCCGAAACGTCGTAAGTCGCCGGTCAGACTGACGTCCGCGAGGCGGACGGAAAGGGGCTTCCGCATGGCGCCGCGTGCATCGCTCGATCGCAGGGATTTCCTCAAGAGCGCGGGGATCGCGGCATTCGTCGGATCCGCCGGCGTTCGCACCGCCACGGCGCATTCTGGTGGCGTCCTTGCCTACGAGCCACCGGATGGAAAGTACGACTTCGACACCGTCTACAACCGAATCGGCACGGACTGCACGAAGTGGGACCGGCAGATCCGCCTGTACGGCGCGGGCAGCATCGCCGTCGGCATGGGAATCGCGGATATGGATTTCCGCGCCGCGCCTGCGATTACCAAGGCCCTGCAGGATCGCCTCGCGCACGAGAACTGGGGCTACCTGGACATGCCGCAGTCCTTTATCGCCAGCATCGTGTCGTGGAACAAGCGCCGCTATGGTGTCGAGATCGATCCCAACACGTTGGTGATTGCGGCGGGTGTGCACCCCGCGCTGATTGCCGCGATTCAGACGTTCTCGCCGCCTGGCAGCAAAGTTCTGATGCAGACGCCGGGCTACGACGGGTTCTACTCGGACCTTCGCTTCGCTCGCGTCAAGGCGGAAGAGAGCCCGTTGCGGCTCGTTGATGGGCGCTACTCGATGGACTTCGACGATCTCGAGCGGCGAATCAGCCACGACACCAACACGATGATTCTTTGCAATCCGCAGAACCCGACCGGCAACTGCTGGAGCGCCGAGGATCTCACCCGACTCGGCGAGATTTGCCTCCGTCGTCGCGTCGTCGTGCTGGCGGATGAGATTCATTGCGATTTCGTCAGCAAGGGGCACAAGTACACGCCGTTTGCCAGCCTGCCCAACAAGGCGATCGTGGATAACAGCATCACGTTCAAAGCGGCCAGCAAGTCGTTCGGATTGGCCGCCCACAAGATCGGTTGGTTCTATTCAACCAACCCGGACCTGCTGGCCAGGGTACGCGCGAACCATCGCGCGGATCTCAGCACGCTGGGGGTCATCGCCAACCGCGCGGCCTACGAAGGCGGGGAGGAGTGGCTGAATCAGCTGGTCGCTTACATCGATGCGAACCACGACTTCGTTCAGCAGTACGTCCGCGACCACGTCCCGCTGGTGAAGTACACGAAGGCGGAAGGGACTTACCTCGCATGGCTTGATGTGAGTGCGGTCGGTGATCGCATCGGCGCCGCGGGACTGGCCGAGGCGGCGAACAAAACCCGGAACGCGTCGACCGCCGCCTTGACACCGGAGAACATGGTCGAGCGGCATTTCGTCTCGCACGCGAAGGTGCACATGAACCCGGGTTCGGCTTACGGGCTGGGCGGCCACGGCCGCATGCGGATGAATATCGCGACGTCGCGGAAACTGCTGGAGCTGGCTCTCAACAATCTGGCAACGGCGCTCCGGAAGACCTGACAGGAAAGTTACAAGTTACAAGTTACCAGTTACAAACTGCGGCGCCTTTTGGCGCCGCAGCGCCGTACAAGAACTTCGAACTCAACTTTGAACTTGCAACTTGTAACTTGTAACTTTCAGAATCCAACCATCAGACTGATTCGCGCCGTGCGGGGCAGTGTCGGGTGAAAGTGAACGTCATCAATCCCCTCGCTCGGCTCTCCGGCCAGGCGCGACGTGTAGAAGTAGTCGATGTCGCTGTGGTCGGCATCGAAGAGATTGAACACGTCGAGGGCCAGGCGGAGGGAGTTGCTGAAGCGGTAGCCCACCTCGAGATTCACTAGACTCGTTGCGCGTGAGCGAATCGAGTTGTCCTCGCGCAGCGGCCGTGGCCCGAAGTATCGCCAGCGCACGCTGCCAAACATGTTTCGCACGCTATCGATGGTGGCGCCGCCTGACACGACGGTGGCCACTGCGCCGGGCACGTAGTCCCCGGCTGAATCATCGTCTGTGAAATGTGCTCGTGACACGGAGACGTCGGCGTCGAGCGTCAGCCATGGCCGCGGTGAGTAGTAGTTGGCCCATTCGACCCCGAACCGGTGGCTGGGACGGCCGGCTTCTGTCGTACCAGCGTCGCCGATGAAGATGAGTTCCGAATCGAGGCTCAGGGTCCAGAGCGACAGGCTCGTCTGCAGGCGAGGAATCCGGACGCTTCGGATCCCGACTTCTGCGCCTTTCGCGCGCGCGAGCGGCGTCACTCGCTGGGCAACGTCGCCGGTCTGAGGATCGACGGTAATGGTCGCGCCGCGCGCATCATTGCTATGGAACCCCAGGCCGGCGTTGAGATAGAGCTCGGTTCCTTGCCATGGTCCGAGCACCGCGCCGCCCTTGGGGCTGACCAGCCCGGCGTATTCGGTGCCCGAGTTGGCCGGCTCGCCCGCCGTGACGTTGAACCGATAGCCATCGACCCGTACGCCGGCGAGCGTCCGGAGCCACGGCGTCCATTCGGTTTCGTTCTGCACATACCCGGCGACGCTCGTTTGGAGCACTGAGTCTTCCCGAACGGTTTCGAGCGGTCGGCGCGCGACCGTGTGATACAGCCCCACGTTGCTGATGTTGTCGTTCCGCAATTGAATGCCCATCGTGTTCTGCACCGGGCGATTCGCCCAGCGCCCCAGACGTCGATGACTGAGCTTGGCGCCAGTGACGAAGCGATGGTCTGACTGACGGAACTGGTCGCCGTTCACGGGGTCGTCCAGGAAGTACGTGAAGTTCGAAAACAGGTTGAGGTCGTACCCGATGCCAAACGCCATCACCTTCGTGCTGGCATTGCGGCGGGTTCGCTGCCATTCGAACGAGCCGCTGTAGCGGTACGAATCGCCGCCATCAGTCGTATCGATCGTGCCGAAGCGATCAAGTGACCCGCCGTTGACGGCTCGCGCGGGGATCTGATCCGTCGAATTCCAGGTTCCGCGATATCCCATGCCCGTGACAGCGAAGCCGTTCAACGCGTCGCCGCGGCTGAACCGTACGAGCGCGTTGACTTTGCGAAAGTTGTCGGGCTGCTCCCATGGGCCGTCGTTGCGTTGGACCTCGAGTGCCGCCAGGAGGTGGCCGGCGCCGGCCGACGGCGACGCCGCCAGCAGCGCGCGACCATAGCCCTGCCCGCCGCCGCCGATGCGCATGATAGGGCGCGCCAGGGAGTTGGTGTAGTTGATGTTGGCCGCACCGGCAGTGGCAAAGTCGCCCTGGTCCGCAAAGTATGGGCCCTTCGAGAACTGAACCCCGCTGACAAGTTCGGGGATCAGAAAGTTGAGGTCGGAGTAACCGTGACCATGGCCGTGCGTCGGCATGTTGGCCGGCATGCCTGCGACCGTGGTCGCGAAGTCGGTTCCATGATCGAGGTTGAAGCCACGCAGATAGTACTGATTGGCTTTTCCTTCGCCACTGTGCTGGCTGATCACGACGCCTGGCACCGTTTCGAGGACTTCTCCCGCTCGCATCACCGGCCGTCTATCCAGCTGTCGGGCTGTGATCGCACCCTGGCTTGCCGACTGTGCGATGCCAACGAGGTTCAGTGCCGGGTCCTCGGCGTCCGCGAGATTGGTAAAGGTCGACTTGCCCGTGACGGTGACATCGGCACTCAGCGCCAAATACAGAATCACGTCAGAGCGCACGCGACCGGCTGCCGGAACACTGACCTCGCGTCTGGCACTGGCGAAGTTGATCAGGGCAAAGGACAGTTGCGCCGGGCCGGCAGCCAGTCGATCGAATCGGTAAGCGCCGCGCGTGTCGGTCTCGGCCTGGGAAGCGGTGCCTCCGGCGGCCCTGAGCTCGACGATCACGCCCGGCAACGCTCCACCAGTTTCGTCGCGGACGGTTCCCACGACCTCGGACGTTTGGGCAAAGGCGGTGCCCGTGAACATCATCAGGCAGGTCAGCAGGGCTACGAATATTGGGACCATCGTCGAGTTGGCAACCCCTCGGGTGAACGGTATGACGCTCAGATCGTCCCGGGAGGTGCAAGATTCCTCATCCGACTCGCGTGGCTTCCGCATTCAAGCTCACGTGGCTTCCGCCTTCAAGCTCACGTGGCTTCCGCCTTCAGGCGGAAGTTTCGAGGTGTGGCAAATTTGTCGCATCCCTGAGCGCCCCATATGCGTCGATACATTCCGGGGTGAAAGATTTTGGCAGCGGCGTCCGTCGCCCCTCAACTACATACGGATGGTCACGGTATTCGGATGGCAACGACGAGAGACTGGCAGCGCAACCGGGATATGTGGGTTCGAGTGCTTGAGAAACAGACAGGCGAGGGCGTCGACGTGTGGAGTCGCCGGATCAAGCGGCAGCGGATTGCTGGCTAACGCGAGCCTATCGCCAGAACTGTTGAGAAGGATTCCTCGATCAGGCGGTTACTTCGGACGGGCTCGGGGCATATCCGGCCATCCGCGCATACCCTTGGACAATCGCCTGACGTTCGGCATAGCTCGCCACGGCCTCGATATCCTCAAATCCTTCAGGGGCACGACTCTCGACGATGTCGATGATGCCCTCGGGGCCGCCTTTGCGATTGCTCAACACGATCTGGCTGGTCAGTGGTCGCCGCTCGGCGTCGTACGCAGCCAGGGCGTCGACGACCGAGTCGGAGGAGGACAGATGACGTGTCAGCGAGCGCGCGTCGAGGATCGCCTGACTGGCTCCGTTGCTGCCGACGGGATACATCGGATGTGCGGCATCGCCCAGCAGCGTCGTTCGGCCGAACGACCAGTGGGGAAGGGGGTCGCGATCGCAGTTGGGAAACTCGAAAAACGTGGTGGACTCCTCGATGATTGCCATCGGATCAATGAAGTCGAGCCGAAACCTCCGAACGAAGTGCAGTGGCTCACCGAGATGGCCCGGAGCGGCACCAGTCCTGGCGAGCGGGTGGCGCTCCGCTTCCGGTCGCGATGCGTGCCATCACTGCCCAGTTGGTCAGACGCCGTGTCGGTGTGTCGCTGACGTCGATTGGATAGAAGACGAATTTTGCCGCATTGCCGCCAGCAATCACCATCGTCTTGCCGTCGGCGTAGACTGGCCAGTCGGCCGTCCCGCGCCACAGCATGATGCCGCTCCAGATTGGCGGGCCCTCGTCTGGATACAAGATCGATCGCACAGCCGAGTGGATGCCGTCGCACCCGACCAGCGCATCGCCGGCGACGGAAATCGTGTCGCGTGCGATCTGGTGGTGAAAGTGCGCGACAACCCGGCCACGGCGTTCGTCGAACCCCATCAACCGGCAACCCGTGTTGATGCGGATTCGACCGAGACGCTCGGTAGCGGCTCGCACCAGGACGCCGTGCAGCTTACCGCGATGGATGCTGAACTGCGGTGTCTCGTGACCTGCGCTCAGACCTCGGGGTTCCCGCCAGATGATCTGGCCCAGGCGATTCATGTAGATCAGCTCACTGGTCCGAATCCCGACGCAGTCGAGGGCAGGCAGGAGCCCCAGTGCGGCCAGTTCCCTCGTGGCGTGCGGCAACAAGTTGATGCCGACACCAAGCTCGGCGAGCTCCCGCGCCTGTTCGAACACCTCGACCTCGATTCCGGCCCGATGCAATGACAAAGCCGCGGTCAGCCCGCCGATTCCAGCTCCGACGATGATTACCTTCATTGATGGCACAGTCCTGTACTGGCAGCGTGTCATCACGGAATGGCAGCTCGCTGTCACGAAGTTTGGCTGAGGGGGAAGTGAAAAACGTGACGCGGGGCTTGCGAAGGATCTCGTCGGGTTTCTCACTCTAACCGTCAAGCGCGCCTGATCCCGGGATCCGCTGACGAGCTGTCGAATGCCGCACACACGCTCACCGATGTTCGTGCCTCTCGCCGTGACCAGCACGATGCTCGCGTTGGGTACGGTCGCCCACGCCTCGGGTCAACGGTTTGTACGTGGGGCGCCCAGTCGCCGAGGTTTTGCAGCAACTGCAAACGACGGAACTCCGGATCATCTTCAGCAGTGATCTCGTGCCGCCGACGCTGCGTGTCAAGGCGGAGCCGATCTGCCTCTCGTCCCTCAGTTCTCGAGCCACTGCCTGACGCTCAGCAGGCCGCGCCCGGGTAGACCATTGCGTCACCCCCGCGCACCCAGCAGGCGCCGGGGACAGAACCCGTCGATGTAGTCCCAGTCGAAACGCCAATTGCAGTGGACGCCCTGCGCATTGAAGAGCGTGTCGATGTGGTCGATCGCCTGGGAGAGCTCGCTCACCGCGCCACCGTGTACACGCTCAGCGCGCCCGACATTCGAGAGACCGCGGGTGCTTTCGAAAACGTGCTGCACGTGCTGCAGCTGCTGCCGGGCGTGGCGGCCACCAATGATGAAGATGGCAAGCTCGCAGTCCGCGGTGCTGGACCCAAGCACAACCTCCTCGTGGTGGATGGCATTGCCATTCACAGCCCGCAACGGTTCGGCGACTTCACGTCCAGCTTTCTCAATCCGGCGACGGCGGCGAGCGTGACACTCGACCCATCCGGTCTCTCCGCGCGCCACGGGGGACGATTGTCGTCGGTGACGTCGATCGAGACCCGCGATGGTAGTCGCGATCGCAAGTTGGGCGTTTCAGGATCGCTGGGACTCGTCAGCGGCGATGTCCTACTCGAAGGACGGCTGCCAGGGACGCAGAGCGGCTCATGGTGGGCGACGGCGCGGGGCACCTACTACCGAACGGTGCTCAAAAGCTTCAACAACGGCACCATGCCTGGTTTTGGCGACGTGCAGTTCAAGGTCAGCGCGCAACCGAGTCCGAAGACGCGCCTGAGCGTGTTCGGCCTGGCCGGCCGGGAATCAATGAATCAGTTCGACTTCAAACCGGACGGCCAGGAGCAGGTGATGGCGCAGCTTATCGGCATCAGTCGATCGGGCGTGATGAACCTGTCGTGGACACCCACGGCACGGTCAATCACGACCACCACGCTGTCGGCGTATGCGCATGACGCCCGTGACCATGACCTGTCTCACGACTTCGGAGATCCGCCGTGGGAACGTGAGCTCTCCGTCGACGATTTCGCGGCCCGGCAGCGGGCCGTGTTTGCACTGTCTGCACGGCATGTCCTGGACCTCGGCGTCGATGCACATCGCATCCGAAGCTCGTGGCGGATGTCCGGCTTCAAGCCGCCTGAGTTCCCCCGCGGGCTGGGACCGAGCACGTGGGGCGAAGGCATCGACCAGGGCCTCGCGCCCCTCGACGCGCGGTTGCGGCGAACCGCGGTGGGCACCTGGGTGCAGGATCGATTTCCCCTCGGCTCGAACTGGGTTGCCGAGCCCGGCGTGCGCCTCGACTGGAACTCCTTCACCGGCGAGGCCGTCGTGGCAACCGCGCGCTCCGGGCTTCTGGTCCGCGCTGGGCAACGCGGTGGTGTGGGCGGGGGTCTGCCGTCCAGATGCAAACACCGTCACACGAAAGCCTTGCAAGGATTCGACTACTTTCACCTGCACCCCCGCCGATCGCCAACGCAGCTCCGCAACGAGCGATCGCGACAGGTCGTCGCCGGCTTCGAGTCGATCGCTGACAGCTGGGTTCGATCTGCGCGTCGAAGCGTATCATCGCCGCTTCGATCGCCTGCTGGTCCAGCGCCTCGAGACCGATGCCGAGCAGCACCGCGCGTCTAGCGATCTATCGTGATCCCACCTGATCATGCCGCCCGACGAGCGTCATTCTCCAACATCGACCAACGATTCATCCAGAGAGCACGGGGCGCGGCAGGGCGACCGGTCTCGAGACGCTGCTTGCAGCGCAGCGCCGGACGCCGCCATCAGCGCCTCGTCTCGGATACACCCTACAGCCAGTCGACCCGCGAGCTGCACGGCTTCACCCTGCCATTCGACTTCGACCGGCCGCCATGCGCTTGAAGCGCCGACCGGCGCCTGGCAGATCACGGATCGCCATCTCCGATTTGTCCGGCCACCTGGCAGCGCGCGTCTCAGGCTACCCGGCGACGCCCATTGCACGACGAGGTGATCTTCTTTCAGCCAGCTCCACCGTCGACGGCACGATCGACCCTTTCGTATCGACCGTCGCGTCAGCCCGACGGCACGCTGCAACATGTCTGCCCGCCTCCCGCGATGCGCCGGCTCGAACGTTGCGCAATGACGCGCGCGCCTCAACGCCTATTCACGCACCGACCTCCGCCTGACCTACGCTACGCTCGCGTCCACTGGGAGTTCTACGGCGAAGTCATCAACCTGTTCAACCAGCGCAACTACCTGCAGCACTTCCAGCTGGAGGGCGATGGACTGCTGCGGCCCGATCGACCATTCCCAACGTGCATCCGAAATTCGAGCGATACCTACGGCGGATTCGCTTCGGCATCCGAGACACAGGTCTGGCAGGTCATGAACAACCCGCTGGCCTCGTCCGATCTGCTCGCTCGTGAGACGGATGCTCGAGGGCGACGAAATCCGCCTTCTCAGCGTTCTTCGACGATGGCGTATCCCTGCCCTCTATCGCTTCGCGCTCGCCACGTCTCGACCATGACCAGCGATGCCGCCGGCGACGTGGCCCAGGCCGCGATCTGCAAAGCCATCGGCAAGCTCCACACCTATCCGCGGTGAGGCCGCACTCTTCACCTGGCTCTGCACGTTCTGCCAGCACGAGCTCTATGCGCTACGGCAAGCGCTATCCGCGGCACCTTCGGGTCGAGTTGCTCGAGGACGACCCGGAGGTTCGCGCGGCGCTCGAGTCGCTTCGCGCCTCGGCCGCCGACGACCTCGCCGCATCGCTCGATCGCAGCCAGGCCGCGTCGCTCGTGCAGCGGACGCTGGAACACTTGCCGCCTCATTACGCCGATGCGCTCGAGTGGAAGTACATCGAGGAAGTATCCGTTCAAGAGATCGGCATCCGGCTCGGCGTGGGGACCAAGGCGGCCGAATCGCTTCTGACGAGAGCGCGACGAGCCTTTCGCGAAGCGTTTCTCACCTTGGTTCCTTCTCGTCAAGGCCTGGATGTGAGTGAAGGCTAGCGCAGTGGAGACAACGTGCATGGAGCGACGACCGTGACCAGCGATGAACAGATCGGCCAGTTGCTGAAGCTTGCCGGCCCGCGTCCGATGCCCGATCCGGTGCTCATGGCGCAAGCGCGGATGGCCGCGCGCGCCGAATGGTCGCGTGTCCTCGCGCGCCGCAGCCCTGGTCGCTCATGGTGGGCGCTGACTGGCATGGCCCTCGTTGCCAGCAGTTTGCTGGTTGCCGCGTGGTCTTGGTTTCGACCCCCCGTGCCATCACCTCCGCGCGTCGAACTGGCAGCGATCCAGACACTGACCGGGTCGTTGCTCATCGAGGCAGTTGGTGACGACCGACGAGCGATAGGTCAGCGTGGCACAACCCTTCGTGCGGGGGATCGTATCGAGACGCCTCACGGCAGCCGCGTCGGCCTGTCCGTGGCGGGCGGCATCGATGTCAGGCTGAATGAACGATCGGTGGCTGTTCTCGACACGGCCAACCGCATGACGCTCACTCGCGGAACGGTCTATGTCGATGCCGGCCTGGTTCGTCACCCGTCAGGCTTTCAGATCGACACGCCGCTGGGCACGGTCCGGCACGTCGGCACACAGTTCGAGGTGCACCTGCTCGACGCCGCCCTTCGAGTCAGGGTTCGCGAGGGCTCGATCGCGCTCGACGCTGCGAACGCACGGTGGACGTCACCAGCGGGCGAAGCGCTGCTGCTGGTACCCGGTCGGGCGCCCGAGCGTTCGTCGATCGCGACCTCCGGTCCGGAATGGCGCTGGATCAGCGATCTCGCGCGGCCGTTTCGGCTCGAGGGCGCAAGCGTGATCGCCTTCCTGGATTGGGTCAGCCGCGAACAGGGCTGGCGGTGGCAGTTCGAGCAGCCAGCGATGCGCGGTCGCGTGGAGCAAATCGTGCTGCACGGCACGATCGACGGGTTGACGCCCGAGGAGGCCCTGGCTGCCGTGCTACCGACCTGCGGTCTCTCGTTCCGACAGGACGGCGCACGCCTCATCATCGGCCTGTTGCCGACCAGTCGCTAGCCACTTCCATACCCGTGGCTTCCGCCTTCAGGCGGAAGTAGGGCTGCCCCTTGGCACTACGTTCGCACGATGTCGTACTCGAGCCCGATGGTGCCGGTCTTCTCGTACACGCGCTGCTTGTCGCAGCTTGAGCATCGCCCGCCGGCGGGCGATGGCAGAAGCGGAATGCCGCCGCCCAGCAGGACGGGAATGAGCGCCACCTCGACGCGATCGACGAGGCCCGCCGCGAGCAGGCTCCGAAACAGCTCGCCGCCGCCGAAGATCGCGATGTCCTTGCCCGGCTTCGCCCGTAGCTCGGAGACCACGCGCTCGGCGTCGGACTCCACGGTGATGTGCGGGTAGTCGGCTGGCTTCAACGTGCGCGAGAAGCACGATGTTCTGGATGCCCGGCGTCGACTTGGCCGTCGCTGCCCATGTTCGCCATGGCCTCGAACGTCTTGCGGCCGATCAGGAAGGTGTCGAACTGCGACTGCATTTCCGGCGAAATCGATATCCGGATCCATGACGATCCAGTCGTACTCGCCGTTGGGCCCGGCGATGTAGCCGTCGAGACTCATGGCGCCGCCGTATCGGACCAGGCGCATCGCTACCTCCTGGGCTGTTGTACTGATCGGTGAACCATAGCCTGTCTCAACCAGGAATCAAGGAGTCACGCTGGGCCGTAGCAGATTTTGGCCGCCTCGACATCGGCTCCTGATGCAGAATAGCCGCCTTACCGCGAGCTTGACGGCTCGAGTTCGCTGCAAGGTACCTGCGAATCGGAGGACGCGATGGCCGAGGCTCCTAAAGCCGACCGCGACGGCTGGAACGCAACTCACTGGTACGAGGTGCAAGAAGGCGACCGGTTGTCGAAGATCGCCAAGCTCGTGTACGGAGACGCCGCGCTGTATCCGCGCATCTTCGAAGCGAACCGTGACGTGCTGAAGGATCCCAATCGCATCGAAGTCGGTCAGAAGCTGCGCATTCCCTAGACCTGCAGCCCCACGTCGCGTGCGAGGAGAGATGACTAGAGCCTGTGCAGTCATGGTGTCCCTCGGATTGAGCCTCATCGCCGGCGCGTGCGGTGATGGTGGTCGATCCGCCGCCGAAGCTGCAGTCAAAGCTGCCGAAGGGACGCTGGCGACGGTCCGGACAGAAGCCGTCCGCGATGTGCCCGATCAGGTCAGGGCAGTCGATGGCTCGATGGCAGCCGTCAGAGATGCGTTCTCGAAGGGCAGCTACACGCAAGTGCTGACGGATACTCCAGCGCTGCTGTCCAAGATCTCGGCGCTGGCCGCAGCCGCGGCGGCGAAGAAGACTGACCACGAGCTGGCAAGCGATGAGCGACGAGTTGCCACTGGTGATCCAGACGATCCAGAGCCGGGTCGATGTGCTGTCGAAATCGCGCAGACTCCCCGAGGGCCTGACCCGAGTAGCGCTGGACGAAGCGAAGGCCGGGCTCGAAGTCATCAATCGCACGTGGACGGAGGCCACAGACGCATTCAAGGCCGGCAATCTTGCCGATGCGATAGCCAAGGCCACGACGGTGAAGACTCGTGCGGCCGAGGTGATGGCCGCACTCAACATCCAGGTGCCACCAACGCTGAAGTAGCGAGAACGGAGACCTTATGTCCACGAAGAATGATTACAGTGCCGAGGAATGGAAGGCGATCACAGGCGCTCCCGTCGCCGCGGGACTCTACATCACACTGGCCGATGCCAGCGGTCCGGTCGGCATTGCCAAGGAGGCGATGGCCGTCGGCAAAGCGATTACCGAATCGGCGGGGGCTGACGCCCCGGAGGTCGTCAAGGCGCTTGCTGAACCGTCAGGACGGTGGGAGGTCGTCCCGAGCTGCCGGATGTGCCAAAGACAGACCGCGCACAAATGAACCTGGCGCTCATCAGTACCCTCCAGAACGCCATCACTGCGGTCGCGGCGAAGTCGCCGGCCGAAGCGGAGGCCTACAAGGCCTGGCTGGTCTCTGTGGCCACGAAGGTTGCGCACGCGTCCAAGGAAGGTGGATTCCTTGGCATCGGGGGCACCGAGGTGAGCACGGAGGAGCAGGAGGCGCTCAAGCAATTGGCGAGCGCACTCGGCACGACGGTTCCGGCAATCACGACCTAAACCCGCAATTCGCCGCCAGGCTATTGCGTGAAACGACTGCAACACGACCAGCCTTCGCCAGGGCGACGGCGGTCGTGAGTCGTGCAGTCTCTTCATGTCTGCACTCAAGCCTGCGAAATGATTCTTTGTGGCTCGGAGGCTCTGTCGCTTGTTCGTGAGTGTTGCCGCGTGCCACTGGACTGAGTCGACTCACGGAACTGAGATGGTGTGCAGTCGAACGCGCGTCTGAATGCCGCCGTGAAGTGACTGTGACTCGAAAACCCCAGGTTGAAGGCCAGGGTCGTGAGGTCTGACGCGTGAGGCAATTCGACCAGCGCGCGCGCCAGGCGTAACTGCATGACGTAGCGGTGAAGCGGAACGCCCTCCACCCGCCGGAATAGGTCCGTCAGGTAAGTTGGCGACGCACCGACCGCACGGGCGACATCGCGCAGGCGGAGCGGAGTCGACAGTCGTGCGTGCAGGAACTCTTTGGTCGATCGAACCAGCCGCTGCGTTCGAGGGCCGGGGATCGCACGGACGGGCTCGTGTTGCAAGGCCTCGCGGAGAAGGTCGATCAGCAGTTCCTCGGCGGCGATGCCATCCCACTGACCAGCGAGTGCCTGGTGTAAAAACCGCGCCCGCAACCCCTGCAGCTTCAAATCGGCTCGGCGACTTCGCCGGCGAAACAACGGATGACCCGCGAGTTGCAGCGGCGAGGACTGCGTGAGCTCGGCCAGCAGATCACGGTCGGGCGTGATGATCAACTCCGCATACCGGCCCGCGACCGGCTGGCTGAGGTGGAAGCTCTCGCCGCCGGCCACGAACAGCACTTGATTGGGGTCGGCAACCACCTCGTCGTGCCCGACGTGCCACACGAACAGCCCGCGGTAGGGCAGGCAGATTTGAAAGACCGGCGAGTAGGCCTCGAGACTGCCGTTTCGAAGCGTGATCGAACTTCGCAGGTCTTCGACCAGACCAATGGATGACTCCCACAGGCGCGTTCGATGCGCGCGCTCCGGTTCGCACGGCGCGCGAAACAGCGCTGGAGACGGATTGGCTTCGGCAGGTCGCGTCGGGATCTCGATCGAGTGGCTCACAACGTTGCTCCGGTCAGGCGCTACTCAATTGTAGACGCCGGATGTTGCCGACTGGTTCTCGAGGTCCGATTCTTGCGATCGAAAGATTGTGATAGCGGACGTTCTTGACGAAGGTTCTCAACGGGGGTTGTTGGAGTTGATGTTCGCTTTGAGCCACGACTCCATCTCCACGAGTCGAGATGCAGCCTCAGCGCCGAGTGCATCCGTGAAACGGTGTCGGTTGCGGTAACTGCAGAGGATGAGCACTCGTTGATCCGGAGCAGCACGGACTGCTTCAAGGGCTCGATCCACCATGAATCGGTCCCACTGCTCCTGAACTGTTCTCATTGCATCGCCAACCGTGGCGTACTGGGTGGTGTAGTACGCGCGCGAGAGACTCCCGGTCGTTATGTCGTGAGCGTCTGCCGGATGCTGCCAATGGGCCCGCAATACGGTCTCGAGCGCGCGCTGATAGCCAGACCATTGCTTCGAGCCTTCCGGATCGCGCGCGGTGAAGGCCTTCATCGCGCTCGAGGCATCGCCAGTCATCTGCGCGAAGAGCTGACCGCCGGGCTCCATGGCGACCGCTTTGACTGGCGAGCTTGCAAGCAGTGGCCAGATGACTTTCGGATATTCGGGCCGTCCCGGTGTGTCCTTGCGTTCTGCCAACTCGTCGGGTCGTACCTCGAGGACCATCACCTCGGGCTTGATCGCGGTGACCACGCGTTGCAGTGTGTCGAAGTCGAACGACTCCTCAGTTTGATGAAGGGCGTGGAGGGCGCCGACCACGTAGACGCCGGCGGTTTGGGTGTCGGGCGCAAAGACCCGTGCCATCAGGCCCCCGACCGAACCCGACTCCAGCAGCCAGCCCTCCGAGGATCAAGACACGTAGCGTGGCACGGCTGTTCCGGTTCATCACTCCTCCGCTGGTCTTCGACGTCATCACCACCACACAGACGCATAGCGACGACGGGTGGCCTGTACCGCTCTGTCCCTCCGGGTACGCAAGCTGCCGCTTGACAAACGCGAGCACACAGTAATACTGTACTAGTTCAGTAGTACAGTTACCCATGCTCTTCCGGCCCAACCCCTCGTCGGGCGTTCCCATTTACCTGCAGTTGATGGAGCAGGTGAAGCACAGCATCGAGACCGGCGCGCTGCGGCCGGGCGACCAATTGCCGGGCATTCGGCCCCTGGCCGAGCAGCTGGTGATCAACCCGAACACGGTCGCCAAGGCATACCGCGAGCTCGAACACGAGGGCGTGGTCGAGTTGCGCCACGGCGCGGGGGCCTTCGTTTCCGGGCAGGCGCGCACGAAGAAAGTGACGGAGAAGCTCCGGGCCGGCCAGGCGGTTGTAGCCGCGGCCGTGGATCGGCTGCGAAAGAGCGGTGTGACCGACGAGGAGATCCGGCGGTTGTTCGAGGCGGAACTGATCGGGTTGGGGAAGGCAGGAGTCAATGACTGACGTGCTGGCAATTGAGACCGTCGAGCTGAGAAAGACATTTGACCGCGTGGAGGCACTCTGCGGCGTCAATCTCAGGGTTCCATCCGGGTCGATCTTTGGCTTTCTCGGACGGAACGGCGCCGGTAAGACCACGACGGCGAAGATCCTCCTCGGCATGGCTCGGCCCACGAGCGGACAGGCCCGTGTTCTTGGGATGCCCGCTGATGTGGCGGAGTCGAGCGTTGCCATCCGGGCGCGAACGGGATTCGTCAGCGACGAGAAGGATCTCTTCGACTACATGACCGTGGACGAGATGATCCGTTTCACCGCGTCGTTCTTTCCGCGCTGGCGCCTCGACCTCGAGCAGCGCTACCTCCATCGGTTCGAGCTTCCACGCGAGCGAAAGGTCAAGGCGCTCTCGAGGGGTATGCGGACCAAGCTCGCCCTGCTTCTCGCCCTCTGTCGTGGCGCCGATCTGCTCATTCTGGATGAACCGACCTCGGGACTCGATCCTGCGATGACAGACGAGGTGCTTCAGGCGCTGGTCGCCCACGTGTCGGGCGAGGAGGCGACCGTGTTCTTCTCCTCCCACCAGATCGCCGATGTGGAGCAGATCTCGGACCACGTCGCGATCATCGATCGCGGCCGCACCGTCGTCGCCGGTGCGCTCGACGACCTGCGCGAGCAGTATCGCCGCATCCAACTGGTCTTCGAGGGCGAGGCGCCGATCGCGAGTTTTCGCGCGCCGGGGGTTGTTCGCGTCCGTCGGAATGGCCGCGTGCTCACGGTGCTGTCGAGTCGAGGTGTTGAACCGTTGATCCAAGAGGCCAGGCAACTGAATCCCCTGTCCGTTGACGTGATGCCGATTCCCCTCAAGGACCTGTTTCTCGAAACCGTCGCCGTGGAGGACTGACATGCTCTGGTACAAATCGTGGCTCGAAACCCGCTGGCGCTTCTTGATTGGTCTCGTGCTCGTGATCGGCTCGGTCTGCAGCGTCGTGTTCGCGTACCCCGAAGTCCAAGCGATTCTTGCAATCGACCCCTCCAGTACGGTCGACGGCATCATCGGCCGTCAGATTGCTGAAGCGATCGCGCTGTCCCGGGAGTATCGCGGCTATGTCTGGTCGGAGTGGCTCATGGGCAGAATTCCTGAGGTCTTACGCTTTTTGCTGTGATGCTGGGGAGCGGCGGCTTGTTGGCGCAAGCTCAGCGCGGCGGCGCGATCTTCACCCTGTCCCTTCCGGTGTCGAGACGACGTTGCTCGGGGTGCGGGCCGCGACCGGGCTCGCCGAACTGTCGGTGCTTGCGCTCGTTGCCTACGCTCCTGCTGCCGATCCTGTCGCCCCTCGTCGGCGAAAACTACGCCATTGGCGATGCACTGGTGCACGCCCTCTGCCTCTTCATCGCGAGCAGCATGTTGTTCGCCTTTTCGTTTTTCTTGTCAACGGTGTTCAGCGACGTCTGGAGACCGGCCCTGATCGTCCTTTGCCTGGCGGTCCTCGTAGCGCTGGGCGAGCAGATCAGCGGGCTTTCGCGATATGGCGTCTACGGGTTGATGAGCGGCGAGACCTACTTTCGGGACGGGGTCCTGCCGTGGCTCGGGCTGGTTGCGAGCGCGATCGTGACAGCCGCCGCGATGAGCGCGGCGGTCGCCAACATCGCGCGTCAGGATTTTTGAAAGTAAACAAAGGAGATCAACATGCGTGCGCTCATTCAATCCATTCTGGTTGGCTCGCTGTGTCTGGTCCTCGCGGCAAGTGGGATCACCCAGGGTCTGCCGGATCCGTCGGGGCATTGGGAAGGAACGCTTCAGGTGCCGGGAACCGAAATGAAAGTGGAAGTGGACCTTCGGAAAAACGG
This sequence comes from uncultured Acidobacteriota bacterium, assembly GCA_963734095.1. Taxonomy (GTDB): domain Bacteria; phylum Acidobacteriota; class Vicinamibacteria; order Vicinamibacterales; family UBA2999; genus JACCSI01. Next base: position 310,993 of record CAVTGK010000043.1, on the reverse strand, counting down.
CACCGGGGCGTTTGAAGGCACGTTCGGTCAGCCGCTACAGGGCATCAAAGGTCTGCCCCTCTCGACCGTCACTGTGGAAGACAAGCGCGTGCGCTTCGTCGTCCGTGCGGGCGAGGCACCCGCGACGTTCGAGGGAGTTCTTTCAGACGATGGGACGTCGATCACGGGGACGGTCGAACAAGGTGGTCACACGATCCCTTTCACGCTGACTCGCAACGGCGACGCCAGGATCGCACCGCCGCCCGTCAACGGCCCGATCGGCAAAGAGTTGGAAGGCTCCTGGAACGGCGCGCTCGAAGGCAATGGGCGCTCGATGCGCGTGGTGCTGACGATGACCAATCACCCAAACGGGACTGCGACCGGGACGATCATGAGTCCCGACGGCAGCGGGATCGAGATTCCAATCGCGATGACACAGAAGGGTTCGAGTGTGACGATAGGTGTGCCATCGATCGGTGCGTCATTCGTGGGCACGCTGAACCCGGAGGGCACGGAGCTCGCTGGACAATGGACGCAAGGTCCCGTGACGGGTCCGTTGACGTTCCAGCGCTCGAAATAGTGAAGGGGACTGTCCCCTTTTTATTGTTAACCAACGCGCTTAAACGGCGCCACCCGTTGGCAGATTTTGCGATGCGGCCGACTCCTCACATCGCAGTTGTTGCCGACCGATGGAAGCCGTTGCGCGACGTGGGACGAACAGGTTAACAATAAAAAGGGGACAGTCCCCAGTAACAAGTTAGAACCCGAACGACACCCCCACGGTCCCGCGCCAGTACGAGAAGTCGCCGAAGTCGACGTCCACGTCACCAAACTCGATCTCGGAAAGCTGTCGGAAATAGCGGAGGTCGCCGCGCACGCCAAAGGCCTTTCCGCCCACACGAAGGCCGCCTCCCGCATTCACGCCCCACGTCGTGTCGCTGATGTCCGCGAAGACACCACTGACGTCCGAAATGTTGGTTCGCATCAGGCCAAAGCCACCCGTGACGTACGGTTGAATCCCACTCCCCTGATATCCAAACACCAGATTGCTCATGAAGGTGAGCACATTGCCGTCACTCTCGAAATCGAACAACTCCTCCTCGTCTCCGGGCTCGAAGAAGTTGGGATGGTAGGCGAAGTCCAGTTCGAACCCGACGCCCGAGGTTCCCAGCCACATGAGCATCCCCGCCGTAGACAAGCTTGCTGTTCGGCTCGGCGGGGCCGTACTTCGCCGCGAACGTCGAGCCCAGGTAGGGAGTGAAGTACGTGTCAGCCCCAGCAGCCGACGGCAGGCACAGAACACCCGCGACCAGGACGAGCAACGACCACGCTCTTTGGATGCGCATGAATATGACTCCTCAGATGGGCTCAGCAGGCGCTGGCGCACCTGGCCCGATGCGAGTGAGGAAGGACTCGCGAATTCATCGTAGCACTACCCCTGACCCTGGGCGACCCGCACGGTAGGTGCGCGGCTAATTGACCTTGATCCCGACGAACGTCCCACGGTCGTCGCTCTGGTAGTGGCCGGTCGACATTGACTCTACGATGTTCCCGCCAAGGCCATCGAACTGTTCGAAGATCAAGTCGAAACCGGCATCGTGAATCGCTTGAAGCAGGTGTTCCCGTCTCGGCCAGAACGATCGGCGGTTGCCCCAAGCCGCCCACTTTGCAGCCTCACGGCCAGCGTATGAGTCATCGTTTTCGTATTCTGTATACCAGCGACCCATGATTGATTCGTTTTCGGTCAATTCGGAGAGTTGAAACTTCTCATTCGGCCGCTCGGTCGCAAAGTGCGTCTGGACAATCAACAGGCGCCGCGTGATGCTCGAGAGGAGCTGAAGAAAGTCTTTCGGGCGATCGAGATGATAGAGAAGCCCGCAGCAAAATACGGCATCAAACGGGCCGTATTTCGCCACATTCCAGGCGTCATCACGGATGTATTCGAGGTTGTTCAGATTGGTGTTCGCCTTGACGTACTGACAAGCCTGGAAGTTGTTGTGACGAACTTCGATACCGGTCGCCAGGAAGCCCAGACGAGCGAACTCGACCGTGTAACCACCTTCGAGACAGCCGAGGTCGGCAACGCGAATTTTGCTCTTGTCACCAGGAAAGACCACGCTCAACAGACCCGCCGCGGATCGGAACCATGGATGTTCTTCAATCGTGAACCCGATTTCCGGGCACGTATAGTGCCCGTTGTCCAGGCGAATATTGTGAGCGGTGAATGCCATCTCCATAGCGGTCCCTAGCGTGGTTGAAGGTGACGTAGCTGTTTGACACAGGCATTCGATGTACCAACATGCCATTGAATGCCGCAGCTCATTGTCGCGCCCGTATCGACGTGCTGAAAGGGGGTATCGGTGACATCTGTAGCCAGTCACTTGGGCATCCGGCTAGACGAGTACGATGCCCGTATCCGGACGTTCATTCCCGACTACGAGGTGATGATCAGCACGGCGGCCCAGGTGCTTGCGACTCTCACTCGCGGCACGCCGCACATCGCGGACTTGGGAACCGGCACTGGTGCGTTGGCGAGTGCGTGTCTGCAGGCGATGCCCGGCGCACACCTTACGTTGGTGGACGAGGACCCCGGCATTCTCGACGTCGCCCGCGGCAGACTGGCAACAGCTACCGAACGGATCACCGCGGTTGTCGGCAACTTCGTCGACGTCCCCCTGCCACGCTGCGACGCCATCGTCGGGTCGTTCACGTTTCATCACGTGCACGATGCCGATCTCAAGCGCCAGGTCTATCGACGACTTCGCAAGCGCTCGACCCACACGGCGTGTTCATCACCGTCGACTGCTGTCCGCCCGCGGATCCACAGCTCGCCGCCAAGGGGCACACGGCCTGGCGGGACCACCTGAAACAAAGCTATGCGGATGATGAGGCCGATGGCTATCTGGCTGCGTGGGCCAAGGAGGATGTGTACTTCTCGCTGCCGCACGAGCTCGAGATGCTGACTGCCGCCGGCTTTTCTTCCGAAGTCGTCTGGCGGCGTGAATTGTTTGCGGTGGTTGCGGCACGGCCGAGCTAACCCGGCTTTCGCGATAGTTCAGCGTAGACTACACCCCGCCTGTTCGATTTTCTGAGGCCGGCGGGCGCATCCTTGTGCCTCGCCCGCGCGTCTATACGGAAACGATGTCAGCCATCTGGCTGGACCTAGGAGGAGGCAGCGTGATGACGAGAGGAGGCAGGGTGATGAATCGCTATCTGCTCGGTGTGACGATTGCGCTTCTTGCGATCGCGACGGCATTTGCCGAACAGGCGACGACGAAGAAGTCGCTGTACGACCGAATCGGGGGCCAGGCCGCCCTGACGAAAGTGGTTGACGACTTTGTCGCGAGAGCGGCGGCGAATCCGAAAGTGAATTTCACAAGAAACGGGACCTGGAACGCCAGCGATGCCGCCGTCAAGACGCTCAAGATGCACCTCGTCAATTTTCTCGGCAGCGCATTCGGCGGGCCGCAAAAGTACAGCGGACGCTCTATGAAGGAGGCGCACAAGGGCATGGCGATTACGCAAGCCGAGTTCGACGCGCTGGCGGCCGATCTCAAAGCGGTGCTCGAGGCCAACAAGGTGCCCAGCGCCGAAGTCAACGAAATCATGAAGATTGCCGCGTCGACGGCACCGGACATCGTCGAGAAAAAGTAGGTGAGAGGCGGCGACCGCGCTACTCCAATCTGCACCAGGCCGCGTCGCGTCGCGACCTTGATCGCTTCCGTGCGACTCGCGACCCCGAGCTTGTCGAACAGGTGGCCGAGGTGCGTCTTGACCGTGCGATCGCTGATGCCCAGCTCGCTCGCAATCTCCTTGTTGGCCTTGCCATCGGCCATCAGCCGCAGCGTCGCCAGCTCGCGAGGCGTGAGCTGGACGTGGGTCACGCCCTCGGCCAGCTTCGCGGCGGCCGCCGGCGCGAGATACGTTTTGCCGGCCAGCACGTCGCGAATGCAGGCGATGAGATCGTCGGCGGAGATGTCCTTCAGCACGTACGCTTTCGCGCCGGCTTTGAGCGCGCGGGCGATCTCGTCGTCGGTGTCGTAGGTCGTCGAGCACGATGACTCGCGCGCGCGGATCGCGCTCGCGAATGCGCCGAACGGCCTCGACGCCCTCCATTTCCGGCATGCGCAGGTCGAGCAGCATGACGTCGGGCTGGTAGCGCTCGTACGCTTCGACCGCCTCGACGCCGTTGCCGGCTTCGGCGACCACGCGCAGATCGGCTTCCTGGTTGATGATGTTGGCGACGCCGGTCCTGAGCAGCGCGTGATCGTCGACCAGCAAGACGCGCGCCTTGCCGTTGGCGGCGCGGTCACGTCAGCTGGCAACATGGACCTGTGTCGGCAGCGACGCCGGCTCCCAGGCGAGGACGACTTCGGTCCCCTTGCGCGGCGCGGTGACGATCGTCAGCGACGCGCCGATGCGCTCGGCGCGCTCCCGCATGCTCGTCATGCCGAAGCCGGCGGCGCTGACGCTCCCCGGCAATCCCGCGGCCATCGTCGGCCACCGACAGGCGCAAGCCGATCGAGCGGACGGTTGACGCGCAGATCGTGATGCGCCGCGCGCGCGAATGGCGGACGGCGTTGGTCAGCGCTTCCTGCGCGATGCCGATCATCTCCCGTTCGACCCCGCCGCCGAATCGCGGCAGCTCGTCGACGCTCACATCGATCGGCACGGTCGCTCGTCCGGCGGCCGACGTCGGCGATCCGTTTGAGGGCGGTTGCGACGTCTTCGCCGTCGCCGACGTTGGGCCGCAGCGCGCACACCGATCGACGCGCCTCGGTCATGTGGCTGCGGGCGAGCGTCGATCGGTGGTCTCGAGGCTCGAGGCGACAGCCGGTGACAGCGGTCCGGCTTCGCGCTGCGCCGCCTGCAACTGCATCAGGATGGCCGCGAATCCCTGCGCGAGGTTGTCGTGGATGTCGCGCGCCAGCCGATTGCGCTCCTCGAGAATCGCCTTGCGGCGCTCTTCGGCGTCGCTGCTCGGCGAGCCGGCTTTGATGCAGCGCCAGCGTCGCCTGGCGCGCCATGGCTTCGAGCACCGCGACGCCCACTGAAGCTCGCAGTCCGACGCGCGGGCGATCGACAGGCCGATCCAGCCCGAGATTTCGATCGCCGAGCACGAGCGGCGCGACGGCGAGCGACTGGACGCCCGTCTGCGGTTGTAGGCGCGAACCGGCTTCGGGCAGCCGCGGATCGTCGCCCGTGTAGTCGACGGTCTTGCTCCATCCCGGCTTGTAGTCGAACAGGTGCGCCGACATGCTCTCGCGCGGCAGCGTGAGCGTGTCCCAGTCGGCGCTCGTCACGCGTGTAGCAGCCGATCGTCCAGGTACGCCATCCAGAACTCGCAGCCCTGCTGATCTTCGTCGATCAGCCAGACGCCGCACGCGTGGCTCTCGCACTCCTTCGACCAGAGTCTTGGTGAACGCGCCGAAGAATCCTTCGATGTCGGGCTCGCGCACGAGCAGGTCGAGCGCCAGCTGAACCGCATCGGTCTGGATTTGCGCGAAGCACTCGGCGCGGCGGCGGTCGCTTGGTCTCGCGCGCGAGCTCGTGGTCGGAGCGCGCGCCACATCAGTCGAGGTGGACACGGCTCGGCTCGAGGCATTCGCCGGTCGGCTGCAGTGGCTGCCATAGCTCCATTATCAGGCAACTTCTGCGCGACCCTCCGCATCGGCCAAAAGTCGTAGATCCGGCTCGCGCTGAACGTCGCGCCTGTCGCCTCTCGCGCAAGCCCGATCTGCGTCTGCTGCGCCTGCCCGATTGTTCACCGTTGAAGGCCGCGCGACGATCGATGGACATGCACACGCATCATTTGCGCGCAGTCGTGACGCCATTGGCTGCGCGCTCACGCCGATGGCGCACTTCGCGCCCATTGCAGTCCTCGCACTCAGCGTCGCCTGCGCCGATACGTCGGCGCAGCCCGCCCCGCCAGCCCCCCCGCAGGTCACCGTCGCGGCCGCGCTCGATCGCGAGATCACCGAATGGGATGAGTTCACGGGCCGGCTCGAGGCGGTTGATTCGGTCGAGGTGCGGCCGCGCGTCTCCGGCTACGTGGCGGCGGTGCGTTTCAAGGAAGGCGCCATCGTCCGGAAGGGCGACTCGCTGTTCCAGATCGATCCGCGGCCGTTCCAGGCCGAAGTCGATCGTCTGCGCGCCGAGCTCATGCGCGCGCGCGCGACCGTGCAGCGCGCCGCGTCCGAGCTGCAGCGCGCCGAGCGCCTGCGCGCCGAGAACGCGATGTCGCAAGAGGAACACGATCGCCGCGCCGCGTTCGCGCAGGAATCCACCGCGCAGGTGGCGGCGGTTGAAGCCGCGCTGCGCGCGGTCGAGCTGAATCTCGAATTCACGCGCGTGACCTCGCCGATCAGCGGGCGCGTCGAGCCGCGCGCTGGTGACCGAAGGCAACCTCGTGTCGAGCGGTCCCGGCGAAGCGACGCTGATGACGACCGTCGTGTCGCTCGATCCGATTCACGCGCACTTCGACGCCGACGAGCGCATCTTCCTGCAATACACGGCGCATGCCGGCGAACCGGACGGACGGTCGCAACGTCAACCTGCCGATTCGCATGGCGCTCGCCAACGAGGAGGGATTCCCGCGCGAAGGGCCGCCTCGACTTCCTCGATAACCGGCTGAATCCGGTGAGCGGCACGATTCGCGGCCGCGCGGTGTTTCGCAACTCGGACGGCGTCCTGACGCCCGGCCTGTTCGTCCGGCTGCGAGTCGCCGGCGGCGGATCGTCGCAAGCGCTGCTGATCCAGGACCGCGCCGTCGGCACCGATCTCGACAAGAAGTTCGTGTTCGTCGTCGGCGCCGGACAAGACCATCCAGTACCGCGCCGTGCACGCTCGGGCCCGTGGTCGACGGCCTGCGCGTCGTGCGCAGCGGCCTGCAGGCCGGCGATCTCGTCGTGGTCAACGGGCTGCAGCGGGTGCGGCCCGGCGTCAAGGTCGACCCCGTGATCGTGGCGATGGACGAACCCGCGGCGCCAGCGACGCACGTGGCCGCCGCTGGCCACAATGAGGACGCGTCATGAACTTCTCTCGCTTCTTCATCGATCGGCCGATCTTTGCGGCCGTGCTGTCGCTGCGTGATCGTGATTGCCGGCGCGCTCGCGCTGCTTCGGCTTCCGATCAGCGAATACCCGCAGGTCGTGCCGCCGACGGTGGTCGTGCGCGCGATCTATCCGGGCGCCAACCCGCGGGTCATTGCCGAAACCGTCGCGTCGCCGCTCGAGCAGCAGACTCACCGGCGTCGAGGACATGCTCTACATGTTCTCGCAAGCGACGGCCGACGGCGTGATGACGCTGACCGTCACGTTCGCGCGTCGGCACCGATCTCGACAACGCGCAGGTGCAGGTGCAGAACCGCGTCGCGCAGGCGCTGCCGCGCCTGCCCGTCGAGGTGCAGCGCATCGGCGTGACGACCGAGAAGTCGTCGCCCGACCTGATGATGGTCGTGCACCTGGTCTCGCCGGACGAGCGCTACGACATCCTGTATCTCTCGAACTTCGCGCACCTGCACGTGCGCGACGAGCTCGCGCGCATCCCGGGCGTCGGCAGCGCGCAGGTGTTCGGCGGCGGCGAATACAGCATGCGCGTCTGGCTCGATCCCGATCGACTGGCCTCGCGCCGCCTGACCGCCAGCGATGTCGTCGGGGCCATTCGCGAGCAGAACGTGCAGGTGGCCGCGGGCGTGCTCGGCGCGCCGCCGGCGCCGTCGGACACGACGTTCCAGCTGTCGATCAACGCGCGCGGCCGGCTGACCACCGAAGAGGAGTTCGCGGACATCATCGTTCGCGCCACACCCGAAGGGCAGATCACGCGCGTGCGTGACGTCGGCCGCGTCGAGCTGGGCGCCGACGCCTACGCGCTGCGCAGCCTGCTCGACAACCAGAAGGCGGTCGGCATCGGCATCTTCCAGCGTCCGGGTTCGAACGCCATCGAAGCGTCGAACCAGGTGCGCGAGATCATGGCCACGCTGAAGGCGACGTTCCCCGAAGGCGTGGAATACCGCATCGTGTACGACCCGACGGTGTTCGTGCGCGAGTCGATCAAGGCGGTGGTCGAGACGCTCTTCGAAGCCATCCTGTTCGTCGCCATTGTCGTCATGGTGTTCCTGCAGACGTGGCGGGCGTCGATCATCCCGCTGGTCGCGGTGCCGGTGTCGCTGATCGGCACGTTTGCCGTGATGCTGGCGATGGGCTTCTCGCTGAACACGCTCTCGCTCTTCGGCCTCGTGCTCGCCATCGGCATCGTCGTGGACGATGCGATTGTCGTGGTCGAGAACGTGGAGCGGCACATCGCGCTCGGGCAGGAGCCGATGGAGGCGACGCGGAAGGCGATGGAGGAAGTGTCGGGGCCGATCATCGCGATTGCGCTGGTGCTGTGCGCGGTGTTCATCCCGACGGCGTTCATCAGCGGGCTGACCGGGCAGTTCTACCGTCAGTTCGCGCTGACGATCGCGATCTCGACGGTCATCTCGGCGTTCAACTCGCTGACGCTGAGCCCGGCGCTCGCGTCGCGGCTGCTCAAGTCGCACGAGCGTTCCGCCGGATCGGTGTCCAGCGCGTCGCCAACCGTGCTGTTCGGCTGGTTTTTCCGCGGGTTCAATCGCTTCTTCGGACGCGCGTCGGCCGCCTACGCCGGCGGCGTGTCGCGCGTGCTGCGCGTCAGCGCGGTCGCCATCGTGATCTATCTCGGCTCTGATCGGGCTGACCTTCGTCGGCTTCTCGCGCGTTCCGGCCGGGCTTCGTGCCGACGCAGGACAAGGACTACCTCGTCGCGTTTGCGCAGCTGCCGGATGCGGCCTCGCTCGATCGCACCGAGGCGGTCATTCGCAGGATGTCGGCGATGGCGCTCGAGCATCCTGGCGTCGCCAACGCGGTGGCGTTCCCGGGCCTGTCGATCAACGGCTTCGTCAACGCGCCGAACGCCGGCATCGTGTTCGTGACGCTCAAGCCCGTCGCACGAGCGACACTCGCCGGAGCTGTCGGCCGGCGGCATCGTCGGTGCGCTGAACGCGCCGCTTCGCGAGCATGCAGGAAGCGTTCGTCGCGATCTTCCCGCCGCCCGCGGTTCAAGGGCTGGGTCAGGTCGGCGGCTTCAAGCTGTTCGTCGAGGATCGCGCGCAGCGCCGGCTTCGAGGAGCTGTACTCAGCAGGTGCAAGGCTCGATGCAGGCGGCTCGCCAGGCGCCGTCCCTCGCTGGGACTGTTCTCCAGCTTCCAGGTCAACGTGCCGCAGATCGATACCGACGTCGATCGCGAGCGCGTCAAGACCTACGGCGTGCCGTTGACGTCGGTCTTCGACACGCTCCAGGTCTACCTCGGCTCGCTGTACGTCAACGACTTCAATCGATTCGGCCGCACCTATCAGGTGAACGTGCAGGCCGAGTCGTCGTTCCGCATGCAGCCTGAGCAGATCCGCCGCCTCGAGACGCGCAACGCTCAGGGCGTCATGGTGCCGCTGGGTTCGCTCGTCACTGTCGAGCGCGGCTACGGACCGGACCAGGTGATGCACTACAACGGGCATCCCGCGGCCGAGATCAACGGCGGACCAGCGCCGGGCTTCAGCTCGGGTCAGGCGCAGGACGCCATCGCGCAAGTGCTGCGCGATCGCTTGCCGCCGGGGATGACCTTCGAGTGGACCGAGCTGGCGTATCAGGAGCTGCTGTCGGGCAACACGATGATCTTCGTGTTCCCGCTGTGCGTCCTGCTCGTCTACATCGTGCTGGCCGCGCAGTACGAAAGCTGGACGCTGCCGCTCAGCGTGATTCTGATCGTGCCCGATGACGCTGTTCTCGGCCATCACCGGCGTGTGGCTGACCGAGGGCGACAACAACGTCTTCACGCAGATCAGCTTCCTGGTCCTCGCCGGACTGGCGTGCAAGAACGCGATTCTGATCGTCGAGTTCGCACGCCAGCGAGAAGCGGAAGGCGAGGCGCCGCTCGCCGCGATTCTCGATGCGTGCCGCGTCCGGCTGCGACCCGTGTTGATGACGTCGCTGGCCTTCATCATGGGCGTCGTGCCGCTCGTGTTCTCGTCGGGCCCAGGTTTCGAGATCCGGCAAGCGATGGGGGTTGCGGTGTTTGCCGGCATGCTGGGTGTGACGCTTGTTCGGTTTGTTCCTGACGCCGGTGTTTTACATCGTGATCAGCCGTCTGACGCGGTCGAGGCGTGCGGCTCAGCGCGTGAGCGTCGCTCCGTGGTGCCGGCGGTTGCGCCCCTGGAGGGGCATTGAATGGCTCGTCTGGTTTTCTTCATGGTCTTGTTGATCGGAGCGGCGGGCTGCGCCGCGCGCGGGCCGTACGTTGCAACCGGCCGTCGCGCCGACGGTGATGCGCAACGCCGCCCCGGCGTCTGGTCGTCGAGCAGCCGTTCGACCTGCGCTGGTGGATCGCAGTTCGACGACCCGGTGCTCGACCAGCTCGTGACGCGCGGACTCTCGACCAATCACGACGTGCGTATCGCCGTGGCGCGGGTGCAACAGGCGCGTGCCGTCTTCGACGAGGTCTCACGCGATCGGTTTCCAACCGTGGGCGCCGGCGCCAGCGTCGAGCGTCGCGATCAGGTCGTGCCCGGCTTCACCGACGGAGCCGCAGGGCCTGACGATCTATCAGGCGGGCTTCGACGCATTCTGGGAGCTCGACCTGTTTGGCCGGGTGCGCTCGCAGATCCGGTCCGCAGTGGCCACGGCGCAGAGCTTCGAGGCAACGGCAGACGATGTGCGCGTGAGCATCGTGGCCGAGATCGCGAGGAACTACTTCGAGATTCGCGGCCTTCAGCAGCAGTTGGCCGTCGCCGAACGCAGCCTGGCGAACCAGCAGGAAACGTTGCGGCTGGCCCAAGTGCGGCGCGACGCCGGTTTCGGCGAAGAGCAGGATGTCGCCAGCGCCGCCGCGCGGGTCGCCGCCATCGAGGCCAGCATTCCGCCGATTCGATCGGCCACGGCGCAGCGCGAGCATCGGCTCGCCGTGCTGACCGCGACTCGGCCCGGCGAGCTTGGCGCTGACCTGTCGCCGAGGGCCTATCCTCCTCTGACCAAGGCGTTGGCGGTGGGGGAGCCAAACACTTTGCTGCGACGCCGGCCGGATGTGCGCGCGGCCGAACGCCAACTGGCTGCGGCCACGGCTAATGAGGGCGTGGCGGCGGCTGATCTCTACCCGCGGATCACGATCACTGGGTTCCTCGGCTTGCTCGCCGGACGCGGCAAGCCTGTTCGATGTGGGCGAGTCACGCGCCTGGGCGGTGACGCCGGCGATGAGCTGGGCCGCCTTCGACATCGGCAGCGTGCGCGCGCGTCTGCGCGGCGTGGAAGCCGCGACGCAGGAAGCGGCGGCCACGTTCGAGGTCAGTCGTGCTTCGCGCATTGGAAGAGACCGAGAACGCGCTGGTCTCGTACCGCGAGGAGCAGCAACGACTCGTCAGACTCGCCGAACAGGCGCGCGAGAGCGGGCGTGCGGCGTCGATCGCGAGGGTTCGTTACCGTGAAGGCGTCGTCGATTTCCTGGACCTCCTGGATGCCGAGCGCACGCAGTTGCAGGCGGAAGATGCAGTCGCGCAGGCCGAAGCGAACGTCTTCACGAGCGTTATCGCGCTCTACAAAGCGCTCGGTGGCATCCCTGCCAGCGACAACGCGGTCCCGTGAGCGCGCTCTGTTTGTCCGAAGGCTTGGAAGATGCAGCAGCTGATCGCGGCTTGGCCGCGCTGTGTTAACTGCCGTTTTGGATCAAGGCTTTGCCGCGATGAGGTACAACCGGTGCGCGGTGGCCAGATAAAGCGCATCGCCGATCAGCGCCGGACGCGAATAGAGCGGCGCATCCATCTCGATCTGCGCCAGCAATTCCTTTCGCCGTCCGGCACGAAGAACGGTCATGCTGCCTTCAACGTTCCCAACGTAAAGCCGGTCGCCGGCCAGCAGGAGGCATCCCCAGATGGCCTCGTTCGTCTCGTGCTTCCAGACGTGGGCGCCGGTTGCCGCGTCCAGACAATGAACCGTTCCGCCCAGGTCCCCAACGTACAGCAGACCGTCCTTCACGATGGGCGTTCCCACCACGCGGCCGACCTCGCGAGAAGTCCAGAGGAGCCTGCTCTCGGTGACGTCTCCCTGGCCGTTGGGACTGATCGCATGAATCAACGAAGGTCCGTTGCCGTGCGCTAGGATCCTGCCCCATAGCAACGAAGACGCGGCCGTCGGCGAAGACCGGTGAAGCAATGATAGAGCTGCGCGAAAGGACGCCGGGGCGCGGAAGCCAGCGGGCGTCTTTCGGGTTGCCGTCAAATCGCCAGACTTCGTGACCCGACGCCGCGTCGTAGGCGCGCAGCCAGCCATCTCCTCCGCCGAAGAGCACCTGCATGCGCCCGTTGACGTTGGCCGCCACAGGGCTGGACCACTGGCCGTGCAGCACCTGCTCGCCCGCGCCGATGGCGCGCCAGACCACTTCGCCCGAGTGCTTGTTCACCGCGATCAGACTTGGGGCGCGCGGCGATGGGACGCGCGTATGGCCTTCATTCTGGCCGTTGGAGGTAGAGACCATCAGCAGATCACCCACGGGCAACACTTCGCTGTTGGAGGCTTCATGCGGAAAGACACCCAGGCGGGCGCACATGTCCAGCTCCCAGACGATGTCGGCCGCAGCGTTGTCCTGGAAGACCTCTTCCCGATATGGACCACTGTTCTCGCCATCGCGGAAACCCTGCGTGTCGAGGCAACGGAGTTGGCACTCGGCGGTGACATAGTACAACCGGTTCCCTTCCACATACGGCGCACTTGTCGTCGAAGGCAGCAGGAACTCCCGCAGGCCGCGCTCCACTCGCGGGGCCACGTCCTGCCAAAGGAACGCGCCATCCGTCACCCGAAAGGCCATGAGCACGCCGCACTCTTCCTGAAAGGCGGGGTTCATTTGCCTGGCGTTGTCGGTACCCACATAGACCGCATCGCCGGCAACCACGGGACGGCCAAACGTGTCGTTTCCCAACTCGACGCTCCAGACGATGTTCCGCCCAGTGGTCGTATCCCAGTCAACCGGAGGATTGCCCGTTTGAGCCACCGTCGTCTGGGGTTGGGGCGCGACGGAAGGCGCGGGCACAAGGGGTGAGACGACAGGCTCTCCAGACTCGACGCCAGCGATTCGATTCAACGCCCACTCAGCTTCGTTACGCAGTGTGGGATCGTTTGCGGCCGCTCTCAGCGCCTCCCGGGCCGTCTGTGCCTTCGGCCCGATGCTTCCCAGCGCCCCGGCCGCGCAGATGCGCACATAGAGGAATTCATCCTTCAGAGCTTCGATCAACTGCGGCACAGCGGACTGCGCGGCCGGGCCGATGCTTGCGAGGGCCTCACCCGCCGCCCATCGGACGCCGGGAATCGGATCGCCCAAGGCTCTGGCGAGGTCCCTGGTCGCCGCGCCCGCCTTCGGACCGATGGACGCCAAGGCCTCCGCCGCGTAGATGCGGACGTATGGATCCTCGTGCGAGAGAGTCTTGACTAGAGCGCGTACCGAAGGACTGGCCCTCTGGCCCAAAGCGCCCAGGGCACGTGCGGCATCGCCCGCGACCATCGAATCCTCGTCTCTCAGTGCCCGTCTCAACGCCGGTTGAATCCATTCTGTATCGGGCGCCAGGTCAATCAAGGCATCAGCGGCGCTGCGCCGGAAGGAGACCCGCTCATGCCGAAGCAGTTCCACCAGCAGCGGAATGGCCGGCGGACCGATCCGCCGGATGATTTCAAAAGTCTCCAGATGCAGGTCTTCATTGCGACGGTTGAGGAATCGTCTCAGCAAAGGCAGCGAACGCCCCGCCCCTTGGACCAGGGCGGCTTCGGCGATTGCCCGGACCTTCGGGTCGTTGGCCATCACGCGATTTTCCCAGTCAAGCACCTGGGCGGAGTTCCTGGAAAGATCCGAACGCTTGGCTTGGCGCGGCTGAGGGAGTGAACGCGTGGTTTGAGCGAGTACTGGTATCGGCAGAATACAAAGCAGCGTGCAGATGAACAAGTGTCGCATGGTCGCGACCACTTTATCTAAAGCGTGTGTCACACGAATCCTACGAACCGCTTGGGATCCATGAAGCCCTTGCCCCAGGCCGCATCGAACTCGGCGGTGGGGTTGGCCGCGATGACTTGATCGCGCGTCTGGCCGCTCGACTTCAGCTTCTGCACGCGATCCCGGACCGTCGACAGCATGTCGCGATAGGTTGTCAGCGACGCGCGATCGCCCAGCGGGCCGTGGCCGGGAACGATCTTCGTCGTAGCGTTGGCGAGTTTGATGCCGGTTTCGGCGGCGGCAATCATGCCGTTCATCCGGCCGCCTGTCGACGCGTCGATGAACGGGTAGCTGCCGTTGAAGTACAGATCGCCAAGGTGGAGCACGTTGCCCTTGGTGAAGTGAATATAGATATCGGTGTCGGTGTGAGCCGGCGGTACGTAGCCGAGCGCGATCTGTTCGCCGTTCAGCGTCAACGCATGCGTGGTCTTGAAGGTCTGCGTTGGCAAGGCCTCGGGCGGTGAGGCCGGGATATTCATCCCCAACAGGCTGTGACTTTGCGCCATGCGCGTCTTCGTGTTCTCGTGCGCCAGAATCGCGGCGCCCGATCTTCTGAAACGCGCCGTTGTTGTCCGAGTGATCGAAGTGCCAATGGGTATCGATGACGAGCTTGACCGCGTCCTTGCTGAGACTGGCCAGTGCCTCGCTCAGCATCGGCCACACCGACTGCACGAACGTATCGACGACGACTTTTCCGTCACTGCCCGGGAGAACGACCACGTTGCCGCCCGGTCCCGACAGCATCGTCAGGCGATCGGTGAGCTTGAGCACCTCGATTGGCACCTTCGCCATCGCGGCTCGACTCTGGGCCAGCGGGTCGCCCGCTGGAGTCGCTGGTTGCCGCATCGCTGCCACTGGTGGCTCGACCAGTGACGCAATCGAGGACCCGAACAGCGCAGCCCCTGTGACGGCGACGCCTCCGCGCAAAAGCTCTCGTCTCGTCAGTGGTCGAGTGATGTCCCGGTTGGTCATGACGCGTTCCTCGATGGGGAAGCCCGATCATACCGTAGCGAGGCTTCGCCTCAGACCCGCAGCATGTCAGAGCGCTCCGCCTCGCTACCCACTATGTTGTTTCGCATCCGCGGGGCAGTCGCCTTGCCGGAGAGAATTTGACTCGTCTTTCGAGGAATTCGGGCCGTCAAGGCTCCTAGCCACCGCGTCCAAGGTCCGCTTCATCGCAGCCACACCTTGTTCCATGAAGCCGCTCACCGTGTCGGCGAGCGTGTTCGGCAGCAGGTCAGTAATCCACACAACCCGACTGCCGTCGCCGTCGTCGAACACTTGAAACGACGCGTTGTGATGCGTCGTCTGCCACTCGACGACGGCGTAGGCCAACCGACGTGCGTGGTCGTCAACGTCCACGATGAGCTCGCGCACGACCGCCCCGTTGGCAAACGTCACGACCCGCGAATCGCCTTCGAGGCGCGTGTCGGTCACGAATCCTTGTGCCAGGCGCGTGTGGATGGCGCCCACCTCGCGAATCGCGTTCCAGACATCGTCGGGGCTGGCGTTGACGGTGAATTCCTTTCTGATCGAAGCCATGTCGTTACTCCTTACGCAGACGCTTGATGAGCTGCACTTGTCCGGCGTGATAAATCGCGTGGCATGTGATGCCGAGCACGAGATCCAGCTGGGCGTCGTTCTTCAACGATGAAACGGCTGACGAGAGCTTGTCTTGCTCAGTGTTGACCGCCGCCTGAATCTGAGGCCATGTGACCCGGCCGTTTTTGGAAACGGCGAACCAATCTTCGCCGTCGAGCAGGAACGGCTCGGTTGGCGGCGACGACAGCTGTCCGCGCACCGATCGCGTGCACCACGCATGATGCAACGCGATCTCCGCGATGTTGTGACGGTCCGGCGCAGGCCGCCAGAACGCAAGCTCGGGCGTGACGTCTGCGAGCGCCATCTTCAGGTTGGCTCCATGCCAGGCGTTTTCTCCATATCCTTCGTCGACGATGCGGGTGAGCTTCACGTTGACCTCCGTAGACGTTCGTAATGGGAGAACATCTCTTACCATCTAGGTATATGAGCGAGGCCCCTATGAGTTCTTGGCTAAAATTGCTGTGAGAGGGAGCCGAACGGTTGAGGATTGCAGCCGAGGTTGAACACGCGGTCGCCGAGCGGGAGCGAAATGGAAGCATCGGCTCCACGACCGCCCGCATCCTCGCGACCGGCGACGGCTGGAGCGTCGCCGATGTCGTGTGCACGTCCGGCCCGCAGGATCGCCGGTTCGAGGAGTGTCACAACTACTACTCGATTGCCCTCGTCGCCTCCGGCACGTTCCAATACCGATCGAAAAACGCTGAGGTGCTGCTGACGCCTGGCTCTTTGATGCTCGGCAACGCCGGTCAATGCCTTCGAATGCGGCCACGAGCACGCGGTTGGTGATCGGTGTCTGGCCTTCTGGTTACGCGCCGGAGTGTTTCGAACGCATTGCGGCCGACGTCGGCGTCAGCGGTCGGAGCCTCGAATTTCGCGCCGTCAGTGTCCCGTCGCTTCGAGACCTGTCGCCGCTCGTCTCGCGGGCGTGCGCCGGCTTGCTTGGGTCATCGCACGTCGACTGGCACGAGATTGGGCTGTCGCTGGCGGGACATGCGTTGCGTGTCACCGCGGGACAGTCGATGGAGGATGGTCTTTCAGCGAGCGCCGGCGAACGAGTGACCAGGGCGGTTCGCGTCATCGAACGCGATTTGGATGGGACGCTGACGCTGGACCGCCTCGCCCACGAGTCACGCCTGAGCCCGTTTCACTTCCTGCGGACCTTCGAGCGAATCACCGGCCTCACGCCGCATCGCTATATCTTGCGGGCTCGATTGCGTGAGGCTGCGATGCGCCTCGATTGCGACGACGACGAACGCGTGCTCGACATCGCGCTCGACTCCGGCTTTGGCGACGTGTCGAACTTCAATCGGGCATTTCGTGCCGAGTTCGGGATGAGCCCGCGGGCCTACCGCAAGGCCTCTCCTGATCGATCGACAGGCCTCGAAGACTCAGAGACACAGAGAAAGAGGCACGGAAGCACAGAAGCGCGGAAACGTTAGCCACGAAGGGCGCGAAGCCACGAAGCTCTTGTTGCTGGACCTATTTTGCAGGTGGGGGCCCCGCGAGTCGTAGACGGTTGCCGTCGGGATCCTTGAAGCCGGCAAGGGAAACTTTGCCAGGAATCACCACGGTCGCGCCGTCGAACACCACGCCCTTGCTGAGACCTCCGGCGCGGCGACATCTGCAACGCTGATGTAGCCCGCCGGGCCGGGATCCGCGCACTGTCTCGTTCAGTCCAAACTCCACGCCCGGCACATTCGTGGTCAAGTGGGCGAACTTCAGATCGTCTCGACGCTCGGTGAGCTGAAACGAGTGTCTGCGTATAGAAGGCAATGGCCTTATCCAAGTTCGGCGCCGACAGCTGAACGAGCAGCGAGGGTCGTGTATTCCACGCGTGACGACTGCGCTGTCACCGCGTTCAGTGGATCGTCATTCACCAACGAGCCGAGCGAGATGGATCGTCGACATCATCAATCCTCCATGACTGAGGGTCATGAGGATATGTGCGGGCCGTCGGCCTTAGGGTTGCATCGTGTCGGTCGGACGATGGGCGAATCGTTCAAGTGGCGTCGATGGACCGAACGACAATCACGCAGCCACGTCTAGCGTGTGGACACGTACGTGCGATAGCCTCGGCTTCGTCGAGTGAGGCGGCTGAGATGAGAAAGAAACCCCCTCACGCGTTCGGTGTCATTCCGGGGGCCGCGGTTTGAACGATCCGCATGGCGTCCGCGAGTCGCTCCCCGCTGACCTCACGTCCAGCGCGGCGTAGCCCCATCGCCCACCGCGGTGGCTCTCGTCGACGAGCGCAGCTTCCTCGGCACCGTCAACCGTCGAGCGTCCCGGACAAGTAAGGAGCGCAAAACCGACGGATCGGACCTGGTCGAGGGTTGAGTCCCGAGGTTGCCGAAGGCCCACCCTGCGATGAAAAGCAACATGCCCGCCGCGAGCGCGAGCAACGGACGACTTCGGCTGCGGCGCGATGGCGAGAGCAGACCGTCGCGACGAAGAGCCGCGATGATATGAGCCTCGGCTCTCTGGCGGGGGCTCGATGTCCGCGCGGCAGAGACCGAACCGCAGGCAATGCATCAGATGTCGTGTCAGCGTTCGTCAGCCATGTCGCAGTTCCTCAGCCGGACCACTCCACCAACGGCGCAAGAGGCTGCGGGCGCGCGACAGTTGGCTCTTAGAGGTGCCAGGCTCGATGTCGAGAAGGCGTGCGATTTCCTCGTGTGTGTGTCCTTCGATGTCGTGCAGCACCAGCACGTGGCGGTAGCCGCTGCGGTAACTGACGGAAGAGCCTTTCCAGTGTCGAGGCGTTTCCAGTCGGCTCGGAGTTCGACTTCCTTCCGAGTCATTCATGAAGCGACCTCGAACGTCGTGCTGTCGAGCGAGTGCTATCAGTCCACGATCAGCCAGTGACTGTCGGCTCGAGGGCTGCGGAAGGGCACGCGCTTCACCGTCGTCGGCGGCGCGACTGTTCACTTAAGTGCCCACCCGCGTACCGACATAGTGCACACCTTCGCAAACTATTGCAATAAAAGAACTTCCGTAAGCCTGGGCCGCGAGTCGGGGCCTGGCTGTTTCAAGACGGATCATCACGCCAAAATTGTCAGTTGCACACCCGGCGATGAACTTGTTTGCGGTCAATAAGTTAACAGCAGTCTAGGGAATCCAATCCGCAGGCATTGTAATTGCTGAGGTTTGAGGGACATCTGTCTCATGAAGTCCCCTAAACGGCACGTCTGTCGGACGAGAGGCGACAGTAACCGTCGTCTGCCCTCTGTGCCCTGTGCGGTCCTCGCCGCGCTCGTTGCCCTCACGAACATTTCTGTCTCCGCAGCCCAGCCGTCCCCGGTCGTTCTGGGCCTCGAGGTTGTTTCGCGACTGCTCTTCGCCCCGCGCGAACCGGTCCGACTGATTCTCGGTGGAGAAGTTACCGAGGTCCTGGAAGTTGCGCGCCAGCAAGGGCTCACCATCCACCGGACCCTCGACAACTACGTCGTGGTCTCGGCCAGTGCGGCGCAGATCGCTGCCCTGTCGAGCATTCCCGCGATCAAATCCATTGCGGGCGACGTGAACGTCGCTCCCATGATGGTCGTTTCCGACCGCGCGATGGGCGCCGATCAGGCGCGGTCAGGTGGGTCAGGCTTGTTGGGCCTCGCTTATCCAGGCGTGACGGGAAACGGCGTGGGCGTAGCGATCGTCGATTCAGGAATCTCACCGCATCGCGCGCTTGCCAACAAGGTGGTCGCGAACGTGAGCTTTGTGCCAGGAGACAGCGCCACGACCGATGCGTACGGCCATGGCACTCACATCGCTGGCATCGTCGCGGGACTCGGGTCGGCGGCGACGAGAGTCACGCCCGAGTACAGCGGCGGCGTGGCCCCGGGAGCGCACCTCGTCAACGTCCGAGTGCTTGGCGCCAACGGCAGCGGGTATACGAGCAACGTGATTGCCGGTCTGGATTGGGTCGTCGCCAATCGGCGGCGATACGGCATCCGCGTCGTCAACCTCTCGCTTGGCCATCCCGTGACCGCACCCTGCGTGGTCGATCCCCTCTGCTCCTCGATTGCGCGCGTGGTCCAAGCCGGTATCGTGGTCGTTGCCTCCGCTGGTAATCGCGGCATGACGAGCGGCACTCGCCTCTTCGGCACCATCACATCGCCTGGCAACTCACCGGCCGCGATCACAGTTGGCGCGCTGAATACGTTCAACACGATCGTGCGCACGGATGATGAAATCACGACTTATAGTTCGCGTGGTCCGACACCGTACGACATGGGCGTCAAGCCCGATCTGGTCGCTCCCGGCAATAAGATCGTCTCGCTCGAGGCTTCCAACAGTTATCTGGCCCGAACCTATTCCTCTCAGCACGTGGCTGGATCGTCGCGCAACGCCTACTATCGAATGAGCGGCACGAGTATGTCGGCGGCGATGGTGAGCGGCGGTCTCGCGCTGCTTTTCGAGGCCAGTCCGGGACTCACGGCCCTTCACGCGAAGCTGGCGCTCCAGCTCACGGCGTCACCGATGGACGAAGGACTCATGGCGGGCGGGGCCGGCAGCATCAACTTGTGGGGAGCCCGTCGCCTCGTCTCCAATCCATTGACGGGTGCACTGCCAACGACGGCGATCAGTGGAGTCGTGGCAAGGGCCGGTGGGATGGCCTACATCGACCACGGCACCCTTGCGCAACAACTTTATACTCGCGCCGGGATCCTCTTGCTGCCCGCAATCGGCACGCTCGACACGTTGTTCCGGTCGGTCACCTCTGGCTTCCTGTATCAGGTCGGACTGCAGAATCCGCTGGGCGTCACGTCCCCGCTGCAGCTGCTCTGGGGAGATCAGGTGTACGGCGCGGACGGGCAGCAGTTGTTGTGGGGCGACCAGCTGCTCTGGGGCGATCAGATCTTCGACGCGCACGGGCAACAAATGCTCTGGGGTGATCAGTTGCTCTGGGGCGATGGGGCGGCCGCGCAGCAAATGCTCTGGGGCGACCAGCAGTCCGACGGGCAGCAGATGATCTGGGGAGACTCGTTGGCTGGCGGCGATCCGCCGCGCTGAGTACTCGAACTGTGATACAGGCTTCTTCACCGGCGGCGCTACGAGTTCATCCGCGTCGGGCGACTGCTTTTATCGCTGTCGTCGTGGCCCTGGGGTTCCTGGTTACTCGGCCACTCGATCAGAGGGCTCTGGGACGCGCCGAACCCTGCCGGCTGGATCGCGCTGGGCGTGCTCGCCATCGTGGCAGCGTCCTTCGCCCTGAAGATCCCCGGCGTGCCAGTCTACCTCTCGATCTCCGATACCTTCTTCATCACGTCGGCGCTGGTTTTCGGTCCGGCTCCGGCCACCATCACGATTGCCGCCGACAGCCTCGTCATGTCGTGCCGTCGGCGCAACAGCGCCCGACAAGTGCTGTTCAACGTGACCAGCAATGCCATTGCGTTGTGGAGCGGGGCCCAAACCTACTATGCGTTGTCGGGTGTCGGTCCTTTGAGCGGAACATCGTGGACTCCCGATGCCACGACGATGCTTCCTCTGGCGTGTCTGGCGGTGGTGTACTTCGGCCTGAACTCGGGGCTCCTGGCACTCGTCGTCGGGCTATCGAAGGGCGGCAATCCGATTCAGGTCTGGCGGGAGCACTTTGCGATCATCTCGCTCAACTACCTCGCCGCCGCCTCCGCATCGTTCTTCTTGATCGTGCTGGTCCGCGGCGTCGGGCTATTCGGCATTGTCGCCGTGATGCCGCTGATCCTCGTCTGCTACCTGGCGATGAGATCCTGGCTTGGTCGGGTAGACGATGCCCATCGCCATGTGGCGAAAGTCAACCAGCTGTACCTGTCGACGATCGGAGCGTTGTCGACCGCGATCGAGGCCAAGGACGGCGTGACGAGCGAACATGTCCAGCGAGTGCAGGCCTACGCGATGGGGCTGGCGCGAGCGTTGAACGTCACCGACCAGCCCACGTTGGAGGCGATCGAGGCCGCCGCGCTGCTGCACGACACGGGCAAGCTCGCAATCCCGGAGCACATTCTCAACAAGCCGGGCAAGCTCAATGCTCACGAGTTCGAGACGATGAAGTCGCACGTCGACGTTGGCGCCGACATTCTGTCGTCAATCGACTTCCCGTACCCGGTGGTCCCGATCGTCCGCGCACACCACGAGAACTGGGACGGAAGCGGCTACCCCAACGGCCTCCGCGGCGAAGACATTCCGCTGGGCGCGCGGATTCTGTCGGTGGTGGATTGCTTCGACGCATTGACCTCGGATCGACCGTACCGGGCTGCGTTGAGCGACGCAGAAGCGCTCGGGATTATCGCGAAGGAGCGAGGCACGAAGTACGATCCTGCCGTGGTGGATATGTTCGTGCAGGTGCATCGAGACATCGCACCGCCAGCGGCGCCGGCGCCGCCCCTGCAGCACGCCCTGCAACGGCTTCGCGGAGCGACCCGATCGACGTCGTCCGAGCGCGCAATGGCCGCGCGGTTTGACCCATCCCCCCAGCAAGCCGAGGAACTGCTCGCGTTCGTCAGCCTGGCGCGCATCTCGTCGCAAACGCCGACCGTGGGCGACATCGGGGCGCTGGCCTGGGGTCACATCCGCCACATCGCGCCCGGTTCGAGCCTTGCGATCTTCGTTCATGACCCGAAGCAGAATTGGCTCGTGGCGGAGTTCACGGCCGGCCCCGCCGCCCGCCAACTGGCGGGACTCCTCATCTCAATGGGTCAGCGATTGACGGGCTGGGTGGCGGCGAATGCGCGGAGTGTCATCAATTCAGACGCGCGCATCGACTTGTCCGGTCACGAGGCGGCCGCCCTCGTCGCCATGTCCATTCCTCTCATCCACGACGGTTCGAATGTCGGCGTCATGACGTTGTACCGATCGGAACCGTTCACCCTCGACCAGAGTCGGATGCTCGAAATGATCGCGCCCCACCTCGCGACTGCACTCAGTGCGGCGCTTGCCCCCACACAGGAGAGCGTCCCTCCGACGCCCTCTCGTCGGCGCAAGGCCAACTTGCGGATCGTCGCTCGACGCGACGCTAGCGAAGCTCCGCCTCAAACCGGGTAGAAGAGCGACTTTGGCCTTCGGAGATTTCTATGGCGCCGGCGGATGTGCCGCCACCGACGTCGTAGGCACCGGACACGCAGCGGCCGTGCGGGCTTCCCACATCGCGCTGCCGACCAGCACCACCGTCGCCAGCGCCATCAGCACGAGCGGCGGCATGAGCGGAGCGGAAGCGAGCAGCCCGCCGAGCGAGGCGATGGCGACGAGCGGCGAAACTGGCGGACGGCCGACGATCGCCCACTTGAACAGCCACGCGCCTGAGATAAAAAGAAGCGGTCCCCCGACGACGGCGATGGCGGTCGGCCACTCGGAGTGGCCCAGCGGGTGTGCCAGGACGAGCTCGTCGCCGACGGCTGCGAGGATGATGCCGGCGACGGGCAGCAGGTGAATATAGGTGTAGACCAGTCGCGCGACGCGTCCGGGATCACGAGACGCCGAGATGGTGCGGGTGCCGACGTCCGCGCTCGTGTCGAAGTACAGCCACCACATGGCGACGCTGCTGAAGAACGAGACGACCAAGGCCAGTACAGACCTCGGTGGTCCACGGCAGTCCCGCGAACGTGGCGCCGGTGACCAGCAGCGACTCACCCAGCGCGATGATGATGAAGAGCGCGCAGCGCTCGGCCATGTGCCCGCCCTCGACGTCCCAATCGGTCGTCGTCGAACGACCGAACCCCGGAACCCAGTACCCGGCCCATGGGGCTGCGAGGTCGATCGCAAGGGCAATGCTCCACAACAGGAGCCGCTGCGCGTCCTGCACGAACGCGCCCGCGAGCCAGACCAGGCCGGCAACACTCAGCCAGACCAGGATGTGTTGGAAGTTGCGGGTCATGATCTGATGACTGCGCACTGCCCACAAGACGAAGATCGTGCGGCCGCATTGGATCACGACGTACGCCCCGGCAAACGCGAGCCCGCGCGTATCGAAGGCGTGAGGAATGGACGCAGACAGAATCAGCCCCGGCAACATCAGCGTCAGGAGCGCCACGCGAACGGGCAATCGGTCGGGATCAAGCCAATTCGTGACCCACGTGGTGTACATCCACGTCCACCAGACCGCGAGCGTGAGCAAAGTGCGTCTGTAGTGCACCGAGGGCGGAGAAGTGCTCGATGAGCGAGTGCGAGAGCTGAGTGACAGCGAATACGAAGACCAGGTCGAAGAACAGTTCGACGAACGTCACGCGGTGATGGCCGCGGCCGTGCCTGACGCGCAGCAGTCCTCGGTCGCTCGCCGGTTCGTTGGCGCGGTGCGTCATCGGGGCGATCATGGCAGGCGCAGGTGGCCGCGTTCAATCACACAGTCGTGATCCATCAGGCGCCGGCGTCCGCGTGGCGGTCACCGGGGGCGGCAGGTGTAATATCCGACCAGTCTGGCGGCCGGGCGCGGTGGGGATGGTACAAGGAGGGAGCATCATGCGTGTGACTGCGAAGGGTTGGGCGGTTGCGGTCGGCGTGGCTGATGATGGCAGTCGGCTGCGGGGCGCCGCCCAACGACGACATCGCGGCCGCCCGGGCGGCGCTCCAGAAGGCGACGGCCGAACGCGCCGGACAATATGCCGGGGAGTCGATGAAGGCGGCGCAGGACGCTCAGAGCCGCGCTCGATGCCGAACTGAAAGCGCAAGCGGACCAGTGGCTCAAGTCGTACGAACGAACCGCAGCGTTGGCACGCACGGCCAAAGAAGCAGGCGACAAAGCCGCATCCGATGCGGTCGCGGCGAGGGAAAAGGCCGAGGCTGTGGCCGCCAAGGCGAAGGCCGACGCCGCCGCGCGGGCCAAAGCGGCCCTGGCCGCGAAGCGCGCGGTTCGCGTCGGGGGCAACATCCGCCCCCCCATCAAAATCAAAGACGTCGCCCCGGTCTACCCAGCGATTGCGCGCTCGGCACGTGTCACAGGCGCTGTGACGGTCGAGGCGACGATCGGCGAGGACGGAAAAGTCGCTGACGCCCGGGTGGTGAAATCGGTTCCGTTGCTCGATCAGGCGGCGCTCGACGCGGTGCGTCAGTGGGAGTACCGACCGACGCTTCTGAACGGGGTGCCCGGTGCCGGTTGTCGTGACGGTTGTGATCAACTTCACGCAGCCCTAGGTCTCAGAAGCGCTGATCGTCCGCCGACGGACCGTAGAGCGCCGGCACCTTCGCGCCCAGGAGCCTGAGGTAGACCGTCATCTGCCCGCGATGGTGGGCCAGGTGGTTGAGCGTGTCGCGCAGCATTTCGTGCCGGGGCGTGTCGAGGACGACCTGGCCGCCGACGAGCAGCTTCCAGTGGGTCTCGAGGAAGTCCACGTTCGTCTTCTGGAGGGCGGCGCGTGCGGCTGAAACGGCCTTGTCGTGCGCGCGCAGGTAGTCGTCGCGACTGTTGAGGGGTTCCCGTGGAATACCCTGGCCGGCCGGGGGCTTGAGGTCGAGCTCATCACGATCGATCGTCATGGCCAGCCAGTTCGGCATCGTCGCGACCAGCTCCGCAAGATAGCCAAACGGCATCGATCGCTCGTGCGGTTTCCAGTCCTTCTTCGACTCGGGCATGTTTTCGAGCGTGCGGCGCGAGCGATCCGCCTCGCGATCCAGCTCGGAAAGAAAGCGTTCGATGATCGTCATGGTGGCACCTCAGCCGCCTGGTTCCGGCAAGAAACCCGCGCATTATAAGCGCGAACCTTCCCGCTGCGAAGTCCGTTCCATCCAGGGCCGTGGAACCGTGGATGAGCTCGCTTGGAACCCGATCTATATTCCGCCATGCGCAAAGCACTCCTGGCTCTCGGAACGCTGGCTTTCGTAGCAACGCCGCCTTCACCTGGCACGTCGCCGCTCAGTCAACGCGCTACGACCTGATCCTTCGCGGCGGACGCATCGTCGATGGCACCGGCAGCCCGTGGTATCGAGCGGATATCGGGGTCCGGGGCGACACCATCGCGCGGATTGCGCCCTCATCGCCGACGAAGGCGGGCGCGTCATCGATCTCCAAGGGCCTCGTGGTGTCGCCCGGGTTCATCGACGTTCACACGCATGCGCGCCGCGGAATCTTCGAGGTACCGACCGCCGACAACTACGTACGGCAGGGGGTCACGACGCTGATCGAGGGACCCGATGGTGGCTCGGCAGTTCCGCTCGGTCCGTTCCTCGCCAAAGTGGCGGCCACCCGCATCACGCCGAACTTTGCCAGCTTCATCGGCCAGGGCTCGATTCGATCCAGTGTGATCGGAGAAGTCGATCGGGCAGCGACACCTGACGAGATCGAGAAGATGCGTGGTCTGGTGCGTCAAGGTATGGAAGACGGTGCGTTCGGGCTGAGCTCCGGACTGTTTTACGTTCCCGGCACCTTCACGCCCACGGCGGAGGTCGTGGAGCTCGCAAAGGTCGCCGGCCGAATGGGCGGCATCTATACCTCCCACATGCGCGACGAAGCGTCCAAGGTGCTCGACAGCGTTCGAGAGACGATCACCATTGGTGAGCAAGGCGGACTGCCAACGCAGGTCACGCACCACAAGATCGTTGGCAAAAAGTATTGGGGTCGATCGGTCGACACGTTGAAAATGATCGATGACGCACGCGCGCGTGGCGTGGACGCGACGATCGACCAGTACCCCTACACCGCATCGGCGACCAGCATCGGGTCGGCGCTGCTGCCCGCGTGGGCGCAGGAAGGCGGTCGTGAGGCGCTTCTCAAGCGGCTGAAGAATTCGGATCTGCGTGCGAAGATCAAGTTCGAGACCGTTGCCATCATCCGTGACGAGCGCGGCGGCGGTGACCCGAAGAACGTCGTCGTGTCGAGCTGTCAATTCGACCCGTCGCTCGCCGGCAAGAACCTGGCCCAGATAACGCAGGGCCGCGGCTTGCCGGTCACGCTCGACAATGCTGCCGAGACAGCCTTGTGGATCGTGGAGCAAGGCGGCGCGCAAGGGATCTTCCATGCCATCAGCGAGGACGACCTGCAGCGCATCCTGGTGCATCCGACCACGATGGTTGCCTCGGATGGCGAGATTCCCATCTTCAACCAG
Organism: uncultured Acidobacteriota bacterium; assembly: GCA_963734095.1. Lineage (GTDB taxonomy): Bacteria > Acidobacteriota > Vicinamibacteria > Vicinamibacterales > UBA2999 > JACCSI01. The sequence goes on along the minus strand of CAVTGK010000043.1, from coordinate 284,374 downwards.
AACCATCCGCATCCCCGAAGCTACGGGACGTTTTCTCGCGTGCTGGGCGTCTATGTGCGCGAGAAGAAGCTCCTGTCGCTCGAGACCGCCGTGCAGAAGATGACCGCGTTGCCTGCGCAACGCCTGGGGCTGAGCGATCGCGGAGTGATTCGCCACGGGCTGAAGGCAGACCTCGCCATCTTCGATCCGGCCCGGGTACGCGACACCGCGACGTTCGAGAAACCACACGCGTACGCCGAGGGTGTGTCGGTGGTGATCGTCAACGGCGAAGTTGTTTTCGAGAACGGCGCGATGACCGCGGCTCGGCCCGGACGCGTCTTGTATGGGCCGGCGCATCGCACGGCGGCGACGGCGGACCCCGCGCGTTGACGAAAATTCAGGGAGGCTAGGAGGATGAGCGACCTGCCAATTGCCTGCACGCTGTTACCCGGTGAGCGTCAAAGCCGCGCCAGTGAGCTGTTGCCGGGGCTTCTTAGCCGCGCTGAGTCGTACGAGCGACTGGACGAGGGGCTCCGGCTCCGATTCGCGGCGTCGAGCGAAACGTTACAGGCGATCACGCGTGTGCTCGATACCGAGCGCCAGTGCTGCCAGTTTTTCCGGTTTCAACTGACCATCGAGCCGGGTCTCGGGCCGATGGTGCTCGACGTCCAAGGCCCGGCAGGGACCGCAGAGTTTTTGGCTGACTCTGATCTTCCGTCAGACAGCTTCAGCAACTTCGTCGACTACAATCGTCGTCTGAAGTAGACCGCCCGCATCACGCGGGACACTGGAGGCCCTATGCGTGCGAGAGTCTCGACGGCCTGGTTGCTGGCTGCCACGATGCTGCTGGTACCCGTCGTCATTCTGATTGGCGAACAGGCAGGCGAACTGACAGTGAGCGCCACCTACAAAGGCAAGGGCGTCGTCGACGATACGCACGAGATCTCGGTGTTCCTCTTCGATCATCCGAACCCCACCGAGGAGAGTCGCCCGATGATGATGCAAGTGATCACCAAGAACGGTGCCGCGACGACGTTCAAGGGCCTGGGTGCGACTCCGGTGTACGTGGTAACCGTGTACGACGAAAAGGCAATCTACGATGGTAACGCCGGGCCACCTCCGACGGGAACACCGTGGGCCACGTACGGTAAAGGCGGAAAGCCGATTGCTGTGACCCCTGCAGCCGGTGTGAAGGTCTCAGTGGTGTTTGACGACTCGCAGCGGTTTGGCGCGAAGTAGCGAACCTCCGGCGAGAATGAGCGATCTTCGCGCGATCCGCCCGGTCATCCTCGCCAGCTTCATCGGTACCGCCATCGAGTGGTACGACTTCTTTCTCTACGGCACCGCCGCCGCGCTGGTGTTCAACCGACTGTTCTTCCCGACCGTCGACCCGATGGTCGGAACGCTGTCCGCCTTCGGCACGTTTGCCGTGGGCTTTGTCGCCCGTCCCATCGGCGGCATCGTGTTCGGGCACTACGGCGACCGCATCGGACGCAAAGCGATGCTCGTGTATTCGCTGGGCATCATGGGCGTTGCGACTTTTTTCATCGGCCTGCTCCCGACCTACGACGCGATTGGCGTCTGGGCGCCCATCCTGTTGGTGATTTTGCGCTTCGCGCAAGGCATTGGCGTAGGCGGCGAGTGGGGGGGCGCGGTGTTGATGGCCGTTGAACATGCACCGCGTGGACGCCGGGGACTCGCCGGGGCGTGGCCGCAAATGGGTGTGCCCGCAGGCCTGTTCCTGTCGACGGTTGTGTTTGGTCTGTTCAGCACGCAACTGACGGAGAGCCAGTTTCTTGCCTGGGGTTGGCGCGTGCCGTTTCTTCTCAGCATTGCGATGGTTGCCGTCGGGCTCTTCATCCGACTGAAGATTGCCGAAACGCCAGCGTTCCTCGAGGTGCAGCAGGCGGCGCGTCAGGAGGCGCGGCCGATCGTGGTCGCGGTTCGCCAGTATCGCCGCAACATGCTCCTGGCGATGGGCATGCGCGTCGCCGAAAACGGTTTGTTCTACATCTACACGGTGTTCGTCCTCAGTTACGGGCCAACCGTCCTGGGCCTCGCGCGCGAGACGATGCTGTGGGGAGTGACGGCCGCGGCCCTGGTCGGCCTCATCGCCATTCCGTTCTTCGGCGACCTATCGGACCGCGTCGGCCGACGTCCGGTGTATCTGTTTGGCGCCGCGTTTTCGTTGGCCTACGCGTTTCCGTTCTTCTGGCTGATCGAGAGTCGATCCGAGCCGATCATCTGGCTGGCGATCGTGCTTGGCGTCGCGTTGGGTCACAACGCCATGTATGGCCCGCAGGCGGCCTATTTCTCAGAGCTCTTCGGGTCGAGCGTCCGCTACACGGGTGCTTCGATGAGCTACCAACTGGCGTCGGTTGTCGCGGGCGGGCTCGCCCCATTCATTGCGACGGCGCTCCTCGCGTCGGCCGGCCGTGACGCCGTGGCAGGCTACATGATGGGGCTGGCCGCGATTACGCTGGCCGCAACCTACCTCGCCGACGAGACCCACCGTGCCGATCTGTCAAGGCTGAGGGACGCCAGCTTGACAGTTGGGCGCCCGGCGCGTAAGGTGCGCTCGGAAGCCTCGACATGCTCTCGCTACTTTCCGGCGGCCGTGGGTTGCGACCTATGGTGCTCGCGATCGTGGCGACGCTCTGCGCAGCGGGCCTCATCCTTTACTTCCAGCATCAGACGCTCTCCGCACTCGACGCCCAGACGCGAGTCGTCCTGAGACAGCTGAGCGAGCAGACGGCGACCGACGTCGTGCTCGAGGTGCAGCGCGCCATCGATGGTCCGGTCTTCGACACGCTGACGGCCGTGAATCACCCGGAACTCCGCGCGGGGCGGCTCGACCTCGTGGCGCGCAAGTTCGACGAGGGACTGCAGGCATATCCGCATGTGAGTCGCTTTTTCGTCTGGACGTCGGAAACGGAAGCGACCGCACCGGGCGAAGCGCTGTTCATTGGCCGCGATCTGCGCGAACGCGTCACACTGAACCACGGCGGCGAGTCCGTACAATTCGGACGCGATGCCGTCCTCGGCCGTGAAATTTTGCAGATTGCACGACGCTACGCGCCCGAGCAACACATCTATGCGGCTTCGGACAGCGTCGGTGAAGAGCGACGACATGCGCTCCTCCGGCTGTTCTGGACCGACGCGCGAAGGGTCGAGTTCTTCGCCATTCTTGGCTTTGTCGTCGAGCCCTCGTCGGGAGGCCAGCGACTGTTCGAAGCCCTGCACCAGCGCACGGTCGGCGAGGTGCTTCGGCGCAGGGGTGGCGAGGTGCCGCTGCGCCTTCGCGTCATCGACGAGAGCGGCGCCTTGGTATTTGGTCAATCAACGCCGCTCACCGAAGCGGCGACCGTGCCACTCGCCATGCGGTTTTATCCCGTCGCGCGCATCGACTCCCGGTTGGCGAGCACCGTTCCTGCGCGTCGGTGGCAGATCGAGGTCAGCGCCGAGCGCAGCAGCAGCATTGCCGCGGTCACACGGGGATATTGGCCGACCGTGCTGTCCGTGGTCTTGATGTTGGTGGCCCTCGGGTTGACGGTCGTGGCCAACCGGCGAGCCGCCGATCTGACACGAATGCAGGCCGATTTCATTTCACACGTCTCGCACCAGCTCAAGACGCCGCTGTCGCTGCTGAGCGCCGCTACCGAGACGGTGTCAATGGATCGGGCCAGATCACCGGAGAAGCTGGCGCAGTATCTCGGCATCATTCGAGCCGAAGTCGCGCGGCTCTCGGCGCTCGTTCAGCGAATCCTGGAGTACTCGCGGTTGCAACAGCAGCGTGGCTACGAGTTCGAGCCCGTTGATCTCGCCGCTCTGGTTCGCGAAACAGTCTCAGCCTTCGAGAGCAGCCTCTCGAGCCGGGACTTCTCGTTTGTGGTCGAGATTGGTGGCACGGCGCTCGTGGTTTCGGCCGACCCGGCCGCGATTGAACAGGCGCTGGTGAACCTGCTGGACAACGCGGTCAAGTACTCGGGCACGAGCCGGCAGGTGATCGTCCGGCTCCGCTCCCTGCCGGGTTCAGCGGTGATCGAAGTCGTAGACCACGGCATTGGCATTGACGATGCGGATCGGGACCGCATCTTTGAGAAGTTCTATCGCGGGCGCGGGGCCTCGATTCAGCGCGAGGGATTCGGCCTCGGCCTGCCGATCGTTCAGGAGCTGGTTCACGCCCACCGCGGACGGGTCGAGGTGGAAAGTCTGCCGGGGCAGGGCAGCACGTTTCGCATCACGCTGCCGACAGTCGCGACCGCGGGCAACGAAGCCAAGGACCAGGTCGGCAAAGCGACCACCCGGAGGGCCGTCACATGAAACACGCCCCTCACGAGGTCAGTAGCCGCCACGCGAGGTGTTGGTCGTCGAAGACGAGCCACAGATGCGCGCGCTGCTGACCGACAACCTGGAGTTCGAGGGCTATCACGTCACCGCCGTGGAGTCGGGAGAGCAGGCGCTGGAGGAGTTGGGCCGGCGCGCCGTGTCGCTCGTGCTGGTTGACGTCATGCTGCCCGGGATGAGCGGGTTCAACTTATGCGAACAGCTCCGCGACCGCGGCACGCGGGTTCCCATCATCATCCTCACCGCGCGGGCGCACGAACAGGATCGAATCAGAGGCCTCGATCTCGGGGCCGACGACTACGTCAGCAAGCCATTCAGTGTGCGCGAGCTCCTGGCTCGCGTGCGCGCTCAGGTCCGGCGCGATGATTGGCGGTCGACCAGCGACGCGGAGTTTACGTTTGGTGATGTGAAAGTCAATGTCCGGCAGCGCCTGGTGCTGCGCAAGGGCCGACGAGTGCCGCTGTCGGCCCGAGAGTTCGAGCTGCTTCGCTACCTCCTCGTACACCGGAACGAGGTCGTGGGTCGAGAGCAGCTGTTACGCGATGTCTGGGGCTACAACCAGCTGTCGGTCACCCGAACCGTCGACAACTACATTGCCAAGCTGCGGACGCGACTCGAGCCGCGCCCGCACGATCCACGCTACATCGTTACCGTGCACGGCAGTGGCTATCAGTTGATTGGATAACGGGTGCGACAGGTGCGCACAGGTGCGTGGCGCTCGTGCCGTGCACTGTGACCCTCGCGCCTCTGCACCGCACCCAGCGCACCCACGCACCCAACGCACCCATCCGCACCTTCTTAGAACGCGATCATGTGCGTGTACTTGAGCAGCAACGCTCGTCTGGCGATGCCGGGCGCGTGTGTTTCGTTCCACACCACGTAGATGTCGCTGAGGGGGCGGTGGATCAGGTTGTAGCGGACGTTGGACAGCCACGTGTCGGATTCCCCGTTGTACTGGACAAACGTGTTGAGAAACATCCGGGGCGTGAACGACCAGTCGACCCGCAGCCCCACGAGGTCTCCGGTGAAGGAGCCCTCGGGCAGAGTAACGACGTTGCGCGAGAGTGTCGTACTGACGGCGACGTGCGCGTTGAGCCGCCAGCGCAGTCCACCGCCGGCCAGCCGCTGATGACCAGACCAGAACTCGCCCGCACCGACCTCGAGGCTGCCCGACAGGGCCGCGCTTCGATTGGAGCGAAACTCCACGCCGACGTCCTCAAACGAATACTCACCGGGTCGTACCGGCAGCGGTCCGATCCGGAATGCCGTGGCCAGGTGCTCGAAGGTGCTGCGGCCCCATGTCCTCAGCTCGGCACCATCAGCGAAGAGCATCTCGTAATTGACCACGCCGACGCGGGTAAGAAGCGTGGTGTACGCATCGTCGGTCGTCGATTCGACCTCGACACCAACGCTGTGCTCGAGCACTCGACCTGCAGCGTCTCGGGGTCTGAAGACACGAGCATACTTGCCGAAGACCGTACCCACACCGCGCCGCCGAACGAACCCCAGGTCGTGCCGGAAGTCATCGCCGATGTGGAGAAATCCCGCACGGGCCCGGTGGCGGCGTGAGTCCAGTCGCAGGCCCGTTCGTCCCGCCCAGTCGCTGTCGACTGCCGCCGTCGCGCTGCGCATCGCAAAGCCTTCGAGCTCCAGTGTTGGGTGCGGTCGGAGTCGGACGTCGAAACCGCCGACGCGGTTGAAGTCTGACGAGCCCGACGCTTCGCGTCCGAAATAGAAACCAGCGACTGCGGCGGTCCTCGACAGATCGTGAGAGACGCGGGCGGCCGTAAAGTTGTCTCCCGGACGTCCCTCGAAGTCTTCGGTCTGCATGTTCAGCAGCCCGACGCCCTCTCCGCCGGACCGCCCCGTCAGACGGACGCCGCCGATGACCGGAATGGGCCGCCCATCCGACGACAGACCGATGCGCCGGCTGAAGAACGGCACGAGATCCCGGCGTGGGTTCTCATTGTCGTTTTCGACCAGCCCGATCTGAAACGCGGACGGGCTTTCGAGGAAGAACTCGCGCTTCTCCGGGAAAAACTGGCTGAAGCGGGTGAGGTTGATCTGCTGCTCGTCGGCCTCCACCTGCGAAAAGTCGGTGCGCCAGGAGCCATCCAGCACGAACGACGACCCGATGCCCAATTTCAGATCGAGTCCGCCATCAGCCTCGTCCATCCCAGTCCTGTCGTCCCAGGTTTCCGCGCGCGATCTCCGCCGTCGCAAAGGGCTTCACCTGGAGGTTGCGGCCGGGCTGGGCATCCGCGATACCGGTGAGCGTGCCCGCGTACGCCACGTTGTAATGTGAGAACTGGCGCGGCACCGGCGCCCAGGTGGAGGTCTCGTTGGCGCGGCGCGCCCAGCGCACCATGTTCAAGCCCCACTCCTGCGCACCCGCCTCCGGAAAGCGCAGCGTCTTGAACGGGATGGCGTACTCGAGACTCCAACCGTCAGCGCGGATCGACGTTTTGACCGACCAGACACCGTGCCAGTTGGCGTCGTTGCGGCGGCCGTTCTCGTACCCCAGCGATTCGCGCTGCGCCCCGCCCGGATTGGTGAGAAATCCAACGGAGTTGCGTCGATCCTGAAACGGGTCGAGGATGAGGCCGAAGCCGTCTCCGCTGCTCCCGCCGAAGTCGCGTTTCAGCTCGTTGATGATCAGTCGGTGAGGCTCGGGGTCGTACAGCACCGCGCCGACGTACAGCGTGTCCTCGTCATAGAGAAACCGCACCTCGGTTTTGCGGGTGGCGAACTCGAACTCGGCGGGCTGCTGCTGGTAGAAGTCGATGGCGGGTGTCGCCCGCTCCCACTCGGGCTCGTCGAGGATGCCATCGAGACGGATCGGCTGATCGACGCGGACGGCCTCGACACGCTTGGCGGAGCGGATCTTGTCGAGATCCTGCCGGGTGGACGCCCAGGCGTCCACCCGAACCAGGAGTCAACAGCAGAGCCGGGAGGACAAGGCGACGCATGCCGTAATGCCCTCCGGCCAGAGTGGTTCGCGGTCAGTTCGTCGGGCGCGAGGGAAGTAGCGACCGATCAGATGTTGCCGGGTTCGCTCCTTTTTTCGGACTGAATTTCTGCGGCCGCCCCACGTGCACGTCGGCCGTGTAAAGGTTGCCGTCGCTGTCGGTATGGAACTGGTGGACGCCCCAGAAGCCCCCGGGGAAGGCGCCGAACGTGCCCCACGAGTAGAGGAGTTTCCCGTTCAAATCGAATTTCGTGAACTTCTGTGTGATGCCGTCAGCCACCCAGAGATGCTGATCTTCGGTCAGCATGAGCGAATAGGGGCGCCTGACCTTCGGCCACGCATCCAGGAACTTCCCATTCTCGTCGAACACCTGGATCCGCGAGTTCGCGCGATCGCTGATGTAGATGCGTTTGATTCTTGTCGATCACGATGGCGTGGACGGTGTTCATGTAGCTGGGTCTCGTCTCGTTCGGCTGCTTTCCCGCTTCTCCCCACGTGATGCAGGAACTTGCCGTCCTTGTTGAACTTGACGACGCGAGTGTTGACGTAGCCATCGCTGACGAAGAACGTGCCATCGGGCAGCCAGGCGATGTCGGTCGGTCGCGCGAAATGTGTCTGGTCGTTGCCCGACTGCATGGGCGTACCGATGGTCTGCACCAGCTTCTTGCCATCGCGCGTGAACTTGTAGATCGCATGCGCGCCATCGTCCACGAGCCAGATGTGACGCTCGGGATCGTAGGGGCTGACCAGGAGCGCGGTGCGGTCGCACGAACAACTTGTTGTGCTGCTCCCACGACTCGATCATCTTGCCGTTGCGGTCGACAAAGGTGACGACGTGATCCCAGCGAGGATGGCGGGCCGGATCTTTCTGCGAGAGGTCGAACCCGGAGGCATTGCGCTCCGGGACGAGCTCGCCGCCGCCGCCCCCGCCGCCGCCCTCGCGCTTCAGGACCGGCAGACAGCCTCGGGCAAAGATGAGCACGCGGTCCGGGCTCTCCGCCCAGATGCCCGGCGGTCGATCCGATCTGGAAGCCCTCACCGCAGTAGTTCTGCGGCCAGCCTGCCACCAGATCGTACGGGCCGGTCTCGTCGCCGCCGCCCTTTTCCTGCGGCGCCTGCGCGAGGCCGCCAACGGTCAGTAGAACTGCGAGTGCCGCCGCGGCGGCGCTGAGTGTTCTCATCACTAAGCCCCCTTCGTTAGTTCGTCGTCGGACGATTCTTGCTATCGAGGTTCCAGAGTTCCAAGTGGCCCTGGAACCTTGGAACCCTGGAACTCTTTAGAACGTGAACCGCAGACCAAGCTGCACTGTCCGAGGATCGCCGGCGACAGTCCGAGTCATGAAATTGGTGTTGTTCCGGGCCCCGCTTGGGTTGCCGTAGTTCACTTGATCGGTCAGGTTGTAAATCTCCAAGAAGGCGCCTGCTTCCCAGCGCCCCTGAATGCGCCAGATGTAGTGGAACCGGCCGTCGAGCAGGATCTGCTTCTCACCGTCAATCCCGTTGCGGATCGCGCGGCCATTGCCGTCAACGGGCGACAAGATCGGTCTGGTGGCGTCGCTGACACCCTTCACGGGTCGATCGTTGGTGTCGCCATCGCCGTTGGTCCCCGGGAACGAGACCGCGTCGGATCCGATCGTCTCGTTGATGGGATACCCGGAGTAATAGCGGAACACGAATCCGGCGCCGAGCCCACGCCATACGTTGGCGTTCGCGCTGGCGGCAAAGGCATGACGGTTGTCAAAGCTCGTCCGGCCATAGTCCGCCGCGCAGGTTGGTGTCGTAGGTAATCGCGCCGACGTCACGTGCGCGCGCCAGCGTGTAGCTGACGCGTCCCGACCAACGCTGGGCCATCCGCTTCTCCAGCGCGAGTTCCAACGCGTTGTAGTCGGTATTGAGTTCCTCGACGCGATTGGTACTGGAGCACACGAATGAAGTTGGTGCTCCGTGCCTCTGGTGGGATCAGCTCACCATTCGGATCGAACCGTCGACACCAACCCGTGTGATTCGGCCGTTCGCCCCGGGGGGACCCTCGTTGATGTCGATCTGCGCGACTTGATCGCGTCCGCGATTGCCGACGTAATCAGCGGAAACGGCGAGATACGATCCGATTTGCTGCTTCATCCCGACGCTGAACGCCCACAGATAGGGCATCCGTCGATCGCCGTCGAGCGTCGGCTGGTTGTTCACGTAACCGCCATCCAGAACCCGTTGGCGCAGCTGGGTCAGAAACGCCCGGCATTGCGGACCGATCAGCGCGAGTCCGCTGCTGCCCGTGGGTTGCAGGCAGCCCGTTTGCACGCCGTTGAAACCGAAGCCCGTGTATGTGTGCACGGGGATGCACGTCCGCCGGCGACGCGAGCTCCCCCGTGTCGAAGACGAACGAGGGTCCGATCACCGCCCCGGTCAGCAACGTCTGGAGAACGTTGAGCTGATGGAGCTGGTAATACTTGCCAAAACCGCCCCGCAACAGTGTCCTCCCGTTTGACCCCAGGTCGTACGCGAGGCCAAGCCGCGGCGAGAAGGCATTCTTGGTTTCCGGCGTCAGGTGCTGGTAGTCGTACCGGAAGCCAAGATTCAGCGTCATCTGCCTGCTCACTTGCCATTTGTCCTGCAGGTAGAAGTTGGTCCGCCAGTCCTTCTGGGTGAACTCGATCTGTCCCAGCCGGATGCGAAAGCGGTTCGGATAGGTCCGCGCGTTGGCAGGATCGAATGCGGCGTTGGTGGTGAAATCGAACCGGCCGACCAGATCGCCGGCGGTTCCCTGCGGCAGCGCGGCGTTGCGGCTCCAACCGATTCCGGCTTTGAACGTGTGATCGCCGCCCCATCCTGGTTTGAACCACGTGAAGGAGTCGTCCACGGCGATCGAGCGGATGAGGTCTTCCTGATAGTTGTTGCGATTCCCGGCGTTGTAATCGGGATGCGTATTCATGGATCCCAGGTCGAACTGTTCACGGCCGTCGAGTCCGATGAATTTCCAGCTGTCGTCGAAAAAGATCCGCGGTCCCTGCAAGAGATTCTCGCGGACATGGCCGACCCTGAACTCGTTGGTCATCGTGTTCCGCAGCACCGATGTCGCAGCAAAGCTGAAGACCTGATCGCCGCTGTCGTTTTCGAACGTTGCGTTTTCGGGCGTGCTCTTGTTTCCTTCCAGCTCGTCGTTCTCGGTCAAGACCGATTCACGCAGCCACCGGAAGCTCAAATGGTTGTTCGTGGTCATCTGGTAGTCGCCGCGAACGAACGTGTTCCAGCCGGTGAAATCGGTCGTGTCCGAGTACGACACGGCCAGGGGGGCCGCGTCGGCAGGGAAGTTGAGATTGGCGGCTTCCTGAATCAGTCGTCCGTTCGGCGTTGGCAAACCAGAAGGCCTTGTTCTTGACGATCGGCCCGCCAATGCTTCCGCCGAACACGTTGTTGCTGGCCGCTGGGTTTTCATTACCGGCCTGCTTCAAGAAGTAGTTCGTCGCGTTGAGGTCGGAGTCCTGGTAGTAGTAGAAGGCACGACCCGCGAGACGATTGGCGCCACTCCGGGTCACGGCGTTGACGACCACGCCCGACGATCCGCCGTATTCCGCCGAATAGTGGTGGGTCAGCACCTGATACTCGGCCATCGTGTCGAGCGAGACGCGCGCCTGCGTGCCTTGCGACCCGCCACGCCGATCGTCGTTGTCGTAGGCGCCATCGACGAGAAACAGATTGGCTGTCGTCGCCTGGCCATTGGCGTTGAACTGACCGCCTTCAAACGATCCAGGATTGAGGCTGGGCGTGAGTCCAGGCACGAGTTGCATGAGGCTCAGCTGATTTCGCCCCTGACTCGGCAGGCCGTCAATCTCCGTCGTTCGTGATGTTCGAGCCGATCTTGCTCGACGTCACTTCGACCAGCGGAGACTCGCCGGTGACGGTGACCGTTTCGGCGAGACCGGCGACCGACGAGCGTGAGGTTGACCGCCACCTCCTGGCCGACGGCCAGGACGAGGCCGGTCTGGGTCATGGTCTGGAACCCCTGCAGCTCGGCCTTGATGGTGTACGTGCCCGGCACGAGCGTCGGGATCACGAACCTCCCATCGCCGCTCGAGACGGCCGTCCGTTCCAGCCCGGTCGCCTCGTTGGTGACCGTGATCGTAACGCCGGGCAACACCGCCTTTCCTTGATCGACGACCGTGCCGGTGATCTCGGTCCGGCCACCTTGTGCAAGCGCGGTCGCCGCGGCGCCAAATCCAATCAGTGCGACGAGGGAGAGTATTCGAAAGCCCCTAAAGCGTGGAGACGGCACGCGCCTACGCCAGGCGACGAGTCCGCGTGAAAATGCGACCATGGGACGCCTCCCTGAGAATCATTCGGGGACGCAACGCGCACTCCTCGTGTACCCACGAGCAGCGTCTGCGCCAATTTCAAGTGACTGGAGAGTAACGCCGATGCTGGGTTGGCGTTGTGAAAGGATGTCTTAGGATTGTCTTCGAAATGTCTAGAGCAGGGCCAGGGCCAGGGCGCAGGGCATCGGGGCATAGGGCGTTGGGGCCAGGGCCTCGCGCCCTATGCCCACTATGCCCTATGCCCTGCGCCCTATGCCCTAATTGGTCTTTCCCCCCTGATAGCGCTTCTCCTGCCCGATGAGCTTCGCCGGATCGGCACCCTTCTTCGGGCGGAACTTCTGCACGCGGCCACCGAAGACCTCGGCCAGGTAGAGGTTGCCATCCTGATCGACGCTGAGGGAATGAGGCCCGTTGAATTGCCCGGGCTGTCCGCCCGGTCCGCCCCAACCGTAGAGGAATTTTCCGTTCAGGTCGTACTTGAGGATGCGATGCGTGCCACCGTCCGACACCCAGAGAGACTGGTCGGTGGTGATGAGATGAGCGTATGGCGATGAACGTACGCCCGTCGTCCACATGTCGAGGAACTTGCCGTTCTGGTCGAAGACCTGGAAGCGGCGATGCCCTCGATCGACCACGAAGAGTCGGCCGTCCTTGCTGATTTGAATGCTGTGGACGGTGTTGAACTCGTTCGGGCCAGGGTTCTTCGGATCCTTCGGCGCGGATCCCCAGTCCATCAGGAACTTGCCGTCCTTGTCGAACTTCGCCACGCGCGTTCCGCCATAGCCGTCGCTGATGAAGAACGTGCCGTCCGGCAGCCAGTCGATGTCGGTGGGACGATCGAACAGCTTGCCGCCGTCGCGTCCCCGTTGCCCTTTCGTGCCCAGCGTCATCACCAGTTTGCCGTCGTAGCTGAACTTGTGGATCACGTGCAGCTGATCGTCGAACACCCAGACATGTTTCTGGGGGTCGTACGGGTTCATTTTGATTTTGTGCGGCCCGCGCCCGCACTTCATCTCGAACAACTTGTCGTGCTGGGGCCACGACTGCACCATTTTGCCGTTGCGATCGACCACGAAGATCACGTGGTGGTATCGCCGCTCCCACCCACGCTTCTCCTTTGTCGGTTCGCACGTCGCGCCGAACCCATCGTCGTTTCCGGTGGCACTGCCCCGTGAGGGATTGAGCAGCGCGTACGGCGTCCACGGCTTGGCGCCGGCGGGCAACGGGAGCTCGCCCCGTTGTGCAATCCAGATTCGGTCTGGCGTCTCGGCGTACACGGCGCCGACGGATCCCCAGGTCCAACCCTCGTGCTTGACGCCGTCAGCCTCATCGGGCAACGGTAGCGGCCAGTTCTCAACCAGCTCGTAGGGCCCAAACTCTTCTTGGCCTCCTTTTTCCTGCATCGACGTTGCCACTGCAGCGGGCAGGACGACACCCATAAGCACCATCAGCAAAAATCTTGGTGGGCGCATCGTGGTCTCCTTCCGATCTCCAAGGTTCCAGGGTTCCAGGGTTCCAACGTTCCAGAGTTCCAGGAGACTCGAAGGTGGACCTTAGCCGAAGACGACCAGCGGCTGCAACGAGAAGTGAGTCCAGGGTTCCAACTAGACCTTGAACGGACGATGTCGGCCGGAATGGGGCTACAGTACGCGAGCGGTGAGAGACCATCTTCGTCCCCTGTCGATGCTCGTTGCGGCTGCTCTCTCGAGTAGCGTCGGACGAGCTGCGACCATCGGGCAATCATCGGTGCAAGCGCCGATCTACGAAGTCGATCCCGATGTGGCCCAAGCCGCTGCCCAACCAGTGGATTCTTGGCGCCGTCGTGGGTGTGGCAGTCGACGCTCGCGATCATGTCTGGATCGTCCATCGGCCCTCGACGTTGCAGCCCAACGAGACTCGATCAATCTGGCGGGCGGCGCCGCCAGTGCTCGAGTTCGATCCCGCTGGCACGCTGGTTACGGCCTGGGGAGGACCCGGCGCTGGATACGAATGGCCCGATCTCGAGCACGGCATCCATGTTGATCACGCAGGCTTCGTGTGGATCTCCGGTGGCGGTGAAAAGGATTCACATCTGCTGAAATTCGCCCGGGACGGCAAATTCGTTCTGCAGATCGGTCGGAAGGGACAGGGACAGGGAAGCAACGATACGCGGAATCTCGGCGCCGCGGCGCACATGATCGTCGATCAGGCGACTAACGAGCTGTTCGTTGCGGACGGCTATGTGAACCATCGGGTCATCGTCTTCGACGCGACCTCGGGCGCGTACAAGCGTCACTGGGGCGCCTACGGCAAGCCACCAGACGACGGGTATTTCACGCGAGCGGGGGAGAAGCTGCCCGGTCCGTTCAGCGGAGTGGTCCAGAACGAAAACAAACCAAGCAACTACGATCCCAAGGGGCCGCCGCCCGCGCAGTTTCGCATCGTTCATGCCGTGCGGCTGTCGAACGATGGGCTGCTCTATGTCTGCGATCGAACGAACGATCGTATCCAGGTGTTCCGAAAGGACGGCAGCTTCGTCCAGGAGGGCTTCGTCGCGAAAGCCACGCTGGGCAGCGGCTCGGTGTGGGACATCGGCTTTTCGACGGATCCGGCGCAGGCGTATCTCATCGTGCCCGATGGGACCAATCAACAGATTTGGGTGCTGCGACGCGACACGCTGCAAGTGGTCAGCGCCTTCGGCCGCGCCGGGCATTGGGCCGGCCAGTTTTATGGCGCACACAATATCGCGGTGGACTCGAAGGGCAGCCTGTACATCACCGAGACCTACGAAGGAAAGCGGGTCCAGAAGTTTGTTTACAAAGGTCTTGGACCGGCTGCGCCGCCGATCATTCCGTGACGTTCGCGGCCACGCTGCGAAACGAATACGCTGGCCGGCGGCCTGATCGTGTAGATTGACGCCCGGAGGCGATCCATGAAGCGTTCGTCAGTCGTTCGACTGCTGGTTTTGACGATGTGCGGCCTGAGCCTCAGTTCGTCGTCACCCTTCGCTCAAAGCAGGGCGAAGGCAGAAAACGTCCCGGTCATTCCTCACGAGGCAGTTGCGAATTTTTTTAAGCACCCCCCCGGCATTTACACCGGCGAGAACATGGGCATCGCCACGAACTCGAAGGGCACGATCTACATGTATCACCGGGCGTATGAAACGCGCCTGTTCGAGTATTCGCCGCAGGGCCAGTTCGTGCGCGAAATCGGGAGGAACAACTACGGCTTCGCCTTTGCCCACTCGGTGCGCGTCGACGCGCAGGACAACGTCTGGGCCGTCGACGAAGGCACCGACATGCTCATCAAGTTCAGCCCCGAAGGTAGAGTTCTGATGACGATCGGGCGGCGGGAGGATCCGGTCGCCATGCTGTCGAACATGCCCGGCGGGGGCCGCTTTCATGGGCGCAACGCGAAGTACCGCTTTGGCCGCCAGACCGACGTCGGCTTCGATCAGCAGGGCAACATCTTCGTGTCCGACGGCTACTTTGATGGCCGCGTCGTGAAATACGACAAGAACGGCAGGTTCATCAAGGCCGTGGGCACGCGGGGCAACGGTAACCTGCAGTTCAGTACGCCTCACTCCATCGCGACCGATTTTCAGGGGAACGTCTACGTCGGCGACCGCGGCAATGCCCGCGTCCAGGTGCTGGACAACGATCTCAATTGGAAAGCGAACTTCGACAACGTTGGGAACCCGTGGGCGGTGTGCGTCTCGGGTGGCCCAGGACCGAAGAACCCCGGCAAGCAATACCTTTACGTTTCCAACTCCTGGCCCGACAGCGCGCCCGCGGCGGCAGCCGAATTCACCGGCGAGGTCTACAAGATGGAGCTCAATGGCACCATCGTTGGGAAGTTCGGCAAGGCGGGCAAAGCCGTCGGCGAGTTTGCGACCATCCACCAGATGGACTGCCGTGATCCGGATGTGATCTACACGGCCGAGATCAACAACTGGCGGTCGCAGAAGATCCTGCTCAAGCCACAGGCGATGAAGCCGACGAGCCAGCGTTAGGGAGACGACAATGACACACGCATTCAACGCTCTCGCTGTCGTCACGCTTCTCGTGCTGAGCGCGCCGCTCGTCGCGCAACCAACGATACCGGACATAGGGTTCGAGACCAACGCCGACCTGCTGAAGACGCCGAACGACATCCATGTCGGCGAGGTCGCTGGCGTCGGCGCCAATTCGAAGGGACAGATCTTCGTCTACACGCGGACGGGCCATCCGTACGCGACGCTCGGCGACAATCGGACGTTTTCTCGCGGCGGATCGCGGCTCTTTCAATTCGATCCGAGCGGGAAGTTCGTGCGTGAGCTGGGACAAGACGTTTACGGCTTCAACGCGGCGATCGGGCTGCGCGTCGATCCGCAAGACAATGTGTGGACCATCGACGTGGCGGCCAATCAGGTCGTGAAGTTCGACTCCGAGGGTCGCGTCGCCCTCGTGTTGGGCAGAAAACCCGAGACCATTTCGGTGCGGCCTAACCCGCCGGGTGGGCCAGGTGGTGGTGGCGGACCCGGCGGCGGCGGACCTGGGGCGGGTCCCGGTGGCGGAGCCGGCGCGCCGGGCGCTGCGACGGTGGTCCCCCTCCGGGCGGTGGTGGTGGTGGCGGCGGCGGCCAGGCCGGGCGGCCGCCCGGGTCGGGCGTTCCAGGCTCGAGTTTCAATCGTCCCACCGACGTCGCGTGGGATCGCGCTGGCAACGTGTACGTCGCCGACGGTATCGGCAACAACAATCGCGTGGCGAAGTTCGACAAGGAAGGCCACTTCCTCACCCACTGGGGCTCCACCGGGACTGGACCGGGCCAATTCAACGGCGTCAAGGCGCTTGCGATTGACGCGCAAGACAACGTGTACGTCGCTGATGTCGGCAACAAGCGTATTCAGGTCTTCGATGCCGCCGGCACCTTCAAATCAGAGTTCGGCAACGTCGGCACGCCGCTCACCATGTGCATCACGCGTGGGCCGACGCAGCATCTCTACATCTCACACGCCGGCGACGACGATGGCATGGAGGACGCGACCATTTACAAAGTACGGCTCGATGGAAAAATCGTGGGCAAGTTCGGCGCGGCGGGCAAGCGGCCAAAGGAGTTTGGGCTCGCCAATTCCATCGACTGCCGCAACGAGAGTGAGTTGTTGATCGGCGAGTTGACCAACTGGAGAGTGCAAAAGGTCAGCTTGAAGTAACGACCTGGGGAGCGCGACGAACTCGTCGCGCTCCTCATCAACGCTCCTGCACCAATACGCTTCGGGTTCCCGACGCGAATGCCTTGACCAGGACCAAACCTGCAATGAACCCGCCGATGTGTGCCATGAACGCGACGCCACCGCTCGACTGCGGGCCCTGGCCAATGACGCCAAACGCGCTGATTAGCTGAAACACGAACCAGAGGCCGACGGCGACGTAGGCGGGAACTTCGGTCAGGGTACGCATCATGATGACTCGCACGCGACGGTGTGGGTGCAAGACGAGATATCCGCCCATGATTCCCGATATGGCGCCCGATGCACCGAGACTTGGAATGAAAGGGTTGTCTCCCAGCACAAACGTCGAAACGACGTGCGTGAGCGATGCGGCGATGCCTGTCGTCAAATAAAACGCCGTGAAGCGAAGGGGGCCGAGGTCGTCCTCCACGTTGTCGCCGAAGATCCACAGAAACAACATGTTGCCGAATAGGTGCATCAGGCTGCCGTGCATGAACATGGAGATCAGCAACGTCAGATAGACAGAGCCCGGTGTGGGCTGCAACGGAATGGTCGCGCTCTCGGTGCCGACCTCAACCCGTACAGGCCCGGCCACGTCTTCGCCCGTGCGGATCTCCTGCGGGACGGTAGAGAACGCATAGGTAAAGCGTTCGTTACTGCCCAATCCCTGAAGAAAAACGAAGACCAGGACGTTGGCCGCGATCAACGCGTAGGTGACCACCGGCGTTCGGATGCGGCCGGTGTTGTCATCGCCGACAGGAAACACCACTGCGATTCCTCCTGTAGCCGCCGCGGCAGCACTGCCATGGCGGCGTCGCGGGCGTAAGCGGAAACCGTGCCAGCACGTTGCGCGATGGGATAAATTGAGCCCGAAGCCGCATGCGATTGGCCACCTGGGCACCGCTGGTCGTCGTGAGTCTGTGCACGCTGGCACCGGTGTCAGGGGCCCAGGACACTCGCGTGCCCACCCAAGCCTGGGCCCCAAAGCCCATCAAGACGCCCGCTTACGCACCTCCGCAAAAGCCATTGGTCAAGCTCAGCGACCTCAAGGCTCGGCACAAAGGGCAGAGCAACTGGCGCGAGTTGCTCGTCGACGATGGCCGGCTCACGGCGGAGTATTTTTCTTCAGCGCCGGGAACGAAGCTGTCGAAGCGGTTTCATCCCGACACGCGCGAGTGGTTTGCCGTCGTCGAAGGAGAGATTCGCGTCGAGATCGAAGGCCAGGCCCCGTTCACGGCCATTCGCGGATCGCTCGTCAACATCCCGAGACAAACCATTTATTCGCTCGAAACTGCTCGGCACCCAACCAAGCCTTCGTTTCGTCGTCAACGTGGCGGGCGCCAAGACGCTCTATCCGCAGGAAGGCGATCCGCCGCCGGCATCCGCGGACACGAAATGGCTGCCGATCACGATCAATCGCACACCCGCCCGGTATGACGAGTTCAACCAGCCGCATCTCAATATCCACGAGGCTGCGGCGAAGAACGCGAAGTACACCGGCGGACGATTTGTTCGCGACGACAAGTCAGAGATGCTGGTGATCTACGGTCGCGAAAGCAGTCTGCCGCCCCTCGATCCGGCCGACAAGGGACATTTTCACGCCGAGAGCGCGGAGTTCTGGCTCGTATTCGCCGGTCAGATCCGCTACGCCTTCGAAGGGCAGGAGCCCTTCGTCGCGAGCGAGGGCGATGTGGCGTACGTGCCCGCGAACACGTGGCACGCGACGCGGTTCCATGGCCCGGAACCGGCGTGCCGCCTGTCGATTACGGAGTACGTGGGCAACGCGCTGCTGTTAGAGCCGAAGCGGCCTTAGATACTCAACGAGGTTTAGCCGTTGCCCTTCGAGTAGCTCAGGGCGTTCCGATCGATGTCGACGAACGGTACGCCGCAGCGAACGGCGCGTCTCGCCCTCCCGTGCGCGCAACGACGGCCACCCGGCGCCGGCCACTCGGCTCGCACCTCCCGCGTCGCGCCGCGGTAAACGGTCTCTCCGCGACTGTCCTGCCGATGATGGCGGCGGCTTCGTGATCCGCCGGCTATTGACAATCGTTTGGATGACCGGCTGGTTTGGACGCTAGTGGCGAATCAGGGCGCCGCCACACGGCGTCGCTCCGAGACCGTTTTTCGGATCTCGGAAACGCGTCGCTCCGAGGTCGGCGCGATCCGAGTGGCCCGCGCCAGGCGGCCGCGCCGAAGCGGACGGCGCGGCTCGCGGCCGACCTCTGAGCGCCGTGACTTGTGCAGGTAAACAGCCTTGCCGCGGAACGCTGCGGCGGCGCCCTTGATTCGCCACCAGTCCAAACCACCTCGCATCCAACCGATTTTTCCGAGCCTACAGATGATCGAGAAGCGCCGCTGGCGCCGGCAGTCAGGCCGCGGTGAGGATGTTTTCCACGGCGCGAAGCGGGAGGCGGCGAGCCGCGCCGTTCGCTTCGGCGTGCCGTTCGTCGACGTTCGAGGCGCCTAGACTCAAGTGGGCCATCACGCAATCATCACTTTTCGCGGGTGCTGCGAGTTGTCTTCGAGGAACGTCTTCTTTGTTTCCAGCTCCTCGGCGGTTGGCTGCACTCGCCCGGTCGCATCGGTGACGCGCGACACGATGGTGTGTTCCCCGGGTGTCGCACCAGCCCACGCATAGGTAAACAACTTCCACGAATACCGGCTCGTCGTCGAGGGGTCCAGCGTCGCCGGCTGCCACGGTCCCTCGTCCACCTTCACCTCGACCGACTTGATCGGCGTGCCGTCGTTCAGCACGATGCCCAGCGCTTTGTGGCCAGTGCCTTCCTTGGTGACGCGTGCGATGAACGATTTGAGCTGGAGATGAGTGATCGGCGTCTCGACCCACTTGATCTCGCCGTCGATCATTTCGCCTTTGAGCGTTCGGTACCAGCGGGCCTGATACTTGCCGAGATACTGGTCTTCCTGGACGTGAATCTGCGCCAGCCACTTGACGTTGGGCGCGCCGTACCAACCGGGCACGATCAAGCGAAGCGGCGATCCCTGGTGCTGTGTCAACGGCTCTCCGTTGAGGGCGTAGGCCAGGAACGGTTCGGGCGAGAGCGCCTTCTCGCGTGTGAGGCTGCGTCCGTACTGTTGTTCGACCTTGAACTTCTGCGCGCGGAACTCGACCTCTTCATCTCCCTTGTCGGCACCGAAGAACACGAACTCGCGAGCGCTGGCCTTGACTCCCGCGCGGTCGAGCACGGTCTTGAGCGGCACACCGGTCCAGCGGCCGTTGCCGATCAGGCCTTGCAAGGGACGTCGGTTGCCGGAGCACTCGAAGCCGGCGATGAGCTCCGTCTTGCCCAGCTTCTGAAGGTCGGCAATCGAGAGCGCCTGGGGACGATCCACGAGCCCGCTCACCTTCAGTTTGAAGGTCGCGGGATCGAGCACGGGATGACCGTAATGCTGCGTCGTGAAGAACTGGTCCTTGGGCGTAATGGCGCTCGTGACCGTTCGCACGTCGAGGAGCCGGCGATCGGGGGCCGGCGTGAAATTGGCGTTCTCAGGCAGATCGGTGAAAGGCACCACGACCTCGCCTTGGGCGAGCGCGGGCAGCGCCCACTCCGGGACGCCAAACAGGCTGAGTCCCGCCACCGCGAGTCCACCCTTCAACAGTTCTCGACGCGTGTTCGTCATGACGCCAATTCTACAGGCCGCGGCTTCGCCGCGGAAGGCCCGCGCGCCTCGCGGGAAGGCGCGCCTACGGCGCGATGGCCAACTTCGTTGGAGGGCCGCTTCGCGGAACGCCGCGGCTTCGCCGCGGAACGGGGATTGCACCCTGGGTGCGGCAGTATTGCCCATTCGCCCGCAGGGCGCCGTCCAGCGCAGCTGGCCCATCCCGGAGCCGCGTAAGCGGCGAGGCCCGTCCGGCGAAGCCGGCCTTATACTCTCCCCATGCTGACGCGCATCTGTTGTTCGATCGCCGCACTCTGCCTGTTTTCCACAGCCGCTTTCACGCAGGTTCGGCCCGAGGCTGACCTGTGTGCGGTGCCGCCCGGTGCCCAGCCGCTTCTCCCCGCGAAGTTGATGACGGGGATGGGCACGACGGACATGCAGGTCACCACCTCATCAGAGGAGGCGCGGAAGTTTTTCAATCAGGGCGTCTCGCAGATCCACTCCTTCTGGTTCCTCGAATCGGAGAGGTCCTTTCTGCAAGCGGCGACGCTCGATCCCAACATGGCGATGGCTTACTGGGGCATTTCGGTGAGTGCGGCGGGCGACTATCGTCCAGCTTTTCAACTGATCCGGGATCCGAGCGAAGGCGGTCGCATGGCCGCGCCCGAGTCCACGACCGCGGCGCCCGCCACCGTCCCGCGCAGCACGAGCGGCGCGGCCCTCAATCCCGGGATGCGGGCTCGCGAAGCTGCTGAAAAGGCGATGTCAATGCGCGACAAGGTCTCGCCTCGCGAACGGATGTACATCGAGGCTGAATGGGCGCGTCGCAATCCTGCTTCCAAGACCAGAGACGCGGATCACATCGTCGCGCTACGCAAACTCGTCACCGCGTTTCCGGACGACGAAGAAGCGGCGTCGATTCTGGGCCTCGCGCTGCTCGACGGATTCGATTCGGTGACCAAGAAGCCAAGAACCAACACGCTCGAAGGCATCGAGTTGCTCGAGAAGGTCGTCGCCAGAAACGACAATCATTTCGGCGCGCATCACTACTTGATTCACGGCTACGAGGGCAGCGAGACGCCCGAGCGTGCGTGGCATGCGTGTCGCCGCTATCCCGAGCTGGTGCCGAACATCCCGCACGCGCTGCACATGCCCGGCCACATCTACGCGCAGAGCGATCGTATCGACGACGCGATAGCCGCGTTTTCGGCGGCAGCCGACAACGAGCGCAGCTACCTCAATGCCGACGTGCTCTATCCGAATGGGCATCACGGACACAACGTTCACTTCCTGATCCATTCGCTCAATCTGGAGGGCCGCTACGAAGACTCGATGAAAGCCGTCCGCCATCTGATGAGCGACTTCAAGGAGACGCCCCGCGAACGCGCCGGCAGCAACCAACGGGTGACGTATCGACAGGGCTACTACGCGCTGATCAAGACGTTGGTGCGTTTTCAGAAGTGGGACGTGATTCTCGACGGCACGACCATCCCGATTTACGATCGGCCGGAACAACGCGCCTGGAGGCTGTGGGCAATCGGCATCGCACAAGCCAGCACCGGACAGGTTGACCAGGCGCGCGCGACGTTACGCGAGATGTCCGAGCCTGTGAAGAAAGCCGAAGGCTCTCGACGTCCGCTGGCGATCGCCGAGATGGAGCTCGACGCCACCGTGACCGCATATGGTGGCGACCGCTCCAGGGCGTGGACGATGTTCCGCAAGGCGGCAGAGACCGAAGCCGCCCTGCTCTACACCGAACCACCGTCGTATCCGCGCCCGGTCGTCGAGGGGATGGCCCACGCGGCCCTCGCGCTCGGTGATTTCACGGTCGCCGAGGAGGGCTTCCGCGAGGCG
Organism: uncultured Acidobacteriota bacterium; assembly: GCA_963734095.1. GTDB lineage: Bacteria > Acidobacteriota > Vicinamibacteria > Vicinamibacterales > UBA2999 > JACCSI01. The sequence continues at coordinate 262,110 of CAVTGK010000043.1, read as the reverse complement.
TTGTCGCGAGAGCCCGGGAGTGGCCAGGCGTTCTTCGGCGTCGCGGCGGCGCTTCAAGCGCAGGGTCGCGTTGTCGAGAGTCGCCTCGCGTACGAGCGCGGCCGGATGCGCTGGGACAAGGCGGACGTCGATCTGTTCAAGCGGATTCCGTTGCTGCGAACAGACGCGCCACGTCAATAGCTCTTTCGTGGCCGTGGACCGTGGGCCGTGGTCCGTGGACCGGTTGCCGGTTGCTACCGGTAATCTCCTGTGGCTTCCGCCTTCAGGCGGAAGATCCGAACGGGCAGATCTTCCTATCAGTCATGGAGCGGACATGCGCGGAATAGCCAAGTTTGCAGCAACGACCCTGGTGATAGTTAGCATCGCAGCGTGCGGGGAGCAGGCAGGCACGTTGGCGGCGGCACGCGAGGCCATGGGGGCCGATCGGGTGCAGGCGATTGAGTTCACCGGCAGCGGACGCTGGTTTCAGTTCGGACAAGCCCCCAGTCCGACGCTGCCCTGGCCTCAGTTCGACGTCAGCAGCTACACCACGAGCATCAACTACGCGACGCCCGCGGCCCGCATTCAGATGACGCGTATCCAAACCGTGGAGCCCGGGCGGGTGCGCCCCGCGCCAACGGAGCAGCGGCCGGACCAGTACGTCAGTGGAACGTCCGCGTGGAATCTCGCCACGCCGCCCGGCGGAACGCCGACGCCGCAGCCGCAGCCAGCGGCGGTCGACGAACGGACGATGGAGATCTGGACGACGCCGCATGGGTTCTTGCTAGCGGCGGCGTCGAACAACGCGACCGCCACGCCGGTCGGCGGTGGCTCGGAGGTGTCGTTCACAATCGGCGGCAAGCATCGCTACGTCGGTACCATCGATGCACAGAATCATGTCGCCCGCGTGCAAACGTGGATTGACAATCCGATTCTTGGTGACACCGAGGTCGACTTCATCTACTCCGACTACCGCGACTTCGATGGCATCGAGTTTCCGGCGCGGATCGTGCGACGGCAAGGTGGACATCCCGTGCTCGACCTCACGGTGTCGTCGGTGCGTGCGAATCCCGCAGTGAACATTGTCGTCCCGTCCGAGGTGTCGACGGCAACACTCCCGGCCGTGACCGCGACTGCCGAGCCCATCGCACCGGGCGTCTTCTACATCAAAGGCGGCACGCATCACAGCGTAGCCATCGATCAACGGGACCACATCGTCGTGGTCGAAGGGCCGTTGAACGAAGCCCGATCACTCGTCGCGATCGCGAAGATCAAAGAGACCATTCCGAACAAGCCGATTCGCTATCTGATCAACTCGCATCATCACTTCGATCACTCTGGCGGTCTCAGGACGTATGTCGACGAGGGCGCCACCATCGTGACGCATGAACTCAATCGCCCCTACTACGAGCGGGCGTGGTCGGCGTCGCGGACGATCAATCCGGATCGATTGGCGCAATCGAAAAAGACAGCGAACTTCGAAACCCTGACCGAGAAACACGTGCTGACCGATGGCAAGCGCTCGATCGAAATCCATCGTCTCGCCGGCAACGGACACAACGACGCGTTCGTCATGGTCTACCTCCCGGCGGAGAAAATATTGATCGAGGTGGACGCCTGGGCGCCGCTGGCCCCGAACGCCCCGGCGCCTACGGCCGTCAGTCCATTCGCGGTGAACCTGCACGAGAACATCCGACGGCTCAAGCTGGACGTGAAGCAGATCGCCGCGCTGCACGGGCCCCGCCTGGCGACACTGGCTGACCTGTCGACCGCCATCGGACAAACGGCCGGCACGAATTGACAAGGTTGCCGGTGGCCGGTAGCCGGCGACTGGCAGCCGGCGGTGCCTACTCGCGTTCGAGCACGACCCCCACGAGGTCGGCGATCTGCCGGCCGGTGAAGTCCTTGCCTTCGACGGCGGCCGCCAGTCGTCCCTCGCGATCGATGACGGCGGTCTGAAGCGTGTGGGTGATCAAGCCCGAATCCGGCCAGTATTCCACACCGAATGCGTCACACACCCGCTTGATTCCGTCGGCGTCGCCCGTGAGGAAATACCAGCCTTCGACGTCAGCCTTCTGAGACTTGGCGAACGACGCGAGGCGTTCCGGCGTGTCGTACTGCGGATCGAACGTGACGGTCAGCAGCGCGAGATCCTTGCCGAGCCGCGTGTGAAAGCGTTCCCGCACCGCGCCGAGATTCGTGATCATCCGCGGACAGTAATCTGGCAGCGGGCATCGCGTGTAGATGAACGTGACCACGACCACGCGGCCCTTCAGCGACGTGAGCGTCAACGGTGCTCCCCGCTGATCGATCAACGAGAAGTCCGGCACGGCGCGGCCGATGGGCACCAGTGTCGAGGTCGCAGGAGTCATGACGAGGCCGGCGTCGGCGGGCGCGGCCGACAGCAGCCGGAGTCGATCGATATGGCTGCCGTCTTTCCGGACGACCAGGCGGAACGAGACGCGATCGCCTGGTCGAATGTCGGTCAGGCTTCGACCGCGGACGTCGAAGGGCATGACCATCGCCTCCATGACACCGGGCACTTCGTCATGAGAAACCGTCAGGATCGAGGAGGTCGGGTCGACGCGAAGCACCAGGCCCGCCGCGGCATGACCAGTTGCACAGGCCGCAGTCATCAGCGTGAGTCCAAACATTGCGGCGAAGGAGAGAAGGCTCGAACGTGACACGCCTCTTCATCTTGACCCAAAACCCTCTTCGCAGGCTGTTAGGCCGCTGCCTGAACCAACGCGGAGCAATCGAGGTTCTCAGCACGCCCCCGGGGTGATACTGTCGAGGCATGTCATGCCATCTTTCGAGGCGCGGCTTCTCGCGAGTCGTTGTGGTGCCGCTGGTTGCGATGGCGATGATGCCGGCCTGGCCCGCTGCCGCCCCACAGAATCCGCCCGACAAGAACTCGATCGAACTCGTCGTTCGCGGATGTCTGAAGGGACGAGAGCTCACTGCCGATGAGATTTCGGGCAACGACGCGCTCGCGAGCGAAGTCGGCATGCTCTTTCGGCTCTCTGCGAAGGGTCAGGTGAACGACGAGCTCAAGCGACAGAACGGTCACCGCGTGGAAGCCACCGGTCTCGTCAAGAAAACGGCTCTCGCCGAGCCCGGCTTCAAGCTTGGAGGCAGCCGCGTCGTGATTGGTGGCACGCCCAATGAGCACCGATCCCACCAAGGACCCGGCGCGCAATCCACAGCGCCGCATCGTCCCCATGGACGTCACGCTGGTGGAGATGATCGCGGAGTCCTGTCGCCCCGCCGGCGAGCGCTAGCCCCTTCGCGAGCGACGCGAGCAGCCCTCCGCGACGAAGTGAGCGGCCCTCCGCGCCGTAGGCGCGGCCTCAGTCCTTGTAGGGATCGAACAGATCGGCTCCGGCCATCACGACGATCAACGGACGCAGCGTATGCAGTATCTCCACCGTTCCGCGCTGGGCCGCCAGGACGTCCGGTAGCCGCCGATAGACGTGCGGGCTCTCGTCCAGTCCGCCACCGCGGAGAACCACTCCCTTCTCGCGAACCCATTTCTCCATCATTCGCGGCGAAACGACGCCTGGTCGAATCACTGCGCCTGTGCGGCGATTGACCTTGCCAGCCGCGGCGCTTCGAGACATGACGCGTCCGGCACCGTGCACGGTTGAGTAGAGGGCGGCACGCTGAAGCGACGCGTCCTGGCCGCCCGCGTCAACCGCGCCCTGGACGATGACGGCATCGTCACCCATCGAACCGCCGACGAACCCCTTCTGGCCGGGGAAGGCCGGAGTCGCACCTTTTCGAACGACTATCAGCCGCCGACCGTCGTGCTCCTCTCGCCAGGCGAAGTTGTGATGGTTGTGAACGAGCTCCAACTCACGTCCACCAAGAAGCGCCACGACCTTTCGTGCGACCCACTCGCGGCCAGCGTACGCATACTCGCCCGCGAGTCCCATCAATGCCCAGTAGTCCTGTCCCATAGGCTTGTCGAGATTCAGGAGTGTTTCCCGCTCGGGCACGCGAGCCCCCCACTGAGCGCCCTGTGAGAGTGCGAGATAGCCCGATGCGATGGTGTGTCCCAGCCCGCGGCTTCCGAAGTGAACACCCACCCAGATCGTGTCTGCTTCGTCTGCGAACACATCGACATAGTGGTTGCCGCTGCCAACGGTCCCCAACTGTGCTCGTGCCTTCTGACGAAGGCTCTCTCTGGCATGTCGCGGCAACGCGTCCCAGGACGATGATTCGAAGAGTGGATGGTCGACGGGGGCATCGTCTGACCTGTTCTTGCGGCCGATGCCGAACGAAATCACATCCTGAATCTCGTCGGCCAACTTGTCGAGTCGATCGCTGAGTGCTGATGGCCCGTGCAGGGTGAGGTCGGTTCGAATCGCGGCATTGCCGCATGCGATGTCGAAGCCGACGCCCACTACGGACACTTGCTCGCGATAGGCAGCGACGCCGCCGATTGGCATCACGTACCCGAGATGGCCATCGGCCATCAGCGCCGCGCGCTCGGCGCGACTGGCGACATCGTGCAGCTGATCGAGCGTCTTGGGCTCGTGCGTACCGAAAACAGCGACTTTGGGCATCGGACCGTCGGTGTTTCAATCGTATGGCAACATTCCGTCCGAGCGTCTCACACGCGGTCGCTATAATGCCGCGATGCGCATCGCGCGGGCCGCGTCGGTTGCAGCCATGGCTCTGCTGGTTGGCCCGCTCGTGATGGGTGAGCAATCAGAGGGCGGACCGGGTCGCACCACACTGGTCCGGCACTTCACCACTTCGGATCAGATTGCGGGACGCTACCAGTACCTGCCTTTTGACGTGCCTGTTGGGACGGGCAGTCTGCGCATCACGTATCAGTACGATCGCGCCGAAGGCGAGAACGTGATCGATCTCGGACTCTTCGAGCCGGGGCCGCTGGATCTCGGAACCCGAGCGTTCCGGGGCTACAGCGGCGGTGCAAAGACTGGCATTCTCCTCAGCCCGACCGAGACGACGCCCGGGTATCGGGCGGGCCCGCTCCCTGCAGGACGGTGGCATGTCCTGCTTGGACTCTACAAAGTGCGCGAAGCGGGAGTCGACGTCCGAGTGGATGTCGAGATGCAGGACGGACCTACGGCGCGTGTATCGCCGAATCTCGTGCGACGCCCGGCTTCCGAGTCCATTCCTCCCGCATCGCGATGGTTCGCCGGGGCGCTTCACACGCACACCGTTCACAGTGACGGTGCGCTCAGTCCTTCGGAGCTGCTCGAGCTCGGACGAAAGGCCCGACTCGACTTCGTGGCCATCACGGATCACAACACCGTCACACATCAGGACGAGCTCGCCTCTCAAACTCTCGATTCCGTCTTCACCGCTCCTCATCGTCGGCGAAGAAGTCACGACCCCAGGCGGCCACGCGAGCGTCTGGGGCCTTGGACCGCGGGAATGGGTCGACTTTCGCGTCAGCCCCAAGGACGGCCGCATCAGTGAGCTCGTGTCAGCGGCGCATCGTTTCGGGGCGCTGTTCTCGGTGAATCATCCGGCGTCGGAATGCGTTGCTTGTGGGTGGACGCACGAGTTGGTGGACGGCATCGATGCCATTGAGATCTCGAACGGTCAGCATGGAGAAGTAGCGCGTGCGTTGACCATTTGGGATGGCCTGCTGCGCGCCGGTCGTCGAATCACGGCCGTGGGATCCAGCGACTGGCACCGCGGTCCCAATCCAATCGACAACGCTCACGTCCGCGTGCTGGCGCCTTCGCTAACCGAAAGTGCCATTCTCGAGGCGATCCGACGGGGCCGTGTGATCGTGATGCGCAACGTGCGCGACGCGACGCCCGACATTACCGTGACCAGCGGGTCGAACGTGGCCAGGGTGGGTGAATCGCTCACGCTCGCACCTGGATCGACGGAGACCGTCAAGGTGATCGCGCCCGGAATGGCTGGCGCCGAGATGGTTGTCGTCGCGAACGGGGAGCGTGTCGCGACGAAGAGGCTCGATCCGAGAGGGGAGGCCCGCATCGAGAAGCGGTTCGGCCCGGCATCCGGATCCGGTTACCTACGAGTCGAGCTGCACGGAACCGACGGCATGCCGCTCGCAATTGCGAACCCCGTTTATCTCGTTCGGCCATGAAGCGCGGTTCGTTCGGCCTCCTCGTCCTCGCCCTTTTGACGGCAGCGTCGGCTCACGCCCAGGAGCTGGTCACGCCGGTCCGTGTCGGCCATCCCGACGCGCCGCTGCAGCTGTCGGTCTGGGCGCAGCAGGACTACTCGCATCTCGCCGCGCTGCCGCTCGATCGCCGACGCCTTTCAGGTCGTGTTCACGGAATGGGCCGCGGCCAATCCGGGCGTCCAGCTCGAGGTGTCGGTGATGCCGGCGCTCGAGCAGCACAAGGCCAAGCTGCTGCTCGCGGCCGCTGCCGGCCGTCTGCCCGACGTCGCGTCGATCGACAGCTTCTGGCTGCCGCTGTTTCTCGAGGGCGGCCATCTGCAGCCGCTCAATCCGTACTGGCCGGCGGCCGATCGCGCCGACTTTCTGCCGTTCACGATCGACACGCTCTCCGATCGCACGCGGCAACATCTACGGCGTCTGGCACGAGACGGACTGCCGCGCGCTGTTCTATCGCAAGGACCTCGTGCCGGTTCCGCCGGCGACCTGGGACGAGCTGATCGACGTCGGCAGCCGCATCGCGCGCGAGCGCGGCATCGCCGGGCTATCTGTTCAACGCCGGCCGCTGGGAAGCGACGGTCTTCGATCACCTGCCGATGTTCTGGGCGCAGGGCGGCGAGCTCGTCGACGCGCGAGGGCCGTCCGGTGTTCGGCCTGCCGCCGCATCGCGATCGCCTGGTCCGCGTGCTGACGTTCCTCCAGGATACGGTGCAGCGCGGGGCGTCGCCGCGCGCCGTGCTCGCCAACAACGACTACAAGCAGCTCTCGGCCGCGGCGATTGCCGGCGACGTCGCGATGTTTCTCGGCGGCAACTGGCAGATCAGTGAGCTCAAGGACGCGCTGCCGCCCGAGGAGTTCGCGAAATGGGGCGATCGCGCCGATTCCGCAGTATCGCGCGCGGACCGGCGCCCACGGGCACCGGCGGCTGGATCTGGGTGGTCTTCTCGAAGGATCCCGAGAAGCGTCGAGCGGCCGCGAAGTTCGTGCTCGATATCGAGGCGCCGCGCAACGCGGCGCGGATCAGCGAGGGCACCGGCCGGCTTGCCCGTGCGACAGAGCGTTTATCGCGACTACCCAGCCTTCCGGGAGGAGCCGTTCGCGTTCTTCGGTCAGATGCTGAGCGCGGCCCGGGCGCGGCCGGCCGTGCCGATCTACAACGCGATCTCGCGCGAGCTGCAGATTGGCAATCGGCTACGCCATCGAAGGCACGCGAACACCTGAGCGAGGCGGTTGACGACGCCTGGCGCGTCGTCGTCGCGGAGGACACTGAGCGGCGCACGAACGCGTCGCAGGCGCACGACGTTCGATCCGCTGGCGTGGATCCCGGTGCTGCTGTCGGCGGCGTCTTGCTGGCGTCGCGCTGACGCGAGCCGGCGGCCGTAGTCTCCGCTACTGGCTGGCGCCCGCAATCGCGCTGGTCGCGCGTGTTTCTCCTGTACCCGATCCTCGAGCTGGTCCGCATCGCGTTCACCGATCTGGCGGCGCCGGGCAGTCCGTATCGCTACACCCTGGACGGCTTTCGCGCGCTGGCCGGCGATCCGCAGTTTCTACGGCGATGATTGGCGTCACGCTGGTCTTCGTCGGCGCGTCGGTCGCGCTGCAGCTTGGCCTGGGCCTGCTGCTCGCCTGGCTGTTCGACGCCGCCGAACGGCGGCGCGTGATGGGGTCGCTGGCGGCGCGCGTCGCCGTCGTCAGCGCCTGGGTGATCCCGGGCGTCCTGATCGGCGTGATCTGGAAGATCCTGCTGATCGAGAACCGCTCGGGCATCGTCAACTACTGGCTGGCGCAATTCGGCTCGGCCCGGCCCCGCTGCTGTCGTCGTCGACGCTCGCGCTCGGCGTCGGTGATCGTCGCCAACACGTGGCGCGGCACCGCGTTCAGCATGCTGATGCAGTATGCGGGACTCCGCAGCATTCCGCGCGAGCTGCACGAAGCGGCCGATTTGGAGGGCCTGAGCGGCTGGCAGCGCCTGCGCTGGGTCATCCTGCCGCCGCTGGCGCCGGTGTTGCTGCTGAACCTGCTGCTGATCACGATCTACACGCTCAACACGTTCGACATGATCCTGCCGCTGACCGGCGGCGGACCGGCGCGTGCGCACCGAGGTCGTGTCGCTCTACATGTATCGGTCGGCGTTCTACGACCTCAATTCCGGCAAGGCGGCGGCGATTGCGGTTGTCATGCTGGCGATCAACGTGGCTCTGGCGTGGGGCGCGGTTCAGCTGATCATGCGTCGCGCCTCGCGTGACTCACTCGCGAGGTCGATGTGACAACGCCAGCTCGATCGGCGCGCGTCCTCACGCCAGCGCTAAGGCGGCGCTGGTCAATTGCCGCCGCGCTTGCAGCGGTTGCCCTCGCTTTCCTGCTTCCGCAGCTCTGGCTCGTGTCGCTGTCGCTCAAGGATCGCGGCGCTGTGTTCGCGTATCCGCCGCAGTGGATTCCCGACAACCCATCGCTCTTCAATTACGTCTTCGCGCTGACCGGCGACGCAGGTGCCGTGGTATCTCTGGAACAGCGTCAAGGTTGCGGCTGCTGGCGACGGCCTTGACGCTGGCGGTCGGGATTCCTGCGGCTTTCGTCCTGTCGCGCGAGCGGTTTGCCGGCCGCGGCCCGCTGCTGGCGATGCTGCTGGCGGTGCAGATGCTCTCGCCCGTGGTGTTGTTGCTGCCGCTCTACGCGCTGGTCGAACGTCTCGGGCTCGCTCGACACCCACGCTCGGCCTCGTTCTCACGTACGCGGCGATTCAAGTGCCCTTTACCGCGTGGGTGCTGAAGAATTTCTTCGATGCGCGTGCCGCCGGCGCTCTTCGAGGCCGCGCGTCTCGACGGCGCCTCGCGATTGCGCACGCTCTGGTCGATCGCCCTGCCGCTCATCGCGCCCGGCCTGGCCGCGACGACGATCTTCAACCTGGCGGCCTACTGGTCCGAGTTCGCGCTCGCGCTCGTGCTGCTCGATTCGCAGTCGCGCTTCACCATCCCGCTGGGTGTCTTCAGCCTGCAGAGCGCGTACGAGACCGAATGGCAGCTCGTCGCGGCCGCCAGCTTCATCGGCCTCGTGCCGATGATGGCCGCGTTCGTCTTTCTGCAGCGCTACTTCATTGCGGGCCTCACGGCCGGCGCGGTGAAGGGATGAGACGATAGCCACGAAGGGCACGAAGTCACGAAGCACAGTCAAAGCTCTTCGTGCTTGGTGCTCGTGGCTACGTGTGTCTCTGAGTGATCTCTGTGTTGTCCGATGGTCCGATGTACATCCAGAACCCCTCGAAGTTCACAGAAATGCCCACGCACATCATTTCGCACACGCACTGGGACCGTGAGTGGTATCTCACCTACGAGCAGTTTCGCCTCCGGCTCGTCGGTCTCGTCGATCGGCTGCTCGACTTGATGGAGTCGCAGCCCGACTATCGAGTACTTCCATCTCGACGGCCAGACCATCGTGCTCGAGGACTACCTCGAGCTGCGGCCGCGAGAACGAGCCGCGACTGCGACGAGCTGATCGCCGAGGGCCGGATCCTGATCGGCCCTTGGTACGACATGCCGGACGAGTTTCTCGTCAGCGGCGAGTCGCTCGTGCGCAACCTCGCGCTGCGGGCACCGCATCGCGCGCAGCTTCGGCACGCCGATGCCCGTCGGCTATCTGCCCGATCTGTTCGGGCATGTCGGACAGATGCCGCAGATCCTGCGCAACTTCGGCCTCGACAACGCCATTCTCTGGCGCGGCTTTGGCGGCCACCGCGCCGAGTACTGGTGGCAATCGCCCGATGGATCGCGCGTGCTCATGATGCACCTGCCGCCGGAGGGCTACTGCAACGCGACTCGCGTGCATCTCAACCCGGAGCAGATGCTCGAGCGCGCGACCCCGGCGATCAAGACCGAGAAGCGGCGCGCACCGTCGGCTGGCGAGGTGTTGCTGATGAACGGTGTCGATCACGTCGAGCCGCATCCGGTCATTCCCGAGCTCGCCCGCCAGTTGACCGAACGCTCGGCGCGCCCGTCAGGCACTCGACGTTGCCGGCGTATGTGGACGCGGTCCGCGCCGGTGTGCAACGCCACGAAGCGATTCGACCCGCTGGACGTCGTCTACGGCGAGCTGCGCAGTGGCGAGGAGTACGCCAACCTGCTGCCGGGTGTCCTTCCGCGCGCGTCTATATCAAGCAGGCGAACGCGCGGGTGCAGACGCTGCTCGAAAAGCGTGCGGAGCCGCTGGCAACCTTCGCCTGGATGCTCGGCGCGCCCTATCCATCGGAGGAGCTGCGTCTACGCGTGGAAGACGCTTCTGCAGAACCATCCGCACGACAGCATCTGCGGCTGCAGCATCGATCCGGTGCACGAGGAAAACATGACCCGGTTCGACACGGCCGAGCAAGTGGCGCGCGCGATCGTCGATCAGGCCGCAGACGTGATCGCACGCGCCGTTCCCGGTGGACCTGAAAGCGCCATCCGTCTCGTTGCGCTCAACACGACCCACGAACCCTTCAGGGGTACGATCGAAGCGACAGTCGATCTTCCATACGAAAGCGACGAACCCAACCGCGTCATCGATGTCGAGGCCCTGGATGCCCCCGTGAGGTTCTGGTCAAACGACGTGCGCGCGGTTGCCGTGACGTCCGAAAACGGCGATCGGCGTCCCGATTCAGATCCTGAGTGACGAGAGCCTGGTCCGCACGCTCGTGATGAGCCGCCTGGAGACGCCGTGGATTCTGCGGGCCCGACGCATCAGGGTTGCCTGGCAAGGCGACGTGCCGGCCTGTGGCTACGCGACCTTCGATCTCGTGATCGAGGAGGCGGCGACGGTCTCCGATGCACCCGACGACGAAGTCGCTGCCGACCAGGGGGTGCCTGATAGCGAGATCACGACCGGCGATCGATGGGCCCAGAACGCGCTCGTGCGGATCGCGATCAATGACGATGGGACCGTGGACGTGCTGGATCGACGGACGGGCACGCAGTATGCACAGTGCGGCGAGCTCCAGGATGACGGAGACGTCGGTGACGAATACACCTATTCCCCCCCGACGCTCAATCCCCGATTCGGTTCGGACGGTGTGCAGACCGTTCGCGTGACGCGTGTCTCGACTGGCCCGCTCCGCGCGGCGTTTCGCATTGATTACGGGTTGCCCTTGGCCGAGTCGGCCTCCGCTGATCGGAGTTCGCGGTCCGGCACGAGCCGTGGAATCGCCCGTCAGCATGCTGGTCGGGATCGATGCCGGCTCCGCTCGCGTTTCCTGGGACGTATCGATCGACAACCGCTCCAAGGATCATCGGCTGCGGATGTTGTTTCCGGTCGGCGCGGAGTCGGTCACTGAAGTGCGGGCGGAAACGACCTTTGGCGTGGCCGTCCGACCTGCCCGGCGAAAGGTCCCAGCGGAGAATCCGTGCGAGGTGCCAGTGAGCTATGGGCCCACGCGTTCGTTCACCGAAGCAGGAAGCTCACATGTCGGCGCCATGCTCTTCGGGGAAGGTCTGATGGAGTACGAAGCGGTTCCAGATGAGGAGGGCCGGACGTCGCGGCTCGCGCTCACCTTGCTCCGCAGTGTCGGGTTCCTCTCGCGCGACGATCTGTCGATGCGGCCGTCAGGCCATGCCGGTCCCGGTTTAGAGACACCTGGTGCGCAATGCCTGGGCGTACATCGAGTTCCGGCTCGCATTCGAGCCCCGGGGGCCGGCACTGTCCAACGCCGAGCTGTTTGGCCACGCGGCTTCGTTTGCGACGCCGCCCTACGTCGTGTCGGCCATCGGTGCCGGCGGAGCGCTGCCGCCGGTCGGCCAATTTGTGAGCCTCGACCCGCTCGAAGGCGGGCTCGTTCTCAGCGCCTGTCACAAGGCGACGACGGAAGAGGCGATGCTGCTCCGTCTGTTCAATCCTAACGGCGAGGCTGCACGCATTCGCGTCGCGTCACAGCGCCCAATCCGATTCCGCCTCGCGGACGGATTTTCTCGAGCGCCCTCTCGATGAGATACCGGTCACGGATGGCACAGTTGAACTGACGGCGGCGCCGTATCAGATCGTCACGGCGATCCTCGACGACTACAGACACTCTGCGGCACCGCTCGGCACACCTTGGAGCTTGATGCCACTAACTATCCAGCTAGCCTTCACTTCCGCGACAGTGACCGTCGTTCCGGTCGTCTCGCGCGCGCGTGGCCGCGATGCCGATCCGCAAGGCCTCCATGCCATCGTCAATCGTCACCGGCGGCTCACGCCCCTGCTGCACGTTTTGAGCAAAGTTCTGCAGTTGGTTCGTGTAGGCGTCACGGAAACGCTCCATGAAATACGGTACCGTGTCGTGGGAGACGCCGTCCGCCTTGGTCATGATCATGATCGGCGTTTCGCGCAAGTAGCCGATACGAATCGTGCCCTCGAGTCCCAGTATCTCGGTCGAGATGTCGTAGCCGTAGATCCCGCTTCGCGTGAGATCGACGACGCCGAGCTTGCCGCTGGTGAAGGTCAGGCTGGCAATCGCGTTGTCGATGTCGCCGACACTTTCGAGCTCGGGGTAAGCGATGGTGCCGCCAATCGCCGACACCGTGCGGACGTCGCCCATGAACCAGCGCGCGAGGTCGAAGTCGTGGATGCCCATGTCGATGAGCATGCCGCCGCTGCTCTGTGGATTCGCGTACTCCAGGCTGGGCCGGAACGGGTCGCGTGACGTGGCCTTGAAGACGAGCGGCATGCCGATGCGGCCAAGCCGAATCTGGTTGCTGGGCGGACGCGTAGCCGGCGTCGAACCGTCGCATGAAGCCCATCTGAAAGAAAATCTTCGAGCGCTCGATGACGCGCTTCATCTCGGACACTTCATCCAGCGACAACGCGGGCGGCTTTTCGCAGAACGTCGGCTTGCCGCGCTGGGCCGCCGCGATGACGTGCTCCCGATGAATGTGCGTCGGCGTGACGATGACAACCGCTTCGACGGCTGGTTCGTCGATGAGCGCCAGGGGATCGGTGAATGCGTGCGGCACCTCGAACTCTGTCGGCGATGTCGGCCGCCAACGTGCCCAGCCGGATCGGCGACGGCGACCAGCCGCGTCTCGGGAATGCGGCCGGCCAGATCGCGTGCATATACGCGCCCCAGTCGCCCAAGACCAATCAATCCAATCTTCAAACGCGCCATAGACACCTCGATGAGAGTGGCCAGTTAACATTTCCAGTTGCTCGACCGATGACGCATCACTTACTTGCAGTGTCTCCCTCGTCACCATTTCGAGCCTGACCATGATGTCCGCGGGCAGCTTCTCGCCGTTCATGACCTTGACCGCGCTTTCGACCGCCGCTTTGCCCATTTCGAACGGGAACTGAGCCACCGACGCCGCCATCGTGCCGGCGGCGATCGCTTTCTTCGCGTCATCCAGGGCATCGAAGCCGACGACGCGAATTGAGCCGGTACCATTCGCTGCGGCAATGGCCTCGATCGCTCCGAGCGCCATCAGATCGCTGGCCGCGAACACCGTATCGATCTCGCGGTGTGCCTGCAGCATGTTCTGAAAAACATTGAAGCCCTGATCGCGTTCCCAGTTGGCCGGCTGGGACGCGACGATCGTAATGCCGGGCGAGGAGCCAACGGCCTCGCGAAACCCTCGCAGCCGTGAGTCGCCGGTCTCGTGACCCGGAATACCCTCGAGGATGGCGACTCGCGCCTTGCCTCCGGTCATCTTGACGACGTGCTCGCCCGCGAGCTTGCCTCCCGCGTAGTTGTCCGATCCGACGAACGTCTCGGTGCTGACCGCGGCGTCGGCTGCCGCTTTGGCATCCAGTCGCGTGTCGACCACGACAATGGGGATCTTGGCGTCGCGGGCTTTGATCAGGGCCGCGACAATCTCGCGCGAACCGCTCGGCGTGATGCAGAGCACGCCGATGCCGGTCTGGATCAGGTTTTCGACGATTTGCATCTGCTTCTCGACGTCGATTTCACGCTCGGCCGCCTGCACTTGAAGTCGCACGCCGAGGCGGTCGGCAGCCTCCTGGGCGCCGCGCCGCATGTCCACGAAGAAGGGATGATTCAGCGTCTTGAGCACGAGCGCGACCGGCCGCCGCGCATCGGCGTCGCTCTGTTGAGGCGCGCGATTGCAGGAAACGATGACCGCCGCGATGACGGCCATCAAGAGGGTAATGAGTCTCGGCATAGTCAGGTCCGGTGGCGTTTGAGTAGCGTGTCCACGAGCACGGCTCCGACGATCACGCCGCCAATGATTATCTGCTGCAGGAACGAGGAAACTCCCAGCAGGTTCAGCCCGTTGCGTAGCACACCCATGATCAGGGCACCGATGAGTGTACCCAGCATCGTCCCCTCGCCGCCCATCAGGCTGGTTCCCCCAATCACGGTCGCGGCAATCGCGTCGAGTTCATACATCATGCCGGCAATCGGCTGCGCGGAATTGAGCCGCGCGGTGAGAATGACCGCGGCCACGGCGCTCATCAAGCCGGCCCACCCGTAGATCAATGTCTTGTGCAGCCGTACTCGCACACCCGACAGCCGCGTGGCCTCTTCATTCCCGCCGATCGCGTACACGTAGCGACCAAAGGTGGTCCGCGTCAGCAGCAAGTGGGCGACGGCATACACCGCCAGCATGGTCGCGACCGGCGCAGGGATCATCGCCACGTGTCCGGTGGCCAGCGTACGAAAGCCCTCATCGAAGCCTGACACCGGCCGACCTTCGGTGAACACGAGCGCCGTCCCGCGAGCGATGCTCATCATACCGAGCGTGGCGATGAATGGCGGCAGCCCGCCCCACGTGATGAGGACGCCGTTCGCCAGCCCACACAGCGTGCCGACGCTGAGGGCGCCGAGGAGGGCGACAACGAGCGGCTGCTCGGCCTGCAGCAGAGCCCCGAGGACGACTCCAGACAATGCGACGATGGATCCGACGGAGAGGTCGATGCCGCCGGACAGAATCACGTAGGTCATGCCGACCGCCACGATCGCGTTGATGCTGGTCTGCTGCGCGACGTTCAGCAAGTTCGCAATGGTGAGAAAGTGCGGGGTCAGCGCCCACAACACCGCCGACAAGACCAGGAGCCCGATCACGGTGCCAAACTGCCGAGCGGACGAGAGGCCGGTCATCGGCCACGTCAGTCTGGCCGGTCAGATCCCAATGCCGCGCTGACAGGACGGCTTCCTGCGTGGCGGAGGCGGCGTCGAACTCGGCGTGGAGACGACCGCGGTGCATTACGAGGATGCGATCGCTCATGCCCAGCAGCTCCGGGAGGTCGGACGAAATCATGATGATGCCGGCGCCGGACGCCGTCAGCGAGTTCATCAAGTTGTAGATCTCCACCTTGGCGCCGACATCGACACCGCGCGTCGGCTCATCGAAAATGAAGATGCGCGCGGAGCCCGCCAGCCACTTGCCCAGAACGACCTTCTGCTGGTTGCCGCCACTGAGCAAGCGCACGGCCTGTGCAGGAGCGGCCTTGACGCGCAGATTGGCAACGATCGGCCGTGCCAGCTCGGACTCACAGCCTGATGGAAGGAAGCCGTAGCGGGCGAGCCGACGGCCGTGGGGCAGTGCGATGTTCCGGGCCACGGTCAGGCTGGCGACGAGACCGTCGGCTTTACGGTCTTCGGGCAACAGGCCGACGCCGTGTCGAATCGCGTCGGCGGGTGTCCGAAAGACCACCGGTCTGCCGTTGACGAGGAGTCGGCCGGCATCGGGATGGTCCGCGCCCGCGAGGACGCGGGCCAGCTCGCTGCGACCGGCGCCGAGCAGCCCGCCGATGCCGAGGATCTCGCCCGCGCGGAGCGCGAGGCTTACGTCGTGGAGCACGCCCTTCCGGCTGATGTGTTCGGCCTGAAGGAGGATTGGGGTCGAACCCGATGCCCTCCGCCGCGGATAGTGCTCGCTGACCTCGCGGTTCGCCATCTGCCGAACGAGTTCGGTGATTGAGGTCTCGGCAAGGGGTTGGGTCGAGACCTGACGGCCATCGCGCATGACCGTCACGCGGTCTCCGATGCGCGACACTTCGTCGAGTCGATGCGTGATGTAGATGATCGACACGTCGCGTGCCCGCAGTCGGTCGATCAGTCCAAACAATTGATCGACTTCTCGGGTCGTCAGCGCGGAGGTCGGCTCGTCCATGACCAGAATCCACCCACCCGCGTCATCGTGGGATGCCGAGCGCACAGCCTTCGCAATCTCGACCATCTGTCGTTGTGCAAGACTGAGACGGCTCACTGGCGTGCCGGGCGACAGATTCATGCCGAGATCTGCGAACAGCCGTGTCGTGCGTTCGTCAAGCCCGCGCCAGTCGACCACGCCGGCGAGCTTGGTGGGCGTCGTTCCCAGAAAGATGTTTTCGGCCGCTGATAGCTGCGGAACGAGGGTGAGCTCCTGATAGATGACGCGGATGCCGAGCGCCAGCGCATCGCGCGGCGATTGCACGTCCACGTCGTGACCATCGATGGCGATCGTTCCGGCATCCTTGCGATACGCGCCGCTGAGAACCTTCATCAGCGTCGATTTGCCCGCGCCGTTTTCGCCCAACAGGAGGTGAACTTCGCCGGGGTGTACCGTCAGGTTGACGTCATCGAGTGCGACGACCCCAGGGAATGACTTGCGGATTCCCCGCATCTCGAGCCTGGGCGCGCGGCTGTCGGTCCTGCTGACCATCTATGGGGTTGCAGGCTCCGCGTGTCTGAACGGCAGCTCGACGGGGGGACCACCGGGTTGGAGCACGATCGGGTTCAGCCAGGGAGTCACGATGAAAGCAGCAGTCCTGGGCTGATAGTGCTCGTCGAGCATGAAGAACCCGCCAACACCGGTCAGACGAACGGGTCCGACAGGCGTTGGTTGTGGAGCCTGGGTCTTTCGGTGGTAGGCCTGCGCCCGCAGCCCTTGGATGTCGCGTGATGTCCGCGACGGCGGCATCGGGATAGCGGCCCGAAAGCAGCCGTCGCGCGCGATGCGATAGTCACGTCCCCGATCCGACGCGATCCATTGGCCATCAACGTTGATGGCAAAGGCGAGTGCGGCGTCGTTCAACTGACCGCAGGCCTCGAGTGTGAAGAACCTTCGAGGATCCGGAATCGTGCCGTTACCTGCTGTGTCTTCGGCAACGATCTTTCCCTCACGACGCAACTCCTGGGCGGCGAGTGTATATAGCCAGGGGTTGGCGTCCATGACCGCTTCGCGCGACCTGCCATGGAGGTCGAAGCGCATCGGCGCGGGCGCGTAACGAATCGTCGTCGCTCCAGTGCTCAGCACCATATTGTTATCGGTGCTGACCCAGAGCAGTGGGTGACGAGCCTCACGTTTGCCATCAAAGGGCAGAACCTTGTGTTCGGGCCCCTGGATGTCTTCGCCTTGGATGGCGCCGGTCGAGTCCAGCAGGACGCTGTAGACGTACTCGATGTCGGTCGTCCGGCCCCACGTCGCCATCAACCGGTCGGCCGGCGTGCCCCCGTCCTCGTTGGTGAACACCACGGAATAGCGAAACCTCCGGGCAGTGGATTCCGTTTCTTCCGGTTCGAACCACATGAACACCGGGACGTCGGTGAACCTGCCGGAAGCATTCGCCCGTTCGTAGATGAATGGCGCGTGGGCGAGTGCGAGATACGAGCCGGCGCCGGCCTGGGAGAACTGCAGGCGGATGATACGGGCGGTTGCTGCATCGGCCGCACGCAGATCTCGTGCGCTGTTGTCGCGGTCGACCTCGACGGACACCGTATGTGTGCCTGCGTCAACGGAGCCAACGAGCACGTTGTACTCGGCCTTGCCCGTGCGCACGAGCGGCACGTGCGACGAGTAGCGACCGTCGAGCAGCACGCGCAGCATGACCGCCTCGCGCCCTTCGGTGTCCCACGCACACCGATCGCAGGTTGCCTCGATGGTCGCGGTCAGCACCGCGGGACCGGTTGTTTCTACCCTCGCAACGCCTGCAACGTCGCTGGTGCACCCTGTCAATAGCACCAGCGCCATTAACGGATGAGGCACCCTGAGCACTATTGGCACCTTGAGCACCATAAGCACTCTTGGCACCAGCACCTGAGGCACCCACGGCACTACCGGCACCCTAGGCACCTTGCCTGAGACTCCCCGTCGCCACCAGCGCTTCGACCTCTTCGAGCGAGGGGATGCCGCCCAGCGCTCCCAGGCGAGTGCAGCTGACGGCTGCCGCAGCATTCGCGAAGCGCAGGATGTCGTCGGTGGGCCAACCGCGGAGCAGTGCATAGATGAAGGCGCCTCGAAACACATCACCGGCGCCGGTCGTGTCCACGGCATCGACGCGAAAGGCCGGTGCGTGGTGCACGCCCTCTGCATCGAGCGCCATCGCGCCCCGCTCACCGAGCGTCACGCACAGCATGCGATGGTGAGGCCGCCGCATCGCCGCGAGCGCCGTCTCCTGATCGTGACCGCCCGTGATCCGCGGCGGTACGTGCTCGGCAAAGATTGGGATCGTGACTGCCTCGATCAGCTCGGACGTTCGCTCGGTCAAGCGATCGATGTCGCTGGTCACGGGAACGCCGTGCTCGCGCGCGATCAGAGCGGCGCGAATCGCGGCCGGCTGATCGACATCGTCCACGTGCAGCGCCCGCGCCTCGGCGATGGCCTCGACCGGCATGTCGCGCTCTCGCATCACGAGTCGCTCGTCGCGATCCCAGAGCACGATGCGATCGCCGTTGGTTCGGTCGACCAGAATCACGGCGAACTGATTCTGCGCATCGCGAATGATGACGTCAGAGAGATCGATGCCGCGCCGCTTGAGCTCGGCACGCACCCGACGGCCGTTCTCGTCCGTGCCGGTGACGCCGGCGTATTTGGCACGCAAGCCCCAGCCGGGCGCACGCGCACATGGCAGTCGCCATCTGACCGCCGCAGAGAATCTCCTGGTGCTCGATTTTCATCTTGGCGAACGTGCCGAATGGCTGAGGATAGCCAGGCAACAGGTGAACGTAGTCCACCGAGTTCGCGCCGATACCGACGACGTCCCATGCGCGGTTGTTCCCGAGCGACGCCGATTCGCGTCCAGTCGGGAAATTCGCGCCCATTATCGGGTCGGAGTATAACACCCGGGTGCGAGTGCGATTCGAGGGCGTGTCGAAGCATTTCGGCGCGCACGCGGCGTTGCGTAACGTCGATCTCGACCATCGACGCGGGCGAGTGCCTCGTGCTGCTCGGGCCGTCCGGCTGCGGCAAGACGACGCTCTTGCGGTTGTTGGCGGGCCTCGAGCGCGCCGATGCCGGCCGCATCTGGATCGGCGATCGCGTCGTCAACGACGTCGATCCCGCGGCGCGTGACGTCGCGATGGTCTTTCAGAACTACGCGCTCTACCCGCACTTCACTGTCGCCCAGAACATCGCATTTCCGCTGCGCGCGCGCGGCGTGCCGGGCGGCGGACATCGATCGGCCGGGTGCGTGCGGCGGCCGAGCGCGTTGGCCTCGACGGGCTGCTCGATCGACGGCCGGCGCAATTGTCGGGCGGGCAGCAGCAGCGCGTGGCGCTGGCGCGTGCGATCGTGCGCAACCCCGCGGTGTATCTGATGGACGAGCCTCTCTCGAACCTCGATGCGCAGTTGCGACTGCAGACGCGGACCGAGCTCAAGCGCCTTCATCAGCAGCTGGGCACCACGATGGTGTATGTGACGCACGATCAGGCCGAAGCGATGACGCTTGGGGGGCGGATTGCCATCCTCAATCATGGCGCGATCGTTCAGGTTGGGCCGCCGCTCGAACTGTATCGCCGCCCGACGAACACGTTCGTGGCGACGTTCCTGGGCAGTCCGCCCATGAATCTTCTCCACGATTCGCGGAACGGGCGCAGTTCACGCTTGGCGTTCGTCCCGAGGATGTGCAGGTGTCGGCGAGCGCGCGCGACGGCTGGGAAGAGGTGCGCGTGCTCGTCGTGGAACCCATGGGAAGCGAGTCGCTGGTGACGCTCCACCGCAGCGGTCAGCGCATCGTCGCCAGGGTCAACTCGGACCTCGTGCTCGCGGCCGAGCGTCCGGCGTGGATTTTCCTTCCGCCCGAGCGAACACTCACGTTCGACAAAGACGGACAGCGGATCAGAAGTACACTGAAGAGCCAGTTGCCACGTTAGCCGAGTTCAAAGAGGCAATCCTTTGAACTGACAACTGGTAACCTGGCCACCTGACCGTGGACGCAGTCGCCTTAGAACGCCAGTCTGAACGACAACTGCATCACGCGCGGGTCGCCGGCGAGCGTCGAGATCACGCCGACGTCCGAAGCGGAGATGTTGGCATCGGGCAAACCGAAATTCGCTCGATTGAACAGGTTGAACACGTCCAACCGGAACGTTCCGTTGAAGCGGTCCGTGAAGTTGATTCGCCGCTGAAGGCTCATGTCAAACGTCACCCAGCCTGGGCCGCGGAGGATATTGCGGCCCGCGTTCCCGAAAGTCCCGGAGGGCACTGGCGTAAACGCGGCCGGATTGAACCACTGCGCGACGGTTTCCGCCCCTTGCGGATCACCGGTGAGGTTCGGCAAGCCTGTTTGGTCGGCACCCACGTTGTTGTTTCCCTGGGTCACCGTGAATGCACGCCCGGATCGCGCGCTGAAGATGCCGCTGAAGAGCCACCCGCCGAAGATGTGACTGGCCACGCCATCCTGCAGGTACGCGACGGTCAGGACCGAACGGCAATTCATAAATGAAGTTCCCCACCAGTCGGTGTCGGACGTCGAAGTCGCTTGGCCCCTCCCACGATTCGAGATCCCGAGTGTTTTGCGCGCGTCCAGATGACGCCGCAAGGTGTTCGGGCGCCTGGTCTCGCGTTTCCGACAAGGTGTACGACAGGCGGTAGCTATAGCCGTCGCGCAGCCGCTTCTCGAACGAGAAGTCGACCCCCTTGTAATTGGCCTCACCGGTCATCTCACGTGCCTGGATGTTCCCGAAGTTCGGAAACGGGATGGCCCCATTCGCGTCAAGTGTGCCAGGCAGCGGTTGATTCAGGTTACGGAGAACCGCCAGATTGCTCGTGATCGAGCCGACGGCATCCGCGGACAGCACGAAGTTGGTGCCAAACTGTCGCTCGATCCCGGCACCGAACTGCTGCACCATGGTTCGTGGCGCCTCGACGGTGGCCGCGCGCAACTTGAGGTTCCTGATCACGAGATTCGCCGGGTCGAGGTAATTGGGCGGAAAGCCGTCCTGCAATCGGAGAATCGGCGTCGTAGCCCCCGACGGCGAATTGACCTGAATATTGCGCAGGCCCGGCGGGTTCAGCGCGAGTTGGTCCTCGGAGCCGATGCGGTCGAACTGGTTATAGAAGACGCCGTACCCACCGCGAATCAGCGTGCGTTCATCGAGCTTGTAGACCGCGCCGATTCGCGGAGCGAAGTTGTTTTTATCGGGCCGGATGAGCGCGCGATCGGCGAGCGAGCCGTCGGTCGCAAAGATCAGGCCGCCAGCGCCGTTGTTTGCGGTCGGATCGAAGTTGGCAAGCTGATTCTCCGCCTCGGTCGCGGGCGTCATGAAGTCGTACCGGAGTCCGAGCGTCACTGTGAGATTGTCGTTCGGCCGCCAGTCGTCCTGGACATAGAAGGCGGTTGACCAGAGGCGCTGGTCAACGACGAAAACGTTGGTCAGTTCGGCTCGATTCGCGTACCCGATCAGGAAGTCCGCAAAGGCGTGGCCGGTGAACGTCGACTGGAAGCGCAGGTTGCCGCGCGTCGGCGCGACGTCGAAGTACTCGTTCTGCATGGGCATCATGATGTCCACGCCGAACTTCACCTGATGCCGCCCGCGGAGCCAGGTCGTCGTGTTCAGGTACTGAAACTGCTCGGTATGCTGGAACTTCGGCATGAAATTGGGTGAGCCGAGTCGCAGATGCCCATCGATATCGATGCCCACGATGCCCCCGGCTGTCTGTGGATCATCTGGCACCCCTTTGAAGCCAATCAACTCCATGCCGCTTTCACCAAACGGATCCTGCGTGCCGTCGTTGGTGCCGCGCGCGTAGGAAAAGCGCGACTCGTTGACCAGACTGGAGCCGAGCACTTTCGTCCAGCCAGCGACCACCGCATGAGATTTGAGGTAGTTGCGGCCCCAGGCTGACGTCGAGGTCCCGTCGAGGACGCCGCCAAACCAGCCCGGCACGAACCGGGACCGGTCGGAATAGATGTAACGAGCAAAGATCGTGTCGTTGTTGCCTGGACGGAAGTCGACACGCGCGAGATAGCGATCCGATTCGTCCTCGACGTTTGGCTGGCGGATGAAGTTGTTCGAGCCGGTGGTGTTCGGCAACGGCACCAGCGTCCATGATCGACCGCGCCACGGGATCGATGCGACTATCGGGAATGGTGTTGTTCGGGAAGGGTTGCCCCGTCTGGGGATCGCGAATCGTGCTGGTGAAGACGCCGCGTCGCTGGTCCTGCGTCATGACGTTGCCGGTGCGGAGCACGCCTTGCTCGATACGTGTGCCTTCGTAATCGCCGAAAAAGAACGCGCGATCACGCAGGATCGGCCCGCCAAGATTGCCGCCGAACTGATTCTGATTGTTCGTCGACTTCTGCTGGTTGGCGGCCTTGGCGAAATAGTTGATCGTGTCGAATCCATCATCGCGATAGAAATCGTAGACCGTGCCTCGCATGGTGTTGGTGCCCGACTTCGTGTTCACGATAATGGCGGCGCCGGGTGAATAGCCGTATTCGGCCGCATAGGGGCTGGTCACCACCTTGAATTCGTCGATCGCGTCTACCGACGGTCTCGAAATCTGGGTGGTCAGCTCCTGCACGTTGGTCGAAAAGCTGTTGTTGGCGACGCCATCGAGAAGGAAGTTGTTCTGCAAGCTGCGGTTGCCGTGCACGCTCACGCCGCCCGTGCGCCCCGCGGACGTGCCGCCGGCCTGCTCCGTATACCGGTCGCTCTGCACACCGGGCACCATCGCCAGCAGGTCGTCCCAATTGCGGATCGCCAAGGGCAGCGTCGAAACCTCGACGTTACTGACCACGGTGCCGAGAACAGCGGACTCACTGCTGAGGAGCGGCGTCACACCCTCGACCGTCACGGTTTCGCCGACCGATCCAACCGGCAACGACAGGTCGAGGCGTGCGCGCGCGCCGATCGACAGCGACACGGTCTGTTCGAAGCGCTGGAATCCTGGTGCCTCCACCTGCACCAGATACTCCCCGGGCGCCAGGTTGACGACCAAATACATGCCGTCGATCGTCGTCGAGACGGTCGTGACGACGTTGGTGGCCAGGCTCGTGACCTTGACCTGGGCTGTGGCAATGACCGCGTCCGACGGATCGCGGACGATACCGGTCAACGTCGCGCGATCGACTTGCGCGTGCGCGCTGGTAGCCAGCGCGAGCAGGACGACGACGCCCCAAACGCCGTGAACCATTCGTGACATAACGCTCCTCTCAATCACCCAATGCGATCGCCCAATCACCCAATCACCAAATGCAATCACTCAATCACCTCAATCACGTCCAATCACCACAATAAAGCGGCACTGTAACAAAAGAGTGATCGGCGTCGAACCAAAGAGTGCCTAAATCGCCGGAAGAATATCATCCTGTTGTGCCGGACGACTACGTTGTCGTTGGCGCGCCGCGATAGAGATCTTCTATGGATCATATCGTGAGTCTTGAAGCAAGTTTTCACCGGGCCTTAGAAAGATGTCTCGCCCCGCGGAGCGGGGCAAAACAATATAGGCCTAGCGAAGCGGAGCCGACGCCGCTCTTCTCGGCGGTTTGAGGCGGAGCTTCGCTAGATGATCCGCGTCGCCAATGCGCCCTGTTCGTGGGGGATTCTGGAGTTCGATCGAACCGTGACGCCGGTCACGTATCAGCAGGTGATCGACGAGATCTCGCGGGCCGGCTATGCCGGGACCGAGCTCGGCGATTGGGGATTCCTGCCGACCGATCCGTCGACGCTTCGACGCGAGATCGAGCGGCATGGTCTGCAGCTCATTGCCGGCTTCGTCCCGGTCGCTCTGGCGGAGCGCGCCGCTCACGCCGATGGTGTGCAGACCGCGGTTCGGATCGCGTCGCTGCTGCGCGGCGCTGCGGGACCTGAGGCGCTGATTGTGTTGTCGGACGAGAACGGTCGCGTGCCGGATCGCGAACAGAATGCCGGCCGCATCACGGCCGAGCACGGGCTGGACGACCCTCAGTGGGCGATCGTGGCGCAGGGTGCGGAAGCGATCGCAGCCGCCGTCAGGGATCAAGCCGGACTCAGCACCGTGTTTCATCCGCACTGCGGCGGCTATGTCGAAACCGAGTCCGAGATCGATCAGTTGATGAAGCGAACCGATCCCACGCTGCTCGGTTTGTGCCTCGACACCGGTCACATCAAGTACGCTGGAGGTGATCCGTTGGCGGTGCTGAAGCGCTACACGTCTCGTATCCGGCACGTGCATTTCAAGGATTGCGACGATGCGGTCGCGTCGCACGCGCGCGCAATGCAGCTGGGATATCTGGCCGCGGTGCGAAACCAGCTGTTCTGCGAGCTTGGCCGCGGGGCAGTGGACTTTGCGAAGGTGGTTGAAACACTCCAACAGATTGGCTATGACGGGTGGATCGTGGTCGAGCAGGATGTGTTCCCCGGCTATGGCACACCTGAGGAGAGTGCCAGGCGGAGTCGCGACTTCCTGCGGGGGCTCGGGATCTGAGAGCAGCAGCTATGTCTGATGAAACGCTGTTCGTCGTCGGCTCGGTGACGGCTATCGGCTGCGGTTTGATGGCCGGGTTGTTCTTTGCCTTCTCGGTGGCTGTCATGCCGGGATTCCGCAGAATTGCTCCCAGCTCCGGTCTGTCGGCAATGCAGGCGATCAACCTCGTGATTGTCAATCCGATCTTCCTGCTGGTCTTTCTCGGCACGGCGGTGACGGCTGCCGCCCTCGTCATCTCGGTGGTATGGCGAGGAGTCGATCTCGTAACCGCGCACTTCGTCCTCGGGGGAGCGTTGTATCTCGTGGGCGTCATACTGGTGACTGCCGTCGTCAACGTGCCGATGAACAATGCCATCGCGCCGCTTGACGCATTGGCGCCCGAGAGCGCGCGGAGGTGGCAGGACTATCAGAAGCGATGGACCGCGTGGAACCATGTGCGGACAGTGGCCGCTTTGTTCGCTACCGCGGTGCTGATTTTTGGTCTGTCGGCCCTACACCACTAGCGAAGTTCTGCTTCCAAAGCGCTGAGACGAGTGTCGGTCGGTGGCCGCCCGCCCGAAGACCTCACTGTGCGCGGAGTGCCACGGCTGGCTGAATCCGCGTCGCGCGTCGAGCGGGCAGCCAGCTGGCAACCACGATCGACAACACGAGCGTCATGGCGGAAACGGCGATCACCGGGACGTCGAGCGCGCGGCCCTGAAAGAGCGCGCCTCGGACGAGATTGCCCGTCAGGAATCCCATCCCGACGCCCGCAGCCAGGCCAAGCGATACCAACAGAAGTCCTTCGCCAACCACCATGGCCACGACGTTACGCGGTTCGGCGCCGAGCGCGACACGGATCCCGATTTCCCGAGTCCGGCGAGAGACGAGGTACGACTTCACGCCGTAGACACCGACCGCGGCGAGAAACAAGGCCGCGAGGCCAAAACTCGCGAACACCCACGCACCGGTTCGAACCAGCGCGAGCAGCAGATTCCGATCCCGGAACATCGGCCGCGTTTCGAGGGCGACGAACGGCAGCGCGGGATCCAGTGTGGTCAGCGCACGCCCGACCGCGGGCAGCATGGCCATCTCGGCGGCAGCCGTTGGCGCCCCGGTTCGCGCGTGGAGATAGATGTTGCCTTGAAATCGCTGGCCGAACGGAAAATAGATAAACGGCTCCGGTCCCTCGCTGAGCAGGTCAGGGCGCACGCCCCCGACCACCGCGACCACGCGAAGCGTGTTGGGCACGCCATCCTGGGACGTCTGGACCTGACGTCCCACGGGGTCCTCGTCCGTGAAGAGCCGCCGCGCGAGGGTTTCGTCGATGATCGCGAGTGGTTCGCCGCCCGAGTCGAGCGCCTCGACGTCGGTGAAGTCTCTTCCGCGCAGGATTGAAATCCCCATCGCGTCGAAGTAGCCCGAGCTGATGCTGACCTCGGTCGCGTCGACCAACAGTGCGGAGCGCTCCCGATCGTCGCGACGGATCGCGGGGCCCGGCAGTTGAACACCAGTCGACGACTGGAACTCGCCGAACGGCATGTGCGATGCAAAGCCAGCCGCCAACACCCCGGGCGCCTGTCGCAACGTTGCGAGGGCTTCGCGATAGAAGGTCCGGCTGCGCTCGGGTTCGTAACCTGCGAGTGAGGTATCGAGGTTGATGAGCAGGCCGCGGTCGAGCGTGAACCCGGGATTGGACCTCGCGGCCTCGAGCGCGCCGCGGACGAACAAACCCGCCGCAGTCAGCATCAAAAACGTCAGGGCCAGTTGACCCATCACCAGAACGTCGCGCGTCGTCAGCCAGCGGAGCGACGAGCGGCGTCTCGCCGCGAGCTCGCCGCTCAGGTCCTTCAACTCCGGCACGGCATCGGTCCGCGCCAGCTTCCACGCCGGCCCAAGCCCGAACAGGATGACGGCAAGCATCGAGAACGCCACGGTCGAGGCCAGCACACGTGCGTCAGGAGTCGAATCGAACGCCAGCGAAATCGGCAGGATCGCGGGCACCGTTGCAAAGACGTACTGCGTGGTCCACCAGGACAGCAGCACCCCGCCCGCGCCGCCGATGAGCGCCAGAAGCGCGCTCTCTGTGAGCAGTTGGCGGACAAGTCGGAACCGGCCGCCGCCGATAGCCAATCGAATCGCGAGCTCCGTTCGGCGCCCGTGGCCGCGAGCGAGCAGCATGTTGGCCAGATTGAACGACGCGATGAAGAGTACGACCCCGGCCAGTGAGAGGAGCATTGCCGCCACGCCCGTCAGCTGGTCGTCGACCTGCGGTCGCGTGCTGACGGACAGTCGTGACAGCGGCGCCAGCTGGAGCTCGTAGTCCTTGCTCGCTGCGGGGTGATCGTCTGCCATCAGCCGCGATATGTTCGCGAGCGGTGTGGCAAGCGACGCGATGCCGGAGCCGGGCTGCAGGCGCCCGACGAGAATCAGTTCACGAAACTCGGGGTTGGCCAACGAGACCGTCCGCCCCTCATTCCGGATCTCGAAGGCCATCGTTTCGTACATCCCCGTAGGCACCCAGATTTCGGGTGTGGCCAGAACCAGCGAGCCGCCGAAGCCCTGCGGCGCCACCCCGACGACCGTGAAGGCACGCAGGTTCACTTCGACCTGGCGGCCCACGATGTCGGTCGGAGCGCCGAGACGCGTCCACGCGCCGTAGCTGAGGATGAGCACGGGAATGTCGGCGCCGGGACGTTCCTCTTGCTCCGTGAACGTTCGGCCAAGCGGAAGGGTCACGCCGAATGTCTCGAAGTAGTTGGCGGACACGATGTCGGCAAACACACGCCGGGTGACGTCGCCTTCCTTCAATCCGGCGAGGCCAAACCCGTGCGCGGTGAGCGAGCGAAAGAGGTCGCGTCTGTCGCGCAACCAGGTGTAGTCGGCCCAACTGAACGCGCGGTAGTCGTCAGGTCGTTGGCGATGGCGGCTATAGACACCGACCAGTTCGTGGTCAATCTTGCCGGTCCGCGGCTTGAGCAGCAGAGCGTTGACGAAGCTGAAGGCAGCGGTATTGACGCCGATCCCGACGGTGAGCACCAGTATCGCGACCAGCGTAAAGCCAGGCTGCCGTCGTAGCAGGCGCGCCCCGAATCGAAGGTCCTGAAAGAGCGTCGTCATGGTTGCTCCTGAAAGACCGCAGCCCGTAAGCAAGGTCTCTGTACAGACTATCCATTCCCCCTCCCGACCAGCCTCGCTACCCGTCCTCCGAGTCGGCCGAACCATCGCTCCGAATCGAGGAAATCACCGCGAGCCGGTCGACCAGGCCGACGACCTCGGCGATCGACGACAGTTCGAAGAAGCGCTCGTGCCCGGTTGCCGGCGCATCGGCGTGCTCGTGCACCCAATTGAGGGCGGCCGGGATATACGCGGCGCAGCCCCCCAGGTCGATGACCGGAAGAATGTCCGAACGGAGTGAGTTCCCAACCATGAGGAAACGCGCCGGGTCGATGCCGTGACGATTCAGGATCCGCTCGTAGACCGAGGGCGTTTTCTCGCTGACGATTTCAACGTGCTGGAAGTAATCCTCGAGCCCCGAACGTTCGAGCTTGGACGCCTGATGCAGCAAGTCGCCTTTGGTAATCAGCATCAATGGCCGGATGGTTGAAAGCGCCGCCAGCGTGGGGCGGACGCCGTCGAACACCTCGATGTGCTCGCTCATCATGCCCTTGGCCAGGTGCACGAGGCCTCGAAGGTCCTCGCTCGACACGCGGCCGCCGGTCAGGTCGACCGCCGTTTCGATGAGGGACAGCGTGAAGCTCGACACGCCGTACCCGAAGTACCGAATGTTCGCCACCTCGGTGCGGGTGACCGTCGCCTCGACCTGGTCAGTATCGAGTTCCACACCCGCGCGCTCGAGAAGGGATCGAAAGTGCTCACGAGCGTCGCGATAGCTGCGCTCGTTGTGCCACAGTGTATCGTCGCCGTCGAACGCGATCAGGTCGAACCCCGAACCCATGAGCGATCCGAGTATAGCTAATGGCACCGTGAATCGCCCCGGCTTCAGCCCGTTGGCGCGAAGCTTCGCAAGATGTCTTGATCCCGCGCGAGGTGCGCGCTACGCTCAGGCACTTTGCAATTCTCGAACTTCAACCTCTTAAGGAGGCTCGCTGTGCAGGTCCTCTCTGTGGCTCTCTCGCTCGCCCTTTTACTTGCCTGGCCTGGAGTCGCTTCGACCCAGACGCAGATTACGACCGGGGTGATCCAAGGCACCGTGTCCGACCCGAGCAGCGCCCTCGTGCCCGGCGCCACAGTCGAAGTCAGACACCTCGATACCAACTCGACGCGCGCGCAAACCACCAGTGCCGATGGCCGCTTCGTGTTCCTCCAGCTCCGCCCCGGCCGCTACACGGTGACCGTGACCCTGCAAGGCTTCGCCACACACGTCCAGGAGGACGTGACCCTCAGCGTTGGACAGACACGTGACGGTGAATCCCGTGTTGAAGGTATCAGGAACCGCGGAGACCGTCACCGTCACCGGCTCTCTCGTTCATCGACGTCACCCGCACGGAAGTCAGTAATACTCTCGATGAGACCACCATCAGCACGACGCCCATCCTGGGCCGGAAGTTCGAGGATTTTCTCACCCTCACTCCTGGAGTGAGCATCGTCCAGGGCCCGGATGGCGACGAGATCACCTTCAGCGGCCAGCGAGGCATGTACAACAACGTCAGCCTCGACGGCGGTGACTACAACAACGGGTTCTTCGGCGAGCAGCTTGGCGGCCAGCGTGCGGCGATCGATATCACGTTGGAGGCGATCAAGGAATTCCAGGTCGTGGCGAGCGGGGCCAACGCCGAGTTTGGCCGCACCGCTGGCGGCGTGGTCAACGTCATCACCAAGTCGGGCACCAATGATCTGCACGGCAGTCTCTTTCACTTCCAGCGCCTGGAGGGATTGACGGCGGACGCCTCGGATGGCACTCCGCCGACCGACTTCCATCGCGAGCAGTTCGGCGGGACGATGGGCGGCCCGATCAAGCGCGATCGCGTGTTTTTCTTCGGCGCGCTCGAGCACATCAACGAGAACCTCCAGCGGGCCAACCTGAGTCAGTCGTTCGGCACGTGCGCCGTTCCGGTGCCCGTCATTACCAATCCTGCGCATGAACCTCTGATCATCGGCAGCACCGAGTGTCAGCGCCTGGCGCTCCTCAACTTCTTCCGGACCACGCGGAATCAGGACGACGGCAACCCGATCGATCACACGATCGACAATACCGCCATTCTCGGCAAAGTGGATGCCGTGTTCAATACGTTCAACACGCTGAGCGCGTCCTACAACTTCGACTACTCCAAGAACGAGAACCAGACCTTCGACGTGGCCTCGTACGGAAACTCCGCCAACGGCATCGAGGGTCCGTCGAAGATCAACGTCTTCAACCTGAATTTCTTCACGACGCTTTCCGACAGCAAGTTCAACGAGTTCCACGTGACCTACGCGCGGGAATTGCGGCCCCGCAACGCGGTCGAGTCCAATGTTCCGCCCGACACGGGCATGGGCGATCCGGTCGCATTTCGCTTCGGCAATCCGTACTTCCTGCACCCGAGCGTCGACGAAACGCTGTGGCGTACGCAGATCAAGAACAATTTGTCGATCGTGACGGGGCGACACACCTTCAAAGTGGGAGGCGAGTGGCTCCATACGGTCAACGATCAGGTCTTCCGTGGCTTCTTCACGGGCCGTTACATGTTCGGTAGCGTGAACGGTTTCCTGCGCTACGCCTCGCCCGCGGGACCCGGCGGTTTTGGTCCCAACGCGGTGGCCTGCTCAAACGGCGCCTGGGTCACCCATCCAACGCCGTGCCCGGCGGGCAGCACGCTCGCTGGAACGCCGCTCCTGCTTTACATCCAGGAGACAGGAACTGGTTTCCCGGGTGTCGATCCGCCTGGCTATTCGCTGCTCGTCAACGAGGACCTGGCGCTGTTTGCGCAAGACCAGTGGCAGATCCGTCCGAACGTCACCCTCAATTACGGGATCCGCTGGGACGCGCAGCTGATGGCCGAGACGGTCGATCCGGCGACCACGGCCTATGCATCGTTGGTGAACAACCCGGCCTTTCTCTCGGATGGCACGATCCCGGATCAATGGGCACAGTTCCAGCCGCGGTTTGGCATTGCATGGGACGTCAAGTCGAACAGCCAGACGGTCGTCCGCGCCAACGCCGGCTTGTATTACGCGCGCAACAACATGTTGAGCCAGGCCGGGTCGGTCACCGCGAATGGGCTTCAGAACCAGGGGGCTGTTCGCGGAGTATTCACGGGTCTCGTTCCAGGAGTACTTCCGATGCCCACGTGGCCGGGGCTCGTCGAGATCCCGCCGCTTCCGCCCGGCCAGTTTCCTCTGTTCACGTCCGTGCGAACCACTGCGTCCGATTACAAGAACGCGAAGATCGGAACCTTCAACGTCGCGCTCGAGCAGGCGTTGGCGCCGGACTGGGCGCGTGTATCTCGACTTCACCTGGGCGAAGGGTGTCGACTTGAGCCAGTTTCTGAACATCAATTCCTCTGGCCGCGGGGGGCCATTCAGCCCGCAACTCGGTGATGTGTTCGTCCATACGAGCCTCGCACACTCTCTCTACTACGGCACGACGGTCGGGGTTCGGAAGCGCTTTTCGGACGGGTACCAGCTCGAGGCGAATTACGTGATTTCCAAAGACAAGGACACCGATTCCAGTGAGCGCGACCCCTTCACCGACCGCAGCTTCGACCTGCCGCTTTCGGAGCTGGATCGGCTGTATGCGCCGTCGGACCGCGACATCCGCCACAAGTTCAACATGTTCGCCTATGGGAACCTCCCTTGGCAGATGCAAGGTAATGCTCGCATCCAGGCGCGCACGGCGCAGCCGATCACGCCGGCGGGCGGCGGTCCCGACGAGCGAAACAGCGCGCGGAAGGACAACGAGTTCTTCACCTTCGACTGGCGGATCACGCGGCCGTTCAGGTTCGGGTCCGGATACCAGATCATTCCGACCTTCGAGATGTTCAACACGTTCAACAACGCGAACAACATCAATCCTCTGGTCACGCCGCCAGTGGTCAATTTCGATGGCTTTCTGCGTCTCGGGGTGGGCGACCCGCGTCAGGCGCAGCTGTCGGTGAAGTTCCTGTTCTAAGGGGTGCCTCGGCGGACTAGGGCAGCGCCGCGAGCGCGAGGTCGGCGGCAACCGCCGCGCCTCGGCGCAGCCACCGCAGTCGCGGGCTGGGCGGATCGCAGACCAGCACCTCACCGGCCGGCCGCCCGCCGCCTCTGACGGGCACCACCAACGAATCACCGATCTCTGCATTGAGCGCTGCGCGGACTCCGCGTGCCAGGTGATTGCGTCCGTAGTATGCGAGCGTCGATTGCGCGGACATCGTCGGCGTCCATGCGAACCCCGAGAGCAGCCCCTGTCCCGGCAGATATGGGCGCTCGAGCGCGACGATCGCGGAGGCTGCTTTCGACGCGAAGGGCAACAGCCTCAGGAGCGGCCTGGCCATTCCGAGCAGGTTGAATGTGAAGTAATAAGTTGACGCCTCGAGGACGCCGCGCCCCCACGGCGGAAGGCGCCACGAGATGGAGGCTTGGTACGACCCGAGCCCAGGGATCACTGGGCCGGACAACGCCCACCACCGGCGCTGCCGTTCACGCAACGGGATGATCAGATCGGCAGTCACACCATCGGCGTTGCGCGTCACGCTGACGTCCGTCAGCGTGAGCGGTTCGATGAGCTCGCTGTCATTGAGCCGTGTCAGACTGCGCCGGAGTTTTCTGACGTCGAACAGATCGCGCTCGCGGAGCGTCATGGCCCTGCGCAGGGTCGAATCGTTGATCGCGTGGTGCCCCGTGAAGTCGATGCGGCCGACCGCATACGCGGATCCCATTCGCACGTGCGCGGTGACGTCAATCGGCCCGCCGGCGGCAGCGACCTCCACCATGGCTGAGAAATCGAGGCGGCCATCGGTCTCGGCGATTCGTCTGACGTCGAGCAAGCACGCGCAGAGCGCGTCGATCGTGGATCGGCCGTGCTGCCTGTGGTCCTCGAGACGCGTGGCTAGCGTTTCAGGGGCGAGCGCGGCGTCTACCGTGAAACGCACGTCCCGAATGGCCAACGGCTCGTCGGTGCCCTGCGCCGCGGCTGCGGACGCGCAGGCCACCAGCCACGAGAGCATCACTGCCACCTTCACGGATTCCTCTTACGGTTAGATGCGTGGCTTGCCCGGCTGGCCGGGTCCGATCCGTGACAGTGGAATTCTGACGTTGGACAGTTGCCAGTTGCCAGTTATCAGTTCAAAGGATTAGGTCGACGGCACTCCGAGCTTCCTTTGAACTGGCAACTGATAACTGAAAACTGACGCATTCAAATCTTCTGCATCTCGCCTAGCACCGTCGGAATCAACTCCGACACCGTCGGGTGGATGGGGACGGCGCGTTGCAGCACATCGTAGGGGCGGTCGGCGTTCATCATGTCGATCACCCCGTGAATCGCCTCGTCGCCGCCGGTCCCCAGGATCGCGGCGCCGAGGATCTTTCGCGTGTCGGCATCGACGACAACTTTCATGAAGCCGTTGGTCTCGCCCTTCTCGACGGCGCGGCCGACGCGGCTCATGGGACGTTTGCCAACCAGCAGCGGCCGGCCCTTGGCCCGCGCCTGACTTTCGGTGAGACCGACGCGACCGAGCGGCGGATCGATGTAGAGCGCATACGCCGGGATCCGATCGCTCACGCGTCGCGACTCGCCATCGAGCAAATTGGCGGCAACAATCTCGAAATCGTTGTACGCCGTATGGGTGAAGGCACCGCGCCCGTTGCAATCCCCCAACGCCCAGATGCCGGGGACGTTGGTGGCCAATGAGTCGTCCACGGTGATGTAGCCGCGCGAGTCGGTGGCCACGCCCGCCCGGTCGAGACCCAGATCGTCCGTATTCGGCCGTCGTCCAACCGCCAACAGCACATGCGAGCCGACGATGGTGGGTTCGCCCTCCGTGCAGTCCACGCCGACGGCGATGCCGCCGGCATGCCTTGCCAACGTGATGCACTCCGCGCTCGTCCGAACGGTGACGCCTTCGCCTTGCAGGATGTCGCGAATGGCCTCCGAGACGTCCTCGTCCTCACGCGCGATCAACCGTGGGCTCTTTTCGACCACCGTCACCTTCGCGCCGAAGCGCCGATACATCTGACCGAACTCGAGCCCGATGTAGCTGCCGCCCACGACCACGAGGTGCTCGGGGAGTTGGTCGAGCGCCAGGATCGAACTGTTCGTGAGATACGTAACCTCGCCGATGCCGGGCATGTCCGGTATGACAGCTCGGCCACCCACATTGATGAAGATCCGCGGTGCGGTCAGGCGCTCCTCGCCGACGGCAATCGTATCGGCCGACTCGAACCGGGCATGGCCGTCGATGACGGTGCATCCGGTCATCCCGCGCAGCCGCTTTTCGACGCCGTTGCGCGCGTTCGTCGAGACCGTATCGGCACGCGCCTTCGCCCGGGCCATGTCCACTCGTATCGGACCGGTCACGACACCGTAGTCGGCGCCCCGCTGGGCGAGATGTGCCGCGTAGGCGCTCGCCACAAGCGTCTTGGTCGGCATGCAGCCCGTGTTCACGCACGTGCCGCCATACAGCTTCCGCTCGACGAACGCGACGGTCATGCCGGCTGCCGTCAGGCGCCCGGCAAGCGGGGGGCCGGCCTGGCCGGCACCGATGATGATGGCGTCGAAGCGCTTCATGACAGCGACGCCACGATGAGCCAGGCGCTCACGATTGCAATCGCGTCTTCGATGAACGCCGCTGGCGGGTCACTCCTGAGGGTCGCCGCCAGCCGCGCGCGGAACAACCGCCCGCCGAGCGTGCCGATGATGGCGCCAACCACACCTGCGACAAGCCCCGCGATCATCGCGCCACTCGACGCGCCGATTGCCGCCCCCGACAATCCGCCCGTGACAAGGCGTGCGCCGAACTGGGGCGGGACCGTGCGGCTGGGCGTCGACGGCAGTTGGTCGTTGACCAGTTCGGCGAGCGCGAGAGCGGTGAGAATCCACGGCGTCCACCGATAGGCGAGAAAGGACAGCCACGTTCCTCCGAGGTCCAGCCACCCGAGCGACGCCGCCCAACTCACGGCGGCGGGCGCAGTCATGGCACGCAAGCCGGCGACGACGCCGATCAGCAGGGCGAGCGCGAGAGTCGTCATGCCGCCAGATTGTAGGTCGACTGCGAAGCTCGCCTCAAACCGCCGAGAACGGATTTTGTCGGCTGCGCTTCGCTAGGGCTATGTTGTTTAACCCGCTCCGGGCTCCCACCGCGCGGACTGTGCGCGGTGGGGTGGTCTCCGCGGGGCGAGAACGGTGCGGCGTGCGGACGTCGGCCGGAAGTGCCGATAAACCACCAAAGACATCGCGAGCGTCCTCCCCAACGAGCATTTTCACGGGTGCGATGCGCGGCGATGTGCATGAGGTCCGCGGTTGCGGTCGTTTGAGCCGCAGGTGGGGCTGGCACGTGTTGTGCTCCACCGATTACAGCCGTTGTGCTGGCGGGAGGTGATGAGCGGTGCTGCGCGAATTACTTGCCACGGATCATCGTCAGACGCTGGAGTTCTTCTTCGTGCATCTGCGCGACGTTTCAGAGCCTGATGTCGCGCGCGACGAGCTCCTTTACAACGCCAGTGTGCTGGCGCACTACGCCCAGGTGTCCACCGCGGCCTCCGACGGGATGCCGATGGCGGCGAGCCTGGCTGCCGTCTTCGACCAGTTCGTGTTGGACGTGACCGTGCGCGGCGATGGGGAGACGATGGAGACGGCCGCGGCGCAGTGCCTGGTCCTCGCCGGCTTCTTCGAAGATCAGATGCGACGGCGTCACCAGATCTCCTGGTATGCGGAGCTCGGTGCCGGCTTCTTCAGTCGTGCGGCCGCGCAGCAGGAATCCGAACGCAAGGCGCGGCTGCTGCTGGCATTGTCGCGACACTTCGAACAATGGCGTGCCCGGCACGCGCGCCTCAGTCGTGAGTTACGAGACCTGCCTTACGTGCTGTCATCACAATCGGACCGCGTCAGTTAAAGACTTCACTGTCTTGACCTGACCTAACCGTCTCGCGAGGCTATCTCGGCCATAGACGGCGTCTATTGACCGGCGCCGTCGTTGCGGCCATGATCGCGCGGCCCGCTGCAGACCCCCGATTGCAGCATCGGAGGACCGCGATGAAACGAACCAGTATTTCGGTCGCCACGCTGCTTGCGTTAGCCCTGATCATCATGTCGCCCCCGCTCCTTGCCGATCCTGGCGGCGCGGGCTCCGCACGCTTGCAGCTTGTCGAAGCCACGGTCGATCCAGCTTCAGAAGGCGCTGCAGACCGGTCTCATCACATCCGAGCAACTCGTTGAGATGTACCTGGCGCGCATTGAAGCCTACGACGATGTTTTGAACGCCTACATTCACGTCAATCCCAACGCGGTTGCAGAGGCGAGAGCGCTCGATGCGGCGCGCCCTCCCGGGCGGGCGAGGAGTCCCCTGTACGGCATTCCGGTAGCGCTGAAAGACATCATCGACACCGACGACATGCCAACGACTGGTGGTTCACTCACGCTGGAAGGCAAGACTCCACCCGATGACGCCTTCATCACCCGGAAGCTGCGAGCCGCGGGCGCGATCATCATGGGCAAGCTGACGCTCACCGAGTTTGCCAACTTCATCGCGATCGGTATGCCCGCGGGCTATAGCAGTTTTGGACTCTACGGATTCAATCCGTACGATCCGCGTGAACTGCCCGGAGGCGATGGCCGGCCCGTACTGACCACCGGCGGGTCCAGCTCGGGATCGGGCATTGTCGTCAACGCGAATCTCGCGGCGCTCGCGGTTCGCGCTCGGGACGGAGACCTCGGGGTTCGATTCTCAGCCCCGCCAACGCGAACGGTGTCGTCGGGATCAAGCCGACGGTGGGCCTCGTGAGCCGCGACGGAATCATTCCGATCACGGCTGATCAGGACACCGCGGGACCATTGACCCGCACGGTCACCGACGCCGCGATCTCTGCTGGGCGTCCTCGCGGGAGTCGATCAGTCGGACCCGGCGACGGCGGCGTGTCTCATCCCTGGGAATTGCTTCAGCGACTACACCCAGTTCCTCGACAAAAAGGCGCTCAGGGGTGCGCGTATCGCCGCCGTGACGCCATTTCCAGACAATCGACGCGATCTGATGAATGCTGCCGTCGACGCGCTCCGCGCCGCGGGGGCTCACGTCGAGTTGATCGGTGCTCTCGCCCCGCAATTGGGGATCTGCGTGAGCCTGCCGGCACCGGCGACCTGTTCGACCGTGCTGCTGTATGGACAGAAGCGGGACATGAACGCGTATCTGGCCGGCCGAGGGGATCCGGACATCCAGACACTCTCGGACATCATCGACGCCAACAACGCGATCGGTGCTCGGGCCCTCAAGTACGGCCAGGCCATCTTCGAAGCGGCCGACTCGCTCAATATTGCGCCGGGCAGTCCGGATACGCTGCGCTATCTCGCCGATCGCGCGGAGGATCTGGCGCGGTCACGCGGAGCACTGGATGGGGTGTTGAACGGACCCGATGGCATCCGCGGCACGGCCGACGACTTTCAGGCGATTCTGTCGAACGGTAACACTCAGGCGGGCACCCCCGCCAAGGCGGGCTATCCGAGCGTGACCGTGCCGGGCGGATTTGTGCTGCCCGCGGATCCGGTTGTAAACCCGTTCCCGTCCACCGTGACCTTTACCGGGCGGGCTTTCTCCGAGCCAACCTTGATTGCTCTGGCCTATGCATTCGAGCAAGCGACCAAGCATCGCGTGCCGCCGCCGCTCATGCCGCCACTGCCGTCGGACGTCGTTACACGGAAATAACCCAAGAGCTCGGCACGAATTCGCTGCAAGGCCCGGAGGCTTCGACGCTTCCCGGCCTTGCGGTCTTTCCCGTCGGTTTCATTGCGCGGGCGCTGCGCGGACAGCAGTTGCATCCCGACGTTGGACGGAGATGACGATTGTCCGAACGAGAATGGCGAACACGACCGCCGATACGATCTTGAGCGAAAGAGATCCGCTGCCGACGTAATCGAACAACACCGGGAACGCCACGTAAGTCAGGATTCCGTACGCCACGATGCACAGGGTGTCGCTGACGGTGCGCGCATTGAGAATCATGAGCGGCAGCACCCACAGCACCCACTGCGGCGACCAGATGCGTGAAAACAGGGTAAAGGTGGCGACCACGATCAGGGCCCAGCGCAGGACGCCGTCGAAGGAAGCGATGCGCGCGAACCCGCTGAGAGCGGCGGGAACGACTGAGCAGGCCAGCACCGAGTAATTCATCACGTTCGGGTTGATGTTCACCTTCACCCAGGCTCCGACGTTCTGAATCAAGACCGGCAACGAAACCCATTCGGCGCCGCGACCGGAATGAAGCACGTACGGCAGCATCACGGCTGTGATGCCGCCGGCGGCAGCGGTCGGCGTCAGTATGACCAGGCACGTGACCGCAAACGCCAGGATCATCTTCCAGTCGAGTCGTCGGGTGGTCGTGAGCTGGTACGACACAAAGGCTGGCAACAACAGCGCGGGGTACCATTTCGCGAGCGCGGCCATTCCAAGCCACACGGCTGCCGCGACACTGCGATGTCGGTGAAGGTAGTAGAGGCTCAGGAGCGTGAGAAAGCTCGGGACAATGTCGAATCGGTTGTAGGCAAAGTAAAGCGGGCCGGGTAGCAGCAAGAGAAACGCGGTGCCTTTCCGCGTGGGCAGCATGCGATATAGCAACACGACCGTCCCGTAGAGGAAGGCCAGCATCATACCGGTCACGATCGCGTGATAGACGCGAAGGTCAGTCGCCGCCGTGCGCGCCACGAGATACGGCACGCCCATCAAGTAGGTGGCGACCTGCGGGTACTCGCTGAGCACGTCCCGGTAGGGCACCGTTCCATTCAGCGCCCAGCTACCACGCTGCGCATAGAGCGCGCGGTCGAGATCATCGCTGAAAAGACGGCCGTACCCTGGCGGATCGAACTTGAGGGCTGTGTTTCCGAGAATCCAAACGAGGGCGAGGCCGACAGCCAGTAAGGTGTGCTGTCGGATACTCATCGAAGCTGCGCGAGTGACCAGGTCACGGGATCATGACGTGGAGCAAGCGGCAGGATGGGGTGTCAGCCTGGCTGGCTGCTCACCCCACCCGATCACTTTAGAAGGACATCTGTGTGCCGAAGCGCACATACCGCCCGTCCTGAATGGCCTGCGGCCTGAGCCAGGTATTCGTCGCCGGATTGTTGCTATAGGTTTCGTTCACCCTCACGACCGTGCCCGCGTTCAGCACATTGAAGATGTCGGCGAAGGCCTGAATCCGGTAACGACCGAATCGGAAGTTTGCGGGAGACCCGCAAATCGAGCTGATTGCGACGATCCAGGAACATCGTGTTCGACTCGACGAGGTTGATCCGGACGAAAGTCTGATTGCTTTGCGAGCCGAGCACTGGCCGGCCTGCGACCGCGGCATTCACATCGTAGTTGGCGCTGATGCTGGCGCCTGGAATCGACTGGAACGTTCCACTCATCTGGAACTCCCAAGGGAGCTGATAGACGCCCGAGAGCTTGAGTGTGGTGCGGAAGGGCGGAATCGAGTCGCAGAACCGGAGCCCGTTTGGGTTGTCGCGTGCGGTCGTGAGAGCCGTGGTCGAGCCATCGCAGTCGGTTGAGGCTCTGCGTTCCGTCGTGATTCCACCGAAAAAGAGCGCCCGGCTGAATCGCGCATTGGCGCTCAGCTCAAACCCGTTGTAGGTGGTCTCGTTCACATCCGAGTAAGTGCGGAGGTTGTCTACCGCGGTTCCGTTCTTGTTGGTGTTCAGGCTGTGGACGACGATCGGCTCACTGGCGAGCGGCAGTCGTGGATCATTGGGTGTCAGGATCGTGAACTCGTTCCAGTCGGTGAGCGCGAGGTTGAGATTGTCGATCACGTCGAGGTTGTAGAACTGCCGGCGGAAATACCCGCCACTGACCGACACGCGCGGGAACAGCTCATGCTGGATCAACGCGTTGTACTCCCAGTTGTAGCCGCGTGCCAGATCTGGATCGGGCCTGTTCGTGACCTGGCCGAAGTTCGAGGTCCCGCCGATCACCTCGTTGAACTGAATGTTGCCGGCGGCGTCAAAGATCGAACGATTGCCATCAAAATCTCCCCAACCTCGCGTCTGGATCGCATACGATCATGCCGTTGAAGTTCTGCGGCGTAGCCTGCGCGGCCGACGCGATGTACTTGCTGGCGTTGAGCTTGAGCGCGGTCTTGCCGTTGCCGAACAGGTCGTATGCAATCGCCGTGCGGACTGACCAGTCGTTCCAGTTCGGCACATTCTTGATGGCCGGCGAAGTCGCGCGCAATGATCCATGTGCCTGCGGGCGCCGATTGCGCGGGGACCTCCGCATTGAAGTGATCGAATCGTGCCCCCACGTTTAACGTGAGCCGTCTCATCGTCCACGCATCCTGCACGAATACTCCGATATCGCTATTGACCGTCTGTTCAGCCGTTGCCGGACCATTGGTTACGACGACCGCGGCCGGGTTGCCGCTGTTGAAGATCAGCGTGGTTGATCTCAGCGTTGGACGTGAACGTCCGCGAGTTGCTGCCCCAGCCCATCGTCACGCCCGTCTTGATGGCGTGAGACCCGGTGACATAGCTCGCGGCTGCCATCGAGCTGTAACTCTTCGTCCAGCTGGTGTACGGCGGGATCGTGCTGCCAGCCGCACCGCTCAATTGACCTGTTGTCTGCTCGACACGCGGAAGATCGAGCGGGCCCGATGGTGTCGGTGTAGTACCGCTCGTAGGGCTGGTGGTAATAGGTGATGCCCGCCTCGAGCAACAACCTGTCGGTCGTCGTCTGTGACCACTTGATCTGCGGGACCCATCCGCGGCCAAAGGCGTGGGTTGAGGCCTCCGGAGTCGAGTTCGGCAGCGTGTTGAACCCGTTGTAGTCTTCGCCGTTGAACTGACGATCGAGGTAGAAGCGGATCTTGTCGCGTTGCGTCGCCTGCCACGTCAGCCGGGTGACCGCGCTGTAGTTGCCCTGACTCTGGCGGAAGGCGCGGCTCCCGTCCGCGAACTGCGAGCTCGCGACGAAGATCTTGTTGTCCTCGAACTTGTAGGTGAAATAGAACCAGAGCTTGTCGCGCACGATCGGCCCGCCGATTGACGGATTGATCTGATAGGTGAAGTCGATGCCGGGCTCCGGCACGCCGGCGGCCTTGACTTCGTCCGACCGATTGTCCGACTGCAGCGATCCGGCAGCGCCCCACAGGAAGAACGTTCCCGAGAAGGTATTGCCTCCGTCTTTGGGCGTGCTGTTGATCCGCAGCCCCCCGGCTTGCATTTCGGCCGACTCCGCCCCGGTCGTGAACGTGACCTCCTCAATGGCCGCGTCGTTCATGTAGAAGCCACTGAACTGGCCGCTGCCGCAGAGGTTATTCACGCGCATCCCGTCAATCGCAATGACGGTGTCCTGGCTTGCCGACCCGTGCACGCTCATCGTGGTACTGGCCGAGGACGAACGGCGTGACCTGCGTGCCAGGGAGCAGGAGGGCCCGCAACGGTGTGTTGCGAACGGCGGTCGGAATCGAGTCCAGCACGTCGCGATCAGCGACGAATTCCGCCGTGTTGTTGATCACGTCAACCGTCGGCGATGCGCCGGTCACGACAATGGTCTCTTCGAGGGTGCCAACCTGCAGGTCGCCGTTCACCTGGGCGACGA
Organism: uncultured Acidobacteriota bacterium; assembly: GCA_963734095.1. Taxonomy (GTDB): domain Bacteria; phylum Acidobacteriota; class Vicinamibacteria; order Vicinamibacterales; family UBA2999; genus JACCSI01. Next base: position 220,738 of record CAVTGK010000043.1, on the reverse strand, counting down.
ACGTGCCCTGCAGCACGATCCCCTCGCGGCGGACGGTCTTGAACCCTGACAAAGCGAAGGTGACGTCATAGACGCCTGGGGGAAGATCGACGATGCGGTACTGGCCGGCGCCATCGGTAACGGCCGTCCGTGCCTTTTCAATCAGCGCCGGGCTCGTTGCTTCAACCGTGACGCCCGGCAAAATCGCACCGCTCGTATCCCTGACGACGCCGGTAATGCTGCTTTGGGCGAGCGCCGTCGCCGGCAGCGCCAACATAATCACCGTAACTTTCAGTGCGTACAAGACATTGCGCATCGACGCTCCTCCGTTTGGGAATTCAAACCGCACGTGGGCGGACCTTAGCACTGCTGGGCTTATCGGTCAATTGGCCATTTTGCACGATCTCTCCACTTGTTCTTCACGGTGGTTCTCACGAGGGTTCAGTTCAACGATGGTTCTCAACGACGGTTCTACACGACGGTTCTTCCCGATGGTTTTCCTCGACGGTTAGTTTCTTCGCCTTCGGGAGCACCCAGGCTTCCCAAGAACCCTTGTGCCAGAACCCTCGTCCGAACCCTCGTCAAGAACCTCCGTGGAACCCTCGTAAAGAACACTCGTAGAGAACCTTCGCCCAGAACCGTCGTCGACATCGTCAAATCCGCAAGGCGTTAGGCCGCAGCCGCCGATATCCGCGTTCGCGCGCCCAGAGATCGAGCGGCAAGGTGGCGAGATCGTCAACCAGTGGCATCGCCCCCCCATCCCGCGTCAGATCGATGGTCTTGAGGTAGACATGGCAGGTCTCGCAGACGTCCACGCGAACCGCCTGGAGTTCCTCGGCGCTGAACACGGGCAGCGCGTCGAACCGCGACTCGCCGCAGGCGATGCACACGAGCCGCGGCGTCGCCCATTCCCGGAGGCACCAACCGCAGAGCAGCGATCGTCGGCCGCCGTGACCCTCCTCTCGCAGGACGGCGACGCTTGGAGGGGCGCTGCACCAGGGGCACTGGTATGGGCGGTCCTTTTCCGCGCGCGCCCCGGCTTCCACTTGTTGCGCCGAACGTTCTGCGAAAGGCGCGATCAGGGTGTCCATGACGAACAACGAAAGCTCGCTCGCCTCGTTGGTGACCCGCCCGCCGCTCTGCCAATAGTCATCGAGCAGTGCTGGCCAGCGATCGTCGAGCGGCAGCGTTGCCAGTTCCCGGGCGAGAGCCGGTCGAGCGATTCCCATCAATCCAGTGATCAGGCCAGGCAATGCGGTTGAGAGCGACGGCCCTGGCTGCAACGACGGCCATTGGTCGCCGACTTGCTGCTGGACCTCGAGAACGCCGGCGTAAAACTTCAACGGATCGGCGACAGCCGGATAGCGATCCGCGAGCGATCGGGCCCGAGCGATCCGGTGGCGACGCTCCGGTGCCTTATCGCGGGCGATCGACACGCGTGGGAGAAACAGTGGACCGTCCGGCCAGTTCGTCGGCCCACAGTCGATGATGGTGCCGTGCCCAGTCGGACGTGACATCGCCGTGGATGACCGCGTGCACGCTTCCCGGGACCACCGCGACGCCCATGTAGATGTGCACGATGAACAGCCCGATCGCAACGAGCGCCGACAGCGCGTGCGTCACGATCGCCACCTCGCGGAGCCATCCGGCATTCCCGGGCAGCGAGTTGGGGAACCACAGCACCACCCCGGATACCAGGAGCAGGACGGTGGACCACAGCATGCCCCAGAAGAACATTTTTTGCCCGTAGTTGAAGCGGCCAGTGGCGGGCACGTCAAGGTCCTCGTTTCGTGCGTAGCGGGCAAGCGCGCTTCGCCACGCGCGATCCGCATCCGTCGTTCTCATGTCCGCGCTCCAGATCAGCAGCATCCAGATCACGAATGCGAAGAACACGATGCCGGCCCAAGGGTGCAGCAGCCGCGACAGGAAGCCGCCGCCGAGCGCCTCGGCAACCCAGAAGAGTCCCGGCGTCCAGAACGCGAGTCCGGTCAGCAGGAGATACACAAAGCTGATGCCGGCCAGGGCGTGCAGCAAACGCTCAACGAAGTTGTAACGAACGATCGTCTTGCCGCCGTTCATCGCTCATCCTCCAGCCGATCATCGGGCAGGTTCTCATTGAGCCTCTTTCGTCCGAATCGAACGAAGTGAATGGCCGCTCCTAACAACCCTCCGACGATCGCCAGGTTTCCCGCCCACTTCAACGGCCCCTTCCAGAAACGGACCGATGCCGGGACGACAGGATCTCTGGGCAGGCCATACAGCTCCGGCTGATTCCCGAACGCCAGAACGGTGACGACCGACGTGCCGCCGACGCCCGCCGGGTCGTAGATGGCGGCGTCCGCGAAGCCGTTGGCTTTCAGCTGCGCGACGCGTGTGCTGGCAATCTCGAGCATGTCGTCCTTGGTCCCGAACTGCAGGCAGCTCGTGGGGCACGCCTTGACGCACGCGGGTTGCAGCCCGGTTGCGACGCGATCGGAGCAGAGCGTGCACTTGTAAACGCGCCTCGTCTCGCTGGCAAATTTCGGCACGTCGAACGGGCACCCCGTGATGCAGTACCCACAGCCGATGCACTGGTCCTGATTGAAGTCGACGATGCCGTTCGCGTACTGGACGATGGCCCCGGGCGCCGGACAGGCGATGAGGCAGCCGGGCTCTGCACAGTGCATGCACTGGTCCTTGCGCATCAGCCAGTGGAATCCGCGGTCCGTTTCGTGCTCGTTGAAGCGAATGAGGTTCCAGAACTGCGCCGTCATGTCCGGTGCGGTTTGATAGGTGCCCGTCGGACTCGAGACTTCCGGCGGGAGGTCGTTCCACTCCTGACACGCGACCTCGCATGCCTTGCAGCCGATGCAGGTGGTGGTGTCGATCAGCTTCGTCAGCGTCGCGGCCGTACGGATCCCCGGCGCCGGGGGCGTCGTGGCGGAGATGCGGACTATGTCGAGGTTCGTTGACATCGCTGCTCACAGACGATGCACGGTAACACGGAGACACGGAAGCAGGCACAGAGACAGCTGCCACGAAGATCACGGACTCACGAAGCAAAGTCCCGAAACTGTCTTCGTGTCTTCGTGCCCTTCGTGGCTCGTTTGTGGCCCGTTCCGCTGATCACCTCAATAACCTTCTCGAGTTTCACCAAAAATCCTTTGTATTCCGGCGCAAACGAATTGGGATCCACGATCGTGGGCGTCACCAGGTTCGCGAGCGCGCCGCGTTGCGCGCCGCGACCGACGAAGCCCCAATGGATCGGGAAGCCAATCTGATAGGTCGTCTTGCCGGCGACCTGCATCGGCTTGATCCGCCGAGTCACCATGGCGTTGCCTTCAACCGACCCGCGCGCTGAGGTGACGCGCACGCGATCGCCATTGACGATGCCTTTTTCCTGCGCCAGTGCTTCTGGAATCTCGACGAAAAACTCCGGTTGCAGCTGCATGTTGTACGAGTTGTTCTTGGTCCAGTAGTGGTAGTGCTCGGTCAGGCGATAGGTCGTGCAGACAATCGGATAATCCTCGGCCTTGCCCAGCACGTCGAACTCGGTCGTGAAGGGCTTCACGGCGGGATTCGAGCTCTGCGCGGCGTGAAGCGGGTTCGCGACCGGCGATTCCAGGGGCTCGTAGTGTTCGGACCAGGGCCCATCAACAAACTGTCCCGGGACGAAGAGGCGTCCGACGCCTTCAGGCAGCATCATGAACGCGCCGAGCCCGGCGGCCGGCGGACTGTCGATGGCGATGTCAGGTACGTCACCCGTCCATCGAGCCCCGTTCCACACGATGCCCGCACGCGTCGCGTCCCAGGGGCGGCCCTGCGAGTCCGCCGAGCAGCGGTTGTAGAGGATGCGTCGGTTGGCCGGCCAACTGAAGGCCCACTCTGGATATCGCCCCAGGCCGCTGGGGTCCGATGAGGTCCGCCGCTGCGTGAGGTTGCCCGCGTCGGTGTACATCCCGATGTAGAGCCAGTTGCCCGAGAGCGTGCTGCCGTCCGCGCGGGTGTCGAGGAAGCGGGAAAGCTGCTGCCCGGCGCGCAGGATGGTGGCCGTTCGTTCGCGGATCCTGAACGTCAGTAATCGCCCACCCGTTGATCTCCTTGGCGACTTCGTCGAGTGATGGCACTGACGGATTGGAGTACCACCAGTTCAGCCGCTGCACCGGTTCGGGCAGGCGTCCGCCTTCGCGGGCGTAGAGCTCGCGGACCTTCAAGAAGATGCGCGCGATGATCTCTTGATCGGGCTTGGCTTCACCAGGAGGATCGACCGCTTTCCACTTCCATTGGATCCAACGCGCCGAGTTGACGAACGAGCCGTCCTTCTCGGCGAAGTTCGCGGCTGGTAACAGGAAGACCTCGGTCTGCACGTCCTCGGGTTTCTTGTCGACGAGCGCGAGGATGTCGTCGCGCCAGAAGGTGGCGGTTTCCTGTTCGAAGTTTTCCGCCACGACCAGCCATTTGAGCTTCGCCAACGCCGCGACCACTTTGCGAGAGTGCGGGCCGTTGCTGACCGGGTTCATGCCGAAACTGATGAGCCCTTCCATGCGACCGGCGTACATGTGGTCGAAGATGTACGCCCAGCTCCAGTTCTCATAGCCGCCCGTCGCGGCGTGCGGCAGTCGTGGATGGAGCGAGTAGCCGAAGCCGTTGTCGCGCGTGGCATGGTCGCCGTAATACGCCTTGAGCTGGCTGACCACGAACCGATCGGTGTTCGACCAGAAGTTCGTCTCGCCCTCTCGGAGCGGCTTGGGCGTGACGGCCGCGACGAAGCTGTCGAGGCTGTCGTGATCGGCCTTCGGGATCGCGATGTACCCGGGCAGGTTGTGATACGCGACGCCGCAATCGGTGCCCCCTTGAATGTTGGCGTGCCCGCGCAGGGCGTTGAGCCCTCCGCCTGGCCGTCCGATGTTGCCGAGGAGCAACTGCAGCATGGCCGCTGCGTGGATCAATTGCACCGCGTGGCTGTGATGCGTCCAGCCGAGCGCGTACATGATCGTGCCGGCCTTGTCCGCAGTCCGGTCGACGTGAGCAGCTCCGCGGCGGCGATGAAGTCAGCGGCCGTACAACCGCAAATGTTGGCGACCGCTTCTGGCGTATACCGCGAATAGAACGCCTTCATGATCTGGAAGACCGAGCGCGAATGCTGCATGGTGGGGTCGGTCCGCGCCATGCCGCGTTCATCCAGTTCGTACGCCCAGCTCGAGGTGTCGGTGTACGCCTTGCGCTCGGCATCCCACCCTGAGAACACACCCTGCTGGGCGTCGAACGCGTATGTGTCCTTCACGAGGAACGTGGCGTTCGTGAATGCCTTGACGTAGTCCTCGTGGTAGCGATTCTGCGACAGGGCGTGATGAATCAGCCCACCGAGAAACGCGATGTCGGTGCCGACGCGAATCTGCACGAAGCGATCCGCCACCGCCGCCGTCCGGTTGAAGCGCGGGTCGACGCACACCAGCTTCGCATTGCGATTGCGACGCGCTTCCATGACGAACCGGAAGCCGACCGGATGGTTTTCCGCCGGGTTGCCTCCCATCGCGAGGATCACATCCGCGTTGCGGATGTCGGTCCAGCCATTGGTCATCGCTCCGCGTCCGAACGTGGCGGCCAAACTGGCCACCGTGGGGCCGTGTCAAATACGGGATTGCTGCTCGATCGGGATCACCCCCAGGCCGGCGCGAAACGCTTTCACCAGCAAGTAGTTGATCTCGTTCGTGTCCGTGCAGCCGCCGATCACACCCACCGCCGTCAGGGCGTTGAGTGCGCGACCGCGATCGTCAGACGTGATCAACCGCTCGTCGCGCGACTGCTTCAACAGCCGCGCAATGCGATCGACCGCCCAGTCCCAGGATTTCTCCTCCCACTGGCGTCCGCCCGGCGCGCGGTAGCGAACCGTGGTCAGCCGGCGATCGTTGACGATGTTGTGCTTGAGAGTGATGCCTTTCGGGCAGAGCGTGCCCTGGTTGATGGGGTGGTCCGGGTCGCCTTCGACATGGACCACGGTTGGGGTCACGTTGCGCGATCGATCGCCAAGCGTATGGATGATCACGCCACAGCTGACCGAGCAGTACGGACACGTCGATCGTGTCTCCGTCGTCCGCGCAATCTTCAGCTCGCGGGCCTGGGCCAGGGCGGGGCCCAGATCGAACCCGAGCATCGAGGCCGTGGCGCCGCCGAGCGCGGTCGCTTTGAGGAATTGCCGACGGGTCGGGTTTTTCATGTCGTTATCCTGTTGGGGCGGATGTTACCTCCAGGCACGGAAAACACGGAAGCACTGAAACGTGGCCAGGTCCGGCTATCTTTGGTTCTTGATTTCCATGTTTCCGTGCCGTCTGTTAGGGCCGTATGATGGTCGCAAGTTGACCAGCTCCGTTCCTCGCCAGGCGCGCGTCAGTTGGAAGAGTCCTCTCCACGAGATGACGCAAACGACGCCCACGTGTTTGTGGAACGATTCGGCCTCCCTCGATGAGCTCCGATTCGCGCTGGAGCACGGCGCGGTGGGCGCGACCTGCAATCCTGTCATCGCGCACACCGTCATCAAGAGCGACCTCGCACGTTGGCGGCCGCGCATCGTCGAGCTTGCAGCGCGGCTGCCATCCGCCACCGAAGATGAGATCGGCTGGGCGGCTGTGGAGCAACTGTCGGTCGAGGCGGCGGCGTTGCTGATGGACGCGTTCCGTCAGCACAACGGACGTAACGGACGCCTCTCGATCCAAACCGATCCGCGTCTGTTCCGCGATCCGCGGCGCATCCTCGAGCAGGCGCGGCGCTTCGCCGCGCTGGCGCCCAACATGATTGTCAAGATTCCTGCGACTCGAGCGGGCATTCCGTGCCATCGAGGAAGCGACCGCCGAGGGGATCAGTATCAACGCCACGGTGTCATTCACGCTGTCGCAGGCGGTGGCCGTTGCCGAGGCCGTCGAGCGTGGGTTGGCGCGGCGCGAGGCGGCCGGTCAGGGCATCGACTCGATGGGGCCAGTCTGTACCCTGATGGTCGGACGGCTGGACGACTGGCTGAAAGTGGTTATGGAAAAGGAAGGCATCAGCACCGACCCCGGTTATCTCGAGTGGGCCGGTGTCGCTGTTTTCAAGAGAACGTACGCGCTTTTCCGTCAGCGCGGCTATCGGCTGCGTCTGCTTTCGGCCGCCTTCCGCAATCACATGCATTGGAGTGAGTTGATTGGCGGGGACGTGGTCATCTCGCCGCCGCACGTCTGGCAGAGGCGCTTCGTCAACAGCGACATCGAGGTGCGCACCCGGATCGACACGCCGGTGCCCGCTCACGTCGTCGAGGACCTGCACCGCCGGTTTGCCGATTTCCGTCGCGCCTACGACGAGGGCGGGCTTGCGATCGACGAGTTCGACAGCTTTGCGCCGACGCGGCGGACGCTGCGCCAGTTCCTGGCGGCATGCGGCGACGTCAGCCAGCTGATCCGCGATGTGATCGTGCCGAATCCCGACACGGACGTGGCGTGACCTGACCCCGATCTGACTATGACCCTTCGATTGACGATGGCGCAGGCGCTGGTGCGCTTTCTGAGCGTTCAATTCAGCGAGCGCGACGGACAGCGACAGCGCTTCTTCGCCGGCGTCTTCGGCATCTTCGGTCACGGCAACGTGGCAGGGATTGGGCAGGCGCTCGATCAGCATCGCGATCAACTGCGGTACTACCAGTGCCGCAACGAGCAGGCGATGGTGCATACGGCCGCCGCCTTTGCCAAGCAGTCGAGTCGCCTGCGGACCTTCGCGTGCACGACATCGATCGGTCCTGGCGCAACCAACATGCTCACGGGCGCGGCCGGGGCCACCATCAATCGGTTGCCCGTCCTCCTGTTGCCAGGCGACCTCTTTGCCAACCGACAACCCGCACCGGTGTTGCAGCAACTGGAGAGCGGCGCGACACAAGACCTCTCGGTCAATGACTGCTTCAAGCCCGTGTCGTGCTATTGGGACCGGATTCAGCGCGCCGAACAGTTGGTGACGTCGCTGCCCGAGGCGATGCGAGTGCTGACCTCACCAGCGGCCACCGGGGCGGTGACGCTCGCGCTTCCGCAAGATACTCAGACCGAGGCGTTCGACTATCCCGTCCAAGCTCTTCGAAGAGCGCGTGTGGCACATCCCGAGGACTCGCGGCGACCGCGACGCGCTCGCGCGTGCAGCCGCCGCGATACGCGCGAGCGAGCGGCCGCTCATCGTGGCTGGTGGCGGGGTGCTCTACAGCGATGCCACCGACGCGCTGGCACGATTCGCGGACGCGACCGGCATTCCAGTCGCCGAGACCCAGGCCGGCAAGAGCGCGATCGCCTGGAGCCATCCGCTTGCCCTGGGTGCGCTTGGCGTGACAGGCACGCTGGCCGCGAACCAGACGGCACGCGAAGCCGATCTGGTCATCGCCATCGGCACTCGCCTCAGCGATTTCACCACCATGTCGAAGACCGCATTCGCGGACCCGAACGTGCGATTCGTCGCCATCAACGTCAACGAGCTGGACGCGCACAAGCATGCGGCGGTCCCGCTCGTAGCCGACGCACGCGAAGCGCTGGACGAGCTCGAGCCGCTGCTGTCCGGACATCGGACGAACGGCGCCTATCGGGCCGCCATCGGTACAAGAGTTCGTGCGTGGGCCAGTGAAGTCGATCGAATCGTCAGTGACCATCGGCCGGCGCCATTCGCTCAGGCCGCCATTGTCGGAATCGTCAACGCTGCCATGAGGCCTGAGGACGTCGTGGTGTGCGCCGCCGGAAGTTTGCCGGGCGATCTGCACAAGCTGTGGCGATCCACGCAGCCGCGCACGTACCACCTCGAATATGGCTACTCCTGCATGGGTTACGAGATCGCCGGCGGACTCGGCGTCAAGATGGCCGATCCGCGACGCGAGGTCTACGTCATGGTGGGTGACGGCTCCTACCTGATGATGGCGCAGGAGATCGTGACGTCGGTCCAGGAGGGCTTCAAGCTGACGATCCTGCTGCTCGACAGCCAGGGGTTTGCGAGCATCGGAGCGCTCTCGCGATCCATCGGCTCTGGCGGATTCGGCACGGACTATCGCTATCGCGATGGCGCGACTGGCGGGCTGACCGGGTCGGCTCTTCCGGTCGACCTCGCGTCGAATGCTGAATCGCTCGGCGCGATCGTTGAGCGGCCGACCGATGTCCATTCGCTTCGAGCGGCGCTTGCCACCGCACGCGAGGCCACTCGCACGACGGTCGTCTACTTACCGGTCGATCCCAGCCTCGGCGTTCCCGCCTACGAGTCGTGGTGGGACGTGGCGGTTGCCGAGGTATCCGAGCAAGACGCCGTTCGCGAGGCGCGACGCTCCTGGGAGGACGGGAAGCGGCGCGAACGCTACTTCCTGGGCTGACGATGGTGAGTCTCGTACGTGAAACTGTTCGACTGGCGTCGCATCCTCGTTTACACGCACCGTTGGCTCGGCATCACGGGCTCGTTGCTGTTCGTTGCCTGGTTCGTGTCGGGCATCGTCATGATGTACGCGCGCATGCCGCGGCTCTCGGCCGAGGAACGGCTGATGCGCGCCCCCGTCCTGGATCTGTCGTCGGCAACGATCGAGCCCTCAGAAGCCGCACGCTTGCTCTCGCGTCCCGCGGAACGCCTCAGGGCGGGAACCATTGCCGGTCGCCCTGTCTATCGACTGTTCGACGGCCGGATGTGGACCACCGTGTATGCCGATACTGGTGCGCCTCTTGGTGGCATGAGCAGCGAGGACGCGCTCCGCATTGTGGCGGCGTTCGTTCCAGAGCGTGCCAGTAACGCTCGAACACTACGGTCGGATCACGGAGCCCGACCAATGGTCGCTGCAGATCCGCGGCCTGTTGCCAGCCCACATCGTCCGAGTTGGCGATTCCGCGGACACCCACCTTTACGTGTCCGAGCAGCTCGGAGAGGTCGTGATGAAGACCACGCGCGAGGGTCGTGTCTGGGGATACCTCGGGGCGGTCGTGCACTGGCTTTACTTCACGCCGATTCGCCGGCATTCCGACTTCTGGGTTGAGCTCATCATCTGGACATCCATCGCCGGCTGCATCATGTGCCTGTTCGGACTCGCATGGGGGGTGTGGCGCTACTCGCCGATGAGCCGCTATCGACTTCGTCGCGTCGTGTCGCATTCGCCGTATGCCGGCATGATGTGGTGGCACCACTACGCCGGGCTCGCGTTCGGCCTGGTGACCCTGACGTGGATCTTCAGCGGCCTGCTGTCGATGAATCCGTGGGATTGGAGTCCAGGCACATCGCCATCGATGCAGCAGCGGCGAGCCCTCAGCGGTGGTCCGCTTGCCATCGATCGACTGACCTTGACGCAGCTTCGCACAGCGGCAGAACAGCTATGGGAATTCGTTTCCGCTCAAGGAGATTGAGCTCCTGAGGTATCGCGGCGCGCTGTACGCCGAGGCGTACGTGCCGCCGTCAGCCGAGAAGCTCGCGGATATTCCCCTTGGTGATCCCGGAGCCGTCGTCGCGGCGCGGGTCGCCTTGAAGCATCGCCTGGTATCACTCGCGCATCCTGAGCGTGGCGTCTTCGACGCGTTCGATCAGTCCAGTCTGGCGGCTGCGGCACGTGACGCGATGCCAGGCGTTTCGATCGTAGATGCCGTCTGGCTCGATCGCTACGACGCCTACTACTACGATCGACACGGAGCCCTGACGCTGCCGGTGCTGCGGGTCCGCTATGCGGACGCCGTCGGCACGTGGCTCTACCTGGACCCCAGGCGTGGCGAGATTCTTCGCAAGGAAGAGCGGTTATCGCGTCTCAATCGCTGGCTTTATCACGGCCTCCACAGCCTGGACTTTCCGTGGTTGTATCAGCAGCGTCCACTCTGGGATGTCGTCGTGATTGGACTGAGTCTCGGCGGGATCGCTCTCAGTCTGACCTCGGCTCCGCAGGCTTTGCGGCGGCTTCGGCGTCACCTCCGTCGAGTTCGAGCGTCATTTCGATCATCGTCTGCCTGAAGCCCGACTTCGCGAACAGCGACGAGGGCAATGCGGTTCTGTGCCGCGGTCCACAGGATCACGCGCGGGGCGCCGCGCTCGGCCAGCCAGGATCGCGCGGCCTCGAGAAGCTGTGGTGCGACGCCCGATCCCCGTGCCGACTCGGCCACGACGATATCGTGGATGAACCCTGCTGGCCCGCGGAGCTCTTTCCAGGACATCGGCTCGAGCCCGGCGTAAACGTACGCTTGCACGATGCCATCGATCTCGGCCACGAAAATGGCGACGTCAGGTTCGTTCAGTTGCGTGCCGAGGAACCAGGCATATCCGCTTTCCGGATCGTCCCCGGGCGGCAAGAAGCGCTGCTGATCGAAGGCGTGGTGCATGCGCATGAGGAGAGCGCCCAGCGAACCAAGGGCAGGCAGGTCGTGAGGCGTCGCGGCGCGTATGACGGTGGGCACCACTGACCTTTATCACTGAGACATCGGCGACTTCAACGCCTCCCACAGCCGCTCGCGGCTGTTCAAGTGCTCCCAGACAATCTGGCCGGCTGCGTTCAGCACGCGCTCCACGGTGACGTAGATGCGCGTGTCGCGTTTGATCGCGAGGGTCGGCGCGGGCGGATCGTCAGCGATTCGTTCGAATCGAATCGATGCCCACTCGTCGTCGCCGTCGGGAAGCAGCAAGAGCATGTCGGGGCCGAGCGTCCTGAGGGCCGGGTCGAGCCGAAAGGTGATCATCCCGTCGGGCAGCGGTCCAGCGGCGAGTCGGAGTTGCACGTTGCTCGCAGCAATGCTCGAACGACCTCGCGTGCGAGCCCTGAGTGAAATATCCAGGCCTGGTCGCGGCACGCCGAGTGAGATTTGGCCTTCGCCCAGCTCGACAGGAGCGCCAGCCACGTTGAGGGGTCTGACGTAATGGCCTATGAGGTGCGGCTCGCGCCAGACCTGCGCCGACAGCGAACCTGTCGCGACCACCACCAATGCGCTCATGCCCACCAGTACGCGCATATTGCTCCCTTCCCGTTACAGGGCCTGTCCCCCGATGACGGGGCCTGTCCCCCGATGACAGGGCCTGTCCCCCGATGACGGGGCCTGTCCCCCGATGACAGGGCCTGTCCCCCGATGACAGGGCCTGTCCCCCGATCACAGGGCCTGTCCCCCGATGACGAGGCAGCTCCCGTCGCCGGTCGTGTCGCGGCAATCGACGTCGCGCGGACTCTCGAACCGTGTCAACAGACAATCACAGGGACCGGAGACCGGTGCCTGGGGACGACAGGTTCCTGTCGCTAGTGAATCAGACGCTCAGTCTCTTCGCTGGGTTTTACCGTCTAAGCCGTCGTGATGACTCGTCGCCAGTTGACCGCCCTGCTGATCCTCACCCTGGCCGGCACGCTCGTCGGACTGAACGGGCAGCGCGGAAACGACCGCAATCGCGACGAGTGGCAAAAGATCCCCGAGATCTTCGCCGCGATGTCGATCGGCGAGGGAAGCGTGGTGGCCGACGTTGGTGCGGGCAGTGGATTCTTTACCACCAGGCTTGCTCGCCACGTCGGCCTCGCGGGCAAGGTCTACGCCGTGGACATCGATGCCGGCAACATCGACCGCCTGCAGCGGCTGAGTGGCGACGATGGGTTGACGCAGGTGAGTGTCGTCCAGGGGACGACCACCGATCCGCGGTTGCCGGACGGCGCGATCGACGCCGCCCTTGTGGTCAACGCGTATCACGAGTTCACAGCCCACCAGGCGATGCTCGAAGCCATTCTTCGCGCGCTGAAACCCGGCGGCCGTCTGGTCATTGTCGAGCCACTTGATCGATCGCGACGAGACGCCCCTCGTGATCGTCAGGAGCGCTCGCACGAGATTGGGCCGCAGTTCGTCAGAGAGGATCTCGAGCGCGCAGGCTTCGAAGTCGTTGACCTGATCGACCCGTTGGCCAAGCGTCCTGAAGGCGACGAGATGTGGCTGGTCGCGGCACGAAAACGCGGATAGCAGGCCGCCCCCACCCACTCGACCAGGCCTCCCCCGCGCCACCTGTCCCACCCTAACCGCGAAACGCCGCGCGAGCGGTCGCCGGCTCGATGAACAGCGCGGCTAACGAAGCGCCGATGCCAAACGACATGAGCAGTGCCGCCCAACCCGCGCGATCGGCCGGTAACGCAATGGCACCGATGATCAGGAGCGCGGCAAACGCGATGTCAGCCGCCCGAATCCAGCGCGCGGCATCGGCGAGACGCTCACGCAGATCGTTCGGATAGACACGCGCCGAAAACATCAGGTGCAATCGAAGACCCGCCGCGACGACGACGGCGGCGAGGACGGCAAGGAAAAAGAACAGGCCGGCGCGCCCGAAAGAGCGATGCACGTGCCAGACCGGCCAGACCATCAACACATAGGAAAGCGCGGCGGCGAGTTGGTGGAAGCGCCACCACCATAAGGAGAGTGCCTCAAGGGCCGCAGACGAGGGTGCGACGGGTGCGACCGGTGCAATGGGTGCGGTGCGGTGCCGGGGGGCGACAGGCGCGACTGGTCCGGCAGCTCGCTCCAATTGCGGCGCGCGCCTCCTCGAGGGCGGCGACGAGCGCTCGCGTGGACTCGTATCGCTCTGACGCGTCCTTCCGCAAGCACCGCTCGATGACCTGCCAGAGCTCGGCCGGGATCGCTTCGTCTCGTCCCGGCGGAATCGGATCGCTGGCCAGAATGCGCGCGATGGTGGACGGAAGCGAGTGGCCACCAAACGCATGACGTCCTGTACACAGCTCGGTACAAAACCACGCCTAGCGAGAATTGATCCGTCCGCGAATCTGTTTCGTGGCCGAGGAGTTGCTCGGGGGCCATGTACGGGGGCGTCCCGGCAATCATCCCAGGCTGCGTGAGGCGGGTCATCGACACCAGATCGCGCGCCGTGTCTTCGAATTGCGCCAGACCGAAGTCCAGAATCTTCAGTGTGCCGCCGGTTGTCCGAATCACGTTCTCGGGCTTGAGATCGCGATGCACGATTCCGCGGTCGTGAGCGGCAGCCAGCGCCTGCGTCATTTCGATCGCGATGCTCAGCGCCTCCGGAATCGAAAGGCGCTGTCGTTCGAGCATCGCACGCAGCGTCTCGCCATCGAGATATTCCGACACGATGTACAACTGGCCATCGACCTCCTCGAGCGCGAAGACCGTTGCAATCCCGGGGTGAGTCAAGGCCGCAGCAGCGCGGGCTTCCTGCCTGAGTCTCTCGCGCTGCCGTTCGGAGCGGGAAAACCGTGGCGAGAGCGACTTGACCGCTACGCGCCGGTGGAGCCGCGAGTCATAGCCTTCGTACACGACGCCCATGCCGCCAGTACCGAGGACGGCTCCTATCCGATACGGGCCGACGACCGTCCCCTCGGCCAGCGGTGGGGGATCCGGCTCCGTTTCGAGCGTGTCGCCTTCCGCGAGTGCGGCTGGGTCGGGCAGCTTATCCAGAAACCCCGCCGCTTCCTCATGCGACGCAAGCAGCGACACCACCTCTTGCCGAATGTCTTCTGGTTCTTGCGACGCGTTGACGAATCGTGCGCGCTCGGCAGCGGGGAGCGCGAGCGCCGCATCGAACAGCGCGCCGACGCGGTCCCAGCGATTGCTCATCCAGCGTCCGCCAGTTCGCGTCTCAGCCACGCGCGGGCCAGTGTCCAATCTCGCTTGACCGTAGCGGGTGAGATGTCGAGGGCAGAGGCGGTTTCTTCGACGCCGAGGCCGCCGAAATAACGAAGCTCCACCACCTTTGCCTGCCGTGCGTTGAGCGCAGCCAGTCGTGTCAGCGCCGCGTCGAGGGCGACGAGATCGATCTCGTCGGTCGCATCATGAGTGGGCGCTGGCAGAAGCTGCTCGTCGAGCGTGATGCGGGCCGGATCCCCTCCGCGCTTCGCGGCGCGTCGCGCCCTCGCACGTTGCACCAGGATCTGGCGCATCGACAGGGCCGCGATGGCGAGAAAATGCGTGCGGTTCTGCCAGTTGTGCGCCTTCTCGTTGATCAGGCGCACGTAGGCTTCGTGAACGAGCGCGGTCGCTTGGAGCGTCTGTCCCGGCCGCTCCCGCCGGATATAGGAGGCGGCCAGCCGGCGCAACTCGTCGTACACGAGCGGCATCAGCTGAGAGACGGCCTTGTCATCTCCGCTCGCCGCCCGCGTCAGCAGTCGTGTGGGATCTGGCAATCGGTCAGATTCTAGTTCCCAGGTTCCAGGGTTCCAAAGTTCCAGCGTTCGACGGTTACGGAACCGTGGAACCCTTACTGCTGCGAAATCTGGCGATCTGAAATCTGCATGGTCTGCTTGATCCGCCGGAAGACGGCACCGTAGGCGTCGGTCTCGTCCTGTGGGACCACACCAATGAGGTACAGAACGCTCCCGTCGCGCAGCGGGACGGTGGAGACCGCGACCATTTCGGCTCCGCCAGTCACCTCGGACACGTTTCGGAGCGTCGTCGAGAGCGCAGTCCGTCCACCAATCGACTCGCGGATGTAGCCGCTGTTCTGGCGACGAATCTGCGGGTTGCCTTGCTGCAGGCTCGCGAGCAGTTCGTCGGTTGCCTCCTGATGACTGTGCGATTCATTCGGGATGACGCCCAATTGCAGCCCGTGGGTGAAGCCCGACTGGCCCGACCCGCCGCGATACTGCGCGCCATCGGGCGCAAACGTGACGCTGTCTTTGCCAGCGATTCGACGCCAGTTACTTGGCACCTGCAGGCGGAGGAAGTTGCCCACCTGGACCTGCTGGAACTGAGTCGAGGGTGGTTCAACGCGGCCGTTGCCCGAGCGAATGATGGCTTCGTCATTGCCGCCGCCGGTCGCCCCCGGCAGTCGACGGCCGTTGGCCTTCGCGCGCGCGATCTGCTCGGCCGTGTATGCGGGCGGCATCCCCCGAAGCCTCGACTTGATGGCATTGAATTCCGCCGGCGACGACGACGTCCCCCGAACTTGCAACATCGCCGCTTCCTTCAGAATCGCGTTGTAGCGGTTCCCCGGGTTCGGATGGCTGCTGAGCCACTCGGGTCCGCCTGCACCGCTCTCTTTCTCAATCGTGCGAAACATCTCTGCCATGTCGCGCGGGTCGTAACCCGCCTGCGCCATGATGCGCGCGCCGAGTAGATCGGCTTCGCGCTCGTACTCGCGCCCATACTTCAGGAAATACGCGCCCAGCCCGAACGATGATCCCTGGGCAATCACGCTGCCGGCCGCACCACCGACGATCGCGCCCAGAATCTGCCCCGCGATGGCCCCAATCTGAAACTTCTCTCCCTTGGTTGCTTGCGCGGTGCCATGTCGCAACGCGACGTGCGCGATCTCGTGAGCCATGACGCCCGCCATTTCGCCTTCGGTGTTTGCCGCTTCGATCATTCCGCGATGAAGGAACATCGGGCCGCCGGGCAGCGCAAACGCGTTGATCTCCTTTTGATTGACGACCTCGAAGGTGTAGCGGAACGCGGGCTCCTGAAATTCTGAGGGGATCGCGCGAACCAGGCTGCGCCCAACCCCTTCGACGTAGTCGTCGACGCGCGGCGTCGTTCAGCATGGGTAGTTCGCGGCGCACTTCGGCCGCGGCCTCTTGGCCAATCTCGACGTCTTGCTCTGGCGAGTACTTGTTGTTGTCGCGCTTGACCGGCGTCTGAGCAAGCGCCGACGCGGTCGCCAAGGTCGCGGCGAGCCAGACGGCCGCAAGACGTCCACCCGGATGAGTCAGCAGACTTGCCATGACAGGTCCCTCTGCAAAGGTGGAACCAGCCAGCCCACCGTCAGGATCGTTCAATTGACACCGAATTGACCACAATGTCCTTTGCTGGCCGATCGCTGGCGACAGTCTTCGTCTTGCCGATGCGCCGGACGACATCCAGCCCTTCGATGACCTCGCCAAAAATCGCATGCTTATTGTCGAGCCATCCGGTCGGCGCCAGCGTGATGAAGAACTGACTCCCGTTGGTGTTGGGGCCTGCGTTGGCCATCGACAGCAACCCTTCGCGGTCGTGGCGCAGCCCTGGCCCGAACTCATCGGCAAACTGATATCCCGGACCGCCCGTGCCGGTGCCCAGTGGACAGCCGCCCTGGATCATGAATCCGTCGATCACCCGGTGAAAAATCAGCCCGTTGTAGAACGGACGCGTGACCTTGGCGCGGCTCTTCGGGTCGGTGAACTCTTTGGTTCCCTCCGCGAGGCCGACGAAATTGGCGACGGTCTTTGGCGCTTTGTCATCGAACAGCCGGGCCTTGAAGTCGCCTTCGCTGGTGCTGAATTTTGCGAATGTAGCCATGGGGTGATCCTACTTCCATCGGAATGTTCCAAGGTTCCAGGGTTCCAGGTCCAAGTTCCGCCGATAATTCACTCAGATGGCTGTCAAGCCCGCGCCCCTTCCTGCGGCGGCCGCTGAGTTTCTCGCACGCGGCCTGCATGCCGATCCCTTTGCGGTGCTTGGTCCGCACGAGAGTTCGCTCGATGACGAGCGCGGGGTCGTCGTTCGAGTTTTTCGACCGCAGGTGAGCGCAGTCGCAATCCGCAGCCTGGGCGATGGCCGATCGATCGCGATGACGCGTGTGCATCCTGAAGGTGTCTTCGAAGGGTTCGTGGCGGGCACGTCGCGTGAGCGGTTCGACTACCGGCTGCAGCTGACCTGGCCCGATGGGTCGCACACCGAGATTGACGATCCCTATCGCTACGGCCCGGTGCTGACGGCCTTCGATCAGCATTTGTTCGCCCAAGGCACTCACGTGCGCACGTTCGATCGGCTGGGTGCGCGGCCGATGGTCCACGGGATTCGACCGGGTGTGCATTTCGCCGTGTGGGCGCCCAACGCGCGACGCGTGAGCGTCGTCGGCGATTTCAACGGGTGGGACGGGCGCGTGCACCCGATGCGATCGATTGTGCTGTCCGGTCTCTGGGAGATCTTCCTGCCCGACCTTGGGATCGGTGATCGCTACAAGTTCGAGATCGTGACGGCCCACAACCAGGTGTTTCTGAAGTCGGACCCGTGCGGCCGCTACTTCGAAGCCCCGCCACTGACGGCGTCGATCGTCTGGAATGACGACTACGAGTGGCGCGACGCGGAGTGGATGGCGGCACGGCCGGCCCACCAGATGTGGGTTCGATCGCCGATGGCGATCTACGAAGTGCATCTCGGCAGTTGGCGACGTCACCGCGACGGGCGACCGCTGTCGTACCGCGAGCTTGCCGACACGCTCGTGCCGTACGTGCGTGAACTCGGATTCACGCACATCGAACTGCTCCCCGTGATGGAGCATCCATTCGCGGGCTCCTGGGGCTATCAGGTGATCGGGTTCTTTGCTCCGACCAGTCGATTCGGCACCCCCGAAGACTTCAAGTATTTCGTCGATGCGTGCCATCGTGCCGGCATCGGCGTCATCCTCGACTGGGTGCCGGGCCACTTTCCCAAGGATCAGCACGGTCTGGCACGGTTTGATGGCACGGCGCTCTACGAGCATGAGGACCCACGCCAGGGCGAGCACCAGGATTGGGGCACGCTGATCTTCAACTACGGCCGTCCCGAGGTTCGCTCATTCCTCTTGAGCAACGCCCTCTATTGGATCGAGCAATTCCACGTCGACGGCTTGCGCGTTGACGCGGTCGCCTCGATGCTCTATCTCGATTACTCCCGGCAGGCCGGTGAGTGGATTCCCAACAAGTTCGGTGGCCGCGAAAACCTCGAGGCGATCGACTTCCTGCACGAGCTCAATCGCCTGGTCGGTGCCGAGCATCCCGATGTGCCGATCACCGCCGAAGAGTCGACGTCCTGGCCCGGCGTCAGCCGACCCGTGCATCTTGGCGGACTCGGCTTTACTTACAAATGGAACATGGGCTGGATGCACGACATGCTCGCCTACATGAGGGAGAACCCCGTCTATCGCAAGTTCCACCACGGGAAAATCACCTTCTCGCTGCTCTACGCTTTCAGCGAAAACTTCGTGCTGCCGTTCTCGCACGACGAGGTAGTCCACGGGAAAGGATCATTGATCGACAAGACGCCTGGCGATGTGTGGCAGAAGCATGCGACGCTGCGCGGGTTATACGGCTACATGTTCACCCATCCCGGCAAGAAGCTGTTGTTCATGGGCGGCGAGATCGGGCAGTGGCGCGAGTGGAACCACGACGGCGAGCTTCAGTGGGAAGTCCTCGGCGACGCGCGTCATGCGGGCATGCAGCGGTGGGTTCGCGACCTGACGCACGTGTACGCATCGGAGCGCTCACTCTATGAAGTCGATTTCGAGCCCGATGGCTTCTCGTGGATCGATTGTCACGATCAAGAGAACAGCGTGATCTCCTTCGTCCGGCGCGCCACTGACCACGCCGACTTCACGATCGTGGTCGCGAACTTCACACCGGTGCTGCGGCGTGACTATCGGATCGGCGTGCCGGCGGGCGGCGCGTATCGAGAGATTCTGAACAGCGACGCCGAGGCGTATGGCGGCAGCAATATCGGCAACGGCGGACGCCTTGTCGCCATCGATGAGCCCTCGCACGGCTATCCCCATGCGATGACGCTCACCGTTCCACCGCTTGGATTTCTGCTGCTCAAGCCCGAGAGGGCATAGGACCCCCAACCGTACATCCTGCGATCCGTCCAATCGAATCGTGATCCACGCCATTGAACCGCTGGCGGTCCATGGTGTCCGAATTCGGAAGGCTTCGTCTCGTCCGCGCGCACTCGACACGAGAGAGAACAGCGACACCCCCGGCGTTCTGGCCTTAAATCGCGTACGCGAGCCTCTGCGCCGCTCTCGCGTCGCGACATTCGAATGGCCTTGACGCGGCACGCGGTTCGCATAGCTCGTCGTGATTCATGCGCCGCATGAGCTCATGCGCTTCAACGTGTTCGGGCCAGAGTCCCGCGTCCTGGTGTCGAGCAGCGGTCCAGCAGTGACGAACCGCTCGATATGAGGGACGGATTCGCGCAACGCCTGCGGCGACGCGACGTGCGAACGCTTGACGTGGTGCAGTCGGAGGTCGATAGTGCGCCGATGCACCCTCTCTCCGGCTACGTCCGCCCCCGCGTCATCTTCGGCGTTGCCACGGCGCTGGCCTTCTTCTCGGGGTTTCAGGGCTACTACTACGTCTCGACGTTCACCGATTGGCCCGCGTCGCTGCCGTTCCTGCTCGCCCTCAACCTTGGCTACTGGTATTCGTGGGCGTGTCTGACGCCGGCGATCCTGTGGCTCTCGCGATGGGCGCCGCTCGAGCGCGAGACGTGGAAGCGCGCCGTTGCCGTTCACGTGCCCGGTGTCTTCGTCGCGACGACCCTTCACATCATGTTGACGGTCGGCAGTCAGATGCTGATTGTCTGGGTCGTCGGCCAGGAACAACGATCCTGGCAGGCCGAAGCCCAGAACATGTTCTTCAACTATTTCGACTGGGAGATGATGACCTACTGGGCCATTGTCTTACTCAGCCATGCGCTGCGGTATCACAGCGAAGCGCGTGATCGCGCCCTGCGCGAAAGCCAGCTCGAAACGCACCTGGTCGAGTCGCAGCTCCAGGGACTGCAGCGGCAGCTGCAGCCCCACTTCCTGTTCAACACCCTCAACACGATTTCGGCGCTGATGCATCGCGACGTCGATGCCGCCGACAACATGATCGCGAAGTTGAGCGACCTGCTGCGCATGTCGCTGCAGAACGTCGGGGTCCAGGAGGTCACCTTGAAGCAGGAGCTCGACTTCCTGTCCAAGTACCTGGAGATCGAACAAACCCGCTTCCGGGATCGTCTGACCGTTGTATTCGACGTGCATCCGGACACGCTCGATGCGCTGGTGCCCAACCTTATGCTCCAGCCGCTCGTCGAAAACTCCATCAAGCACGGGATTGGTCCGAAACCGACCCGCGGCCAGATTGAGATCCGGAGCCGGCACGTCGGGCGGTTGCTCGAGCTCGAGGTGCGGGACAACGGGGTAGGGCTGTCGGCGGCCCGCTTGACGGACTTCAATCGGGGCGTGGGCCTGGCCAATACGCGGTCGCGGCTTCAGCACTTGTATGGCTCCTCGCATCGGTTCGAGTTCAGGCAGCCGCCGACGGGCGGTTTGTCCGTGCTGATTGCGATCCCGCTGGTGGAAACCGCCGAGGCGGCGGCGAACGAGGTCGCGGAGGGAGTGGCGTGAGCAAAATTCGAACGATGGTGGTTGACGACGAGCCCGTGGCGCGCGAACGCATCGTCGGATTGCTGCAACAGGAGAAGGACATCGAGCTGGTGGGCGAGTGCGCGGATGGCCAGCAGGCCATCAACGCGATTCAGGCCCAGCATCCCGATCTCGTGTTCCTCGACGTCCAGATGCCCGCATGCGACGGCTTTGGCGTCATCGAACAGGTCGGCGCCGAGCGCATGCCCGCCGTTGTCTTCGTCACCGCATACGACGAGTACGCCCTCAAGGCGTTCGAGGTCCATGCGATCGACTACCTGCTGAAGCCGTTCGGCCGCGATCGTTTTCAGCAGACCCTTCAACATGCCCGCGAGCATCTCGAGCGACGTCGCGCCGGCGACCTCGGACGCCGCCTGTTGGCGCTCGTGCAGGACCTGAAGCCGGAGCCGCAGAAGCTCGATCGGCTGGTGGTCAAGTCCGGCGGCCGCGTCTTCTTCCTGCGGACCGACGAGCTCGACTGGATCGAGGCGGCGGGCAACTACGTGCGCCTGCACCTGGGCGAGGACTCGCACCTGTTCCGCGAAACGATGAACAACATGGAAGCGCGCCTCGATGTGCGGCGTTTCGTCCGCATTCATCGCTCGCGGATCGTCAACACCGATCGGATCAAGGAACTGCAGCCGTGGTTCAACGGCGAGTACGTCGTGGTGTTACACAATGGCACGCGGCTGACGTTGAGCCGAGGGTATCGGGAGAAGCTGCAGGAGCGACTCGGAAAGGCCTTTTAATTTCCAGTTGGCCAGTCGCCAGTTGCGACAGGTTGTCCGGTCTGGCTTCTGGTCCGGCCGCTGGCCCGCCTTCGATCGCGTGTGATCAGGCGAGCTCCGGCGAGGTCTCGCCGAAGCCGCCTCTGGCGGCGGAGGCGGACAACCGGCCACTGAATCCGTCCCATCAGATTGTTTTTCTTCGCTAGGCGCGCGGCGCAAATGGGGGTATTTTTGCAGGCGGAGCCTCCATGTCTGAGAGTGAACGTCACGGCGAGAAGGAGCTGGCCTCGTTCATCCGCGCCGGTGCGCAGCGGCGGCCCGAGCAAGCCTACGGCGATTACTTCAAGGGGCAGCGCGCTTCGTGCGCGCTGGGTGCAGCCTACGAAGGCATGTACCGGTTGCCGCGCCAGATGGAAGGCGCCCATCCGACGAAGGACCTGGAATGGTTCTTCGACTGCCTTGAAGGCACCGTGCGCCGGTGTCCGGTCGACGGCTGCAAGAAGAAGCTGGTACTCTCGGCCATCATCGTGCACCTGAACGATGAGCACCGTTGGTCGCGCGAGCAGATTGCGACCTGGCTGGAGTCGATCAACGGCAAGGCCAACGGTGTTGTCTCGCCGCCGGCCTGAGGGCCCCCGCCGGCCTTTCGGTTCTTCTCGGCGGTCTGACGGCGTAGCCTCGCTAGCTACTGCATCCGAAGGGCCGCGCTCGGGTCCACTCGAATCGCGCGTCGCACGGGCACGTAGCTCGCGATCGCGACGACCGCTGCGATCGACGCTAGGCCTGACAGGAAGGCCACGTAATCGAGGGGGCCGACACCGAAGAGCGCTCCTTGCGCAAGCGCGGCCAGCCCGCCGCACATGAGCAATCCGACCACCAATCCAGGAACCACTGTTGACAGCGCTTCGAGCCCCACCAGTCGCAGGACGTCTCGAGAACTCGCACCCAGCGCCATTCGCACTCCGATTTCACGACGTCGCAAGGTCACGAACCACGATACGAGCCCGTAGAGCCCCACGGCACTCAGGCTGAGCGCGACGGCGCCCAACGCGCTCGCGGCGGCCGCTGTCGCACGTGTCGGCAAATACTCGATGGCCACATGGTCGTCGAATGTACGCGGGAAGAAGCCAACCAGGCCAGGACCGACATCGTCGAGTGTGCGCTGCAGCGCCAGGAGCGTCGCGCGCGGTTCGGAATTGGTGCGGACCAGGAGCGTCAGTCCCAGCGTCGCCGGCGTCGGCCGGTACACGTGTGGACGAGTGGATTCACTCAGTGACCGATACTTCGAGTTGTGTACGACGCCGATGATGCGAACAGGTGTGGCCTCGTCGCCGAGTAACAGCGATCGATCGAGAACATCGCCGTCAGCTCGGAGTTGGCGTGCCAGCGTTTCGTTGACGGTCACAACCGGCGCCGTCGATTCCGCTTCAGTTGCGCTGAACGGACGACCGGCGATGACACGAAGGCCAACGGTTTCGAAGTACCGCGCGGTCGCGAGGTAGAAGGTGACGTCCGGGATCTCGGCCTCGGCGTCCCACGGGACGCGGACTCGCATGGTCGGTGTGGACTGGTCGACAGGCGCACGGTTTGACATTGCGGCGGACAGGACACCTGGTGTCGCTTCGGTTCGAGCCAAGGCATCGCGCGCCAACGCCGGCAGCTCATCGATCGGCGCTGCAGACGGCTCGAGGTCGAAGTCCATCGCGACCAGTCGTTCCCCGAGAAATCCGAGATCGACCTCGTTCAGCGCGGACAGGCTTCGTGTGAACAGCGCTGCGCCGACGACGAGCACGAGTGACAAGCAGACTTGCGCGGAGACCAGCCCCCGGCGCAGATGACCAGCACGGTGGTGACCGCTGGCACTCATGCCCGCGTCCCTCATCGCCTGAATCAAGTCAACCTTCGCGGCCCACAGCGCAGGACCACCAGCCAGTGCGACACCGGCGCCGGTACCGAGCAGGAGCATTTCGAGAACCAGGCGCGCATCGAACGGCAGGTCGAAGCGCAACGCCAGCGTTGGAAGAAGAGTCACCTCCATGAGCGCGCGACGCGACCACGCGTAGAGACCCATCGCCAGCACGGCGCTGCATATTCCCAGCAATGCGCCCTCCATCAGTTGACGACGGACGATGGCGGCGCGTCCCGAGCCGATGGCAAGGTGAATGGCGACCTGGCGCTGACTGACGGCTGCACGAGCGAGGAGGACGCCCGCGACGTTGGACGCCGCGGTGACCAGGATGAGCACAGCGAGTCCGCCGAGCACGGCAATCAACAGCGTGGCCGTGTCCCGTTGACTGCCGGTTATCACCGTCGCGGCTGATGATTGGAGTCGGCGGCGTCGCCACGCCTCAGGGTAGCGCTGCGCGAGCACGTCCGAGGCTGCGGCCAGGCTTGTTTCGACTTCCGGTGGGACTCGATCACGGTCTTTCTGATTGGTTGGTAGCGCGAAAGCGGAGAACCATCGATTCTCGACATTGGTCCGCCAGCCACGGTTGAGCACGACGTCGGCGTGTGCGGTCGCAATCCATGCGTCCACACTGGCGCCCAAAAAGTTCGAGGAGCCGACCACGCCTGCGACGCCAACAATCGTGAACTTGTGACCATTGAGACCGATCGACTCGCCGACGACGTCACGGAGGCCACCGAGATGACGCTGGGCAAACGAGTTCGTGACGACGACAGCGGGCGGCGCCGCGGCTTGGTCGTCCGTGCTGATCAAGCCGCGCCCTGCGACGGCCTGCATGCCAGTCAGTCCGAAGTACTTGCCATCCACGACTTCGACTAGTGTCTGTACGTCCACCCCGCGTACGCGGAGGACCGCAGGCTGCATGTTGACGCTCGTGACTTCGGCGACGTCCCGAAGGTGGTCCTGGATGGTCTCTATCTCTGGAAACGACAGCCTGAGCGATAGTCGATCGCGCTGATCGACAAATCCGATGCGACGCAACGCGTGGCCGTGCACGCTGCTCACCTGCCGCGCCAGGAGTGTCTGCGCGAGCCCAAGGCTGAGGAACAGCGCGAGCAGGCCGGTGGACAAGATGGCGGCTGTCGCGACCATGGGAACTGGCGCCCGGCGCAAGCCTCGGAGCGTGAGTCGGAAATCGCGGATCCACACGGGTGCCACGTCCTGGGCTCGGGAGAGCGGCTTCAACGAGTAGGCCCACAGGATCGAGCCCGTTTCTCGCGCCAGCCACCACCGGCCGGGTCTCGGCAGGCTACCGCTGTACTCGTCAACAAGGTCCGACAGGATTTCGTCTGCGCGCGGCGCAGGCACGGCGAGACGAATCAACCACACGATCGGTCGTGGCAGCGAGCGCTTCACTGGTCGTTCAGGATCGGTTCGAGCCCGACTCGCATCCGCTCCACTCCGGCCAGCGCATGGCGAAGCGCACGAAGACCTCTGGGCGACACCTTGTAGTGCCGACGGGGACGGCTCGCGGCGAAGTCGTCGGGCGCGGTGGTTTGTGAACTGATCAACCGCTTGGCTTCGAGGCGCTCGAGCGTGACGTATACGGCGCCCCGCGCCACTTTCCGTCGAGCGCGACGCTCGATCTCCAGACGGACCGCCGGTGGATAGGCTTCGTTGCCCAGGTGCAGTACCGCCATCAGGACGAGAGCCTCGAATTCACCGAGCGCTGTCATTCGTGCCAACATTGTTGGCGAACGTCGATCTCGATGTCAACATTGTTGGCACAGCCGGCTTTGACGAAAACGGCTGCTCCGCCTAGCATTTGCCGGAACCCGCCACCTTTACAGGTCTCATGGTGGCTCGACCGCATGCGTTGATCACTGAACTCGCCCCAGCGAGGCTCCTATGAAGTGGCTCGTTCGCATCGTCTTGCTCGTTGTGCTCGTCATTGCGGCGGTCTACGTCGTTGGCTGGCTGCTGCCCGTCGCGCACGTGGTGTCGCGAAGCACCCTGCTCGGCGCACCACCGCAGCAGGTGTACGACACGATTGCTGAGGTCGGGAACTACTCGCAGTGGTGGTCGGAGATCTCACGCGTGGAGATGCTGCCCAGTGAGGGCGGGCGCACCCGGTTCCGCCAGCACTCGGGGGCGGGGCCGATCACGATGCAGGTCGAAGAGGCGAGTCCGCCGTCGCGGTTCGTCACGCGCATCGCGGATCCCGACCAGCCGTTCGGCGGGACGTGGACGTTCGAAATTGTGGCCAACGCGGCGAACAAGACGCTCGTGACGATCACGGAGCGCGGTGAAGTCTACGATCCTCTCTTCCGTTTCATGTCGAGGTTCGTGTTTGGCCACACGTCCACCCTGGACAGCTGCCTGGCGGCGCTGACGACGAAGTTCGGCACCTAATCGGGGGACCGGGGACAGGCCCTGTCATCGGGGGACAGGCCCGCTGTCATCGGGGGACAGGCCCTGTCATCGGGGGACAGGCCCCGTCATCGGGGGACAGGCCCTGTCTCTGGAATCCCCCAATACTGCCAACTCCTGGAACATCCGTGCAGTCCGCCGCGTATGTTCACATTGTGAACGTCCTGACCATGGTAGCCAGAACCACCCTCGGTGAATTCGAGCAGCGTGTCCTGCTCGCCATCTTGCGCTGCGATGACCAGCCGACCGCTCTCGACGTCCGCCACGAGCTCGAACGCGTGCTCGGCCGCGAGGTTTCCCGCGGCGCGTTCTACACGACGCTGGAGCGGCTCGAAGCCAAGGGCCGCCTGACCTGGACCCTCGACCACGGGCGCTCCACACGCGACGGCATGCCCGAGCGACGGCTCAGCGTGACCCCGCAAGGCAAGCGCGACCTGCGCGCCGCGCGCCGGTCGCTTCTCGACTTGTGGAGCGGTCTCGAGGAGTTGCTCGACGAGAGCCGTTCATGACCCCTCCCCGGCTCGCTCGAACGCTCGCGCGATGGGGACTGCCCGGCGACGGCTCGGGGCGAAGCGTGCTCGGCGATCTGCAGCAAGAGTTCGACGAACGCCGGTCTACGCACGGTGTTCGGCACGCGCGACGGTGGTACTGGCGGCAGGCGCTGTCGATCTGGTGGTGGTCGGCGTGGGCCCATCCGCTCGACTCGCACCATCAGCCGCGAGGAGGATTCATGTTCGACGTCATAGGTGACCTACGCCACGCGATTCGAGGCGCGCGCAAGACTGCCGGGCAAACCGTGCTGATCGTCTTGACGCTCGCCATTGCCATTGGAGCGACGACCATTGGATTCGCGTTGGCCGACACGTTGATGCTGCGCGGCCTGCCGGTGGCGGAGCCGGACGACACGGTGATCATTTTCGGCGTTGACGCACGCCAGCCCGACCGCCGCGCAGGGATCTTCCTCGGCGACTACCTCGACTTTCGCGAGCGCGCCACCAGCGTGGAGCGCCTCTCCGGCTGGTCGCAGGCGCGCGCGACCATGGTCCGGCGCGGCGAACCGTACGCCATCACCGTCAGCCGTGTGGCCGGCGATCTGTTTGGCGTGTGGGGGTTGCGTCTGCAACACGGTCGGGGGCTGCGACCAGACGATGGCCGGCCCGGCGCGCCGCGTGTCGCCGTGCTGGCGGATCATTATTGGCGGCAGATGTTCGCGGCCTCGCCAAACGTCATCGGCGAGACCGTGATGATCGACAGCCTCCCGCACGAAATCGTCGGCGTCGTCGATCCGGCCATCGAGCTGGGAAGCTTCTCCTACATCAGCCTGTGGGCCCCGATTCCAATGGAGCGCGGACGCTCGCGTGACGCGATGAGCTTCGTCGTCACCGGACGATTGGCGGACGGTGCCACGGTCGAGCGCGCGGCGGCCGAGTTCGGCAGCATCGCGCGCTCGCTCGAAGCCGAGTATCCCGACACCAACCAGGGCCGCGGCACCATCGTCCTCGCGTCGAAACGCGCGATTGGCGGCGGCAACTTCTGGATCATCATGGCCATGCTGGTGCTGGCGGTGCTGCTGGTGATGGTGATTGCCGCGGCCAACGTGGCCGGCGTCCTGCTGGCCCGCGCGGTCTCGCGTCAGCGAGAGTTTGGCCTGCGCGTGGCGCTCGGCGCGCGCCGGTCGCGTGTCTTTCGTCAGCTGGCGCTCGAAGGACTCCTGCTGGCCATCCTCGGCGGCATCGGTGGCCTTGCCGCCGCCGAAGGCGGGCTGCGGCTGATTCGATCCGTGGAGGCCGAGCCGATCTTCCAGCAGATTGTGATCGATGGTCACGAGCTGCTGTTCGTCGCGCTGCTGGCGGTGGCCACGCCGCTCCTGTTCTCCCTGGCTCCGGCAGCGGCGGCGCTGCGCACCAACCTCACCTCGCTGCTGAATGCCGGCGCGCCGCGCAGCGGCGGCACGCGCGGCCGCGGCCGCGCCGTGCTGGTGGTTGCGCAGCTGGCGCTGGCCGTCACCTTGATCACGCTTGGCGGGCTGGTGTTACGGACCGGGACCGCGGTCGCCCAGGCGCCGGCCGGCTTCGATCACGAGCGATCGCTGATCTTTACCCTGGGCTTCGACGAGGGCACGTTTCCCGACGTCACCGCCAGGCGGCGGCTCGTGGAATCGGTGAGGCGTGGTCTGGAGCAGGTGGGCGGCGTCGAGCGAGCGGGCGTGCTCGATTCGTTTCCGGCGGTCAGCGTCGAATCGGCGGCGTCGCTGGAGATCGATGGCCACGTCGCGGTTGACGGTCACCCCGCGCCGTTTGCGAATGTCGTCTCGATCGGCGGCGCGACGCTCGAAGCGCTCGGCATCCCGGTGCTCAACGGCCGCGGACTCACCGACGGGGACGTGGAATCCGACGCGCCGGTGGCGCTCGTCGGTCTCGAGGCCGCACGGCGGTACTTCGGCGAGGGCGCGGCGGCGCTTGGGCGCCGGCTGACGATTCGCTCGCGCGGCGTCGCGCGCGAGTTCCAGATTGTCGGCATCACCGGCGACGCGCGCAATCTCGACCCCGAGCGCGGCATGCCGCCGCGGGTGTGGGTGCCGATGACGACGCCCGCGAATGTCGGGTTCGTCGTCCGCGCGGCGGGCGAGCCGGGATCGATTGTGCCGGCCGTGCGTCAGGCCGTGCGGGACATCGTGCCCGGCGTGCCCATCGAGCAGCTCGAGACCTACGATCGCGCGATCGAGCGCCGGGGCGGCAGCGACCGCGTGATCATGGGACTGCTCATGTCGTTCGCCTTCATCGCCCTGCTGTTCGCGGCCACCGGCCTCTACGGCACGGTGGCCTATTCCGCCAGCCAGCGCCGCGCGGAGTTCGGCACTCGATTCGCGCTGGGCGCTCAGGTGCGTGATGTTGCGTTGTTGGTGGTGGGGCAGGCGTTTCGACTCCTCGGCATTGGCCTCGCGATGGGGCTGGTCGGCGGGCTCGCCGCGGCGAGCGCCATGCGGCGGCTGTGGTATGGCGTCACGCCGCTCGATCCGTTCAACGTCGCCGGTGTCGTGGCGCTGCTCGCGATGGTGACGCTTGCGGCAAGCCTGGTGCCGGCGTGGAAGGCTACGCGCGTCGATGTCGTGGAGGCGCTGAAAAGCGAGTAGGGCGACATGCCCCTTTCTGTGGTTGACCTGAGTCGCAGGCGTTGCGCGGACTGACGATCGTTCGAAGGCTAGCGGTCTGTCGACGCGCCAGGGAGGACTCCGGACGTCGTCTCCGGTGCCACCCCAGGCAGGTCGGTGATCCCGAGTCGTAGTCGTTTCAAGTAGAGGCCCTTGCGAGACAGGCCAAGTCGCTGCGCCGCATCCTCGAGACGGCCGGACGATTCCTTGAGCGCCTGTTGGACCATCGTCCGTTCGAGGTGCTCCATCGCGGCTGGCAACGGTTGATCGGTGCGAACGACGACCTCGGTGGGCGAGAGCGTCCGCTCACCGGCGGGAATGGTGCGCCGACTGGCCCGAATGTCGTGTGACAGGTGCTCTGGCATGAGCACCGCGCCAGGTTCCGCCAGCGCGACCAGCCGCCGAACCTCGTTGGCAAGCTGGCGGACGTTTCCCGGCCAGCGGTACAAGACCAAGTACTCCATCGTCTCTTCGGCGAAACGGAGGCCCGTCTTTCGCGATTCCTGGATGCCGCGCTCGAGATAGTGCTGCACGAGGGGTGGAATCTCTTCCCGTCGTTCACGGAGCGGTGGCACCTCGAGGCGAACGACGTTCAAGCGGTAGAAGAGGTCCTCGCGAAACCGCCCCTCGGCGACGAGTTGCTGGAGGTTGGCGTTCGTCGCGGCCACGACGCGCACGTCGACGGTGATGGGCTTGGGCTCGCCCAGGGGATGAATCTCGCTGGACTCGAGAAAGCGGAGCAGCTTGGGCTGGACGTCGAGTCCGATCTCGCCGATTTCGTCGAGGAACAACGTCCCGCCGGCAGCGGCGCGGATCACGCCCTGGAAGGCTTCCTGGGCGCCTGTGAACGCGCCGCGGCGATAACCGAAGAGCTGCGCGTCCAGCATGTCGCGGGCGACGGCGGTGCAGTTGAAGGGGATGAAGTCACGCCCCCGGCGCGGCGAGGCCTCGTGGAGGCCTTTGGCCAGGAGTTCTTTGCCGGTGCCAGTCTCGCCGGTGATGAGGACAGGAATGTTGGAGGGGGCGAGTTTGCACATGGTCTTTACGAGCTCGATCATGTCGTTGGAGGTGACAACCATGCCGCCCTCGCTGGCCGGGTACTCCACTGGCCATAGTTCCGACGGCCGTTGTTGCTCGACACCATAGGACGCCGCATCTTCAGCTGAACGAATGATCTGTTCAATAGACCGCCAAAGCATCTGCGAATTAGGATCAGTAGCCGTGCGGGCCTGAATCACATACCGATCATTATGGTCCCTCCCCACGTTGATCGAGACCTGCCGAACGAGGTCAACCGAAGACTCAGTAGTCCTGACAATCGTTGAACACACTCGGGCAACGTTCCTGGACGTGAAAGAAGCAAAGCAGCATCTTGCACCCCGAGGCTCTGTAAAACCGCCATCAACTCGGCACCTAATATTCGCGGGTGGACGCCTACCTGCAGCGCAGATGACAGCGAGCGGAGCATCGTGAGCGGTGAGTGGGGCGACTCGCCCTGTGGTGGGAGCGATATTCCCAGCATAGTTGCGGTCCTTTCAATTGCGACGCGCCGACCGATGAGGCCGGCTGTCGTTAGGACTCGCCACGCGCGATAAAGGTAGTCGCGCGCACAGGATGGATTTGACCGGGCGGTTAGAACCGCTGCAACCCGGTTAAGTTCAGCATGTGTCTCTAAACTGACGTTCTTGTGCGTTGTGCACACTGACGCAAAAAGTTGGAGGGCCTGGTCATCTAAATTGCAAAAGGACTGGGCCTCGGCAGCCAGGAGCGTCATTCGATCTAGCAGATCGGAGTCCGCGAGTTTTTCGATGATCTTCAGGGCAGCGCTTGAGCGAGTGGCCGCTTCCTCAAACTGTTTGCACTCCAAGAGCCACCGAACTCTGTTGAGTTCAAAAAAGAGATGATAGTCCGACTGTTCGTCTTTCGTCGATGTCGTGGCAGACTCGCCTCTCGAGACCATATTGGCAGTGAGCGACTGGTCTCCACTTGCCAGTCCGAGCTCGATGCCAGTCGAGAATGCCGCGATTCGCATGTAAGTGTGATCGAGCTGAGTCAGGGCATCCTCGAGGCACTTTCGAGCAGTTAAGTAATCACCAGACATCACGCTAATATGGGCAAGGTTACCGAACGTCGTTCCAAGGCATTGCTTTGAGCCAGAAGCGGTTGCAATCGCTAAGCAATCCTTCGCTAGCGAACCCGCGAGGTAGAGGTCGCAGCGTTTGATCGCGGCATTTGATTGGAGTTGACGCAACTTCCATGACTGGATAAGGTGCGGCGATCGTTCCAAGAGGTCGCTTGCGATCTGAGCCTCTCGTTCTGCACGCGATAGCCAGCCGCGCATTGTTGAAAGTCTCGCGTGAATGATGTGGTATCGATCAGAGCCTGTGTGTTTCCGGCCAGAAGTGCAGTCTTGCGCAAGCGTGGAAGTTCGGCCAACGCGGGCTCAATGCCGATCCATCCCAACAGCCCGTTCACGAGATGCCCTAAAAGCTCCGCTTCAAGATAGCGATCTCGCTCTGCCGCACATAGGACCGCCCTTTTCAGTGACGCTGTCCCCTCAGCCGTTTCGCCCATGCGGCCGAGTGCGCGACCGAGTACGGCCAAACAGGTTGCCCTAGGTGTGGTTTCTAGCAAGGTTGATCACTGCGCGAGCCTCGGAAAGCGGACGCACGGTGGTTGATAGGCCAGCGCGGCGTGCGGCCGCGCGAGGTTGTAGTGCCGCAGCCACAGGCGCAGCGCGTGCGTTCGACGCCAGGAGCTGGGATACGGGCACCGCATAGGCCCAGCCGCGAATCAGCGTCTGGATGAAGCGTTCGGCTTTCCCGTTGGTTTGAGGGCGGTACGGTCGCGTCCGCGTGAGGCGGACGCCGGCGCGCGTCGCCGCCTGCTGAAACCGTCGACTGCGGTAGGCGCTGCCGTTGTCGGTCAGGACCCGCTGGACGCGGACCCCGCGACGCGCAAACCACTGGATCGTGCGCCGGAGAAAGGCGGTCGTGGTGCGGCCCGTTTGATCCGGCAAGACCTCGACGTAGGCGGCGCGGCTGTAATCATCGACGGCCACATGCACGTATTCCCAGCCGGCGCCCGTCACCCGCGTCCGCCGGTCGCCGTGCATGCGATGGCCGGCCCGGAGGATGCGGACGAGCGGTTTGATATCGAGATGCACGAGCTCCCCCGGCCGCGGCCGCTCATAGCGGGTGACCGGCGCCGGCGGCGTGAGCGGCGCGCAGCCGATTGAGGCCGGCCCGCGCGAGGATGACGGCCACCGTCGACCGCGGGATCTGCAGCCGGACCGCGATCGCCCAGGCCGTCAGGCGCTCGTGGCGCGCGGCGACCATCGCGCTCACCACCGGCCGGCCGGCGTGCGCCGCGGCTGCGATGCGGCGTGCGACGGCGCGATCCGCCAGCCGCGGCCGCCGCCCTCCGATAGCGGGCCAACCACTTGTACGCCGTCCGCGCGGCGATCCCGGCCGCCGTCGCGGCGGCCGTGACGGGCCAGTGCAGCATCTGGACGCGATGGACGAGCAGCGCGCGCATATGAGGCGTGGTCTTGGCGTTACGATGAAGCTTCACTCGGGGCCTCCTCTCGGAAGGAACGGAACGTGTGGTAACGCCCATTCTTTCCAAGGAGTCCCGAGTGAACAACGTCATTACGCGCGAGTCCAAGCGCTGACTTAGTAAGGCCCTGGCCTGGCTGAAGGCTGTCTCTGCTCGGCCGCACTCAAGTTCAATGTGAGCTAGCAGTACTCGGTCGGTGATCGAGAGTTCTTTTTTTGCGCCAAGCCATTCGCCTGCTCGCCGAAACTCGCCTTGCTCTACCAGCAGAGCTGCATGATTGGTCGACATGGTCGTGACCCCATGGTCGAAGCCGACGTGGTGCGTCCTGTGAACTCGTTTAGTGAACGGTGGGATTAGGTCCGGTCGTCGCCCGAGTCGCCCTTACTAGTAGCTCGAAAGCCTTCGATGGTGCGTCTGAGTCGAATCCCGCCACCAGTCGCTGGACCAGATCGCGGTCGTCTTCGCTGAACCCTCTCCTGTCGTTGGAGTACAGCGACAGGACGCCGATAACACTTCCTCCAACCCAAATCGGGACGCTCAGGCCTCGGGCCAGTTCTCTGGCGTTGCTTGAGTCACGAAAATCCAAAGCGGCGTCGGCATTTACCATCGGGGTGGCGTTCACCGCAACCCACCCTGATACGCCTGAGCCGAGCGGCATCGACACGACGAAGTTGGAGTGACCCTCAGGACTCCTTGTCGCGACTGAGAGGAGACGATCTCTTTCTGTATCAGTCGCAAAGAGTATTGCAAGCGTGGCACCGGTTTGAAGAATTGCTGTGTCGAGTAGTTGCGCCAGCGGTTCGCTGAGCACCGAGTGCGCAACGGGCTCGTCGCCACGTTCCACTAAGAGAACGGGTTCTGTCTTTGACGTCGCGATTCCATGATTCGTGAGATCGACAACTGTGGCCGCGAGTTCTTCCCAAATCGCGGCAAACTTGTCGACGACAAGAGGATCGTACATGGTCCCGCGTCGTTGAAGCAGTATCGAGATCGATTCGGCATCGGTCATCTTCGGACGGTATGGTCGATCCGACGTGAGTGCATCGAAACAGTCGACTACTGCAAGGATTCTTGCGCCAATTGGGATGTCCGTTCCACGTAATCCGTCTGGATATCCAGAACCATCCCAATTTTCATGGTGATGTCGAACGATAGGGACCACGGGATAGGGAAACTGAATCGACGAAAGTATGTCTGCACCGACGCTGGCGTGAGCCTTCATTTTTTCGAACTCACCGCGCGTGAGCTTGCCCGGCTTGTTCAAGATGTGCTCGGGCACTACCAGCTTGCCGGTGTCATGTAGAAGGGCGGCCGCTTCAAGGGCTTGCAGTTGCTTGCTGTCCGTAACACCGAGATGATGCGCGAGACCTAATGCGAACTTCTGAACTCTTCGGATGTGACCGTGAGTGACTTGATCCTTGGCGTCAATCGCCGTAGCGAGCGTTTCAATAGTTGAGAGGTACAGGCGATTCACTTCGTCCACGTGTCTGGTCGCGTCCTCAACTCGTCCGAGCGATGTTTTAAAAGTCAAATAAGAGATTAGGAGCAGTGGAATGATGATGCTCAGAGCGGCGAGATCAATAGTTCGTGTGTACGTAACGAAGAGTGCAGCGAGTGACGCGCCACCGAAGTAGTTAACGGCAAGGCCCAGGAAGTTTGTCCGCCAGATTGAGAGTGCAGACTCACGCCTTTGGATCGATAGCGCGAAGGCGATCATGCCGCTGTTTAAAGCGAAGTATGTCGTTGCGAGAACGGCAAGGCGGCAGAAGGAGACGCGTGTGCAGCTCGCCCTCGTAGCCAGCTAGAGGTGGAATGCCTGCTAGATAGTAGAACGCGTGGCTTGCAAGCCAGATCGACAGGGCCGCAGACGAGACATTGAAGAGTATTCGGATCGGATCGCGATGCTTCCCTGCGCCCGTAACGATTACGATCAGGATCTCAAGCGCAACTGTGATCGTTCCGGCGCAGGTTCCGAAGAGCAAGACGGAAGCAAAGACAAAAGTCTCTGAGACCGAGAGGCGCGCTGGAACTCCTGGGATCCTGATTGTGAAGGACCCCGTGAGAAGCGTCAGAATTGCTAGGGCAAGCCACTCCAGCTCAAGCGGCTGCTGCATCAGGGTCCCGATACAGTGGCCCACCACGAGCAGTCCTATGGCCGTTACGGACGGAACGTAGACGCGAGACGTCATCCGCCTTCGCGGCAATGGTAGCCGCCCGTCCTCGGACGCGGAAGCCGCTATTAGTCAACCCAAATGATCAATCGGCTCATGACCTGTTCTCCTTTAACGTTTTGGCACGTCGTTACACAGCTGGAGCTCTACGTTTTAGTCGTCCCAGACGATGGAGTCGTCCCAGACGATGGAGTCATCCCAGACGATGGCGTCGTCCCAGACGATGGCGTCGTCCCAGACAATGGAGTCGTCCCAACGATGGAGTCATCCCAGACGATGGAGTCGTCCCAGACGATGGAGTCGTCCCAGACGATGGCGTCGTCCCAGACGATGGCGTCGTCCCAGACGATGGCGTCATCCCAGACGATGGCGTCGTCCCAGACGATGGCGTCGTCCCAAACGATGGCGTCATCCCAGACAATCGAATCGGGGGCGATCAGTGACCAAGAGGGGAAAACGGGAAGACCTCGGTTCTTCAAGGAGAGATGAGTCGGGGCAAGTCCAGCTAAGGTTGATACTCCCGGCCCCAGCCCCAACCAGGCCCTCGTCGGGCATGAACTCAGCGCTTGCCTCCAGAAGCAACTTCACCATCAGCGGATTCAACTGCGGCTGCGACTCCAACAACAACGCCGCCGCCCCACTCACCACCGCCGTCGCCTGACTCGTCCCGCTCAACTGGAAATAGCCGTTCTTCCCACTCCCCAGTACCTGCCGCTCCGGGAACTGCCTCGCCAGCGTCGACCCGGGCGCCAGCAGCGACACCACTTTGCTCCCCGGCGCCACCACATCCGGCTTCAGCAGGTGGTCCACCACCGTCGGCCCCCTCGAGCTCCACGGCGCGACGACATCGTCCGACCGGTCGGCCGTGCCTTGCGTCCGCAGCGCGCCCACCGTAATCGCGTACGGGGAAATCCCCGGCGAGGTAACCGTCCCGAGCACCAACTGGCCAGCGCGTGTTCTGACCGAAGTTGCCCGACGATGCGACGACGACCATGCCGGCCTTGACGGCACGTTCGACGGCCTGGCACAGCGGATCGAACTTGTAGCTCTGGGTCGGCGCGGCGCCAATCGACAGGTTGACGATCCGAATCTGGTACTGCGCCTTGTGCTGGATGGCCCAGTCGATCGCCCTGACGGCGTCACTGACCTTGCCCAGCCCGTTCTCGTCCAGAACCTTCAGGCTCACCAGATGCGCGCCCGGCGCCATGCCCACCGGCTCTTCGCCGGTGTCGCGGCGGGCGCACCCGCGGCGACGATGCCGGCCACGTGCGTGCCGTGCCCGTAGCCGTCCTTGCCCTTGCTTGTTCCCCGTCGCCTTGGTGAAGTCGACGCTCGCGACGATGCGTCCCGAGAGCGCGGTGTGGTTGTCGATCCCGCTATCGACGATCGCTACGCCGATGCCCGTGCCCATCACCGCACCGAGCTTGGCGATCTCACCCGCCCACGCCGCCGCGGCGCCGGTGGACTCGGTGGCGGTGGCGAGCTGCGATCGCAAGTCACCGTCGCCGGAAATCGCGCCGACTTCGACGTCCGCGGCCATCCGCGCGAGGCTTGCCGCACTCACGCTCAGCACCGCTCCGCCCGTCAGCCCCTTCTTGATGCTTGCCCCGTGCTTGCCCGCAATCCTCGCCACAAACGCGTCGTTGCCCGAGACGATCACGTCGATCGTTTCGGGAACCGCCGCGCCGGCATCCGCTTGCGACAACACCACCGCGAGATCCGACGACACCCGAGCCTTCCGACCTTGCGCCGCCGCCGGATTGGCGGCGGCCAGGACTCCCAGAAAAACAGCGGCGACAAGGAACCACTGCGAAGCAGACCGGGCGCGGGGAGCGAGGCTCCCACCGGTTGTCAGCGTGGCCATGAAGAATCCTCCGGTCGGGAAGGGGGGCTTACGGGAAATGCCTTGCCGAGCCGTTGCTCCTGCACCGACTCCACGAGCACACGCTGAGAGCCGCCCAGCGTGCGGATCGTGCGAAGTCGTCCTTCACGAATGCGGTAGTAAACGGTCCGACGCGAAACGCCGAGAAGTGAAGCGGCCTGGTCAATCGTCACACTGCGGCCGAGCTGGGGGGGCGCCGGGTCGGTTTGTGGGAGAAATGCCGTATTCATCAACAACAAGCTCCGGCAGCCGATATGGCACGGCTGGTGCCACCGGCATCGTGCGAGCGGCGACCGTGGCTAAGTGGTTGCGATGGAGTGACTTGTCGTCTAGGATGGCGGCCGGGTCAACGGCGAAGAAGCGGTCAAAGGCTTAGCCTGACCAGCTGACCAGAAAAATACTTTGCAAATTCTGCGCAGATCTCGCAAATACGGCCGTGGTCGTAGGTCGGCGTCACCGGCCAACTGATTGGCCACACGGGTAAAAAGTGAACCGACACTCGCGGACTTTGCTGGTCATCCTGGTCGTCGCGGCGGTGATCATCCCCTATTGGTACTGTCGCGTCGGCCGACCCTGCCAGCCGGGACGGACGTTGGGTCTGGAAAGGACTCGGCTTCAACCGGGTTGGTCGCCGAACGGGGCGGGCAGATTGTCGCTTCGACGCGCAGCGATCCGCGCTCGTTCAACCGACTGATCCAGCCTGATGTCACGACTGACCTCGTTTCCATGCTGACGCTTGGCAAGCTGGTCCGGATCAACCGCGCCACGACCGAACTGGAGCCGTGGCTGGCCGAACGGTGGACTTCTTCTCCGGACGGTCTCACTCACACGCTGACCTTGCGGGACGGCGTGACGTGGTCGGACGGCGTGCCCTTCACCTCCGCCGACGTCCTCTTCTCGGTTCAGGCCGTCTATGACCCACGGGCCCAAAGTCCGCTGGCGGCGTCGCTCAGCATCGGCGGCAAGCCGCTCGGCGTCACGGCCCCCGACGCCCACACCGTCGTTCTCACGTTCCCGCAGACGTTCGGCCCTGGCCTTCGGGTGCTGGACAACCTGGCGATGATGCCGCGACACAAGCTCGAGGCCGCGCTGGCCGCCGGAACGTTTGCCGTGGCCTGGACACCGGACACGCCGCCCGGCGAAATGGTGGCAATCGGCCCTTTCGTCCTGACCGAATATGTGCCGGCGCAGCGCATGGTGTTCGACCGCAACCCGCGCTACTGGCGGCGCGACGCGCGCAACATCCAGTTGCCATACGCTGATCGACTGACGGTCGAAATCGTCCCGGATCAGGACGCCGAGGTGCTGCGCGTGCAGTCGGGTCAGTCGGACTTCATGCAGCAGCCGCTGCGGGCGGCCGACATCGAAGCCATGCGGCCGCTCGAAGCGCAGAAGAAGATCCAGATCGTCGAGCTGGGCGTGAGCCCGGATCCCGACGCGCTGGTTTTCAACCTGCGCCCGGGCAAGTGGTCTGCGGATCCACGCGGCGCGTGGATTGGGCGGAAGGAGTTCCGACAGGCCATCTCGCACGCGGTTGACCGTGAAGCGTTTGCCAACGCCGTCTATCTTGGCGCCGCCGTCCCCATCCACGGACCGGTGACGCCGGGCAACCCGCGCTGGTTCTGGCCCAGCATCACCCGTTACGAGTTCTCGCGCGACAAAGCCGTGGCGCTGCTCGCCGGTCTCGGGCTGAAA
Organism: uncultured Acidobacteriota bacterium; assembly: GCA_963734095.1. Classification (GTDB taxonomy): domain Bacteria; phylum Acidobacteriota; class Vicinamibacteria; order Vicinamibacterales; family UBA2999; genus JACCSI01. The sequence continues at coordinate 182,184 of CAVTGK010000043.1, read as the reverse complement.
AACCGCGATCAGGACGAGTGGCTCGAGGACGCGAAGGGGACCGAGGCCAGATTCACTTTGCAGACGTTTCGTGGCAACCGTGTCCTCGAGCGAAGCGCCGCGGTCGTCCGCGACGAGCTGCGACAAGTCGGCGTGGCGATCGACGTGGTGCCGCTCGAAACCAACGCGGTACGGCAAAGTGTCGTGAAAGGGGAATTCGAGGCCGCCTTCATCGCCTTCTTCACCAACGATCCGGACCCCGCCATGTCGAAGGACCTGTGGCTCAGTTCCGGTGGCGCCCACTTCTGGCATCTCGGTCAAACGACGCCGGCGACCGATTGGGAGGGGCAGATCGACGCGCTGATGGCGAAGCAGGCGTCGACGCTGGACGAGGCCGAACGCAAGCGGCTCTTCACCGAGGTCCAGCGGATCTTCGCCGACCATCTTCCGATGCTTCATTTCGCGGCGCCGCGCGTGTACATTGGCGCGAGCGCGCGCCTCTTGAATTTGACGCCGGCGCTGACGCGCCCGCACATCATGTGGAGCGCCGATACGTTGGCACTCGCCAGCGCCGCGCGTTCGCAGTGATGCTGTGATGCGATTCGGGCGCTACCTGCTTCGCCGGGTTCTCTTCGCCCTCCTGCTCGTCTTCATCGTTTCGTCGGCAGCGTTGCTCCTGACGCTGGTGGCGCCGGGTACGTTTGGAACCGACGAGGAATGGATCACTCGCAGCGTCGCTCGATCCGAACGTCCGCTGGGCGCTCAGTACCTGGACTGGATTTCGCGAGCGATCCGTTTCGACTTTGGCCAGTCGCTGCTGTACACGCGTCCGGTGTCCGATCTCCTGAGCGAGCGCGCGCTCAACACCGCGGTCCTCGCGACCACGGCGCTCGTGCTCGCAACGATCATCGGAATCCCGTTTGGCGTCTACACGGGCACTCGACGCAGCGGCTGGGGCGTCCGACTGGTGCGACTCGTGTCCGTCATGTTTCTGTCCACGCCTCCTCTGATCGCATCGCTGGGCCTGATCCTCGTTGCCGCGCGCACGGGATGGTTCCCCCTCGGGGGGATGGTGTCAGCAGGCGCACACGATGCGGGATGGGCGTTCTGGTTCGGTGACATCCTCCGGCACGTGGCCCTCCCCGCACTGGCGCTGGCTTTACCGCTCGCGGCGACGCTCGAGCGGCTGCAGTCGCAAGCGATGACCGTTGCCCTCCGCGAGCCCTTCGTCGCCGCCGCGGCGGCGCGTGGGCTCTCGACCGATCAAGCGGCGCTGAGGCACGGTTGGCCGGTCTCACTTAGCGCCGTGCTGGGAGTCTACGGTCTCATGATCGGCACGCTCTTCAGCGGCTCCTTCATCGTCGAGGTCGTGACGTCCTGGCCGGGCCTTGGCCGGCTGATGTACGACGGGTTGCGGGCGCGAGACCTCTATCTCGTAGCCGGGTGCAGCGCGGCCGGCGCCGTCTTTCTTGCGGCCGGAACGCTCCTGTCGGATCTGCTGCTTGCTGCCGCCGATCCGCGCGTCCGCCTCGGCACCCGGCCATGACCCGTCGCGCTCAGCGCGCTGCTCGCGTCGCTCGTGCTCGTCGCCGCCGTCGCGCCGTGGCTCGCGCCCTACAATCCGGAGTCGCGTCACAACGATTTCATGCACGCGCCGCCGATGCGGCCGCACATCCTACGCGACGGCAGCGTCCGGGCGCCCTTTGTCTATTCCATCTCGCTCGCAGATCGCATGCGTCAGGACTACGTGCAGAATCGCGCCACGACGCAGCCGCTTCCTTGGTTTGGCGATTCACAGGCGCCGCCGGTCTTTCTCATCGGCGCCGACAGTTTTGGGCGTGATCTGCTGTCGCGGTTGCTGCACGGCGCGCGAGTCACGATCAGCCTCGCGCTCGCCGCCGTGCTTGGCGCAGTCATCCTCGGAGTCATCGTCGGAAGCCTCGCTGGCTATCGCGGCGGATGGCTCGACGAGCTTGCGATGCGGACGGCGGATTTCGTTGTCGTCCTGCCCGTCATCTACGTGGTCCTGCTCCTGCGCGCCGTCCTGCCATTGGTGCTGCCAGCCGCCACCGTGTTTCTCCTGATGGCCGCCATCTTCGCGCTGGTCGGGTGGCCGTTCGTCGCCCGGGGTGTCCGCGGCATCGTGGCCGCCGAACGCGATCGCGAATATGTCGTCGCCGCGCAGTCACTGGGCGCCAGCTCCTGGCGGATCATGTCCCGGCACTTGCTGCCGTCATGTGCCGGGTATCTTCTCGTGCAGGCCACGCTGTTGCTGCCGGCGTTCATCCTGGCGGAGGCGACCCTGTCGTACGTCGGTCTTGGATTTCCCGATAGCGTCCCGACGTGGGGGACCATGCTCCGCGATGCCGCGAATGTCAACGCGATGACGCGGTTTCCCTGGACGCTCGCGCCCGCCGCCGCAATCTTCTTCGTCGTCCTGGCGGCGAATGTGATTCTGCAGTCGGATAAAATCAATCTGCCACGAACATGACTCATCGTTTTGCCGGCATTTACACTCCCATCGTCACTCCCTTCACCGCCGAAGGAGAAGTCGACGACCGCGCGATCGCCCACAATGTCGATCGCTACCTGAAGAGTCCGCTGACTGGATTGGTCGTGCTCGGCTCCAACGGAGAAGCCGCACAACTCGAAGACGATGAGGCCGATCGCGTGATCGCCATTGTCCGCGAGCGCATGCCGCGCGAGCGCCCGATGCTGGTGGGGACAGGTCGCGAGTCCACGCGCGCGACGATTGCCGCATGCAAGCGTGCGGCAGCGCTGGGTGCCGACGCCGTAATGGCTCGCACGCCGTCGTTCTACAAGCCGCAGATGACGAGCGACGCTTTCGTGCGTCACTACACAGATGTTGGCGACAGCTCCCCGGTTCCGCTTCTGCTGTACAACGTCACGATGTACACCGGCGTCAACCTGATGCCGGACGCGGTGGAGAAGCTGAGTGAGCATCCGAACATCGTCGGCCTGAAGGACTCCGGCAACGACATGCTCCAAATCTCCGACTATCTCGCGCGGGCAAAGCCGGGCTTCACCGTACTCGCGGGCGCAGCACCGACGCTGTTCAACGCCGCGACCCTTGGCGTCCACGGGGCCGTGCTTGCGCTTGCCGGCCTCGCCCCGGAGTTGTGCGTCGAGCTCTTCGAGCTGGTGAGGGCGGGGCGGATTGAGGACGCGCGCGGCCTACAGCGCCGGCTGATGCCCGTCGCGCGATCGATCGGTCCGATCCATGGGGTTCCTGGCCTCAAGGCGGCGCTCGATCTCGTGGGCCTCCGCGGCGGCACCCCGCGCCCGCCGCTGCGTCCGGTGGCGCCGGCGGTAATCGACATCCTGCGCGGGCAGCTCACTGCGCTCGGCGTCATGCGCGAACAGCATGCTGCCAGCCACTGAGCGCATACTCCTCGGCCCCGGACCAAGCCTGATCTCCCCGCGCGTGATGCGCGCGATGGCGGCGCCAATGCTCAGCCATCTCGATCCCGAGTTCATCGAGCTGATGAACGATCTGCGCGCGCGACTCGGCCGCGTGTTCCAGGCGACGGAAGGCTCGCTCGCGTTGGCGGTCTCTGGTACGGGCACCTCGGCGATGGAGGTCGCGGTCGCGAACGTTGTGCAGCCGGGCACAAAGGTCCTGTCGATCGTCACCGGCTACTTCGGCGATCGCCTGTCCGAGATGTCCCGGCGGTACGGCGCCGAGGTCCAGCGGCTCGAGGTCGAGTGGGGGCGCGCCTGCGATCCCGACGCCGTCGCTCGCGCGCTCGAGGCGTCGTCGGCGGACGTCGTCACGGTCGTGCATGCCGAGACCTCGACGGGCGTGCTGAATCCCGTGCGAGAGGTAGCTTCAATCGCCCACGCAGCACGGCGCGCTTGTTGTCGTTGATGCCGTCACGTCACTTGGCGCCATGCCGCTCGACGTCGCGGCGTGGGAACTCGACGTCGTTTACAGTTGCAGCCAGAAGGGACTGGGTGCTCCGTCGGGTGTCGCCCCGATTGTGTTCGCGCCGACGGCGCTGGCTCGCAAGATCCCCTGCCGAAGCTTTGCGTTCGATCTGTCGCTGCTGGAGGACTACTGGGTTCGTCGCAAGTATCACCACACGATGTGCGCCTCCCTCATCTACGCGCTGCGCGAGGCGCTGATGGTCGCCGAAGAAGAAGGCCTGAAGCTGCGATGGGCGCGGCACGAACGGCATCATCACGCGCTTGTCGCCGGGCTCGAGGCGATGGGGCTCACGCTTGCTGCCTCCAACCGGCGAGCGATTGTGGACGCTGAACGCGGTGCGCGTGCCAGACGGCGTAGACGAGGCGGCAGTGCGGCGGCGCTTGCTTCAGCACTTCAACATCGAGATCGGCGCTGGCCTGGGCCCGCTTGCCGGCAAGATCTGGCGCGTCGGACTGATGGGAAGCAGCTCCACCGAAGCGCTCGTCACGCTGTTCCTCGCCGCGCTCCAGAAGTCCATGCGCGCTTGACTTTGTTCCTTGAGCTGCCTAGACCGATTCGCCTTCGATGTATCGGCTTCACGGACTTGCAGAGCACTTGATTCGATTTGGTATCCGGGCCGGATACATCAAGTCTTCGATGCGACGCTGTCTGGGTCTTGCCACCAGAGGGCTATGCTCGGTGCGTTGTTTGAGCCCAAATCTTCCGCCTGACGGACCTGGAGCCGAGCGCGGTGCCGCGCTGTACGCACCTCGGCACCCGTGCACCGCACCTGTCGCACCTCGGCACCCGTGCACCGCACCGCACCTATCGCACCCCGGCACCCGTCGCACCTGTCGCACCCGTCCCGTGGCATAGCCGTTGCACAATAGGTCCGCAGAGCACTACTCACACCTCAAGGTTGTCCACGATGCGGGCCATTTCGTCCACTTTCGTGTGTCTCGGGCTGGTCGCGTCCCTTGCCTGCGCCACAAACCCTGTTACCGGCAAGCGTGAGCTGTCGCTTCTGAGCGAAGCGCAGGAAATCGCCATCGGACAGCAGTCCGACGCCGAGGTCCGACGCGACATGGGCGTCTATGACGACCCCGAATTGCAGCGCTACGTCTCGGACATCGGAGATCGACTGGCGAAGCTGTCGCATCGGCCGCACCTGCCGTGGCAGTTCACGGTCGTCGATCATCCGGCGATCAACGCGTTCGCGCTGCCCGGTGGCTACATTTACATCACGCGGGGCATCCTCCCGTATCTGGACGACGAGGCGGAGTTGGCGGGCGTGCTCGGCCACGAGATCGCCCATGTGACAGCGCGTCACGCCGCGCAGCAGTACACGCGCGCGACTGGCGGCACGCTCGGTTTGATCGCGCTCGGTATCTTCGTCCCCGCGACGCAGCCGTTCGGCGACCTGGCGTCCATGGGGCTCAGTCGTCGCCTTCCTGAAGTACGGGCGCGAGGACGAGAACGAATCGGATCGCATCGGCATGGAGTACGCGACGCAGGGCGGATGGGATCCGCGCGGCGTCCCGGGGTTTCTTGGCACCCTCGCGAAGGTGAATGAGCCGAGCGAGCGCGGCGTGCCCAACTGGCTGTCCACCCACCCCGAGCCGGCCGCGCGTGTAGTCGACACGCAGCCGCTCGCGGCGAAACTGGCGAGCGCGTCGGCAGGCGCCGTCGAGCGCAATCGCGATGGCTACCGCGACCGTATCGATGGCATCGTCGTCGGCGACAACCCGAAGGATGGGATCGTCCGCGGCCACGCGTTCCTCCATCCAGCTCTACGCTTCGCGCTGGAGTTCCCCGAGGGATGGGACGTGATGAACACGCCAACGCAGGTCGCCGCGCGTGAACCCGGGTCAGCCGCACTACATGCTGCTGCAGATGGTCGACCAGGCACGTGGACGCTCGTCCGCGGAGGTTGCGGTCAATTCGATGAGGAGCGGCGGCTTCAAGCGCCTGGATGGCAGCGTGACCACGCTCAATGGCCTTGACGCCTACATCGGGCTCTATCAGGGATCCATCCAGGGTATCGGCAACGTGATCATGCGCGCGGCTCACGTCCTCCACGGACGACAGGCCTATGTTTTCGCAGGCTTCGCCCCTCAAGACCAGTTCGACCGCATCGACGGAGAAGTTGCCAAGGCATTGCAGACCTTTCGTCCGCTGACGGCGCGCGAGGCCGACGAGATTCGCCCCAATCGCCTCGACTACTACGTCGTACGGCCGGGCGACACCTGGCAGTCGATTGCATCACGCGGCGGCGGGCTCGTGCGTGCCAGCGACCTGGCGATCATGAATCGGTACGAGGTCAGCGATCAGCCGCAGCCGGGCGATCGCATCAAGATCGTCGTGATCGGGTAGTTGGGCCGACAGCGCGAGCCCCGCTATCATCGCGTGGTGCGGAGATTTGCCTCGCGCGGACGCGCGCGCGCTGTTGGTCGCTGGCTGCTCATCCTGACGACGCTCGGCTTCGCGTACCTTTGCTATATCTACCTGACCCTGCCGGACGTTCGTGTCCTGGCAACCAGCAACCCGAGCACCACGGCTTTCATCGAACTGCGGAAGCGTGAAGCGGGAGAGGCGGGGCGCAAGCTGACGATCAGGCAGCGCTGGGTGCCTTATACGCAGATCTCGAACAACCTTCGCCGCGCCGTTGTCGTCACCGAAGACAGCGCCTTCTTCGATCACGACGGCATTGACGTCAAGGAGCTGCGGGCATCGCTCGAAGCGAACTGGGAAGAGGGGCGATTCACGCGCGGTGGCAGCACCATCACGCAACAACTGGCGAAGAACCTCTATCTCTCGCCGTCGCGGAATCCCATCCGCAAGCTGAAGGAGTTGCTCATCACGCGGCGACTCGAGGCCGCGCTGACGAAGCGTCGTATCTTGGAGATCTACCTCAACGTGATCGAATGGGGCGACGGGATCTTTGGCGCCGAAGCGGCTGCTCGCGCGTACTTCGGCAAGCCTGCGTCGGCGCTCGCGCCGGACGAGGCCGCGCTGCTCGCCGGTGCGATCATCAATCCGCGCGAGCACAGTCCGGCGCGGCCGACGCGACGACTCCTGCGTCGTCAGCAGATCATCGTGCGGCGAATGGGCATCAAGCCCGAAAGCCAGGCGAACGCGCCCACCTCGGCAACAGAGTCGCCACATTCTGGGGACGCTGTCGTGGGCTTTTCCCCAGTAAATCAGTCACCTCCAGAGCCTCCGCCACCGGCACACTCTGTGCAATCCCCTGCGGTGAACGGCAGTACATCGCCGGTCATTCCAGTAGTTCCATCAAACACGCCCGGCAGAAACGCCGCGGGTGGGGCGGTTCGGCCGCCACAGTCGCCGCGCTGACGAGCACAGATCGCGAGGCCGCAGGGCTTGCGGGGGACGGAGAGCGGGAGAGTTGCAGGTACCTCTTGGGAGTGCGTGGCTCGAGCAGCCGTGTCGGGGGGGCGTCAACTACACCGGCCACCTGACGCGACTGATGCACGACATCGTCGAACGCGTCCCGACGTTGGGGTTCATCGACCTGAGTCGCGTTCTCGTCTTTGCGCGCCCCGGGCGGACGAGCGCTGACGGCGCCTTCGCGAGCTGCCACTGCCTGAGTCTTCCTCCGAGCGAGCCCGGCTATTTCTTCTGGCGCGATCGAAACACGGGCGACATCACGCGACGGACGGAGTGGTTCGTCACCAAGTCGCCTGAAGTGTCGTTTGACGGCCGCCTGATGAACTACCTGATCTCCTTCGCGCTCCCACGCTTTACGGATCAGACCCTGACACGGTCGCGCAAGCGAGAGTCTCTATCCGAGTGGGACGCCCGATTGGGTCGCCAAACTCGACACCGTGATTCACGAGCTCTACCACATCGATCCCGAACAGAACTGCCTTCGCCGCTTCCATCGCCCCGACGGCCTGGCATCGGACGCCTTGCACAGCGCGACCTACTTCGAAGACGTGGCGGCGCTCGTGCAGCAATACCTCGCATCGCAGCCCGACCAACGGCTGCTCGAGTTCCTGCAGAACGATTTTCAGGGCCTGCGCGCCCGCTACGGTGCCATTGCCGGCACAACGTTCCGCTCGTTCCCCTCCTATCCACGCCGCTATCGTGAAGTAGTCGCCGATCAGCCGATGATGTCGGACGTCGAAGCGGCGCCAGTCGAGCCCATCATCGACCCGTCGGTTCGCCTGTTTTCTGAGGACGACCTGCAGTTCCGCGAGTTCACCGGTACCGGCTCGCGTCAGATCGCCAGCTACACCACAGCGGCCGCTGCATAGCGGTTCACGGCCTACGGTCTACAGCCCACGGTCTACAGTCCACGGTCTACAGTTCAGTTCCGCATGCTCCAGGCTCACAACTCAACGTGGGCCGTAGACCGTGGGCTGATCTGTCGATTCCGCTAGCCATCGTTCGACGTGTCAATAGAAGCTGGTTCACAACCAGCCATTCAAGGAGACACGAACGATGCGATTCATGCTGATTGTCAAGGCGAGCAAAGAATCTGAGGCGGGGATCTTGCCCGACGAGGAGATTCTTGCCGAGATGGCCAAGTTCAACGAGCAGATGGTCAAGGCCGGAGTGATGCTGGCGGGCGATGGGCTGCAGGCGAGTTCCAAGGGCGCACGCGTCAAGTTCGACGGGGCCAAGCGAACGGTAGTCGATGGACCCTTCGCAGAGACGAAGGAGCTCATTGCGGGCTACTGGATGGTCCAGGTCAAGTCGAAGCAAGAAGCCATCGAGTGGGTCAAGCGCGCGCCGTTCGTCGAAGGCGAGGTCGAGATTCGGCAGGTGTTCGAGCTTGACGATTTCGGCGAGAGTGCGGCGGTCGAACATCACAGAAAATTGCAGGAGGAGATCAAGAAGTAGAGCTTCGCTCGATAGGGCAACCCGGCTTGCGCGCGCCGGGTGAAGATGTTGAGATCGGTAGCCGTGACGGCTACCGACACACATCGCGCGATTGACGCGGTCTGGCGCATCGAGTCCCCCCGACTCATCGCCGGGCTTGCGCGCATCGTGCGTGATGTGGGCGTTGCCGAAGATCTCGCACAAGACGCCTTGGTGGCCGCTCTCGAGCAGTGGCCCGAGGACGGCATTCCCCGAAACCCTGGCGCGTGGCTCATGGCCGCCGCCAAGCACCGAGCCATCGACTATTTCCGGCGGAACAAGCTCCTCGAACGAAAGCACGAAGAGCTTGGGTATGAGATAGAAGTCGGACAGCGACAGGCGCCTCCCGACCTGGACGCGGCGATTGATGACGACGTGGGCGACGACCTGCTGCGCCTGGTGTTCACGGCTTGCCACCCCGTGTTGTCAACCGAGGCGCGCGTCGCGCTCACGCTGCGCCTTCTGGGAGGGCTCACCACCGAAGAAATCGCACGCGCCTTCCTCGTGTCCGAGCCCACGGTCGCCCAACGCATTGTTCGCGCGAAACGGACGCTGGCCAAGGCGAACGTGCCCTTCGAAGTTCCACGAGGCGATGAGCTTGGGGCGCGTTTGTCGTCGGTGCTCGAAGTCATCTATCTCATCTTCAACGAAGGCTACAGTGCGACGACGGGCGATCAATGGACGCGCCCGGAGCTTTGCGATGATGCGTTGCGACTCGGTCGAATTCTGGCCGAGCTCACGCCCCGCGAGCCCGAGGTTCATGGCTTGGTCGCGCTGATGGAGATTCAAGCGTCGCGGCTTCATGCGCGAGTCGGTCCCTCCGGCAAGCCGATCTTGCTCCTTGATCAGAACCGGGCTACTTGGGATCAGCTGCTCATTCGCCGAGGCCTCGCGGCGCTCGACCGTGCGGAGCAGTTGGGTCGCGCGTTGGGACCCTATGGGCTTCAGGCAGCCATTGCCGCTGCCATGCGCGCGCAATCAACCCCGAGGACACGGACTGGCCACAGATCGCCCGGCTCTATCAGGCGCTGGCGCGGGCGGTGCCCTCGCCGGTGGTCAAGTTGAATCAGGCCGTAGCGGTGGGCATGGCGCAGGGGCCGTCGGCGGGCTTGGCACTGGTCGATGCGCTGGGGAACGACGAGGCGCTGGCAAGTTACCACCTGCTGCCGGCCGCACGTGGAGATCTGCTCTTCAGGCTCGGTCGTTTCGAAGAAGCGCGCCGCGAGTTCGAGCGTGCCGCGGCGCTGACCCGCAACGCACGCGAGCGCGATGTGCTCCTGGGGCGCGCGAAGGAATGCTCATAGGCCGCTTAACGCGGAAGGCCGCTGCTAGCGCGGAAGGCCGCTCGCCTTCGGCTCGCGGAGTGGAGTGTTCCGATGCTCGATGTGCGGGTATCCGACTCGTCGAGGGACGATCTCGAGGTTGCTCTCTTCCGGCGAGCGAGAGCGAGCCGGCGCTCCGGCGAAGCCGCCGCGAAGGCCTTCCGGGCGAAGCCGGCCCTCCGCCCAAAGGGCGGCCCTAGTTCACCCTCTTTGCCCCAACGAACCGAGTCGCCCAGGACCTGAGCGCTGAGATTGTCCACGCGCACCACACCGCTGCTGCCGCTGGGCGCGTGCACGAACTGGTCGCCACCCACCGAGATCCCCACGTGCGAAGCGCCGGGCGCGACGGTCGTAAAAAAGACGAGGTCTCCGGGCTCGAGCGTGGTCGCGTCGATGCGTGTACCGACTTGAAACTGCCGTCGGACGTCACGTGGGACGGATACGCCGTGCTGCGCGAAGACGTACTGGACGAATCCGCTGCAGTCGAAGCCCCTGGGCGTTTCGCCACCGTCCCGATAGGGTGCACCTCGCAACGACAACGCGGTGGACGAAATGGAATACCCGTCGGCGCTTCCGGCAGGTGCCGCGGCCGACTCAGGCGCACTCGGCGCGGGCGGCGCACTCGGATCAGTTCCGCCACTCGCGGTCGGCGCGCACCGCCCGGGACGGGGAAGGGTCGAGGAACCGCGCCCGTCGATGCACAGCCGCCGAGCAGCGTGAGGGTGACGACGATGACAACGAGCCGCGGCATGACGATCCCTTAGGATATCGGTCGGCCGTGCCGAACTGTGCACTAATGACCTAACTCTATATCACCCATGGCTTTACACCGACGAAATCTTGACAGCCTCGGCCGTAGCCGGGCACAATGTCATCGAGCCTATGGAGCAGACGCTCCTTCTGAACGCCACCTACGAACCGCTCAAGGTCGTGCACTGGCAGAAAGCGATCACGCTTTGGTGCCAGGGCAAGGTCGAGATCATCGCGGAGCACGACCGCGAGATCCGCGCTGTGTCGTTCAGTCTGAAACTGCCGTCGGTCATTCGACTCCTGAGGTACGTCCGCATCAAAAAGAGGTTTGACTACGTGCCGTTCTCCCGGGCCAACATCTACGCCCGAGACGCATATACCTGCCAGTACTGCGCGGAATCGTTTCCCACCCCCGAACTCACGTTCGATCACGTCGTTCCGGTGTCGCAGGGTGGCCGGAAGGACTGGGAGAACATCGTCACGTGCTGCGTGACGTGCAATCGGAAGAAGGGGGGGCGGACGCCGCAGGAGGCGCATATGCGACTGGTGCGCGCGCCGCGGCGCCCCGACTCGGCACCGGCCATACGGATCACGATCGGGCTCCGCAATGCCCCGGACAGTTGGCGTGATTACCTGTACTGGAATCTCGAGCTGGACGACACCTAGCGGTCCACGCCTACGGTCTACGGACGAGAGCTGATTAGGCCGGGCTAAAGCCCGGCCCCTCACTGGTCAAACGAATGCTGTGGACCCGGGCCTTCAGCCCGGGCTGATCACAGCACCTCAAGCGATCCGCACCCCCTAGAATGAGCGGAGCGATCGTGGCGACTCCCACCCTCACCGCCGTGGATCCGCTTCGCGTCATCGAAGGCGGACGGTTGTGGCTGCGCGGCACCGGCCTTCCCGTGCCGGCCGTTCACCGAGGACTCCTGCACGATAGGCGGGGTCGCGACGCGAGCGGTGTTTGCGGCATCCGATCGTCTTGCCCTTGAAGTGCCGGCTGGTCTCGCAGGCGGATCGATGGAGGTCAAAGTCCCGTGGCTGCCAGGCGCGACGATGTTCGTCGACATCGGCGCGCCCATTGCGACGGGCTTTCATCAGGTCGACAACCCTGCCATCGATGCCGAGGGACGCATCTATGTCACTTACAGCGGCCCGCGCGGGCAGGATGCGCCGGTGTCCGTGTTTCGGATCGCGTCGGGTGGGGCCGCGCGAGCCTTTTGTGTCCGGCATCGTCAATGTGACGTCGATGCAGTTCGGCCCGGATGGATTGCTGTACGTCTCCAGTCGCTTCGATGGCACGGTCTATCGAGTGTTCCACGACGGGCGATACGAGGCGGCGGCTTCAGAGCTCGGACTCGCATGTGGTCTCGCCTTCGCGCCCGACGGCACCCTCCTGGTCGGTGACCGATCGGGCACGATCTTTCACGTCGATGAGAAGGGGCGGAGCCGCAGTCTCGCGTCGCTGCCATCGAGTGTGGCGGCCTTTCATTTGGCGATGGGACCGGACGAAGCGCTGTACGTCACCGGCCCGACGTTGGGCAGCTACGACTGCGTTTACCGCGTAGACCTCGCCGGCCAGGTCGAGGTCGTGGATCAAACCTTCGGCCGTCCCCAGGGCCTCGCGTTCGATGCCGCAGGTGTGCTGCACGTGGTTGAAGCGCTCGCCGGAGTCAGCGGCATCTACGCCCTCCACGAAAGCGCGCCCAAGGAGCTCGTGGTGGGGGGCTCGCGATTGGTCGGTCTGGCCTTCGGCCGCAACGGCCGGCTCGTGGTGTCGACCAGCGACACGATCTACGGCTTCGGATAGGCTACGCTAGCGCTGCGCGCAAGGTGCCTGGGTGCCGAAGGTGCCTGTCGCTGCACTAGGGTGCTGGTGCCTAAGGCACTAGCACCTTAGGCACCTTAGGCACAACAGGCACGCCAGCACCGATAAGGATTCTCATGTCTTTGTTTGCGCGCAAGCCCATTGCCGAACTGCTGGCGAGCGAGGGAACCGAACAGTCGCTGAAGCGCGTCCTCGGTGCCGGCGATTTGATCATGCTGGCGATCGGCGCCGTCATCGGCGCCGGCATCTTCGGTGCGATCGGGACCGCTGCTGCCGGACAGGTCGGGCCCGATGGAGCGGTCATTCGCCACGCGGCCGGCCCCGCGCTTGATTCTCTCGTTCGTGCTCCTCGGAGGGGCGTGTGCACTCGCGGGTCTCTGCTACGCGGAGCTCGCCTCGATGATCCCCCAGGCCGGCAGTGCCTACGCCTATTCGTACGCGACGTTGGGCGAGTTCGTCGCCTGGGTCATCGGATGGGATCTCATCCTGGAGTATGCGGTCGGGAACGTCGCGGTCGCCATCTCGTGGGGCGACTATTTCAACACGTTGCTGCGCGGGTTCGGTGTCGAGTTGCCGGTGTACCTCACGACCGGTTATCGCACCGCGCTTCTCAGTTCCAATCCCGCGATCAACGGTTTGATCGAGAGCGCGCCGCGGCTTGCGGGTATCCCGATTCTCGTCAACATCCCGGCGTTTGCCATCGTGATGCTGATTACCTGGCTGCTCTTGCGGGGCGCGCGCGAGAGCTCGCAAGCCAACAAGGTGATGGTCATCATCAAGTTGGTGGCGCTGGCGCTCTTCATCGGCGCCGGTCTGACCGCGATCAACCCGGCCAACTACACACCATTTGCGCCCAATGGCTTTACGGGCATTCATCAGGGTGCGGCCATCGTCTTCTTCGCCTACATCGGCTTCGACGCGATCTCGACCGCCGCTGAGGAGACGCGCAACCCGCAGCGAAACCTCCCCATTGGGATACTCGGTGGACTAGCCATCTGCACGGTGATCTATGTCGTTGTCGGTATCGTGCTCACGGGCATGGTGCCGTACTCGGAGCTTGCCGTCGCCGACCCATTGGCACGTGCCCTCGAGCTGACAGGCTTCACGCGTGTCGGCTGGATTGTCGCGCTCGGTGCGATCGTCTCGATGTCGACGGTGCTGCTCGTGTTTCAGTACGGGCAGCCGCGCATCTTCTTTGCGATGGCGCGCGACGGCCTGCTGCCGCAGTGGGCGGCGCGTGTCGACCCGAAGACGCGCATTCCGTACGTGACGACCCTGGTGACGGGTGTGATCGTTGCGGTGGCGTCACTGGTCGGGGATGCCGCGGAAACCTACGACCTCACCAACATTGGGACGCTGTTCGCGTTTGCGCTCGTGTGCGCGGGCGTGCTGGTCCTCCGTGTGACAGAACCGAACCGCGCGCGGCCATTCAAGGTGCCTCTTGTCTGGGTGATCGCGCCGCTCGGGGTTGCGGCCTGCCTCTTCATCATGGTCGGCCTGCCGCCACAGGCGTGGGTCCGCTTCGCCTGGTGGCTTGGCATCGGGATTGTGATCTACGCGTTCTACGGCTATCGGAATTCCAAGCTGCGACGGCATCAACAGTAGTCACGGAATTCCGGGACGTAGCCACGAAGGGCACGAAGACACGAAGCAAGATCGTAGGAATCCTTCGTGTCTTCGTGCCTTCGTGGCACCGTTTCCGTGTTCTGTGTTTCCGTGCGTCGTACGGTAGACTCGCTGTTTGGGGTCTCGTTCGAAATCCCCGCAGTAAGCCATGCCTCACGACTGGATTGCGGTGCGCGGCGCACGCGTGCACAACCTCAAGGAAATCGACGTCGATATCCCCCGCGACAAGCTGGTGGTCATCACCGGGCTGTCGGGCTCTGGGAAGTCGTCGCTGGCCTTCGACACGCTGTATGCCGAAGGGCAGCGCCGCTACGTGGAGTCGCTGTCGGCGTACGCGCGGCAGTTTCTCGAGCAGATGGAGAAGCCTGACGTCGACTTGATCGACGGCTTGTCGCCGGCCATTTCCATCGAGCAGAAGACCACCGGCTCCAACCCGCGATCGACGGTTGGGACCGTCACCGAAATCTACGACTATCTGCGCCTGCTCTTCGCCAACATCGGCGTGCCGCACTGTCCGACGTGCGGCCGCGAAATCGCGTCGCAATCGCTCGACCGCATTGTCGATCTGGTGATGACGTATCCGCAGGACACGCGCATCAACGTCCTGGCGCCGATCGTTCGCGGCCGGAAGGGCGAGTTCAAGAAGGAGTTGCAGAGCCTTCGCGTCCGGGGCTTCACCAAGGCGCGCGTGGACGGGCAGATGCGTTCGCTCGAAGAGGACATCGCGCTCGATCGCCGTCGCAATCACAACCTCGACATCGTGATCGATCGGCTGATTGTGCGCAGCGGCATCGAGCGCCGCCTGGCGGAATCGGTCGAGATGGCGCTCGGTCTGGCCGGCGACATCGTGCTGATCAACTCGCTCGACGGCGGCGATCGACTGTTTTCGCGCAAGCTCGCCTGCGTCGACTGTGGCGTCAGCGTGCCGGAGATGTCGCCGCGCGCGTTCTCGTTCAACTCGCCGCACGGCGCCTGTCCCGAGTGCCAAGGGCTGGGTGCGACCTGGGATTTCGATCCGCAGCGCGTCGTTCCTGACGAAACCAAGTCACTGGCCGACGGCGCGATCGCCCCGTGGGGTAAGGGCGATCGCCGAATGGTGCGCGATGCCGTTCAAGCCATCGCCTCGTATTACGGGATCGATGCGGCCGTTCCGTTCGGCAAGCTCCCGAAGAAGCAGCGTGATCTGGTGCTGCTCGGTCCGAGCGCCGCTGCTCGAGCGGCCGGTGGGAAGAACGGCGCCGACGCCGGCCGATCGAGCCCGCACCCATCAAGAAGGGCAAACAAAGGCGCCCGCCCCCGACCCCTTCGGCCGCGACTTCGAAGGCGTGATTCCCAATCTGCGCCGCCGCTTCGACGAAGGCTGCTGGGTCGTGCAGGAGGAACTGGATCCGTACCGCGGCTTGCGCGAATGCCCTGCGTGCACAGGCAATCGACTGCGCGCCGAGAGCCAGTCGGTCAAGGTGAAGGGCAAGACCATCGCCGAGTACGTCAACCTGCCAGTCACCAAGGCGCTCAAGGCCTTCGATGAGCTCGAGCTGAACGAGCGGGAGTCGCGGATTGCGACCCGGATCCTCAAAGAGATTCAGGATCGGCTGCGATTCCTCAACGACGTCGGCGTCGGGTACCTCACGCTTGGCGCGGTCCGCTGCCACGCTGTCGGGCGGCGAAGGGCAGCGGATTCGGCTCGCCACTCAGATCGGATCGAACCTGACCGGTGTGCTGTATGTGCTCGACGAGCCATCGATTGGGCTGCATCAGCGCGACAATCGCAAGCTGCTGGCGACGCTCGCGCGGCTGCGCGATCTCGGCAATACCGTCGTCGTGGTCGAGCACGACGAAGAGACCATCCGGATGGCCGACTACGTCATCGACCTCGGGCCAGGCGCGGGCGAGCTGGGTGGCCGCGTGATTTTTCAGGGCCTGCCTGGCTGACCTGCTCAGCAACGGCCATGGCTCGCTGACCGGCGCGTATCTGACCGGCGAACGAACCATCGAGACCGCCAAGGTCGAGACGCGCGCCCTCGAAGGGCGAAGTGGTTGTGCGAGGCGCGCGTGCCAACAACCTGCGCAACGTCGACGTCCGTATCCCGCTGGGACTCTTCGTCGCCGATTACCGGTGTCAGCGGGTCGGGCAAGAGCACGCTCGTCAACGACATCCTCTACAAATCGCTGGCGCGGACGTTGTATCGCGCGGCCGACGAGCCTGGCAGCCACGATCGCATCGAAGGGATCGACCTCATCGACAAGGTCATCGAGATCGATCAGTCGCCCATCGGTCGAACGCCACGATCGAACCCGGCCACGTACACGGGGCTGTTCACGTTCATTCGCGAGCTGTTCGCGATGGTGCCCGAGGCGCGAACGCGCGGCTACAAGCCCGGACGCTTCTCGTTCAACGTCAAGGGCGGCCGCTGCGAAGCCTGTCAGGGCGATGGCGTCATCGCCATCGAGATGCACTTCCTGCCCAACGTGTACGTGACCTGCGAGCAGTGCAAGGGCCGCCGCTACAATCGCGAGACGCTCGACATCAAGTACCGCGGCAAGTCGATCGCCGACGTTCTGGACCTCACCGTCGATCAAGCGCTGCCGATCCTCGAGAACTTCCCGCCCATTGCCAACAAGCTCCGCACGTTGCAGAACGTCGGCCTCGGCTACATCGAACTGGGGCAATCGGCGACAACGCTCAGCGGTGGTGAAGCGCAGCGCGTGAAGCTGTCGCGCGAGCTGTCGAAGCGGGGCACCGGTCGCACGCTCTATATTCTCGACGAGCCCACCACCGGCCTGCACTTCGAGGACGTGCGAAAACTTCTCGATGTCCTCAACCGCCTCGTCGATCAGGGCAACACCATCGTCGTGATCGAGCACAACCTCGACGTGGTCAAGAGCGCCGACTGGATCATCGATCTCGGGCCCGAAGGCGGAGAAGCCGGTGGTCGCGTGGTGGCGCAAGGCGCTCCCGAGCAGGTCGCGTCGACCAGGGGATCACACACGGGACAGTTTCTGGCCGAGCTCTTGTTCGGGCAGGTGAGCTTGGCAAGCCAGTGCGGCGCGGCCGTCCAATAGACGCGGTAGCTGAGTAGCCAGAGCTGGAGCTCTCATCCATCGCCAAAGCGTGCAGCGAAGCCAGGACGCGGTCGGTGCAAGTCTCGGGAGCGAAGGCGTGTGGCAATTTCCACACACCTCAACAAGTTTCAGCGTGGTCATCCAGCCACACACCGCGGTTTCTCGAGGGCAGCCATGTGACTGTAAGCCGCTGATAATACGTGGTTTATGTGCTACACATGGGCTTCTTGCCTGGCGGCATCCAGTTTGCTGGGAGGACGTCTGCCTCCAGAATCGGATTCGACACTGAATGGACGCGCAACGGACACTACGCCGCCAGATTTCATGCGCCGGAATCGGCCTTCATTCCGGCAATAAGGTCACGCTGACGCTCAAGCCAGCCCCGGCTGATACCGGGATTGTTTTTCGACGAACCGACCTGGGCGTCGAGATTCCCGCCACCGTGCAACACGTTTCGGCCGTGCACTACGCCACGGTGTTGGGCCGCAATGGCGCGACGGTCGAAACCGTCGAGCACCTGCTGGCTGCGCTCGTGAGCGTGGGCATTGACAACCTCTATCATCGACCTCACGCACAACGAAGTGCCGATTATGGACGGCAGCTCGGCGCCGTTCCTGTATCTCGTGCAGGAAGCCGGCGTCAAGCGGCTGGCTTCGTCGCGACGCTATCTCAAGATTCTGCGCCCGGTGCAGATTGCCAACGGGGACAAACGCATCGCGATCTACCCGTCGGATCACTTCAAGGTCAGCTACACGATCAGCTTCGATCACCCGCTGCTGCGCCATCAGTCCCGCACGGAGCGGATCACCGAACAGAGCTTTGCCGAGAGTATCGCCCCGGCCCGCACGTTTGGCTTCCTGAAGGACGTCGAAATGTTGCGGCAGAACGGGCTGGCACTGGGTGGGTCGCTCGAGAACGCGATCGTCATCGGCGACGCTGGCGTCCTGAACGCGCTGCGCTTCGAGGACGAGTTCGTTCGCCACAAGATTCTGGATGTTGTGGGCGACCTCGCGCTCGTTGGCCACCCCATCGTGGGCCACGTCGTCGCGCATCGCGCCGGTCATGCGCTGCACACCGCCCTGGCCGCGCGCCTGCTCGAAGAGCGCGATGCCTGGGTGCTCGTCGAGTCGACCGTCGACGTGATGGCGATGCCTGCTGGTGTCCCAGCAGCCGCACGCGTCAACTAGCGAAGTCTCGCTCTCATCGTCACCTCCTGTGAATCGTCACGGCCGCGCAAATCGCGCGGCCGTTTTTTTCTCAATCAGGGCACAGGGCATAGGGCGTAGGGCTCAGGGCGCAGGGCTTAGGATGACCACCGATCACTGATCACCGATCACTGATCACTGATCACTGACGTAATGCCAGTACCGGGTCCACTTTCGTCGCCGATCGCGCCGGCAGCGCTGCTGCAGCAGCCGCCACCAGGACGAAGACCGTCGCAGCACCGACGATCACCCACGGATCGCGGCTCGAAACCCCAAACAGCACGCCCTCAATTTGGCGGGTCGCGGCGATTGCGGCGATGGCCCCGAAGATGATCCCGATGGTCACCGGCATCAGCGACTCGCGAACGACCATGGTCACGATGCTTGGCGCCGACGCGCCAATCGCCATTCGCACGCTGATCTCGGATCGCCGTCGGGCAACCGATTACGACAGCAGGCCATAGATTCCGAGACAACACACGAGCAGGGTGACACTGCCAAAGAGCGTGACCAGATCCGAGAGCAACCGCTCGCGCCGCAACTGTCGTTCGCGGAGATCGGCAAAGGTGGCCTCGCTGAACGTTGGGATCTCGGCGTTGACCTCGGTCATCGCCCGCCGTACGGTCGGAATCATCGCGGCGGCCTCGGTGGTCGTGCGCAGCATCAGCGTCACCGGGCTCGTGTTGTTGTAGAGCTGAGTGTAGAGGATTGGCTCGGGCTCACCGCGCAGTCCGACCTTCATGTCGGAGACGATGCCGATAATCGGCACATTGCCAAACGGTTTTTCGCACGGCCCGACTCGCAACGCGCGACCGATGGGATCGACCCCCGGGAAGTGGCGCGTCGCGAACGCCTGATTGATGATCGCCAGTGTCACCTTCGACTGCGTTTTCCGCCCAGGTGAAGTCACGCCCCGACGTGATCCGAACCCCCAATGTGTCGAAGTATCCGGGAAGCACATTGTTGAACTGCACCAGCACCGAACCCGGACCGCTCAATGACGGTGGGCAGACGGGGAAGCCGTCCGACATGATGCCGACGTTGATCGACCCGCCGATAGGCGGAGCCGTGGCCGCCGACGCGGCAATCACACCGGGGAGCGCCTGCAGCCGCTTGGCGGCATTCTGGAAGAACTGGCCACGCTGATCGTTGGGAAGCCGACCTGCGCGCGGCTCGACGCGGGCATACAGCAGGCCCTCGCCGCGAAATCCCAGATCCGCGTCGCGCAAGTTCGCGACCGTCCGGAGCAGCAGTCCCGCGCTCACCAGCAGGAGCATCGCCAGCGCGGTTTGCGCCATGACCATCGCGTGGCCGGCACTGAGGCCGAACACGCGCGGGGTGGCGCCGGCTGTTGCTTGTCGGATGGTCGTGATCAGGTTGACGCGCGTACGCGGACGGCAGAAGGATCCAAAGAGCAGCCCTGCGATCACGCCACCATCACCCCGAATAGAAACACCCGCAGATCCAGCATCGCCAGACCCGCTGAGCGATCGATCGGCGCCATACAGAATTGGCATCAGCTGACTGAGAAACTTGGGCGCGAGCCCCGACATCGCTTGGGCGACGGCGAGTCCGAGGATACCGCCGAGCAGTGACAGCACGAGGCTCTCGGTGATCAACTGCCGGACCACGCGTGCGCGCGGGGCCCCAAGCGCGAGTCGCGTCGCCAGCTCCCGTTCCGGCGCGCTACCTCGAGCGAGGAGCAGGCCGGCGATGTTCTCGCACGCCGCCAGCAGCGGCCGACGACGACGGCGAACAGCCGAGGATGGGGATCGACGCGGCGTCGCGCAGCGTTGCCAACCGCGGCTGCCATCGAGGAGCCAGATCCGCGGTGGATCGTGCAGTTCTGGCGGCGGCGCCGTCACGATGGCTCGCGCGACCCACGGTTCGAGGTCCGCTCTGGCTTCCTCATCCGTGACGCCCGGCGCCAGCCGGCCGAAGGTACGGCAGACGTTCCAGAGGCGTGGGTTGGCCAGCGGGTTGGTTGTCGCGGCAGCCACTTGGACGGCGGTAATGGGGACGACCACGTCCGGCGACACCGAAGCGTCCATTCCGTAAAACCCGGCCGGCATCACGCCGACGATGGCAAACGCTCGACCGTTCAGCTTCAGCGTCTGTCGTGTCACATCGCGCGCGCTGCCCGTACACTCGGGTCCAGAACGCATGGCCGATCATCGCCACCGGCGACAAGGATCCGGTCGCATCGTCGTCCGGCTGAATTGTCCGTCCGTGGATGGCCGGCACGCCGAGGGTCTGGAAGTAGTTGCCCGAGACGAATTGCACCGCGCCGTAGCCCGCGTCGCCGAGAACGACCGGGCGAGCCTCGCCGATGTCGGCCCACACGCGACGATCCGAAAGCGCGTCGAGCCGTCGCGCATGGCTACGTACGCGGGATACGGAAAAAGTTCCGAACGTCGCCGTGTCGCCAATCTTCGGACCGGCGAACACGTTCGGGAGGCCGACGAACGTAGGTCGTGGTGAGGTCCAGGCGACGAGTCGAAGCTCGGACGGACGCGACACCGGAAGCGTTTTCCAGAAGACGGCGTTGATCTGGCTGACAATCGCAGTGCTGGCGCCGATGCCGAGGGCGACCGTGAGGACCGCGATGGTCGAGAAGCCGGGATTGCGGGCCCAGAGTCGCAACGCATGGCGCACGTCGAGCGCGATCTCCTCGACGCGGCCCCACCCCCACGGCCGCGCGCACGTCCTCGTTCACCAGCGCCGGATTGCCAAACGCCAGGCGGGCGGCTCGCTCGGCCTGATCGGTGGGCAACCCCTGGCGTGCTCGCTCCTCCGCCTCGAGGTCGAGATGATCCCGAATCTCCCGCTGAACGTCCTGGTCGGAAGGGTGACGGGGGTGCCAGGTCATGTCACTGCTCCTCGGCGGTGGTTGGCCCCATCACGAGCGCGATGGCGCCTGCCAACGTCTTCCAACGGGATTCTTCCGCCGCCAAGTGTTTGCGCCCGGCCACTGTGAGGCGGTAAGTACTTGAATTCACGGTTCCGCTGCTTGTGCAGCTCCCATTTCCCGGTCACCAGCCGTTTGCGCTCGAGCCGATGCAACGCCGGATACAGCGAGCCGTGCTCGACCTGCAGCACCTGGTTGCTCGTCTGGCGGATGTGCTTGGAAATGTCGTGTCCGTGCGCGGGGCCGACCTGCAGCGTGCGCAGGATGAGCATGTCGAGCGTGCCCTGCAGAAGGGCGCCTTTGGCGGCAGCGCGTGTCATGGTCGACCGTCTACCCTCGGATCGAAGGCGAGGGTAGCGGGTCTACCTTCGGGATGTCAAATGGTAAGAGACCGCTGACGCAGCGGTTGGACTGTTCACAGCAGTCGGACTCGCTCGCCTGTGGCTCGCATCGTAGGACTCGCGCCATCGGCACTCGTGGGGGCTCGGCCGTTCGGCCTCGAATATGAAGGTCTGGCCGCAATTCAGCAGTGGGCTGACCGAGAGGCTGAAGCGCGGGCGAACGCCCGCGCTCCCAACGAGCGCCAAAGGCGCGAGTCACACAAGCCGCCGAAGCGGCGTGTCCTCGAGCGGCTTCAGCGAGCGAGTCCGACTGCAGCGCCAGCAGTCCTTCTGTCTACTCCGTCCGAATCGCTCGCACCGGATCGACGGTGGCGGCGCGGCGGGCGGGCAAGACACTCGCGGCCAGCGAGGTCAGGAGCAGGGCGGCCGAGACCACGCCGAGCGTCAGCGGGTCGCGCGGTGAGAGGTTGAAGAGGAACGCCGAGAGCGCTTCGGTGGCGAAGTACGCGGCGACGACACCGACGACAATCCCCGCGACCGAAAGCGCGAGCGTCTGCGTGAGCACCGCGGAAAGGACGCGCGACCTGGTCGCGCCGAGCGCCATGCGGATGCCAATCTCTCGCGTGCGTCGCGTCACACTGTACCACATCACCCCGTACAAACCGATTGCCGAAAGCAGGAGCGCCAGCCCGGCAAAGCTGCTCGAGAGCATCGCCAGCAGCCGCTCGCGGACGAGCGAGGCGTCGATCTGTTCATCGATGCTCCGCACGTAGCGAATCACGACGTCTTTGCTGACCGTCCGAACGGCGTCACGCGCGACGCCTGCGATTGCCAGTGGTTCGTGTGTCGTACGCAACTCGACCATCAGCTGCGATGGTGCGGGGCTCGCATACGCCAGCGGCGTATAGACCGTTCGCGGTGGAGCCTCACGGAGGCTCATCTGATGCGTATCTTCGACGACTCCCACGATGCGAATCAGGTCCTGAGGGTCGCCTCGGAAGCTGAAGGTCTGGCCGAGCGGGTCGCCGTCACCCGCAATGAAACGAGCCATCGTGGCATTGACCACGGCGACCTTCTGCTGAGGGCTGATGTCCGCGGTTGTGAGAAGGCGGCCTCGTAACAGATTGATGCCAAGGGTGTCGAAGTAGTCCGGCGTGATCAGCGTTGACCAGGCGCCACGCCCTTCCGGAGTATCCGGCGCCATGACCCCCGGCGGCAGCACAAGGGCGCGCGAGTTGCCACTGGTATGGACAGGGCTTGAGGTCGACGCCGAAACCTTCAGCACGCCGGGCAAGGGCCTGAGTCGCTCGACGATCTCTCCGTAGAGCGTGGCGCGTTGAGCAGGTGGAATCGGCGTCCCGAAAGTGTCCAGCGTGAACAGAAGCAGATTGCCGCGCTCGAAGCCCGCCTCGAGCGTCTTGAGGTTGTACAGGTACGAACCATGAGCGCGGCGATCGTCAACACGAGCACGCTGAGCGCAACTTGAGACGCCACCAACGCGTGTGACGCCGACCACCGGCGCGACACTCTGGAGGCGACGGTCCCTTCCTTGAGCATTGGCGTGAGATCGAGCCGAGTGGCCCTGATCGCTGGCCACAGCCCGAACGCGATCCCCGTGAGCAGCGACACCCCGGCTGTGAACGCGAGGACCCGAGAACTCGGCGATACGTCCAGAAACATCGGCGATTCACTCACATTGAGCAGGCTCAGGATCGAGCCGGCGCCCCATTGTGCGAATAGCAGTCCGAGCGAGCCGCCGCAAACGGCCAGCAGCGCGCTTTCTGTCATCAATTGGCGGATCAGGCGCGATCGCCCCCCGCCCACGCACAGGCGGATTGCCATCTCTTTCGCCCTGGCTGCGCCGCGCACCAAGAGGAGGTTTGCGACGTTGACCGACGCAATCAGCAGCACCATGGCGACCATCGTCATCAGCACCGTGAGCGCGGTCTGGTACTGACGACGTAAGACCCCGGAACCCCGGGCGGCTGGGACGAGTTGCGCATTGGCGAACGCGCCACTCGTCGACTGCTCGCGGATCCACCGATTCTCGGGCTCCGACATGTACTGCTGGAATGCCGTATCGGTCGCGGCGAGGACAGCGCCCTCGCTTCGATCGGGCCGGAGGCGAGCCACGATCGTCAGGTTGGTCCAGGTGTCGTGCATGTCGAGGTATTTCGGCTCGTCGATGGCGCGAATCGAGATTGGGAGCGTCAGATCGGGGCGCAGGCCTGGGACCAGACCGGTGAAGGTTGGTCCGGTGATGCCTACGATCGTGATTGGTCGGCCGTCGACGTTGATCACGCGGCCGACCACGTCTGGATCCCGGCCAAACCGGCGACTCCAGTACCCATCGCTGATCACCGCCTGCATCGTGCCGCCGACGCTGCGGTCCTGCTCCGCGACGAAGCCACGGCCGTGCGCGAGTTCGATCCCCAGCAAACCGTGGAAGTTGCCACTCACCCAAAGTCCATCAACGCTGTCGAGCCCATTCGGAGTCTCGACCTTGAAGCCGGTCACACTGTACGCAGTCACGCCGGTGAACACGTCCGTCAGCGCCTGGTATCGTTCGAACAGCGGGTAGTTCGAGCTCCCGCCGGCCGTGGCCGGGCTCGTGCCGTGGGCGACGAATCGCAGCGACCCCACGTCCGCAAGTGGCAGCGTACGAATCAGAACCGCATCGATCAGGCTGAAGATGGCGGTGTTCGCACCGATGCCCAGCGCGAGGGACAGAATCGCGGCTGCCGTGAATCCCGGGGTTCGGGTCATGAGCCGCGCCGCGTAACGAACATCCTGGACGTCAGCTCGTCGAGGAGCCGGACTCCTCGAGCCTGCCGGCAGTCGTCCTTGGCGGTGTCGACTCCGCCAAACTCCAGTCGGGCGCGCCGCCGCGCTTCGGTGCGCGGCAGACCGCCGCGCTCGAGATCGTTGGCGCGCAACTCCAGGTGGAGCTGCATCTCCTCACGCATTTGCCGTTCGAACCGATCCCGTCGCACCAGAACGTCGATGAACGACCGAAATCGCGACCACATGACTACACCTCGTCCGGCGTGGCCTTCAACGCCGTTCCAATCGCCGCGGCCAGTCGATTCCATTCCGCGGTCTCCTCTCGCAACCGTCGACGGCCGGCCGCGGTCAAGGTGTAGTACTTGGCCCGCCGCCGATTCTCGCTCTCGCCCCACTCCGCCGCAATCAGCCCCTGGTGTTCCAGGCGATAGAGAGCCGGATACAGCGACCCTTGCGGAATTTGCAGCGCGTCCCCTGAGATCTGCTGGATGCGGAGAAGCACGCCATAGCCGTGCAGCGGCTTGAGCGAGACCGCCTTGAGGATGAGCATGTCGAGTGTGCCGGGAAGGATGTCTGTCTTCGCCATCTGGTACCGTCCGATGGGTGTGTCCTAGTTAGACTAGGAGACTACCGCATGTTCTCCTAGTTTGGCAAGGGGACTGTTCACGAGGGTTCTTCACGAGGGTTCTTGACGAAGGTTCTCTCACGAAGGTTCTCTACGACGGTTCTTGACAGAACCTGCGTTCACTTGAGAACCATCGTCAAGAACCCTCTGTCAAGAACCTCTGTTGAGAACCAACGTTTAGAACCTCAGCCAAGAAACGTACAATCGCCCCGTGCCCGACGGGTCGCGGAAGTGGCTGTTGGCAGCCGTGACGGTCTCCGCCACGCTGGTGCTGAGCGCGCCGTTTATCGGGCAGATCCGCACGAGCATCCGTGACGCAGTCGGCGCGCGATTTGCGACGTTCATGACGGTAGCCGTTGGCGGACTGGTCGCCGTGGCGGCCGGCGCTGCGATGGCGCGCATCAAGGAGCGCCGGGTCTTTCGATACGCCGCCCTGGCCCTCGCCCTGCTGATTGGCGTCGGCTATGCGTTCGTCACGCGCACGGGCAACCCCGAAGTCGACGCTGTCGAGCGATTCCATTTCGTCGAGTACGCGCTCGTCGCGTTTCTCTTCTACCGGGCGTGGAAGGGTACAGGTGATGTCGCGATCTTCGTCCTTCCCGCGCTGGCCGGCACTATTGTCGGGACGTGCGAAGAGTGGCTGCAGTGGTTCATCCCAGTGCGGGTGGGCGAGGCCCGGGATGTTCTGCTGAACCTGGTCGCGATCGCATGTGGCCTGCTGTTCAGCCTCAGCCTCGATCCGCCCGCGTCGATTGCGTCCACGCTATCACCGACATCTCGTCGTCGCATTCTGAGGCTCGGCGCTGCGGCGCTGGCGGTGTTTGCCGCCTTCTTCCACTTCGTGCATCTCGGGTATGAGATCAAGGACGCGGAGGCCGGCGTCTTCCGCTCGCGGTACACGGCCGGAGAACTGTCGGCCCTCAGCGATGCCCGCGCTCGTGCGTGGGCCGTGCGCCCGCCGCTGACGTGGTCGCGGTTGTCGAGGGAGGACCAGTATTTCAGCGAAGGCGTGGCGCATGTGCAGCACCGCAACGAAACCTGGGAAGAAGGCAACGTCATGGCATCGCGCCATGAGAATCTGATTCTTGAAAAGTACTACGCACCTGTGCTCGATACCCCGTCATATCTCTCGGCCGCGGGACATCGCTGG
Organism: uncultured Acidobacteriota bacterium; assembly: GCA_963734095.1. GTDB lineage: Bacteria > Acidobacteriota > Vicinamibacteria > Vicinamibacterales > UBA2999 > JACCSI01. The sequence goes on along the minus strand of CAVTGK010000043.1, from coordinate 155,791 downwards.
CCGGCCGAGCAACGCGCCGATGCCGAATCGCGGATCGGTCCCGGCTTCATGATCTACGTCAGCGACGCGCTGCCGTCGCCGATGTTCATCTGGCCGAAGTGGCTGTTCTGGACGACCGTGGCCGTGCTGGTCGCGGCCATGTTGCGTGCGACGCGTCGCGGCTAGCGAAGTGGCCGTTCCGCGAGGCGGCGCTCCCGGGCTGCGAGGCCTTTCCCTGATAGAGTGTCGTCTTCGGAGGAACCATGTCGTTATCGTTACGACCGATCGCTGGTGTCGCCTTGGCCGCTGCTATTGTCGTTCTCACGGCTCCGCCCCGCTTGCATGGGCAGGCGACGGCTGATGCCGAGCTCGAGAAGCGGGCGCGCGCGATTCATGAGCGGGTGATTACTCTCGACACCCACGACGACATCAACCCCAACAACTTCACGGCGGCCCGCAACTACACACAGGACCTGCCGACGCAAGTCAACCTGCCCAAGATGATCAAGGGTGGGCTCGATGCGGCCTTCTTGATCGTCTACGTCGGGCAGGGTGACCTGACACCTGAGGGCTACGCCAACGCCTACAAGCAGGCGATCGAGAAGTTCGACGCCATCCATCGATTGACCAAGGAGATCGCGCCCGACAAGATTGAGCTCGCGCTCACCGCCGCCGACGTGCGCCGCATTGCCGCGGCCGGCAAGAAGGTAGCGCTCATCGGAGTCGAGAATGCGTATCCCCTCGGCACCGAGATCGGCCGCGTGAAGGAATTCTACGATCGAGGCGCGCGCTACATGTCGCTGGCGCACAACGGTCACAGCCAGTTGTCCGATTCCAATACCGGGGAGCGCGATGGCAAGTGGATGCACAACGGGCTCAGTGCGATGGGGAAGCAAGCGATTGCCGAGATGAATCGCCTTGGAATCATGGTCGATGTGTCGCACCCCTCGAAGGAGTCCATGATGCAAACGGTGGCGCTGTCGAAGGCGCCGATTATCGCCTCGCATTCCGCCGCTCGCGCGCTGGCCGATCACAGCCGCAACATGGATGACGAGCAGCTCCAGGCGCTGAAGAAGAACGGCGGCGTGATTCAAACAGTGGCGTTCAATTGGTACGTCAAGGTTCCGCCACCACCTTCAACCGAGCGGACCAATGCGTTGGCGGCGCTGCGAAAAGAGTTCGGGCTTCCCGCTGGCGGCGGGGTGGTGGTGGTGGTGGCGGCGGCGGCGGCGGCGGGGCCGCCCTGGCTGCCTTGCCAGCTGATCGTCGAGACGCCTATCAAAAGCGGCTCGCCGAGATCGATGCCCAGCACCCGCCTCCGCCGCGTGCCACGGTCAAGGACTTTGTGAATCACATTGATTACATCGTCAAACTAATCGGTCTGGACCACGTCGGGATCTCGTCGGACTTCGATGGCGGCGGCGGCGTGGACGGCTGGAACGATGCCAGCGAGACTTTCAACGTGACACTCGAGCTCGTGCGCCGCGGTTACACAGAGGAGCAGGTTGGAAAGCTGTGGAGCGGTAATCTGCTGACGAGTGATGGCGGAGGTAGAGAAGCTCGCGGGGAAGTAGTCGTCGCGGGTCGCTGAATCTGCCGGCTAAAGCCGGAAGCCACGGGAGACCGTAGGCCGCGGACTGCTCTACTGCACTGACCCCTCTATCGCACGACTAGCGCCGCCGTCGTCGTCTCCGATCCGCACGCCTCGAACCAGTCGATCCCCTCGCTGACGAGGTCGAACTTGAGCGCGTATCGGCCGGGCGTATCGGGCGAGGGGATTTCGATCCGCACGTCGGCGACGCCGCCAGGCGGGATGTCGCCCGGCAGCCACGCCCGCGCGTGATCCCGATTCAACATCTGCCCGCGATTGTCGAGAAGTTGAGCGCCGAGGCGCACCAGACGGCGCCCATAGCTCGCCTGGGCCCGGAACGGCCGAGTCGAGAGGTTGCGGACCCTGGTCGCCACGGATAGCGGCTGAGCGGCCTGTCCCTTCAGTGGACCCGGCAACCAGCGGCGCAGGTCGATCCGAGCTCGCGGGGTTGCTCCGGGAATGGCGTTGCCCAGGTTGTTGTCGTCCCAGACTTCGTGGCGAATGCTCGCGAGGGCGGCGGAACCGGCGGCGAAACGTCGCGAGAACGAGTCTTCCGGGTGATCGGTAATTTCCCAGCACAACCGGTCGACGCCAAGCTCACCCGCCAGTCGCCGAGCACGCTCCATCTCGGCGTCGCTGTCGTTCCACGTGAAGAGAATGTAGCGCCAGTTGAGCTCAGGGACGTCGCGCCCGGCGCGGCCTTTCTCATCGGCCATGGCGCGAAGGTTCGCGATCGCGAGGTCGAAGTTGCCTCGCTGACGATAGCGGGCATAGGTATCCTGCGACGCACCATCGATCGAGAACGTGACTTCGTCGATGCCGGAATGGACCAGCCGCCGCGCCTTCTCCTCGTTCAGCGCCAGCCCGTTGGTGCTCGTGTACAGGTAGATGTGTGGAAACTTCGCCTTGATGTACTCGCACATCTCCACCGCCCGTTTGTGGAGAAACGCTTCGCCGTAGTTGAAGAAATCGATTCGAACGAGCGACGGCCCGGCTTCGTCGACAATGCGAGTAAACACGCCCCAGTCCAGCATGCCCGCCTGTCGGGTGCGGGTGATCCCCGTCTCCGGGGCGCAACAGGCCTGAAAGCACGAGATGTTGCACGCCGCCGTGCATTCGATGTACAGGCGGCTCGGCAGCGCCGGCACGTTGAGATCGCGGACAGGCGGCGGCTGGTCGGGCGCCAGCGGCAGCTTGAGGGGGCAGTCGCCGCAAAACGGCGCTCCACCCGTGTTCAGGTCTTCACGCAGGTCGGTGGCCACCGGGCCACGCCAAATGTCGGCGAGAGGCGTTGTGCGAAAGTCGCCCAGCACTCGCTTCGCATACGGATCCGCGCAGCCGCACACGATGCGACCGTCACACAGCATGACGGCGATCGACCACGGCCAACTACAGGTGAAGCGGGTTGCGAGGTGGTTCAGGGACATGTCGGACGAGGCGCCTCACGACCGTTACAAGTTACCAGTTACCAGTTACAGTTCCAGCGACGAGCGGACGATCGCTCCGGCAACTTTGAACTTGTAACTTGTAACTTGTACCAGTCCCGATCTATTTTTTCTCCAGCCGTCGCATGTAGGCCTCGAGTTTGTCGTTCTCGTACGTGACCTGGTTGAGGAAGAGGCTCTCCTCGAAGTAGGCGCTGACCTCCTCGGCCGACATCTGCGAGATGAGGTGCTGGATCTCGCCCTTCAAGTCCTCGTAGGAGCGTTCCAGCTCGCGCTTGGCCGTGATCTCTTTGAACAGCGCTTCGAGGACCGCGAGCAGATCCCCGTCGAGGGCAATCTCGTGCCCGGAGGTCGTCTTGATGGTACGCATCGTTAGCCCCCGAAGCTTCTGACGGCGCTCGCCTCGTCTGGGTGCATCTCCAGAAAGTTGTGGGCGCCGGTCATCGTCAACATGGTTTCGACGCGCTTTTGGACACCGGCCATCTTGATGGCGCCGCCTGCCGCGGTAGCCTGGCGATACAAGTCCATGAGGCAGCCGATCGTTGCGCTGTCGACGTAGGTCACCTTCGAAAAGTCCAGCAGCAGCTTGCGATGGCCCGAGGCGAGCAGCTGGGCGACCGCGCCCGAGAAATCCGCCAGCAGCGGGTACATCATGCGTGTTTCCCCGACGCGCACGATCGCGACGCCGGAGGCCTGTTCGGTGGTCAGATTCATCCTGCGACTCCAGTCCGCCTGCTGTGGACGGATCCCGTTTCCAGCTCGTCCCGCAACCGGCGAATCTGGCGCGCCAGCTCGGTGCGGCCACGGTTGATGCGGGATTTGACCGTGCCTTCCGGCAGGTGCAGCCGGTCGGCGATCTCCTGATACGACAACTCCTGGATGTCCCGCAGCAGCACGGCCGATCGCAGCGTAGGCGGCAGCTGGTCGAGCGCCTTCTTGAGCAGCTCGACGCGGTCGCGCTGCTCCAGCGCCGCAAATGGGCTCTTCGTGGTCGATGCCGGCGTCAACTCGCCGGCGTCCACATCCCGATCGATGGTTTCGCGCTCCTTGCGGACGCTGCGGTAGTGATCGATGCAGAGATTCCGGCTGACGCTCACCAGCCAGGTCTGAAAGTTCGCCCGGCGGTCGAACGTGTTGAGCGACTTGAAGATCTTCAGAAACACGTCCTGGGTCAGGTCCTCGGCCTCGTCGTGCTTGCCGGTGAACTTGTAGGCGATGTTGAAGACTTTGCGCCAATGTTGCCGGACGATCTGCGCCCATGCGTCCTGATCCCCCGCCAGACAGCGCTGGATCACGGCATCGATCGAGTCCGGATTCTCGGAGGTGTCGGCCATCAGAAGTGCGTTTATGGGGCGGTCGATTGTACCACGTTTTTCCAGTCGAACCGGCGGGCGGCTTCGCGGTATGATCGCGTGCACCCGACGGGAGATCCGGCCGCCACCGCCCAGGACTGAAGCGGCCCCCAACCCATCATCGTGTCCTCGAGTTCATCTTCAGCCGCGGTCGCCGGCCAGGTCGTTGACGGCGTGCCGCTGAGCGACATCGCCGCGCGCGTCGGCACGCCGTGTTACGTCTATAGCGCAGCGACGATTCGCGACGCGTACGGCCGTCTCGACTCGGCGTTTGGCGACTATCCGCATGCCATTCACTATGCGTTGAAGGCCAATTCGACGCTCGAGATCGTGCGGCTGCTCAGGGCCTGCGGCAGCAGCGTCGATGCCAACTCGATGGGCGAAGTGGACATTGCGCTGCGGTGCGGGTTCGAGCCGGGCCAGATCATGTTCACCGGCGTCGGGAAGAGCGCCGATGAGCTGACCCGCGCCATCGCGCTCGGGCTGAAGACCATCAACGTGGAATCGCCGGGCGAGCTCGATCGCCTCGATCATCTGGCACAGCAGCAGGGTGTGGTCGCAAAGGTGGCCTTGAGGGTGAATCCGGATATCGACGCGCGCAGCCATCCGCACATCTCGACCGGGCTCAAGACGAACAAGTTCGGTGTCCCCATCGATGCGGCACCTGCCATTTTTCGCGAGATCGCTCGGCGGCCGGCACTCGAAGCGGTCGGCATCCACAGCCACATCGGCTCTCAGATCACCAACGTCGATCCGCTGGTTCGCGCGGCGAAGGCGGCGGTCGATCTCGCCGTTGCGCTCCGTGCCGAGAGTGTTCCGCTCCGGCACGTCGATTTCGGCGGCGGCATCGGCATTTCATATGACGGCGCGTCCACGGTCGATGCTGCCGGGTACGCCCGCACGCTGGTCAACCTGATTCGTCCCACCGGTCTGACGGCTTTGCTCGAACCTGGTCGCGTGCTGGTCGGCCCTGCCGGCCTGCTCGTGACTCGAGTCGTCGACGTGAAGCACTTCGAAGGGGCGCGCCAGTTCATCGTCCTGGACGCTGGGATGACCGAGCTGATGCGACCGGCCCTGTACGGCGCGTTTCACCGCATCGAACCGGTTCGGCCGCGCGACGGGGCTCCTATTACGGCCGACGTCGTTGGCCCGGTGTGTGAGAGCACCGACACCTTTGCCAGAGACCGCGAGTTGCCACCCGTCGCCGTCGGTGACCTGCTGGTGGTCCGCGATGTGGGCGCGTACGGTGCCGCCATGGCCTCGACCTACCTCCGGCGTCCGCTCGTGCCCGAAGTCCTCGTCGACGCCGGCAGCTGGCGCGTCATTCGGCGCCGACAGACGCTCGACGACATGCTGAGGCTCGAAGAGTGCCCCTGATTTCGTTCGAGGGGCTGGATCAGAGCGGGAAGCAGACGCAGGCCGAGCGGCTCGTCGAGGCGCTTCGCGCCACAGGTCAGGACGTCCATTTTCTGTCGTTCCCCGATTACACGACGGCGATCGGTTCCGAAATCGCAAGGGCGTTGCAGGGGCAGCGCGACTATGCGCCGGACGCGCTTCAGTTGCTCTACGTCGCGAACCGCTACGAACATCGACCGCAGGTCGAACGGTGGCTGGAAGATGGCGGCGTGGTCGTGTGCGATCGCTATTTGGCGTCCAGCGTGGCGTACGGTGAGGCGCAGGCGCTCGATCCCGACTGGCTGCTCACGGTGCAGAAACACCTGCCGCAGCCGTCGCTGACGGTGCTGCTCGACATTCCTCCTGACGCCTCTCTCCAACGCAAGCAGCGCGATCGTGATCGGTACGAACAGGATCTCGCACTGCTCGCACGTGTGCGCGACAGCTACATTCGGCAGTCCGCGGCGCCCCACTGGGTTCGCGTGGATGGGTTACAGCCCAAGGATGCCGTGACGGCCGACGTCCTCAGCGCGGTGCGGTCGCGACTCGGGCTGCTGTAATCGCGCGCACCTCGCGAGCGCCAGCAGCCAACAATACCTGGGCGCAGGCATCGAGTGTCGCGCCGGTCGTGGTCACGTCATCCACGAGCACAACGACTCTTCCAGGCACTTCGGCGGCAGCCCGAGCCGACAGGGCAAACGCGTCGGCCACGTTCAGGTGGCGTTCATGAGCAGTCAGGTCGACCTGCGGCCGGGTCGATCGAGTCCGACGCAGCGAGCGACAGACTGGCATGTCGAAGCCACGCGCGAGGATCTCGGACTGGTTGAACCCACGTTCGCGTTGGCGTGTGCGATGCAACGGGACCGGCACCACCAGCTCCGCGCCATCGAGCAGATCGGCGGCCTGCCTGACCATGATGCGAGAAAGGCCAGGACCGACCGACCGACGGCCGTCGTACTTCAGCGCGTGGATGACCTCGCGGAGGATGCCTTCGGTACTCACCTATTGCCGATGCCGTACGAATCCGTGGCGAGATCGAGAGCCGGTGTGGCGTCAGGTGTTCAATTGACGCCCAGCACGAGGGGCAGACCGCACCCGCGAGTGGGTCATCGAGCGTTCTCGCACAAATGGCGCACGGAGGAGCGACAAGTGCCGAGATGAGCGCATTCGCGGCCAGGCGCCAGAAGCTCACCGGCGCCCCCAACGGCTGTCGTCAGGCGCGAGCCTGTTGCCCCAGCGGCGCTTCGTCGTCGAACTGAATTCGCGTCGCTTCGCCCCACAGCCGCTCGAGCGCGTAGAACTGTCGTGCGTGAGGCGAGAAGACGTGGACGATGAAGTCGAAGTAATCGAGCAGGACCCACTCCGCGCGCTCATAGCCCTCGACGTGAGTCGGTCGCACCTTGACGGTCTTGAGACGCTCCTCGACGGCATCGGCAATGGCATGTACCTGTCGCGGGTTGGCGCCCGTGCAGATCAGGAAGTAGTCGGTGAAGGCACCCGTCTTTCGCAGATCAAGAACGGTGACGTTCGTGGCCTTCCGGCTTCCTGCCGCTTCGATGGCCTTCGTCAACTGACTCGGCAAACGAGGCGTCGGTCGCTTGGCGCGCGGTCGTGGGGATTTCGCCATGCAAATGAGAACTCCAAAAGATAAAGTGCCGAAGGTGCCTAAGGTGCCTTGGGTGCCTGGGGTGCTGGTGCATCAGGTGCATCAGGTGCGTCGAGGTGCGACAGGTGCGGTGCGGTACAGCGAATGGTGCTCGATGTACGCAGCAACTGCTGCAGGAACAAACTCGGCGATCGATTCGCCACGCGCGGCGAGACGACGGATGTCGGTGGAAGAAATGTCGGGCGTATCAGCTGGTATCAGGATGATACGGGGACTTGACGTTCGTATGACATCGGGTGCTTCGATCATCCGCGGAGCGAGCGTCGGTAGTCGCTGCCGCAGACTCTCGAGTGTCGTCCCCGGCCGGGTCACGACGCCGAAGTGCGCGCAGTCGAGAACCTCCGGGTATCGATACCAGGTTTCGATCTCCGCGAACGCATCCGCACCGGTCAGAAAGACGATTTGCTGCGGCGTCAACCCCTCCGCGTGGATACTGCGGAGCGTGTCGAACGTGTAGGACGGACCGTCGCGATCGAGCTCCAGGCCGGAAACCTCCCAGCGAGTGCCCGGCTCGTCGCGTTCCGCGACAGCCAGGCGAGCCATCTCGACGCGATGATACTCGGATGCGTGCGGGCTGTCAGGTCGATGAGGCGGCTGGGCCGCTGGCAGGAAACGGATCGTCTCCAGACGCAGCGTGTGTTGGGCGGCCCGAGCCACCGCGAGGTGGCCGAGATGGATGGGGTCGAACGTCCCACCGAGCAAGCCCACTTGGGGGCCCTTAGACACGGGCTTCGCTGTTCATCGACGGCGTGAGCCTTTACGGCTGATCGGAGGCACGAACGCAGGGTTGTAGCCGGGCGCTGGATCGCCTTCGGGCCCTTCATGATCGAGCGCGATGGCGCGTGCCTCATCCTCCCGAGCTTGCGCAACATGCGGCCATGCTGCTTCGAGCAAGGCCGTCACCCCTTCACCTGTCACGGCCGAGATACGAAAGAACGGAAGTCGGAGCGACTTGGCGCGTGCGGCGAGCGACGACACTCGCGACGGATCGTCGACGGCATCGATCTTGTTGGCAACGACGACGTGAGGTTTATCGAGCAGGGCCGGGTTGTACAGGGCGAGCTCGCGGCGGATCGTGTCGAAGTCCTCCACGGGCTCTCGACCCGACGCGCCGGAGACATCGACGAGGTGGACGACGACCTTGGTGCGCTCGATGTGACGCAGAAACTGGTGGCCGAGACCGTGTCCTTCGTGCGCGCCCGCGATCAGGCCGGGGACATCGGCCACCACAAAGCTGCGATCGCCGCTCATGGTCACCACGCCGAGATTCGGGGTGAGCGTCGTGAAGGGATAGTTGGCAATCTTGGGCCGCGCGGCGGAAACGCGGGCGATGAGGGTGGACTTGCCAGCGTTGGGGAAGCCGACCAGACCCACGTCCGCCAGCAGTTTCAATTGCAGCCGCAGATGTCGCTCGTCGCCCGGCTCACCGGGCTGGTGCTTGCGCGGTGCGCGGTTGGTGGAGGTGGCGAAATGTGCGTTCCCAAGGCCACCGCGTCCGCCTTTCGCGATCAGCACTCGTTGTCCCGGAACCGTCAAGTCCGCGAACTCTTCGGCCGAGTCTGGTACTTCGGGATCGTGCAGGATGACGAGCGTGCCGAGAGGCACTTTGATTTCGAGGTCGTTGCCGTCGCGTCCCGATTTCAGCGCGCCCTCACCCTGTCCACCGCGCTCGGCCTCGAACTCGGGCGTGAACCGGAAGTGGACCAGCGTATTGCGATGAGGATCCGCGACGAGATAGACGGAACCGCCGCGTCCACCATTGCCGCCATCCGGCCCGCCGCGTGGAACGAATTTCTCGCGGCGAAAGCTGAGCGCGCCGCTCCCCCCGTGGCCGGCAGCGACGTGGATATCGACTTCGTCTACGAACATTCGTAACGTGCCGAAGGTGCCTGGAGTGCCGAGGTGCCTCGCGTGCTCGGTGCCAGCGGTGCCGCAGGTGCTTCGGGTGCCGTCAGCTGGTGCGCGACTACTCGACGGGCAGGACGCTGATGAAGCGGCCGCGCGCACCGTGGTCCTCGAAGCGGACTCGACCATTCACCTTGGCGAACAGCGTGTCGTCTTTACCCAGCCCGACGTTGAGCCCGGGTCGAAACCTGCGCCCGCGCTGACGCACGAGGATGGAACCACCCGTCACAATGTTGCCGTCGTGACGCTTGACGCCAAGACGCTGCGAATTGCTGTCGCGCCCGTTGCGGGAGCTGCCTTGTCCTTTTTTGTGAGCCATGACGAAAAACCTTATCCGCGGAACACGCAAGGCCGCGGAAACGAATCCAATCTCTGTGTCACGTCAGCTCGGTGTCAGAGCTGAATGTCAGTAATGCGGACGCGCGTGACGTGATCGCGGTGCCCCTTCGTCCGTCGATACTGCTTGCGGCGCTTCTTCTTGAAGATCCGAACCTTCGGGCCTCTGCCGACCGACTCCACCACGCCCAAAACCTTGGCGCCCGACACGAACGGCGCGCCGGCCGTGATCGCGCCCGCGTCCTGGCCGACCAGAAGCACGTGATCGAAGATCAGCCCGTCAGGGGCATCGTTGTAGTGCCCGTTGATTTCGATGAACGCACCCGGCTCGACACGGAACTGACGACCGGAAGCCTGAATAATCGCAAACACTTGGGTTCTCCGAGGAAAACGGAACTTCTGAGTATAGCAGATCGGCCGCTCGCCAATTCTGCCCGCGCGAAGCGCGGGCCTACCGCCGAAGGCGACAGCAGGCCTCAGATCCCTTACCTTTCGGCGTATCATTTGGAACAGCGCACCTGGGGAGACATTACCAGTGCTCCAGCGTCAGTTCTGGCGAGAATGACGATCAAGCTGAACCTTGACCGGCTTGATCACGGCTTGGCTGTTCACAGTGGTGAGACGGCCGCGCCCGTTGAGGAACCCTCGATCTACGGCGCGATCACCGGGCACATCGCTGTCGGTCGCTATGTCTTGCAGATAGGCGAACCGCACGGCGCCGTCCTCCGCGAGGCTTTAAAGGCAGAACGGGCGCACATTCGTCATCGACCCTCGCCGATTCTCCTCCGTCCGAGGTCGCTTCGCGGCATGTTCGACCGGCGGATCGAACTGGCCGCAGCCCTTGCGGGACTCGACGCGGGCCTTCCTATTGAGGCGAGCGGAGAGCCTGGCATCGGCAAGACGGCAGTCCTCCGACACCTGGCACATCATCCGCGAGCCGCCTCGTTTGTGGACGGCATCGTCTATGTATCGGCACGGCATCAATCGCCCGCCGACCTTCTGCAGCTCATCTTCGAAGCCTTCTACGAGAGCGTCGAGATCTACAAACCCACTGATGCGCAGATACGGCGCGGCCTCCAGGACAAGCAGGCGTTGATCCTCCTGGACGATGTTCACCTGTCGCAGGACGCGCTCGAACAGGTGCTCGATATTGCCCCCCGATCGGCGTTCGCCGTGGCGACGCGCGAGCGGTGCCTGTGGGGTGAGGTGCGCAGCCTCGCTCTCAAAGGCCTCCCAGTAGATGATGCGGTGTTACTCCTGGAGCGAGAGATCGAACGTTCGCTCGACGTCTCGGAGCGACCGGCGGCAGCGAGTCTTTGCACGGCCATTGGGGGGCACCCACGGCGAATCCAGCAGGCCGCTGTCATCGCGCGCGAGCGGGGGATCTCATTCGACGGGTGGACGCGCAACATCACGCCGGCGAGCCTCATCACGGAGCTGATGGCATCGATCGACGAGAAGCAGCGGCGCGCCTTCTTGGCGTTGACCGCGCTGCCTGGCGTGCCACTGCAGGTTCAGCAAATCTCAGGCCTCGCGGAAGTCCCGGACATCGAACCATCGTTGATCGCGCTCGTCCGCCGAGGTCTCGTCGTCAGCAGCCAATCGCGCCATCAACTCGCCGACGGTGTCAGCGACCGGCTCCGGAGAACGGACGATCTGAAGCCCTGGGTGAACCGCGCCATCACGTACTTCAGCGCGTGGGCCGAACGGTATCGGCGCAGCCCGGACGACTTGCTCGAGGAGTCCGAAGCGCTCCTACGCGTGCAGCAGTACGCAGTTGACGCCCGGCGCTGGGGAGAAGTCCTTCGGCTGGGTCGGCTTCTCGAAGGAGCACTGGTCCTTGGCGCGCGATGGGGCGCTTGGGCGATCACCCTGGAACACTGCCTCGCCGCGGCGAAGGCAATCGGGGATAGATCGGCCGAAGCCTGGGCGCTTCATGAAATGGGCACGCGAGCCGTCTGTCTTGGCGAGCTGGGCAAGGCGCGCGTGTTGTTGAGTCAGGCGGTCAAGCTGCGTGAGGCCCTGGACGACGATCTTGCTTCCGCGGCCAGCCGGCGGAATCTCGGTTTCGTCCTCGCGCCGGTTACCGCTTTTGCCCGCGAGCCCGCGACACTGCTGCTCAATGAGGCGCCGGACCTCGATTTGCTATCGCTTCGAGATGAAACGCCGGCCCTTCGAGCGCGAAGGAGGCCAAGTGTCGCTGCCATGGCGCTCACGGGGTTGTTGTCTGCAATCCTGGGAGCGCTCGCGTATTTGGCTGCCACCGCAGGACTCGCCTCGATGTCTTGGAACCTTGCCAGCGGCTTTCCCGCGTGAAGCGCGGGCCTATTTCAGCAGTACGCGAGTGCCCCGGATCTTCTGCGCGCTCATCGCGTTGAGGAACGTCGGCAGCAGCCGATCCATCAGCTCGAAGAACGACGACAAGGCCGGGGTCTGGGTGTTCTGGTTGTAGAGGATTTCCTCGCGGAACGTCTCGCTGTGCAGCGTCTCGCCGGTCTTGCCATCGATGAACACGAACGTGGGACGCAGGATGTAGCCCTGCCGCTCCATGTAGACGCGCTGCGGCACGACGCGGCGACGACCGAACTGGTCGTAAATCTCCTGTTCCCGCTGCACGAAACCCGACGTCGTGTGGGGCCGGAACAGCACCGAGCCGGTCACGATCAGCGGGTTCTGATGCTCCTCACCGATCTTTTTCCAGTAGTCGACTTTCGAGAAGATGCGCTCGTACGGCTCGAGATCCTTTTCTTCCTTGATTGGCGGGAGCCCCGGCTCCTGAGTGCTTGCGGTATCGGCCGGTGACGCCGGCGGCGCATCGCCACCGTTTTGTGCGCGGCAATCTCGTTGAGCACGAGTGGCTCGGCCTCCACGACGCGCAACGAGCCCTTTTGTCGCAGCTGACTTCGCAGCAAGCGAACGGTTTCGAGGTTCGCATCGACTTCGTCGTTGCCGCCGGCGACGAATCCCGCGACGAGCACCCGCTGAAACCCGCCGATGTCGAGTTTCGGCTGGATCGGCGTCTCGATCGGAATCTCGAAGTAGTTCGTGCAGCCGGCGAGCGCGCCGAGCAGCGCCAGGACGATACTAAGGAGCGTATCAACGACAACCTAGGATGAACATCGCCGCTCATCGAAGGTCTCGCGGTCGTTCCTACGGAACGGCCGCAGTGGACGTCGAACGACATCCCACTACCGACCGTCTTTTTTCGCGCGGTCATTGATTTCCTTGAAGAGATCAAAGTTTTGCCGAATCATCTCGCTGTTGGGATCGAGTGAGACGGCCTTCTCATAGGCCGCACGGGCCTTGTCCAACTGACCTTCGTGCTCGTAAGCGACCGCGAGGTTGTTGTAATGCCGCGGCGTAGGTCGGATCGAGCTGGGTGGCGCGTTCCCAGCGATAAATCGCCTCCCGCCAGAGTCCGCGCTGCGCCACCTGGATGCCGAATTCCACCTGCTCCTTGGCCTCGTCGCGCTGGTCGGCAAACGCCGCCGGCACGCCCAAAGCCAAGCTAAGCAACGCAGCTGAAACGATGCGAGCGAACATGACCCCTGCCTGCCACTATAGCGGCTGCCACGAGGGAGGAGCAAGGAAATTACCGGCCAAGAATTCATGCAGGTCCGTGAATGGCGAGTGCCTGGACAGGGCCATTTCTCGAGCCTCAGCGACCACTTGGCGCGAGTATAGTGAAAGGGAGGTCAGGGGCGCCGGACCAAGCCGGTGCCATGGTTCCAACCGAAGCTGCTGCTCTTGCTCTGCTTGGCGCTCGCGATCGACGATTGCTCGCCGCGCTCATCCGCTTCCTGACGAATCGTTCAACAGCCGACGACCTCGATGCGCTCCCGCCGAGGACTCCCGATGAGCCGCTGATCCGCTGGGTCTGTCGATGTCGCGCGCCCACGGCTGATCCCGAATCATGGATGGCCGAGGCGGCACGCGTAGAGTCCGAGGCTGCGACGCAAGTGTCGCGAGCCGGCCGCATCGGCGTTACGTGCCTGCCGTTCGACGCGACGGCCTACCCTCCTTTGCTGTCTTCGATTCCTGACCCTCCAGCGTTGCTCTGGATCAGGGGCGACGCAAAAACGCTGGCGGCGCCATCAATCGCCATCGTGGGATCGCGCGCCGCAACCCCGTATGGCCTTGCCATGGCCTCGAAGATTGCCGGGGATCTTGCCGCGAACGGGTCTGGTGATTGTGTCTGGCCTCGCGCGTGGGATCGACTCGGCCGCTCATGCGGCCGCGCTCTCGGCCGGCGGCAAGACCATTGGGGTCCTCGGTTGCGGGATCGATCGGATTTATCCGCCTGAGCACAAGGCGCTGGCAGGCAACATCGAGCACAGTGGTGCCGTGATCAGCGAGTTCCCGCCCGGGGTGCCGCCGCTTCCGCATCACTTTCCGCTGCGAAATCGCATCGTGAGCGGTTTGAGCGGCGCGGTGGTCGTTGTCGAAGCACCCGAGAAGAGCGGCGCCCTCATTACGGCCTCCACGGCGCTCGAACAGGGTCGCGACGTGCTGGTGGTTCCAGGTCCGGCGGTTGGCGGTCGCAACCGAGGAGGACACCTCTTGATCAGGGACGGGGCAAAGGTCGTCGAGTCTGCAGACGATATCCTCCAGGACAGCGGTTTACTCACTCACTGTGACCCCCTCAAGAGCCGAAACGCTATGAGAGATGTGTGGGGCAATTGCCGGAAGCCACTGATTTCACTGTAGATGATGTGGCCAAGCAGACCGGTGAAGCGCCCGGCGTGGTCCTCGCTCGCCTCCTCGATCTGGAGCTGGCAGGCCGAATCCAAAGAATTGGAGGAGGTAGGTTTGTCCGCGTGCTAACGTAAATCGCTTGTAGGCTTGGGAAAATCGAATGCCGAAACCGCTCGTGATCGTCGAGTCGCCCGCGAAAGCGCGCACGCTGACTCGTTTCCTGGGAGACCGCTACCGGGTGGAAGCCAGCTACGGACACGTCCGGGACCTTCCCGAATCCGCGGCTGAAGTCCCCAAGGACATCAAAGGGAAACCGTGGGGGCGGCTGGGTGTCGATACCGATGGCGAGTTCACCCGTACTACGTCGTCCCGGCCGACAAGAAGAAGTACGTCCAGCAATTGAAAGCCGCGCTCAAGGACGCTTCGGAGGTCATCCTCGCCACCGACCCCGATCGCGAGGGCGAATCAATCAGTTGGCACCTGAAGCAGGTTCTCAAGCCCAAGGTTCGCGTTCGCCGAATCGTGTTCCATGAGATTACCGAGGAAGCGATCAACGAGGCGTTGCGTGAAGCGCACGAGGACGTCGATGAAAACCTCGTGAGAGCGCAGGAGAGCCGCCGCATTCTCGACCGGCTGTACGGCTACACGCTGTCGCCAGTGCTCTGGAAAAAAGTTCAGACCGGGCTCAGCGCTGGGCGAGTGCAAAGCGTTGCGGTGCGCCTCATCGTCGAGCGCGAGGAAGAGCGCATGGCCTTCCGCTCGGCGAGCTATTGGGATTTGGAAGCACGCATCCGCGCCGACGAGCGCGATTTTGTGGCAACGCTGGTCCGGCTCGCCGATCAGCGCATCGCGACGGGCAAGGACTTCGACGCCACCGGCAAACTGACCGGCAAGGGCGTGCAGCTGCTCGACGAAGAGCAAGCCCGCGGCCTGGTGGACTCACTTTCGCGCAACCTGCCGTGGTCCATCACCAACGTCGAAGAAAAGCCCTTTACGCAGCGGCCAGCGCCGCCCTTCACGACCTCGACTTTGCAACAGGACGCCAACCGCAAGTTCGGGTTCTCTGCCGAGCGGACGATGCAGGTGGCGCAGCGCTTGTTCCAGGGAGTCGATATCGGCGGTGGTGATCTCGAGGGTTTGATTTCGTATCACCGCACTGACTCGACGACGCTGAGCGACAAAGCGCTGCGAGAGGCCGGTCAGGCGGTCACCGAGATGTACGGCTCGGACTATTACAAAGGCATTCGACAGTACCAGACGAAGGTGCGTAACGCGCAGGAGGCGCACGAGGCGATTCGTCCGACCGAATTTCGCCGCACGCCACAGTCGCTCGAATCAGTGCTCGAGAGTGACGAGCTCAAGATCTACGACCTGATCTGGAAGCGCGCGATCGCCTCGCAGATGGCAGAAGCGCGCATGTTGCGGACCACCGTTGAGATTACCGGTCAAGGGACGGACGGGCGGGATGCGGTGCTCACGGCCAGCGGCAAAGCCATCGAGTTCGCAGGCTATTTGCGGGCGTATGTCGAGGGGAGCGACGATCCGGCCGCCGAGCTCGACGAGCAGGAAACGCTGCTGCCGAAGATGGCCGTGGGTGAGCAGATCTTCGCGCCCGACAACATCGAGGCGCGCCTCGTCGTTGCCGGTGTTGACCCGAAGGGGCATCAGACGACTCCACCGGCGCGTTATACCGAGGCGTCGCTGGTCAAGCGACTGGAAGAAGAGGGCATCGGTCGCCCATCCACTTACGCCCCGACCGTAGCGACCATTCAGCGACGCGGCTACGTGTCGAAGCAGGGTAAGGCGCTCGTCCCGAGCTTCACGGCCTTTGCGGTGACGCGACTCTTGCGAGAACACTTCGGCGACTACGTCGACGTTGGCTTTACCGCGGAGATGGAGGAGATTCTCGACCAGATTTCGAATGGTGAGAAAGACTGGCTCGACTTCATTCGCGAGTTCTACCGAGGCGACGGCAAGCATCACGGGCTCGAAAACCTGGTCGAGGACAAGGGTCAAGAGATTGCGTACCCGGTCATCGACGTCTGCGACGATCCCGATTCAGGTTTGCCCATCCGCGTGCGGATTGGGCGCTATGGTCCGTTTCTTCAGGTTGGCGAGTCGTCAAACGACGGGCCGCGGGCCTCGGTTCCAAGTGATCTGGCTCCGGCCGATCTCACCTGCGAGAAGGCCGTGGCGTTGCTGAAGGCCAAGGCTCAAGGTCCGCGCTCGGTGGGCGACGATCCCGAAACCGGTCAGCCGGTCTATGTCATGCACGGGCGGTTCGGCCCCTACGTGCAATTGGGTGAAACGCCGACCGACAAGAAGGCAGACAAGCCTCGTCGTGCGTCCCTCGGGCGCGACTTCAGTGAGGACACGATCACGCTCGAGGAGAGCTTGCGGTTGCTGTCGCTTCCTCGCGAGCTCGGGACGGCCGATGACGGCGAGGCGATCGTCGCCAACGTCGGTCGCTTCGGCCCCTATGTCAAACACGGCTCGGAATTCCGATCGCTGGAACCCGACGACGACGTCTATACGATTACCCTGGAGCGCGCGAAGGCGCTTCTCGCGCAGGAGAAGAAATCAGCTCGCCGACAGCGCACGGCCGCGAAGGAGCTCCGGGCGATGGGCGCTCACCCTCAGTCTGGTGCCGCGCTCCGCATCCTCGACGGTCGCTACGGTCCCTACGTTACCGACGGCACGACCAACGCGTCGCTGCCCAAGGGCACCGCGCCCGAGGCCTTGACGTTGGACGAAGCCACCGCACTGCTCGAAGCGCGCGCGGGCGTCGCCAAGCCGCCCCGCCGTCAGGCCGCGAAGAAAGGCGGCGGTCGCGCCACGCGTAAAGGCAAGTCGGCGGAGGCGGTCGAAGCGTAAGAACGAGGAGTTACAAGTTACACAGTTACGAGTTACAAACGACGGTCGTCATGTCGAGGAACCTGGTCGGTATCAAACGTTGTGTTCCCCACTTTGAACTTGTAACTTGTAACTTGTAACTGACAGATGATTCACATCATCGGCGGCGGGCTCGCAGGCAGCGAGGCGGCGTGGCAGGCCGCGCAGTTGGGCGTGGCTGTTACGTTGCACGAGATGCGGCCCGTGCGACCGACGGCGGTGCACAAGACGGATAGTCTTGCCGAGCTCGTTTGCAGCAACTCGTTTCGTGGCGACAAACTGGATAACGCGGTCGGGCTGCTGAAGGAGGAGATGCGGCGGCTCGGCTCGCTCGTCATGCAAGCGGCGGACGGGGCGCGTGTTCCGGCGGGAGCGGCACTCGCTGTCGATCGCGTCCTGTTCTCGCGACACGTCACGGACGCGCTCGCGCGTGAGCCGCTGGTGACGATTGCTCGTGGAGAAGTGCCATCCATCCCCGCGGCAGAGGAGGGGTCGGCCATCGTCATCGCAACCGGACCGCTGACGTCCGACGCCCTTTCCGACGACATCCGCCGGTTTGTCGGCGGGGACCACCTTTACTTCTACGACGCCATCAGCCCCATCGTCCTTGCTGAAAGCATCGACATGTCGAAGGTGTTTCAGCGCGTCGCGGTGGGGACGGAGTCTCACAGGTGCGACGGGTGCGACCGGTGCGTCAAGTGCGTCAGGTGCGGTGCAGTGCACGGGTGCGGCAGGTGCGACGGGTGCGACGGGTGCCGATCGTGATCAGGGCGACGGCGATTACATCAACTGCCCGTTGACGCGCGAGGAGTACGACGCGTTCTATGACGCGCTCGTCACGGCCGAATCGGCGACGGTGCACGACTTCGACAAGGAAAAGTTTTTCGAGGGGTGCTTACCGATCGAAGTCATGGCCCATCGGGGCAAGGACACGCTGCGATTTGGCCCGATGAAGCCGGTGGGGCTCACCGATCCGCGCACGGGTCGATTTCCTTACGCGGTCGTGCAGTTGCGTCAAGACACCCTCGCCGGCGATCACTTCAGCCTCGTAGGGTTTCAAACCCAGATCAAATGGGGCGAGCAGTCGCGTGTCCTGCGAATGATTCCAGGGTTGGCACAGGCCGAGTTCGTGCGCTACGGCATGGTGCACCGCAACACCTACATCAACGGTCCGACGGTTCTCAAAGACACCTGGCAGACACGCACCCGACCCGACCTGTTTTTCGCCGGCCAGGTGTCGGGGGTGGAAGGGTATGTCGAATCTGCGGCATCAGGGCTGATTGCGGGGCGCAACGCCGCCCGGCTGGCGCTCGGCCGCGCGCCCGACTCGCCGCCCCGAACGACGGCCATCGGAGCGCTGGCGTATTATGTGTCCCACGCAGATGCCCGCAACTACCAGCCATCGAACATTACTCATGGCATCATGCCGGCGCTCGATCAGCCGCCGAGGGACAAGATGCGCAAGAAGATGCTGATCGCGGAGCGGGCCTTGCGCGATTTGGCCGCATGGCAGGCCATGGGCGGAGATGTCGGCGCGGGCAGCCGGCAACCGGCAGCCGGCGGCCAGCCGCCGAAGGCGGCCGAGGAGCGGGGCGCCCGCCCGGCTCTGTCGCGATGAGAGAGCTGCTCGACGCGTTCCTCGAGTACCTTCACTACAATCGCAACGCTTCCGACCAGACAATTCGCGCCTACGAGTCGGACATCACACAGTATCTGGCCTGGCTGGCGACCGATCGTCGGCGCACGATTGGCGCGCTCGTGCCGGCCGACCTCGACACCTCGTCGGTCCGATTGCACGTGGCGGATCTCGGTCGCGCCGGCGAGGCCCGCAGCTCCGTGGCGCGCAAGGTCTCTGCGCTTCGCACCTTCGTTCGCTATCTGCGACGCGAGGGGCACATCGAGCACGATCCGACGGCGCTCGCGGTGGCCCCGAGGCGGGAGCAGACCTTGCCGATCCATTTGTCGGAACGGGAGATGGCGAAGCTGCTCGAGATGCCAGACGCTGGCGATCCGCTGGGGCGACGCGATCGGGCGATTCTCGAACTCGTTTATGCGTCCGGCCTCCGCCTGAGCGAGCTCGAATCGCTCGACCTCGAAAACATCGATTTCAGCGCTCGCATGGTGCGGGTGATGGGCAAGGGCGCCAAAGAACGGATGATTCCGTTCAATCAGACCGCCGAGCGGGCGCTTCGTGCGTGGTTGAAAGATCGTGCGGCCATCCTCGCTCGCGCGAGTGGCTTGGGAGTTGCCAACGCACCGGCAACCAGCAGCCGGCAGCCGGCAGCCGGCAACCGGCAACCGCGGTCGCTGAGGCGACGCACGATCCCGCGTCGCCGAAGCAGCAATGAAGGCGAGCCTGTGTTCATCAACTATCGGGGCACACGACTCACAGGACGGAGCGTGGATCGTCTCCTGCGCCGACACATGGCCAAGTTCAGCACCCAGACCGGCGTCAGCCCGCACGCGCTTCGCCACTCGTTTGCGACACACTTGCTGCAGCGGGGAGCGGATTTGCGCGCTATCCAGGCCATGCTCGGTCACGCCCGACTGAGCACGACGCAGCGCTACACGCACGTGAACGCCAGCCAGTTGATCGACGTCTACCGCAAGGCCCATCCACGATCGCATCGCCGAGATTGACCAGTGATGCCGACTCAGCTCGCGGGGCTTGCCGTAGCTGTTCTCTGTGTGCTCTGGTCCGGTTCCACTGCCTGGGCCCAAAGCGCCAGCGATGGGCAATCGAGCGGGTCGCTGCAGGAGCCGGAGTCGACCAATCTCTTCGGGATTTCGCTGGCCTCCAACGAACGCCTCAAAGTCAGCGGCGTGTTCATGGCCGGCTGGTCGCACGACGGTGCGCAGGCGCAACTGGGCTTGGAAAAGCAGGGGCGCGTCGGCCAGGCCATCATTGCATTCAGCGGCCGACTCACGAGTCGCGTGAGATATCTCGTGTCATTCAATCCTGTCAATGAGGTGTCGTCAAAGCCTGCGTGCGGCGAAGCCGACTTCTTTTTCCCCAACGACCCGAGCATCTATGTCGCTGGTCCCGTGGTTCCCTGCGATCCGGAGAACGGCCACAAGCGCGTCGATACCTACAACACGTACGCGCTCGACTACATCAACCAGCAAGGGCCTCTTCGTGAGGGCTACGTCGACTGGCGCGCCACGGATCGGATCACCGCCCGCTTTGGGCGATTCATCCTCCCGATTGGATTTGCGCCGCCCGAGGTCGGCTCCTGGACGGCGAAGGATCTGACACGCATTCAGCGGCTCAACGCCGAAGCGAACTTCGGGCTGCTGCTCGGCTACTCCCACCCAGCCAGCCAATCCGGCCGCTCCCCGCTTTTCGAAGCAGCGGTCATGGGCGTGTTGGGCGACGGCAATCGACAGAAGGACTACGACTGGTACTACTTTACCGACACCACCCTCGACACCAACAGTTCGCTGACGACGGTTGCGACGGTCCGCGCTCGCCCTCATCCAATCGTCGATGTTCGTGCGACGTTCAGGAAGGGCTTTACGGGATCCAAGGTCGAACGGCTGCCCAGTTACTGGGCCTCGAAGCGGATAGACGATGCCTTCGTCGCCAGCGTGCGCGTGCAGCCGCACCCGTGGGTCTCGATCTTCAGCGAGTACGCGCGCTACGTCTGGGGACCAACCGAGACCTCGGCCGAAATGCTCGGCATCGATACCGACCCAATCGAGAAGCCCGGTTACTACATTGGGGGTACGTTCGAGGTGCCGCTGACCTCACGCGCATCCGTCGGCGTCACCGCCACTCGTGAAGAACTGTCGCGGGATGACAGCCTGGTCCAGTATCTCGAGCTCGATGGCCTCTATGACGTGGAGATGGGCAAAAAGGATCGCGGCACCGTCGTGCGCGTCTACCTCGATGTCTCACGCCTGGTCACTTTCGGCTTCTTCTGGGCCGACATCTCCAATCCATACCCCTGGATCAGCGGCAGCTGGCCGGTCTCAGGCCCGCGGGCATTCACGGGGCGGGAGCCGGACAGGTACGGCATCGCGGTCGTATTAAAGACGCCGTAGGGGGCGACGGTTATCCCTTTTCTTCCCTCCCCTTTACAATCCCCGGATGCTGTCCGTTCTCTCACAGGCCTGGCACTCCTGGAAGAACGCGAAGGGCATTGCACTGCTCGCGATTCCAGCGTTGGCGGTCGGCATCGGCTCGACCACCGCGATCTACACAGTCGTGAACGGGGTCATGCTTGCGTCGTTGCCGTATCCGCATAGCGATCGGTTCGTCGGTGCTGTACAGCGGTCGCTTCAGCGAGCCCGATCAAGTCGGGGCCAGCAGCGCCGTCGACCTGGTCGAATACCAACAGCGGACGCGCAGTTTCGACGTATTCGGGTGGTTTCGCCAGTATGAGTTCGATCTGACGTCGCCTGGCGAGCCGCAGCATGTCGACGTGGTCGCGGTCACCCCCTCGTTGGCGGACAACGTGGGTGTCGAGCCGCTCATTGGTCGATGGTTTACCGATGCGGCCGGCGCAGTGCTGTCGTACCGATCTCTGGCGACGTCTTGGTGGAGAGGCCGCCATTATTGGTCGAGGGGTTACCCTCAGTGGCCGAAGCTACACGGTCACCGGCGTCATGCCACCCAGGTTTCGATTGCCGCTCCCGGGGCCGGGCACTGGCGGCGACGCGGACATCTGGATCGCTCTCGATCCACTGGGGGGCGAAGAGCGCGAACAGGGGTGGTTCATTGCCTATGCCCGGCGAAAGCCGGGCGTGACACTGGCGCAGGCCGAAGCCGATGTCAGGGTGGCAGCAGCCGAGATTGCCAGGCTCAGCCCGGCGTCGCATCCGTCCTACACCGCGCACCTCCGTGACCTGCGCGCCGCGATTGTCGAAGACATCCGCTCGACGCTGCTCCTCCTGTTCGCCGCCGCGATCCTGCTCCTGCTGATCACCTGCGCGAACGTCGCTGGCCTGTTGCTCACTCGATCGATCGGGCGGGCGCGTGAAACCGCGACGCGGGTGGCGCTCGGCGCCTCGCAGCGGCAGCTGGCATCGCAGTACTTCGTCGAAGGCTTGGTGCTCGCGCTCGTCGGAAGCGCGGCCGGTGTGCTTGTCAGCGTTGCTCTCGTCAGGATCATGGTCTCAATCGCCGGCGACTACATCCCGATCACAAGCGAGATTGCAATCGACTGGAGAGTGCTGCTGTTTGGCGCTGCGACGGCGGTGGTGGCGAGCGCGGTGCCGAGCCTGGCGCCCCTGTGGCAGGCGATGCGCACGCCGCCCAACGAGGTACTGAATGCTGGTGTCCGCTCGTCGGCTGGCGCACGCGCCCGGCGTTTGTCGCGAGCGCTCGTGGTCGCGGAGGTCGCATTCGGCTTCACGCTGCTTGCGGTCAGCCTCATGCTGCTGACGCATCTGCAGTCGTTGCGCCGAACCGCTCCAGGGTTCGACCCCGATCAGTTGTTGACGTTCCAGCTCACGATGCCCGACGCCGTCGCGTCCGACGACCAGACGAGGCTGCCGTACCAAGTTCGGCTGCTCGAGGCCCTCCACGCGATACCGGGGGTCACGACCGCTGCCTTTGCCAATCAGTTGCCGCTCGATGGGTGCTGCCTCGGCACTGTCCTATACCCCGATGGACGGCGTGGCGCGGCCGATTCGGTTGAGCGGGTCGCGTACGTCACTGCGAGTACCGGCTTCGTTGAAACGCTGCGCGTTCCGCTGCGCGCGGGGCGGCTCCTCGACGCCGGCGACATCAACGAGAAGCTGGTCAACGTGGTGATCACCGAGTCGACGGCCGCCAAGTACTGGCCCGGCGAGAATCCGATCGAGGCTCGCGGCCGCCTGGGCGACCCCGAGAAAGGTGCGCCCATTCGCGTCGTCGGCGTCGTCGGCGATGTGCGCAACAACGGGCTCGGCAAGCCGCCGGTGCCCGAGGTCCATATGCTGAGCGCCATCACCACGGTGAATCCGATGGACTTTGTCGTCCGGTCCGCGCTACCCACCGAGCGGCTCGTCCCCGAGGTCCGGCGCGCGGTCAGATCCGTCGACCCCACACTCGCGCTGGATGGCGTCGCAACGATGAGCGACACGATTCGCGACTCTCTCGTCCTCGAACGTGCGGGATCCTTCGTGATGGCGTTCTTCGCACTCGCCGCGCTGCTGATGGCAACGCTGGGCATCTACGGTGTCGTTGCGTATGGGGTGCGGCAGCGCCGCGTGGAGATTGGCACTCGCATGGCGATCGGCGCCGTCAAAAGCGACGTCCTCAAACTGATCGTCGGCGGGGGATTGAGGATGGCCGTCTTCGGGGTGGTGGCAGGAAGCGTTGCGGTACTGGCGGCTGCGCTGCTGCTGGCGCGGTTCTTCGAGATCGACGACGTGGGCTGGCTGCCGTTTGTCGCGTCAATGGCCATTGTCGGCACGGTCGCCGCAGTGGCTTCGTCGGTCCCCGCGTGGCGCGCTACCTTACTCTCACCGATGGTGGCGATCCGTGACGAGCCGCAATCGACGTGGGAGTCGGCGCGTCAGAAGGTCAGAGACGTGATGGCCGGAATCGGCGACGCGCTGTCACGTGATGCCCGGACGAACCAGCCGTCTGAGGAAGCTGTCTTGACCGAATTCGTGGCCGCGGCGCGTCAAGCGCAGTCGTCGGCCGACGTGGTGAACACGGCGCTGACCACGCTTGGTCGCGAAATCGGCGCGGACTGGGCCATGCTGCTCGAGAAGCGTCACGACCAGTCGTCCTACGTCGTTAGCGCGACGACCCTCGCTGCGGCTGCGTGCACGCTTCCCGCCGACGGGTTCCTCCTCAACCGCCTTCGCTCCTCCTCGTCTCCGCTGGTGATGGACGATCGCGACGTCCAGGCGCTGGTCGGTTGGGCCACCCAGCACAGACCTCAGCGCCTCGCCGAGTTTGAGACGCTGCAGAGAACGGGCTCGCGATTGGCAGCCGCGCTTCGAACGAAGAACGAGGTGCTCGGCGTGCTGCTGTTTGGCGCGCCCACGAATCGCGCTGAGTACAGCGCGATTGAAAAGCGGGTGCTCGGTCGCGCTTCCGACCAGTTTGCATTGATCATCGAGAACGCGCGATTGACCGATCGCGTCGTCGAGCAGGAGAAGCTCCGTCGTGATGTGGCGCTTGCCGTCGAAGTGCAGAGGCGTCTGCTGCCGGAACGGCCGCCCGCGGGCAAGGTCGCGACCCTAGCGGCGATGAGCGTCCCGGCGCGGTCGGTGGGCGGCGACTACTACGATTTCATCGAAGTGGGCGAAAACCGCATCGGATTGGCCCTGGCCGATGTCGCGGGGAAAGGCGTGGCCGCCGCGCTGATCATGGCGGCGGTGCAGGCCTCGCTGCGCGTGATTGCGTCAGAGGACGGGATTCCGCTTCCGCGAGCTCGTGGCAAAGATGAACCGCTTTCTGCACCAATCGACCTCGTCCGCCAGCTATGCCACGTTCTTTTACGCCCAACTCGATGAGCGGACCCGCCAGCTGCGCTATGTGAACGCCGGTCACAATCCGCCGTATCTGGTGCGAGCGGTTGCGCACGACGCCGACCAACAGTCGCCTGCGCTGTCGATTGAGGAACTGAAGACGGGTGGTGCGGTGATTGGGCTGTTGCCGGATCTGAGCTACGAGGAAGCCACGATCGATCTTCAGCCCGGGGATGTTCTGATCGCCTTCACGGACGGCGTCATCGAAGCCTTGAACACCAACGAAGAAGAGTTTGGCGAAGACCGGTTGAAGGACTTGATTCGTCGAGTGGCCCACTTACCGGTCCAGGAGATCTCCACGCACATTTCCGAGGAGCTCCGGCGTTGGATCAGCCACGCGGCGCAGTACCATGACCTGACGTTTCTGGTGATGAAAGTGAATGAGTAAGCGCGTCTAGGCCACCGTCGGCATGCGGCGCCGCGGCATCTCGATATTGAGCGTCTTGATCTTGTAGTTCATCACGCGGGGGCTGATGGCCAGCAGCTCCGCGGCATCCTTTTGCACCCAGTTCGACATCTTCAGCGCTTCGGTGATGGCCTGGCGCTCGATCTCTTCGAGCGCAATGCCCTTGGGCGGGATCTTGACCGACGAGGTGGGCTCGCGAGAGGCGTTGTTGGAGTGATCGCCGAGCCGGAGATCTTCTGATTCAATCAGCGTGCTCTCGGTGAGCAGCGCCGCGCGCTCGATCGCGTTTTCAAGCTCGCGGATGTTGCCGGGCCAGTTGTAGCGCGTGAGCATCTTCTGCGCCTCGGGATCGAGGCCATCGAGCCGCTTTTTCAGCTCGCCGCTGAAGCGGCGCACGAACCAGCCCGCCAGCGGCAGAATGTCTTCCTTCCGCTCGCGCAGCGCTGGCATCTCGATGGTGACGACATTGAGGCGGTAATAGAGGTCTTCGCGGAAATGGCCTGCCGCCACCATGGCGGGAAGGTCACGGTTGGTCGCGGCGACCAGCCGCACATCGACCTTGATTGTCCGCGTCCCGCCCAGGCGCTCGAATTCGTGCTCCTGCAGCACGCGCAGAATCTTGGCCTGCGTGCTGCCGCTCATGTCGCCAATTTCGTCGAGGAAGAGCGATCCGCCGTCGGCCTGCTCGAAGCGCCCGACCCGCTGGCGATCGGCGCCGGTGAACGCTCCCTTCTCGTGACCGAAGAGCTCCGACTCGAGGAGGTTTTCCTGCAGGGCTGCGCAGTTCACCTTGACGAAGTTTCTCGCCGCCCGCAATGAGTTGTGGTGGATTGCCCCGGCGATGAGCTCCTTGCCGGTGCCCGTCTCGCCGCGCACCAGCACGGTGGCATTGCTCTTGGCGACCTTGCGCACCACGGCGAGCACCTTTTCGAGCGGCTCGCTTCGACCGACGATGCGCTCGAAGTCGTACGACGACTGCTGCTCATTACGGAGGTAGTCGAGCTCGTTGCGAAGCCGCTTCAACTCGAGCGCCTTCTCGACCTTTACCTCCATCTCTTCGATTTCGAACGGCTTCTGCACGTAGTCGAACGCGGCGTGCTTCATCGCCTCGACCGCCGTGCTCACCGACCCGAACGCGGTCATGAGGATGACGGAGGTCGAGGGATGGAGCGCCTTGGTGGTCTTCAACACGTCGAGCCCGCTCGACCCACCCATCTTGAGGTCGCTGACGACGACGTCGAAGTAGCCCGAATGAAGCTTTTCGATCGCGGAGTTGCCGTTGCTAGCTTCCTCCACTTCGTGCCCGGCGGCGGCCAGCCCAAGCGCAAGCCCGCGCCGCAGCGCATCGTGATCGTCAGCCACCAGAATTCGACCCATACGTTTTCTGCTCAGTCCTTCGCGGTTTACGCCTACCTGACCCAGGTATCGGCTTGTTCCACCGGAAGCGTCACCCTGAACGTCGTCCCACCGGTCGGAGCGCTGGTCATGTCGATTCGGCCTTCATGCGCGTCAACAATCTTGCGCACGATGGCCAAACCCAGGCCTGAACCCTTGGGTTTGGTCGTAATGAACGGGTTGAAGATCTTGTCCAGCACCTCTGGGGCGACGCCGGGCCCCGTGTCCGCCACGTCCACGACTACGGTCGCGACCGGCTGATTTCCGTCCGGCAGCAGGGCGCCGTCGGCTGGATCCAGGACGAGCCGGGCCGTCAGAGTGACCGCGCCGTGCCCGTTGAGCGCTTCGTAGGCATTGATGAGGAGGTTGGCAAATACCTGTGCCAATTGGTGGCGATCGCCCTGAATGGGCGGCAGTCGATCCTCGAGCCGGAGGGCGACTGCCGTGTTCCCGCGCATGGCCTTTCCGTCGGCCATGGTCACAGCCACTCGGAGCGCATCCTCGACTGACGCGCGGTCGAGTTGCAGTCGCACGGGCCGAACGAAGTCGAGCATTTCCTGAACAATGGCGTTCGCCATCTTGGCTTCGTTGATGATGTCGCCGACGAGCGCCTGCGCGTCGCGGTTGTCGGTCTGTCGCCGAAGGAGGCCGGCCATGACCTCGATACCGCCCAGCGGGTTCTTGATTTCGTGCGCCATGGCCGCGGCCATTTCACCGAGCGCGGCGAGCCGATCGCGCAATCGCTCTCGTTCTTCCATCTGCTCGACGTGCGTCAAATCCTTGAACAACAGCGCGGCACCGACCGTCTCATCGTGCTCATCGCGGATGAGCGAGAGCGTGTAGCCAATGACCTTGCCAGTGGACTTCAGGCGGAGCTCGGCCCGATTGGGGAGCAGCGCCATCTCGAAGGCGCCCCTGAGCACGCGCACGACGTCAGGATGGGTCCGAAACACTTCGGCATACGGTTGGCCGAGGTAGTCGAGGTCGGGGGGCAACTGGAAGGTCCGGTAGGCCTCGTCGTTGATGAGCACGACCTCGCCCGCGGGGTTGATCGCCAACACGCCGTTCCGCATGTTGGCCACCATGTGGCGGAAGAAGTCGTCCGAGGTTCCGCCGGTGCGGGCGCGGCGCGCAGGAACAGCGGGACGGGTCATGGGTCGTGGGGAAGCCATCAAGGTCTGTGGGACCGTGCCCCATTCGCAAACGGCGTACCTCTGCGATTGCGTCAGGGCCTGGGTCCTAAGTCGTTTGGACTACAGAAATCGCATTATGCCGTGCGCGGGCGGTCATTACAAAACTGTAATGCACCTTACGATTTCGAGTCCTTGTGCGCGTGCGCCTCAGCTTGGAGCATCTCCCACTGATTGAGCAGGTCCCCCACCTGCCACATCAACATCTGATGCTCATCGATCATTGGCTGAGCTTGGTCTCGACGTTCGTAGAAGCTCGGTTCCGCCATTGCGGCCTCCAGACGCTTGATCGACCGCTCGCACTCCGCAATCCGTGCCTCGAGCTCGTTGATCCGATCGGACAAGGCCTTGAATGACCGTTCTCGCCGCTTGCGCTCGGCCGCTTCTCGCTTGCGCGCTTCGTAACTGATCTCGGCTTGTGGAGGTGGTTTCTCCACTGCTTTCTTGCGGCGTTGGCCTGAGGCTTCAGGTTTGGGGGCTGAGCTCCCGTGTTCTTTGGCCCACAGGAACTCCGTGTAGGTTCCGGGGTAAAGCGTGGCCTTCCCGTCGGCGACCTCGACGATCCGAGTGGCGAGTCGCTCGACGAAATAGCGATCGTGCGACACGAACACGAGTGTGCCCCCATAATCGGCGAGGGCGTCGAGCAATACCTCCTTGGAATCAAGGTCGAGGTGGTTCGTCGGCTCGTCCAGGAGCAACGTGTTCGATGGCCGCAGCAGCATCCGCGCAACGGCGAGCCGTGTCCGCTCGCCGCCCGACAACACCGCCACTTTCTTGTAGACGTCGTCTCCGGAGAACAGAAAGCCGCCGAGGATGTTGCGAATGGCGGGCACCATTGAATCGGGTGAACCCGCCGCCAGCGTTTCGTAGACGGTCAGCGACGGATCGAGGCGCGTGGCTTCGTCCTGCGCGAAGTACTGGGTCACGACCTGATGTCCCTGCGCCCGCGTGCCACGGTCGGGTGGTTCCTCGGCCGACAGCAATCGCATCAGCGTCGACTTGCCAGCGCCGTTGTGACCGACCAGCGCGATGCGGTCGCCGCGCTCGATGTGGAGGTCCACCTGGTCGAGCACGAGCTTGGTTCCATAGGCCTTTCGAGCGTCCTTGAGCTCGAGCACCATGCGGCCGCTCTTGGGCGCGGCCGGGAATTGGAAGTGAATGCGCTTGCGCTCCGGCGGCACGTCGATGCGCTCGATCTTCTCGAGCATCTTGATTCGGCTTTGAACCTGCGCGGCCTTCGTCGCCTTGTAGCGAAAGCGATCGATGAAATCCTGGACGCGGGCGATCTCTTCATCCTGCCGCTTCTTCGCCTCGCGCAGACGGTCGAGCCGCGCGTCGCGCTGCACGAGATATTCGGAATAGTTGCACTGATAATCGGTGAGCGTGCGCAGCGAGAGATCGGTAATGCGGGTGACGACGGTGTCGAGGAAATAGCGATCGTGCGAAACGAGAATGACGGAGCAAGGATATGACGCCAGGTAGGTCTCGAGCCAGTTGCGGGCTTCGAGGTCGAGATGGTTCGTCGGTTCGTCGAGGAGGAGCAGATCGGGCTGCTGGAGAAGCAGCTTGGCCAGTGCCAGGCGCATCTGCCAGCCACCCGAGAGATGGTCAGTCAGCTTGTCGAAGTCCTCCGTCGCAAATCCCAGGCCGCGCAGCACATTCGCCACCTTGAGATCGAGGTGGTAGCCGTCGTGCATGCGGAAGCGCTCCTCGAGCTCGCTGTAACGGTGGAGGATGGCGTCGTGCTCGTCGGTCGCAACGCTCTGATCCGCCAGGCGATGCTCGAGCGCATGCATCTCGGCCTTCATGTCGAGAAGCGATTTGAGGGCGAGGCTGGCCTCGTCCACCACTCGCCGCCCGCTGTGCGCGAGGCCGTCCTGTGGCAGGTAACCAATCGTCAGCGCGTTCGGCCGGACGATCTGTCCCTGGTCTGGCTCATCGAGGCCGGCGAGCATACGCAGCAGCGTGGTCTTCCCGGCGCCATTGGGCCCGCACAACCCGACGCGGTCGCGATCGCCAACCTGCCACGTGACGTGGTCCAGCAGCACGCGGTCAGCGAATTGTTTCAGGAGTTGCTGCAGCTGGATCATTACGTAATGAGTGAGGTGATTGGCATGCAATGTGTCGAGTTGCGAGTTCATTGGGTGAGAGGTGAGTGGGCGGTATCCGCATCACCCAATCATCGCGCAATACTCAATCACCAACTCGCAATCACAATCGAAATCACCCACGGCACCAATCATCGCATTTTCATTCGCCGAGCGCGCGTGCGGCGGCGGCGAGCACTTGTGGCACGCGAAACGGCTTGGTGAGATAGCCGGAGACGCCCAGGTTGACCGCTTCGATCGCACTCGACTCGGTGGAGAAGCCGGTGATGATGATCACCGGCAGATCCGACTTGAGGCGTTTGGCTTCCCGAATCAATGACAGGCCGTCGACCCCCGGCATCTTGAGGTCGGCGATGAGCAAGTCGTAGTGACCGAGCCGCAGCCGCTCGATCGCGGCACGACCGTCTCGCGCCGTGTCGACGTTGTACTCGGCCAGGGCGAGCGTTTTCGACAACAGCTCTCGGATGCTCGCCTCGTCGTCCACCACCAGCACGCGCGGTCGTTCGTCCGCGCGGGCGGGCCGATCGGTCGACGCGACCTCGGTTCGCTCGCTGCGTGGACGCTGCGCGTCGAGCCATGCATCGATGTCGCGTTTGCGAAAGCGCCATTGCCGGCCGACGCGAACGGCCGGAATCTTGCCCGCCTTGATCAGGCGGTACACGGTACGCAGGTTGACCTGAAGGTATTCGAGGACCTCTTCGGTCGTCAGGAAAGTTTCGTCGTTTGGAAAGTTGATGCCCACTTGCGGTCCAATCATCTATTGTACAGCCTCCGAACCGAACGGCAATTCGAGAGTGAACAGTGCGCCACCTTCGGGACGGTTGGCCGCCAGCAGCCGCCCGTCATGTTCCTGTACGATTCCGTATGCAATCGCGAGCCCCAGGCCCGTTCCCTGACCGACTTCTTTGGTGGTGAAAAACGGTTCGAAGAGTCGCGACATCACGTCGGGCGAAATCCCTGGCCCGTTGTCCGCAATCTGGATCTCGATGGTTCGTCGCCCGGCGACCCGCGTGCGCAGTTCCAGACGACGCGGACCGTCAATGGTGGCCAGAGCCTGTTCGGCGTTCATCACGATGTTCAGCACCGCCTGCTGGAGGAGCAAGGCGTCGCCGGCAACCCTCGGCAGCTTGGGTTCGAGGCTTTTGACGATCTCAATCGAAGTGGCAGCCGATGCCGCGCCGCGCAGGCGAAGCACTCGCGTGACGACATGGTTGACATTGAGGCGGCGACGGATGATTCGACGAGAGCCGGCGAACACCAGCAGGTTGTGCACGATCTTGGCGGCACGTTCGGCTTCGCGGTACACCAACTTCAAATCACGCTTGGCCCGTACCGGAATCTGCGCGGTTTCCTGCAGCATCAGCTCGATGTGCCCGAGAACGCCCTGCAGCGGGTTATTCAGCTCGTGAGCAATGCCGGCGACGAACTGACCGAGCGCGGCCAGCTTTTCGGACTGGGTCAGTCGATCGCGCAGCTCGACCCGTTCGGCCTGCAGCCGCGCCTGCTCGGTGACGTCGCTGGCGACGACGACCGTGCCGATGCGGCGGTCGTCGCGTCCCACCAACGGGCTGATGGTGAATAGAAACGTGCCGCCCAGCACGGGATCTTCGAGCTCGCGGGATTCAACCGCGCTGGCGCCGTCGGCATCGGGCGCCAGGCGGTCGACCCAGGAGACGAGATCGGCGCCAAAAAACTCGCTCAACGAATGGTCGATCAGGTCGGCTGCGCGCCGGCCGATGCGGTCGGCGAACGCCTGGTTCGCGTGCGTGACCCGGAGCCGCGCATCGCTGACCACCACCAGATCGGCGAGTGAGTTGAAAGTGCTTTCGAGCTCGCGCCGGGACCGAAGGATGTCCTCGAGTAGAAAGACGCTCTCGACGACGCCGGACACTTGACGCCCGACCTCCTCCATCCGTTCGAGCATTTCTACCGGGTCGTCGCCGGGCTCCATGCGCAGGCCGCTCAGTTCGAACGTCCCCAACGCACGGCGTCGGCCGCGGAGCGGGACCATCACGTGCGGTGCACCATAGCCCGTCACGCCAATCACCTCGGCGCGGGCACTGCGCATCACCCGTGTGACCGTGCTTTCATCGGGCTCGTCGGTCGGCACCCGGCGGTGAGCTGCGATTTCAGCGATATCCGACGAGGCCACGAGGTCCAGCGACCGGGCGCGCCGATCGTGCAGCCAGACCGACACGCGGTCAGCCCAGAAGAGGCGGCGCGCGCGATCGCAGTAGATTTCGAGGCTGGCGTTCAGGTCGAGAGCGGAAGCCACCGATCGCGTAAGGAAGGCGCCGAGCTCGCGCAAGTCCTTGGATTGGGCCGCGTCGCGCTCTGTCCGCGCGCGCTCGAGTGCCATCGTCAGCAGATGGCCGACGGTCGCCAGCTCCTCCCGGGCATCCGCACCCAGGTCGGAGTGGACGCCGATGGTCAGGAGGCCGAGCCGAGTTTCACGGCTAATCAGCGGAACCAGGACGACCGCGTTCGCTTGGAGACGGACGGCCGCTTCCGGCACGTCATGGACCACCACGGGCGCGCGTGAGGCAAACGCATGCTCGACCGCCGCAGCCGCCCGGGACCCGACTAGCCACGGCTCCCCGTCGAGCTGTTCGAGCCCCGCCGCCGAGGTTCCGTGTAGCCTTCGGGTCGCCGGATTCTGGCGGAGCAAGACGCTTGCGCGCCCGCCGGAGATTCGCAGCGCCTGCTCGTGAATGGCTGGGATGAGGTCGGCCAGACGGTGCTGCCGGGCTACGGCCTGTGCCACATCGTTCAAGGTCGCCAGCTCGCCCACGGCGGGATTGTAAGCTGTTGTCGATAGGGCGCGGGAATTAGGGCGCAGGGCGCAGGGCGCAGGGCCGGGGCGCAGGGCACAGGGCGCAGGGCGCAGGGCGCAGCGGCACGGGCGCAGGGCGCGGGCGCAGGGCCAGGCCGGCCGGCCGCCGGCCACCGGCCTCCGGCAGGGCCCGACCCACCAGCCCCACCCGACGTCTTACACTGAGAGAAGGCGAGAGCAGACACCCGGGAAGGAGCCCCGCCTGGTCCGGACAGAAGGGACCGACGAAGAGCTCGTCGCTCGGTCCGTCAACGGCGACGCTGACAGCTTCAACCAGCTAATCCTGCGCTGGGAACGGCCGATTTACGCCCTCGCGTACCGCACGATTGGACGGGACGAGGAAGCGCGTGACATCGTTCAGGAGACCTTCCTTCGTGCGTTTCGGGCTCTTCCAGGCTTCAAGGGCCAAGCGAAATTCTCGTCGTGGTTGTATCGCATTGCCCTCAATCTATGTCGCGACTGGATTCGCAAGCAGCGACGAACGCCGACGGTGGCGACCCCGGAAGGCATCGATCTCATCGAGTTGGCCAGCGAGCAGGGGCCGGTCGAGTCGATCGAGGAGCTGGTCTCACGTCGCGAGATGAGTGCGGCCGTGGCTGAGGCGATGAAACGCTTGCCCGAAGAACAGCGAACCGCGATCGTGCTGAAGGAGTACCACGGACTGACCTTTCAGGAGATCGCCGAATTGCAAGGATGTCCGCTGAGCACGGTCAAGACTCGTTTGTACCAGGGACTGTCGGTGCTGAGGCGTCAGTTGGAATCGAGTGGGATGACCCGCGGGTCGGGTCCAACAGGAGCGAGCGAGAAGGCATCATGAGCGAAACATTCCGTTGCGACGACAAGGACACGCTCGTCGCGTATCTCTACGGCGAGATTGACGCAGACGGGCGCCGGGAGGTGGAACGTCATCTCCGCACGTGCGCTGCGTGCGCCGAGGAAGTTCGCGGCCTGCAGGCTGTGCGGCGGGACCTCGAGGCCTGGATGCCCCCTGTGCCAGAGTTGGGTTTCACGATCGTACAGAAGCCGGCGCCAGTCTTGCGGCCGTCGCGCTGGGCAACGGCCAGCACCATGCCCGCGTGGGCGCGAGTTGCTGCTGCGGCGCTCGTCATCGGCGTTGGCGCGGCGATCGCAAACCTCCAGGTTCGTTACGGTCACGATGGCGTGACGGTTTCGACCGGTTGGATGAACGCTGGCGTGGGCGCGCCGGTGCCGGTGCAGTCTCCGGGCGAGGCCGGTTCGAACACCGCCGAGTGGAAACCGGCGCTGGTTGCGCTCGAACAGCAGCTCCGGGCCGAGTTGTCGGAAATGAAGCGCACCGGCGCTCCTGAATCAGCGATTCGGGTCGCTGCGCCCGCTTCGGTCGACAACGCCGCGATTCTGCGTCGAGTGCAGACGATGCTCGAAGAGAGCGAGGAGCGGCAACGCCAGGAGGTTGCGTCGCGCATGTTAGTGATGAATCGCGATTTCGAAGCGCGCCGGCGAATCGACCTCTACAACATTTCGCAGAGTTTTGGCACGCTGACCAACCGCACGTTCAAGACGGCAGCCGATCAGCAGGACCTGGCGAACGTGGTGCGCCGCGTCGCCTCGCAGCCGATTCCTTGATCAAAGGGTATCGATATGAGTAGGACCGCTTCTCTCTTCGTCATGATCGCTCTCATCCTGACGTTGGCGTCGATGGCACATGCGCAGACGCCGACGCCGGCTCCGGCGACGCCGCCGGCGGTGACCCGACCGGTCGATCGCAACGACCTGCGACGACACGTGTACGTGATGGAAGGCGCGCTCGTTCGCGCGGTGTCGTTCGGCGGTCAGCGGCTGGCTCGTGAGATCAAGTCCTTCGGTCCCGAGATGATGGCCGTGTCCGGCGAGCCGCAGGCGAGAGGCGTCTACCTTGAAGGCTACGGCGTGTTCTTCGACGTCGGCGTTCCGGTTCTTCACCAGAGCATGGTGTGGAGTCTACGGACGATGTTGGGGCAGGATGAGCAGGGCCTCAACCAGACGATCGAGTTTCTGAGGCAGCAGGCGAAGGCCGCACGCAATCCCGGCGAACGCAGCGCGATTGACAACACGATTAGTCGGCTCGAATTGCAGCGGAATCCGTTTGGCGTGCAAGGCCAAATCCCGCAGCTCGCGTTGCCGCGAACACCCGCAGCGGACGCAACGCTGGGTGCCACCGTCTCGAATGGCGAAGTTCCTCCGGCAGTGACCCTGTCCGCATCGCCTCCACCAGCCCGGACCATCGACTTCAAGTACCTGTCGGACCCCAACGCCATCAACCGCGCCTACACGGAGGCCGTTCAGCGCGAGTTGATGGCCGCGATGGTCGAGTGGAGCCTTCCAATGGGGATTGCCGCCAATGAGTTCCTGACCGTTGCCGCTCGGGACAACATGCCACGCGACAGTCTGGCGCCGATCGACCCGTACGAGGAGGTGGTCACGGTCCTTCTGCAGATTCGGGGCTCGGACCTCGCGGCTTACCGCGCGGGGCAAATCGACCGTGAGGAGGTTCTGAAGAGGGTGCAGGTTCGCCAGTTTTAACTCGCTTCACGGGGTTCTTCTCGGGGTTCGTGACGAAGGTTCGTCACGAACCCCCGGTCGAAAACTGGAACAACGCCGCCGTTTCGGTGTCTTAAACTGTCAAGATGAACCGCAAGCTGCCGGTTCTCGGGGTGCTGCTCATCGTCTCGATGGGGTGCAACCGCGGAGTCGACCCTATCGCGGTCCTCGAGCCGCACGAGGTGGTCACCGGCTGGTACGATGCCGGCCTCGTCGAGGGGCACATGAACAAGCTCGTCCCGAGCATTTCCCTCAAGCTCCGGAACAAGTCGGGCGAGCCGGTCCGGTCGATTCAAATCAACGCCATCTTCAAGCGTGTCAACGAAGCCGAGATGTGGGGCGAGCACTACGGCTGGGCCGTGCAGCGCGACCCGCTCCCACCGGGAGCGTCCACCAGAGAGCTCGTGCTCCGCTCCGGTCTTGGGTATACGGGCGAACAGCCGCGGATGCAGATGCTGCAGAACCGCGAGTTCGTGGACGCGAAGGTCGAAATATTCCTGCGGCAAGGTTCGAGGGTCTGGGCTAAACTCGCCGAGTTTCCGATTGACCGGCAGCTGCTGACCCAGTGACGACCACACGAACCGCATCCAGTCCAGCTTCCACCCTCGAACGCCGGCTCGGTCCCTACGACGCAGCGGCAATCATCGTCGCCAATGTCATCGGCGGTGGGATTCTCTTCTTCCCGCCGCAGATTGCCTCGAACACTCCAAACACCTGGGCGTTCCTCTCGACTTGGGTGGCCGGCGGCGTGCTCGCATTTTGTGGCGCCATGGCCTATGCCGAGTTGGCAGCCCTCAGGCCGCGGGCGGGTGGCGAGTACGTCTACCTCCGTGAGGCGTACGGGAGCCTCGCAGGCTTCCTGACCGGCTGGACCTCCTTTGTCGCGGGGTTTGCCGGGGCCATGGCCGCGAGTGCGATGGTCATCCCGCTCTATCTCGATCGGTTCGTGCCCGGCTCGGCCAGCTCGGCGCCGTGGCTGCAGATTCCGATTCCGTACCTGCCGATCACGGTTTCTAACCAGACCATCATCGCGATTGCCACCGTGTGGATTCTGGCGTTTGTCCACATCCGCGGCGTCGGTCCGGGCCGCGCGTTGAGCAACGGCTTGACCCTGTTGAAGGTCGGCTCCTTGCTCCTGTTCATTGCGCTGGGGTTGACGATGGGCGGCACGACGGGGACCGGTCAGGAGGCGGTAGGTCAGGTGACGGGTACTGGCTGGCTGCTGGGGCTGATCGTCGTGATGTTTGTCTATTCCGGGTGGAACGCGGCGGCCTACATGGCCGAAGAAGTTCGTGACCCCGGCAGGAATCTGCCGCTGGCTCTGGCGTTGGGCACCGGCGCTGTCACGTTGATCTATCTCCTGATCAACGTCCTCTATCTCTCCGTCATTCCCATCGGCGAGCTGGTCACCGTCAAAGGCAGCGTGCTCGACGTCGCGGCGGAGCGGCTCCTGGGCGCCCGTGCAGGCGACATCATGGGCGTGATCTCGATCATCAGCCTGCTCGCGAGCGTCAACGCGATGACCTTCGCCGGGCCTCGCGTGTACTTCGCGATGGCGCGCGATGGCTTGTTCTTCCCCGCGGCATCACGTGTCCACCCGACGTACAAGACGCCGTCTACCTCCATCGCCGCGCAAGCAGTGTGGGCAACGGTGCTGATTCTCACGGGCAGCCTGGATGCGCTCGGCAATTACGTCGGCTTTGCCATCACGCTCTTCGCGGGCATTGCCGTGGCGGCTGTGTTCGTCCTCCGAAGCCGCGATCCACACGCGCCAAGGCCGTTCAAGGCCGTCGGCTATCCCATCACGCCCGCCATCTTCGTCCTCTTCAGTTTTGTGATGGTCGTGAACGCGATCTATCGCGAACCGCGCGTTACGGGACTTGGGCTGCTGGTGATGGCGGCAGGCATTCCGCTGTATCTGTGGTTCAGGAGCCGCAAGTAGTTCACCCCTAAAGCCCGGACCCTTGATAGCCGATGGACCTCGAAGGGCTGGGCTCCAAGACCGGCCCTTCAGGGCGCAGCCAGGTTTATCAGTGGAGCCGGCATGACGACGATTGGCGCGAGCGTTGGACCGTCAGGTAAGCGGCTGGTGACGTTGCAAAGACGTGGGCGCCGCGTCGCCGTCGCCGCGGCTCTCTTTGTCATCCTCGCCGCGCTGCCGTCGGCGCAGGACCGTCCGGCAGTCGAGATGACCGCATCCTTGGACGTTGCGGCGCCGGGTGTTCCTGTGTCGGTGACGATCGTAGGTCCACCGGGACAGTACTACGCGCTCCTGGGGAGCAGCGTCGGAGCTGGGCTCACGCATGCGGGCGTGAATCTGTCCATCGGCGTCGATTTCGCAGTGCTCGCCGGAGGGCAGCTCGATGAGACGGGCGAGGTCGTCGTGAGCGTCATTCCACCGTTTCTCTTCACCACTCTTGACCGGTACGATCTGCAGGCCGCGACGTCTCCGACTATCGCGTTCGCCCCCATCGCGTTGTCGCCCGGAAGGATCGTGAGAAACGCCGACTTGGTGGATGGGCTGACCGGGCCACAAGGTCCGGCTGGCGCTCCCGGGCCTATGGGTCCCATCGGTCCCGTCGGTCCCCTGGGGCCGATTGGGTTGACTGGCGCCACGGGAGCCGCCGGTCCCATGGGTCCGGCTGGGCCACCCGGGCCTCCGGGCACGCAGAGTCTGTTCGGGACCGACACCAGTCGCGCGTCTGCCGGCAACGGGCGAGAGTGCACCCTTGCGGAGATCATCCTCTCCGCGGGCGTTTTGGGCAATGGCGTACCGGCGGCCGGTCAACTTCTCCCCATCAATCAGAACCAGGCGCTCTTTTCCTTGATCGGCACGCTCTACGGCGGAAACGGTCAGACGAACTTTGCGTTGCCCGACCTTCGAGCCGCAGCCCCGAATGGATTGACCTACACGATTTGCGTCCAAGGCATCTATCCTTCGTCCTTCGGACCGCTGAATAGACTCGGGCAACCGAAGGACCAGAACTAGTACCGGCGCTGAGCCTTCGAGCGGTCGAGCAGCGCCGCCAGCGACAGCGCCGCGAAAACCCCGTCACTGAGCGCAAACATCAGGAACGACGCCGGTGAGCCGCGCGTCATGTAGTCGGCGAGAAACACAATCATCCCGGCGGTCTTCAACCCCACCCCAAAGATCCACATGTAGGCGCGATAGCGCACGGGATCGCGCAACGGCAGCAGATACCCGACGCCGACGCTGGTTACGAAGAGGGCGTTGAGATCGGCGTGGATGGGCGGAACGGGGGTCGGAAGGCCGAACCAGGTTTGCAACACGCCCCGGAAGAACAGCAACGCGACGCCGATGCTGATGTCGTAAACGAGCGACGCCCCGGCTACCGCGCGGATCACTCGGTGATTCTATGACGGTTCTTGACGACGGTTCTTGACGGCGGTTCTTGGCGATGGTTCTTGACGGTGGTTCGACGATGGTTCTCGGGGTCGACGGGGTTCTTTACGTGGGTTCCACTCGAGTTCTCGAGCATCGTCAGAACCTTCGTGAAGAACCATTGTCGAGAACCCTCGTCGAGAACCACCGTGGAGAACCGTCGTGGAGAACCGTCGTGGAGAACCGTCGTGGAGAACCTCTGTTAAGGAATCGCCTTCATCTCTCCGCGATACGTAATCGTTCGATCCGGCTGCACTCGAACGTCGAAGTGCAACGTCTCGAAGCCGGGCTTGCGAATCTCGATCTTGTAGCCGCCGCTATCGAGCTTCAGCGCCTGGAAGACGCCGTCGAAATCGTCGACGGTCCCTGCGTAGTAGCCGTCCACGAACACTTCGGCATCCCGCGGCGTCACCTTGAACTTGATGCTTCCAAGGTCATATCCGTGCGAGGGATAGGGGCCGTACGATCCGTATCCGTAGTAGCTCGGACCCCAATAGCCCGGCCCATATCCCCACGGCGAGTAATAGAAGTAGCCGAGTCCGAAGGTTGCATAGCCCCAGGGATCGTAGTAATGGTCGTAGTAGCGGTAATTGGGGTAGTAGACGTGACGCGGCGGATTGGGATCGCTGCGACGAGGCACTGCGCGATCCCAACCACCCTCGGACGAGCCTGATGACGCCCACCCGCCGCGCCCGACGAACTGCCGCCAGAGGATCCGCCCGATGGCGGCCGTCTGACGGCTCCGCTCCGCTGACCGTTGCTCGATTGATCGTCATTGGAGCTCGCATCGACTGCAGCAGTTGCGGGCGGTCGGCGCCGTTCGGCCTGGCTGCCAGTGCGGGCCGAATCTGGGCGGAACGAATCGGGCTGCTCCACCTGCGTGACCGCAGGTGTGCGCGGGCGCCTTTCCCTGGCTTGCGCGCCCTCTGCTTCCTGTGCCGCCACGAGGGCCGGCGACACCACCAAGACGGCGGTGGCGAATGTGGCCGCAACGACAACGGAACCCATGGGGAATGCTCCCTTCGACCGTCAGTTTCCAGTTGCCAGTTACCAGTTCAAAATGAAGTGACCAGCCCAGTGATGGACCACTTTGCCCGAACACTCCGCTTTGAACTGACAACTGGTAACTGAAAACTGATCCTGCTCTTATAGAAGCAACGGCCCTGCCAGCACGACCCAGAGTGAATTTGCGCCACTTTTCGACTTTCTTCGAGCGTAGTCGGCTGCTGGCGTCCACTCCAGCGAACAGCAGGTCCGCGTTTCTTGACACTTGTTTCGGTGAGCAGATAGCCTCGACCGATGATTCATGCCACCACCATTCTCGCCGTGCGGCACAACGACAAAGCCGTGATGGCAGGTGATGGTCAGGTGACCCTTGGCTCTTCCATCGTCAAGCACGGCGCTCGCAAGATCCGACGGCTTCACAACGACAGTGTGCTGGCCGGTTTCGCCGGCTCGGCGGCCGATTCATTTGCGCTGTTCTCGCGCTTCGAAGCCAAGCTGGAACAGTATCGAGGCAACCTCGATCGCGCCGCCGTCGAGCTCGCCAAGGACTGGCGCACCGATCGCGCGTTGCGTCGGCTCGAAGCCATGCTGGTGATCATGGACCAACGGTCCACCTTCCTGCTGTCGGGGACCGGCGACCTCATCGAGCCGGATGATGGCATCATCGGCATTGGGTCGGGCGGCGCGTTTGCACAAGCCGCGGCCAAAGCGCTGGTGCGGCACAGCCCGCTCGACGCCCGGGCGATTGCCGAGCAAGCGATGAAGATCGCCGCCGAAATTTGTGTGTATACCAACAGCCAACTGACCATCGAAGAACTATGATCAATCGGTAGATCAATGACCGTTATCAGACTGCCGGAACGCACGAGTTACGTCAATCGACGCGCTCACCCCGCGCGAGATTGTCAGCGAGCTCGACAAGCACGTCGTCGGCCAGAAGCTAGCCAAGCGCGCCGTAGCCATTGCTCTTCGCAACCGCATGCGACGACAGAAGCTGTCGCCTGAGTTGGCGGACGAAGTCGCGCCGAAGAACATCCTGATGATCGGCCCGACGGGTGTTGGAAAGACCGAGATCGCACGCCGTTTGGCGAAGATGGCGCAGTCGCCGTTCTTGAAGGTCGAGGCCTCGAAGTTCACCGAAGTCGGATACGTCGGGCGCGACGTCGAGTCGATGGTGCGGGATCTCGTCGAGATCGGTGTCTCGATGGTGCGCGAGGAGCAACTCGTCGACGTGCGCGCCAAGGCGCAGCAGAACGCCGAGGAGCGGCTGCTCGACCTGCTGCTGCCGCCGCGTCCGCATGCGCCCGATGAGGATCCTGCTCACGTGCGCGAGGAGACTCAGCGGACGCGCGAGCGGCTGCGCGAGCAGTTGAATGAAGGCCGCTTCGACGATCGTCTGGTCGAGATCGAGGTGCGCGAAAAAGGATTCCCGTCGCTCGAGATCATCTCGGGTGCGAATGTCGAGGAAGTTGAGTTCAACCTCAAGGATATGATGCCGGGCCTTTTCCAAGGGCGAGCCAAGAAGAAGCGCGTGCCGGTCAAGCAGGCGCGGACCACGCTGGCACAGGAGGAAGAGCAGAAACTCATCGACATGGAGCAGGTGAGCTCGACTCGCCGTCGAGCGAGTGCAGCAGGCCGGCATCATCTTTCTCGACGAAGTCGACAAGATTGCAGGCCGCGAAGGCGGCCACGGACCTGACGTCAGTCGCGAAGGCGTTCAGCGCGACATTCTTCCGATCGTGGAGGGCACAACCGTCAACACCAAACACGGCATGGTGCGAACGGATCACATCCTCTTCATCGCTGCCGGCGCGTTCCACGTGTCCAAGCCATCGGACCTCATTCCGGAGCTCCAGGGACGGTTTCCCATCCGCGTCGAGCTCGAACCCTTGGGTCAAGCCGAGTTCGTGCGTATCCTCACCGAGCCCCGCAGCTCTCTGGTCACGCAGTACATGGCGCTGATGGCAACCGAGGGCGTGGACCTCGCGTTTTGCCGCTGATGCGATCGAGCTGATTGCGGAGTTTGCCGCGATTGTCAACGAGCGGACTGAGAACATCGGCGCCCGACGGCTGCACACCGTGATGGAGCGACTGCTCGACGAGATTTCGTTCGAGGGTCCGGAGCTGGCAGAAAAATCGATTACGATTGACGCCGCGTACGTGCGCCGGATGCTCGCCGACATCGTCAAGAATCAGGACCTCTCCCGCTACATCCTGTGAGCCATTTTCGGGTCCCAGTAGGGATTCTCCTGCTCGCCTCGGTACTGACGACGGCGTGCGGCAAGAGGGGGAACCCGCTGCCGCCGCTCCAGCGCATTCCTGGCGCTCCCGGAGATTTCAGCATTGCGCGCGTCGACGACAATGTGTTCGTTCGCATGATTGCGCCGACGACCAACGTCGATGGAGCTGGTCCCGCCGATGTCGCACGCGTGGAGCTCTACGCCATCACCGCCTATCGTGTGCCGACGTTTGACGAGCCCGAGCGAACTGCGCACGCTCGCGACGCTCGTCGGCAGCCAGGTGGTTCGCCGGCCACTTCCGCCGCCGCCGCCGGTTAAGGAGGGCCTGCCGCCGATTCCGCTGCCCCCGCCCGGGCCCGGTGTCGATCAGGGCGAGGTGATTGCCTTGCGTGAGGTGCTGTCGGCAGAGACACGGGCCGCGGTGATGCTGCCCGAGCCGCCAGGCACGCAGGCCGCAAGTCTCGAGGC
Organism: uncultured Acidobacteriota bacterium; assembly: GCA_963734095.1. Classification (GTDB taxonomy): domain Bacteria; phylum Acidobacteriota; class Vicinamibacteria; order Vicinamibacterales; family UBA2999; genus JACCSI01. Next base: position 113,458 of record CAVTGK010000043.1, on the reverse strand, counting down.
CGCCTTGATTGCGCCCGCCGACGGTGGCGCACCACAGCGCTACTACTACGCCGTGTCCGTGACTCCGCGAGGGCGATACGGGCCGCCCACCGCGCTCGTACCCGTGCCACTCGGGCCCACCAGCTCCGCGCCGTCCCAACCGACGATCACGGTCGAGGAGCAGTCGGCGACGATCCGCTGGAAGCCCTCGGGTGATGTGCGGGGCGCTGCCTGCGCCGACGCCGGAGGGCTTGCTGGCATCGCGGCCAATCCTTCCCGGCCCGCCCCCGACAACCTATGACGTGTACGAAGTGCCGCGCAAGCAACCGGCCAACGTGTCGCCGGATGCTCCGACACCGCTCACGAAAGCCCCGGTCGGCGGGCTGGAGTTTGTCCAGTCTGGCATCACGCTTGGCACCGAGCGCTGTTTTGTCGTGCGTCCCGTCGACATCCTCGCCGGCACGCACGTGCGAGGGCCCGCCTCTCCGGTCACGTGCGCGTCGTTTGCTGACACCTTTGCGCCGGCGCCGCCGGGCACGCTGCAGGCGGTTGCCGTGAGCGGCCGCATCAACCTGATTTGGCTGCCCAGCGCCGCAGGCGACGTCGTCGGCTATGTGGTGTTGCGCGGTGAAGGCCCCGATGCCACACTCACGCCATTGATGAAGCAGCCAATAGCCGGTACCACCTATGCCGACGAGTCGGTGCGTCCTGGCGTGGCCTATGTGTATGCGGTCGTCGCGGTCGACAAGGCAGGCAACGCGAGCACACCATCCAATCGCGTGGAAGAGACAGCTCGCCAGTGATCGGTGGCCAGTGATCAGTGCCCAGTGACTCAGTGGCCGGGATCAGTGATCAGCAACGGCGCCGGCAACCGGCTGCTGACAGCGAAAATCATCTTATGGATCGAATTTACCGATTTCGGCAGGGCATGGGAGGACGGTACGCCGTGGAGCGAGACGGCGGCCTGTACTGGCTCGAGGGACACGTCTTCGGTGACTACCACACCGGCATGTTGATTGAAGAGGCCGGCATGCGACTCGCGCCACCGGTCCAGCCATCCAAAATCATCGCGATCGGTCTCAATTACAAGGACCATGCGGCGGAGATGAACAAGAAGCTCCCCGAGGAGCCCTTGGTATTTTCAAAGCCGCCCAGTTCCGTCATCGGCCCGGAGGACGCCATTCGACTTCCGGCGTGGGCCGGTCGTATCGATTACGAGGCGGAGATGGCCGTGGTGATCGGACGCCGAGCTTCGCGCGTCAAAGTCAGTGACGCGATGGACTACGTGCTGGGTCTCACGTGCCTGTGTGACGTGACCGCGAGAGATCTGCAGAACAAGGACGTGCAGTACACGCGGGCCAAGGGCTTCGACAGCTTCGGTCCCATCGGTCCGTGCATCGCCATCGGTCTCGATCCGTCCAACCTCTCGATCGAAGGCTGGGTCAACGGCGACAAAAAGCAGTCGTCGAACACGCATCAGCTCATCTTCCCGGTTCCGGAGCTGATTGAATTCGTCACCCGCTTCTGCACGCTCGAGCCGGGCGACATCATTACGACCGGCACCCCGTCGGGTGTCGGCCCGCTCAAGCCCGGCGATCGCATGATGGTGAAGGTCGAGGGGATCGGGGCATTGAGTAACCCTTGTATCGAAGCGGAGTAACGGACGGGCCTCGAGACATGAAGCCACGAGAGGACATCTACATGAGATCGGCTTCGTATTCTCTTCTGTGCTCTTCGCTGGCCGTTGTGCGAATGAATCCACTCGACAAACTCCAGGATCTCGAACGCGGTGCTGAGCTCGGCGGCGGTGAGGAGCGGCTTCGCAAACAGCACGAGCAGGGGAAACTGACCGCTCGTGAGCGGATGGAGCAGCTCTTCGACCCCGACACGTTCGAGGAAGTCGACAAGCTCGTGACGCACCGATGCACCGATTTCGGGATGAGCGAGCAGGTCATTCCCGGCGACGGTGTCGTGAGCGGTCATGGTCGGGTGAACGGGCGCATCGTCTTCGCGTTCGCGCAGGACTTTACGGTCTTCGGCGGCTCGCTGTCCGAGACCAATGCTGCGAAGATCTGCAAGATCATGGACATGGCGATGCGCAATGGCGCACCAATCGTCGGCCTCAACGATTCGGGCGGCGCTCGAATTCAGGAGGGTGTCGTCTCTCTCGCCGGCTATGCCGACATCTTCCTGAGGAACACGCTCGCCTCTGGCGTGGTGCCCCAGATCTCGGCCATCCTCGGACCGTGCGCCGGGGGGGCGGTGTACTCACCGGCGATCACCGATTTCACCATCATGGTCAAGGGCACGAGCTACATGTTCGTGACCGGCCCCGACGTCATCAAGACCGTGACGCACGAAGACGTCACCAAAGAAGATCTTGGCGGCGCGATGACCCACAACGAACGCAGCGGCGTCGCCCATTTCGCCGTGGAAGACGACGCGGAATGCATCGCGCTCATTCGCGAGCTGCTGACCTTCATGCCTGACAACAATCTGGACGATGCGCCGATGGTCGCGACGCAGGACCCGATCGATCGCGAGGACGAATCGCTCGACCGGCTGATCCCGCCGTCGCCCAATCAGCCCGTACGACATGCTCGACGTCATCCGTACGGTCGCGGACGAGGGTTACTTCCTCGAGGTTCACGAGCACTTCGCCAAGAACCTCGTGGTCGGCTTCGCCCGGCTCGGAGGGCGGCCGGTGGGCGTCGTCGCCAACCAGCCCGCGCATCTCGCGGGCACGCTCGACATCAACGCGTCGGTGAAAGGCGCACGTTTCGTTCGCTTTTGCGACGCGTTCAACATTCCGCTGATTACCTTCGAGGATGTGCCGGGTTTCTTGCCGGGCACGGTTCAGGAGTACGGCGGGATCATCCGGCATGGCGCGAAGCTGCTCTACGCCTTCGCGGAAGCTACCGTCCCGAAGGTCACGGTGATAACACGCAAAGCGTACGGTGGCGCGTACTGCGTCATGGCGAGCAAACATATTCGGACAGATTTCAACTACGCGTGGCCGAGCGCCGAGATTGCGGTGATGGGTCCGGAGGGCGCGGTCAACGTGCTCTATCGCCGAGAGATTGAGAAGGCCGCTGATCCCGCCGCGTTCCGGGCGCAGAAAGTCGCAGAGTTCCGCGAGAAGTTTGCCAACCCGTACATCGCCGCGGAGCGCGGCTACATCGACGAGGTGATCCGGCCGCGCGTCACGCGGCGCAAGCTGATTCAGGCCCTTGGCACGCTCGAGCACAAGCGTGACAAGACGCCGCCGAAGAAACACGGAAACATCCCGCTGTAGCGAATCGTGGTACCGGGTCTCAGCCATCGCGCGGCCCGCGGGATCCTCATCACGGTCGTTCTTCGTGGTGTGGGGCCTGATCACGCACGGCACGCACGCCGGGCTCCGGTGACGAGCTCCACTATTTGATGATGGCGCGGTCGATCGCCTTCGATCGCGATTTCCGTCTCGCCAACGACTACGGTGATCCGCGCAATCTCGTCGGTGCGGGGACAGCGAAGGCTGAGGCTCATGTGCGCCCGGGTCGCGATGGCGTACCCCGTCCCGTGCATGACGTTGGGTTGCCGTTGCTGGCGGCGCCGTTCGTTCGGGTGATGTATCCGGCGGCCGAATGGCTCAGCCGACGCCTGCCGAACGAATGGATGACGCGGACGAAGTTGAATGCCTCGCTGCTGCTGCGCCATCAAGTCAGTCTTGCGATGGCGATCCTGGCCGGCCTGCTGGCGATCGAGATCGCGCGTGCGCTGCTCGTCATTGGTCTCGCCGAGCGGCAGGCATTCTGGTGGGCGCTCCTGCTCGGACTATCGCCGCCACTCCTGTCGTTTTCCTTTCTCTTCTTCACCGAGCTCGTCGCGGCGCTGATCGTGATGGTGTCGCTCCGTCGCATCCTGCAGCCCTCATCGGCAGCAGGGAGTGAGTGGCTGTTCACCGGTCTCCTGGTCGGGTTTCTGACGTTGGTCCACATCCGGAACGCGCCACTGTCGTTTGCGCTGGCGGCAATCGCGGTGGCAAGCCATCACCGGCGTCTGCGAATGCTCATCCCGTTCGGGGTTGGCGTGGTGATCGTCGCGTTGGTTCGCACGGCGGTCAACTGGCTCTTCTGGGGGCGCCTGCTGTTCAACGATCACGCGCGCCTGGGAACGTTTACCGGGTTCGCCGACATGTTCCGTGAGGCCGCCTTTCGTGCGAGCGGCTTGTTCTTCGATCAGGAGTTCGGGCTCCTTGCACTCGCCCCGATCTATCTATTGGCTTGGCCCGGACTCGTGAGGCTGTGGCGTCGCGACCCGGTGATCGCTGCCCCAGTCACCGCGCTCGTTGCCGCGGGGATTGGTTCAATCGTGTTCCCGCTGTTGAATCCCTACGGCTTTGTCGGCGGCTGGTCACCGGCGCCGAGGTTCATTGTTCCGATCGTGCCGTTGTTGGCGGTGGCGGCCGCTGGCATGGCGCGTGGCATGCGTGGCCTTCCGGCGGTGTTCGTCGCGGCCCTGATTGCCGTGCAGATTCTCATCAGCGCGGTCGTGTGGAACGACCCCAAGATTCTCTGGGAGGACGGCAACGGCATCAGCGCGCTGACGCAAGCCGTGCCGCAGTTGACGTCGCTGTTTGCCCGGTGGCCGACATGGCATGTCAGTGACGCGCCAGTCTGGCCTTTTGTCGTCGCGTTCTTGCTCTGGACGGTGGTCACTGGATGGCTGCTGGCCGGCGTGCCAAAGCCGGTGGTGGCGAACACGTCGAATGTGGGCTGAATCCACGATCACCTCTCGTTTCACGGCGTGGATGTTTTGGTCTTCGTTTCCGCGGATGAAGTCGTCGCCCGTTCCGGCGACTGCAGATCGCGCAGGCAAGTCTTTTCAGCCTCCTGCTAGATAATCGTCGGCTGCGAGGAGTCCCGCATGAATCGACTGGTGTCGCTTGCCACGTCCGCGTTTCTTCTCCTGACTACGCTCGGAGGCATCAGCCAGATCGCGGCTCCTGCTGCAACGGGGTCGCTCACTGAAACCAAAGTCGCCGCACCGGCGCTCAAGGACAACCTGCTCGGCGATCCCGCCGAGTCGCGCGTCGCGGTCTACGTGCCGCCCAGTTACGCGACCTCTCCACAGCGGCGATATCCAACGCTCTATCTGCTTCACGGATTCACCAGCGACATCGACGCGTTCACGCGCGGCTATCAGGGCATGGAGCTCACGCGCACCATGGACGAGCAGATTGCGCGCGGCGCAGCGAAAGAAATGATCGTTGTCGTGCCGAGCGGGCGTAACGGATATTTCGGAAGCTTCTATACGAATTCACCAGTGACCGGCCGGTGGGAGGATTTCTTTGCGAAAGAGCTGATCGACTGGGTCGATGCGAAGTATCGCACGCTGAGAGCGCCGGAAAGCCGCGGCATTGCCGGACACTCGATGGGCGGCTATGGCGCCATCATGCTGGCCATGAAGCATCCAGACGTCTTTGGCGCCGTTTACGCGCTCAGTCCCTGCTGCATCGGCATCGAAGGCGATATGGATCACGACAATCAGGCGTGGCGCCGGGCGATGCAGATTCAGTCGCGCGATCAACTTCAAGCGAAGCCGCAATCGTTGGACGACTTCTACGCCACGGCATTCATCGCGTTGTCGGCGGCGCTCTCTCCGAATCCGTCGAAGCCGCCGCTCTTCGTCGATTTCCCTTTCAAACAGCAGCAACGCTTGCTCGTGGTGAACGAGGATGCGTATACGAAGTGGCGCGCCAATCTGCCCGCTCTATCTCGTCGAGCAATACCGCGGCAACCTGTCAAAGCTGCGCGGCATCTATCTGGATTACGGCGCGCTCGAGGAGTTCTCACACATCAGAACCGCGACGCAGCTGTTTTCGGACGAGCTGACCAAGCGCGGCATCGCGCACACGTTCGAGGTGTATGCCGACGGCACGCACGACAGCCGCATCCGGCAACGGATCGAAACGCGCGTACTGCGGTTTTTCTCCGAAGTGCTGTCGTTTCCGGCGTCGTAACGCGCGGAAGCGCGTCCGATCGTCGGCCAGCGACATCAGATCGCCAGAAATCGGATGATGCGCAACGTTCCGGCAGCGGCTGATCGCCACCCATCGTCAAACCATCGCGAAGCGATGGTCCGCGCGGACGCTGCTCCGCCGACTCGCTGAGGGGCCTCGAGAAGGGTCAATGGCCGTCTCAAGTGGCATTCGCCCAGCGCAGCACGCGAAGCGCTCGAAGCGTGTTCCAGCGGCTTGGCTCGCCGGCGTGGCCTTCCAGCTCGAAGTGCACCGGACCCGGATGCGGATTCTCGAGCGGCCATCGCCCGTTCTCGTCACGCTTCTTCGCCACCAGATCGACCGCCTCGGCGATGCGCTCGTCTGGCGCGAAGCCCGCTCTGCGCAGGTAGTCGAGCCCCCACAGGATGTCGTAGTGCCAGCGCGTGGGAAACGAAATCTCTGTCCACGCCGGTTTGATTCCGGTCTTGCGGTCGGTTCCGATGATCTGTCCGGTTGATCGCGATCGGAACAGGCGCCGCTCGAGGAGGTACTCCTGTCCGCGAAGGCGAGCGGCGGTGATGTCGGGCCTCGGACCGGTCGCCGTTTCGTATTCCAGCAGTCCTTCGAGGACACAGATCGTCGAATGGAATGACGACCGCTGGCTGGGCGGGGCGTCGCAGTTCCAGCCGCCGTCGCTCAACTGCTCCTGAAGCAATCGGTCGACGAGGCGATGGCTGGCCTCGCCGAAATACGCACCGATCGCAAGCACCCGTCCGTTGATACAGGGCTCGACTTCGCCGTCGAAGAACGGCGAGTGGCCGAACGGCTCGCCCCATGTGCAGCGGTCGCGCACCTGGCCGATGGCCCTTCGCACCCGATCGCTCGTCGGGTCGACACCGAGATCTCGCAACAGCTGGAGCGTATCCTTGGTGGAGATCCAGGCGTGCGGCACGAACGCCGCGCCGCCCCAATGGCCATCGGCTCCTTGAAGGTCCAGCAGGCGAGCCCCCCAACCCTCCGCGGCCACACGCCGTCGCTCACGCGCAACGGCCGCATCCGACTCGCCGATCAGGTCGCGCATGACCTGCCACCGAATCGAGGGATCCGAGTCGAGCAGCCACTCGATGACTCCCATCCGCATACTTCAGGCTAGCAGACGGTGCCCGACTTTCACCACCGTCTGCGAGACGACTGCCCTCCCTGGGGCCCCCTCAGCCGAGCGATGCGAGGCGGCCGTCCGGCCGGGCGATTCGTCGCGCAAGCAGCCCGGCAGCCAATCCCGTTCGCGGATAACGCCTTTGGTTGCTAGAATCGGAAGGATCTTCCTCGTGAAAAAGATCCTCATAGCCAACCGCGGCGAGATCGCCGTGCGCGTCATTCGTGCCTGTCGCGACATGGGCATCGCGACCGTCGCCGTCTACTCGGAGTGCGATCGAACGTCCTTACACGTTCGAATGGCGGACGAAGCGTTCTTCATCGGCGACAACCCGCCTCGTGAGAGCTACTTACGGAGCGACGCCATCATCGCCGCCGCGCGACGTGCGCGTGCGGACGCCGTGCACCCGGGCTATGGGTTCCTCGCCGAAAACGAAGGCTTCGCCTCGGCCTGTCGCGATGCGGGGCTGACCTTCATTGGTCCCACCCCCGAAGCGATCGCACTGATGGGGAGCAAGACCGCGGCACGTCAGGCGGCCATTCGTGCCGGGGTCGCGGTCGTGCCCGGTACCGAGGAGCCGCTCAACGAGCGTGTCCCGGACCGCGAGGTCCTCTCGATCGCCGAACGCATCGGGTATCCGCTGATGCTCAAGGCCGTGGCTGGCGGCGGAGGCAAGGGCATGCGGATGGTCGAATCGGCTGACGACTTGCCGAGCGCCCTGCGCGCGGCGCGATCGGAGGCCGGGTCGGCTTTTGGCGACTCGGCCGTCTACCTCGAGCGGCGTATCTTGCGGCCGCGTCACATCGAAGTGCAGTTGCTCGGCGATCATCACGGCACGATTGTGCCGTTCGTCGAGCGGGAGTGTTCGCTGCAGCGTCGCCACCAGAAGGTCGTCGAGGAAAGCCCCTCGATGGTGGTGACACCGGCGTTGCGGCGGGCGATGACGACGGCGGCGGCGGCAGTCGCGCGAACTGTGAACTACACCAACGCCGGGACCATCGAATTCCTGCTCGATGAGAGCGGGGCCTTCTATTTCCTGGAGATGAACACGCGACTCCAGGTCGAGCATCCGGTCACCGAGATGGTGACGGGCGTCGATCTGGTCGAGTGGCAGATTCGCATTGCCCGCGGCGAGAAGCTGACGCTCAATCCTGACGCGCTGCTCCAGCCGAGGGGCCACGCCATCGAGTGCCGCATCTACGCCGAGGATCCCGACAACGGATTCATGCCGTCGCCTGGACGGATTGCCGGGCTGCACGTCCCACAGGGGCCGGGTGTCCGCGACGATAGCGGAGCGTACGAAGGCGGCGAGGTCCCGATCTACTACGACCCGATGATCTCGAAGTTGATCACCTGGGGAGAGTCGCGCCCTCGCGCGCTGGCACGAATGAGGCGAGCGCTCTCGGAGTACAACGTGCTGGGCATCAAAACGACCATCCCATTCTTTCAATGGGTGTTGGACGACGAGGACTTTGTCGCGGCGCGGTTTGATACCAGCTTCATCGATCGCAAGCTGAGCGACAGAAACGGGCGTCCGCTTCGCGAGGCGAACGAGGATCATCACGAGCTGGCAGCCATTGCCGTGGCGTTGTCACGCGTCGTCAAGGGCCAATCGCACCAGTCAGGTGACGGGACGACCCCAGTGACGATCCAGCCAAGCCGTTGGAAGACAGACGGACGCATCGCGTCACTTCGGTGACAGGCACACGGTCTTAGAGACGATGACTTTCCAGTTCGACGTCGCTGATCGTCTTCGCGTGGTCGAGGTCAAACCCCATCAGAATGGCTATCTCGTAACCGTTGACGGTCGGACGCGATTCGTGAGTGCCGTCCGAGTCGATGGTCAGACGTTGTCGCTCCTGCTTGGCCGACCCGACAGCGACGAATCGCGGAGTCTCGAAGCCGCTGTCGTTCCCCTTGCGGGCGACGGCCTGGTCGACGTGCACATCGATGGAGTTCGCGTCCCGGTGGCGACCAGGAACGGTCACGAGCGCGGTCGTCATGGTAGCCATCGTGCGCAAACGACCGGCGCCCAACGTGTGACGGCACCGATGCCTGGAAAGATCGTGCGCGTGTTGGTCAAGCCCGGCGAAGCCGTGAAGCCACGACAGGTGCTGGTGGTCGTCGAGGCGATGAAGATGGAAAACGAACTGCGGGCGGCGCGCGCCGGCACCGTGTCCGCGGTGTTTGTTTCCGAAGGGCAGTCCGTCGAGGCTGGCACCGCCCTCGTGACCGTGGACTAGAGCGTGCTCAAGGCAACCTACCGACGTCTTCGTGCCGCGGTCATCGTGGTGGCCATCCTCCTGGCGACGGTCCTGGTCTCGACGGTTTCAATCGATCTCGGCCCGGTGTTGCGGGCACGCGCGGAGGCCGAAGGCTCGAAGTGGCTCGACCGGCCGATGCACATCGGTCGACTCGGCGTCGAGCTCGGTCGTGGACGTTTCGTCATCGAAGATTTGCGCATCGAAGGACTGACGGCCGAGGCCCGCCCGTGGCTCGTTGCCAAGCGAGTCAATGTCTCCTTGACGTGGGGTGCGTTGTGGCACCGCGAGGTGCTCGTCGACTCGATCGAGATGGCCGACTGGCGGATGGTGGTCGAAAGCTTTCCGAACGCGCGTCACAACTGGCCGCGCCTGAATGGGCCGCCTCGTCCGCAGCGCCCCGACCAGCCCCGGCGGGTCGTCACCACGATGCAGTTCGTGCGCGCCACCCGTGGTGAGTTCGAGTTCGACGATCACGGCTCGCGATGGGGCGTGGTGGCGCGTAACCTCGAGGTCACGGCTGGCAAGTTTGGTGAATACCGCGGGCGCGCGCAGTTTCGCGGCGGCACGATCCACTTTCGGGATTTCGAGCCGATGGCCGCCGATATGTTCGCCAGCTTCAAGGTGCAAGGCGGCCGCATTGTCCTGGATCGCATCGATCTGACGACGGATGGCGCGTCATCGAAGCTGACCGGCGTCATCGACGCGGCTCGTTGGCCGGAGATGTTCTATCAGGTCCAGTCACGCGTGCAGTTCCCGCGCATGCGCGAGATTTTCTTCGCGAAGGACACGTTTTCGCTGCATGGCGAGGCGGACTTCACCGGCACCTTTCACCTCTTCAAGGGTGGCCGCGAACTAAAGGGCAACTTTTTCAGCCGCGAAGCCGGCATCAACGCCTATCGCTTCCGCAATCTCGAGGGCGCACTGGAATGGGTCCCCGATCGCTTCGAGGTCATGCATGCCAGCTCCGAGTTCTCGGGCGGGCGCACCCGCTTCAAGCACCTCATGGCCCCTCTGGGACGGCCAGGGCAGCGCGGACGGGCGCGGTTCGATGTCGAGTATGAAGAGGTCGACCTCACGGCGCTCACTGATTTCTACGAGCTCGCCGGCATCCGGTTGGCGGGGCGCGCGACCGGGCGCAATCGCCTCGAATGGCCGCTCGGCTCGTTTCGGGATCGCACCGGCGACGGATCGATTGCCGTCACGTCCGTGGCGACGTCGACTCCGATGGGTCGTGACCTCACCCCTGCCCACATCGAAGCTGCGGAAGATCGCGCCAATGACTGGGGACCGTTTAGTAACCATTTGCCCCTGGCCCCGGTACCGATCAGCGGCACACTCGGCTATGCCTTTGAGGGTCCAGCGGTTCGGCTGACGGGTGGCGAGTTGGCTACCGACGACACCTTCATCACGTTCAGCGGTTCGACGACGTTGGGCGGTGAAGACGCACAGATTCCCTTTCACGTCACCAGCGCGAACTGGCAGGCCAGCGATCGGTTTCTCGTGGGCATCATGAACGCCTTCGGCTCGTCAGCCCGTGCTGTTCAGATGGATGGCGCCGGAGAGTTCGACGGCGTGCTGACCGGCGCCTTTCGTCGGCCACGCATCGAGGGTCGTTTCAATGGGCGAGCGATGCAGGCGTTTGATGTCACGTGGGGCGACGCCGAAGGCGATGTCGTGATCGAGAATTCCTACGCGCACATCAGCCGCGCGGTCGTGACCCGAGGCGGGTCGCGCCTCGACGTCTCAGGCTCGTTCTCCCTCGGGTTTCCTCGGCGTGATCAGGGAGAGGAGATCAACGCCCGCATTCGCATCGAGGGTCGCCCGGTAGACGACCTGCTGGACGCGTTCAATCTCGAAGACTATCCGGTCAGCGGCACGCTGTCGGGCGAGTTTCACGTGTATGGGCCCTACACGCGACCGTTCGGCTTTGGGCGGATGACGATCGTCGATGGCACTGCCTATGACGAACGGTTTGCCACCGCGTCAGCGGGCCTGCGATTCGAGGGGAACGGTGTCCGGCTGGACGCCGTCGAGATCGCGAAGGGCAGCGGCGCGATCACGGGGGCGGCGTATGTCGGCTGGAATGGCACCTACTCCTTCAATGCCGATGGTCGTCGGCTGGACGTCGGCACGCTCGATGTCACGACCTTCCCCGACTTTCCACCGCTCACCGGCGTGCTCGACTTCTCGGCTGGTGGCAGCGGCACGTTTGCCGAGCCTCGGTACGACGTCCGCCTGGGCGTGCAAGACCTGTTCTTCGGCGACGAAGGAATCGGCGAAGTGACGGCTCGGCTGTCCATTCGCGACACGCTCTTGACCTACGAGCTCGAAGCCGCCTCGCCGCGACTCGCCGTGTCGGGCACTGGTCGAATCGCGATGGACGACAAACGTGATGCCGACTTGTCGTTCCGCGTCAGCGACACGTCGCTCGACCCGTTCGTTCGCGTCTTCCAGCCCGATCTTTCTCCCTACACGACGGCGGTGGCGAGCGGCACCGTGCGGGTCGTCGGTGATCTGAACAACCGCGACGCGCTGCGGCTCTCGACGTCGATCGAGCGACTCGACCTTCGGCTCGTGGACTACGCCCTGCGCAATCAAGGACCGATTGAGCTCGTGGTCGATGGACAGACGTTGCGCCTCGACAACCTGCGTCTGGTGGGCGACGACACCGCCCTCGACGTTGCCGGCAACGTCGATCTCCGTCGGCAGGCGCTGTCGCTTCAAGCCAACGGTGCGGCGAACCTGGCGGTGCTTCAGGGTTTCATGGGCGACCTGCGCAGCTCCGGACGTGCTGATGTGTCGGCACTGATCGGGGGGACCGCGGCTCGCCCGATTGTGTCGGGGCAGGCGATGCTGACCGAGGGACGCCTGCGGCATTTCTCATTTCCTCATGCCCTCGAGGATCTGAACGGCGTCATCAGTTTCAACGCGTCAGGCATCCGGCTCGACGACCCGGGTTACACAACGCCCTTGAACGGGCGACTCGGTGGCGGGGCCGTCCGATTCAGTGGGCGTATCGGCCTGTCGGGTTATCAGGTGTCGGAATTCGACGTCGCGGCGACCGGCGAGGACATGCGTCTCCGTTTCCCCGAGGGGATGCGCTCGGTCGTCGATGCCACATTGGCCTTGCAAGGGCCCGCGTCAGGGCCTACGTTGACCGGTACGGTCACGGTCGAGAACGCCACGTGGACCCGAGGGTTCGACGCCTCCGGCAATGTCTTTGGGCTTGGCGCGGGTGACGAGGCAGGGCTCCCGATCGCTCCGGGCGCCATGGCGGGGGCGGGCGGGCCGCCACTGCGATATGACGTTCGCATCGTCGCGCCCGCGACGCTTCACATCGAAAACGAGATGGCGCGCATCGTCGCCAGCAGCGAGCTCAATTTGCGCGGGACTTTCGAACGGCCTCTGCTGTTTGGCCGCGCCGAGATCGAACATGGCGAAGTCCGGTTCGAGGGGCGACGCTATCAAGTCACTCGAGGCAGCCTCGACTTCACCAATCCCAATCGCATTCAGCCGTTCTTCGATGTCGAAGCCGAGACACGAGTCCGCATGCTCCAGCAGACATATCTCGTCACGCTTCGCATGGCGGGAACGACCGACCGCATGCAGCCCGAGTTCACCTCGGATCCACCGCTGGCGCCCATCGACATCCTGTCGCTCCTGTTCAGCGATTCGGCCCCTCAGGGTGATGTCGAGCTCGCATCGCTGCGCCAACCCAATCAGCGCGAGCAGGAGATTCTTCAGGCGCGCGCGACGCGTGCGCTCACGGGCGCCTTGTCGCAGGAAGTCGGCCGGGTCGTCCGGCAAACGTTCGGGGTCGATTCCTTTCAGATCACCCCGCTCCTGATGGACCCCACAAACGACGCTTCGTCGCGGCTCGAGGTCAATCCTGCCGCCCGGGTCACGATCGGCAAGCGCATCTCGGACCGCGTGTATCTCACGTACGCCCGCAGCCTCTCCTCCGCCACGCACGACGAGCTCATCCTGCTCGAATACGATCAGAACGACAGCCTTGGATGGGTGCTCTCGCAGAACGAAGATCGTACCTACGCTCTGGAGGTTCGGAAACGGCACGTCTTCTGATGACGAAGTGCGCGGCCCGCGGGCTCGCAGGTATCTGCAGCCTGTCCTCGCCATTCTACTTTTCGCGGCACCAGTCGCCGCCGACGTTCCCGAATACCTCGGTCGCACCGTGCGCGATGTGCGTGTTGAAGTGGCGGGCGTGCTCGTCACGGACCCGTCGGTCGTGCAATTGGTCGCGACCCGGATCGGTCAACCGCTGGCGATGGAGCAGGTGCGGGCGACGATCGACCACCTCGTCGGTCTTGGCCGCTTCGAGGACGTGCGCGTGTTTGCCGAGAGCGTGGGCGCGGCGAAGGACGGCGTCGCGCTGCGATGGGTCCTGGTGCCGGTCGAGCGATTGGGCCGCATCGAGATCGAATCGGGCGCTGGCATTGATGCCGACATCCTGCGCACGGAAATCAGCGAGCGGTTCGGCGCATCTCCGCCGCGATCTCGGATGCCCGACATTGTTCGAGCGCTCGAGGAGATCTATGCAGGTCGAGGGTATCGCCGACCGGTGATTCAGCCGACCTTCGTGCCGGGCGCGGTCCCTGAGGCCGTCAATGCTGTTCTGTCGATCGACCCAGGCCCGCGGACGATCATTGGCCAGGTCTCGGTCCGTGGCGATAGCGCCGCATCTCAGGCGACTGTTCTGACCGATCTCAGGCTCGATCGGGGGCGGCCCTACGACCGCGTGGAGATCGACGCTCGACTCAGATGAGCTCGAAAACGAGCTGCGTGACAAGGGTTATTACGAGGCAGCCGCGGCCATCACGGTTGATTTTTCGGATGAGGAGCACTTCGCAAATGTGACGCTGGCCGTGGATCGCGGGCCTCTCGTCCGCGTGGTGTTCGCGGGCGATCCACTGCCGGAGAATCGGCGAAACGAGCTCGTGCCCGTTCGGCAGGAGCGCAGCGTCGATCTCGATTTGCTCGAAGACGCCAGTCGCAACATCGAGAACTTCCTGCGGCAACAGGGCTACCGCACCGCCGAAGCCCCTTACGTCCGTGAAGAACGCGCCGGCGAGATGGTGTTGACATTTACGGTCAAGCGCGGCCCGCTGCACCGGCTGGCATCGATCGAAGTCGCAGGCAACTCCGCGATATCGAGTGCTCAGCTGGCGCCGCTCCTGGCTCTCAAGCCGGGGGAGGCTCTCGTCGACAGCAGAATCGCCACCGTGGCGTCGGCCGTCACCGAACTGTATCGTGTTCGGGGTTTCGCTCGCGCCACCGTCAAGCCGGAGCTGACGCTCATGCCAGCGCAGAAGACTGACCAGGAGTACCGCCCGGTCGCCGTACGCCTCATCGTCACCGAGGGGCAGCCAACCACGGTCAATTCGGTGGTCTTTCAGGGTGCGCAGCAGATTCCAGACGCTCGAATTCGACCACTGCTCGCGCTGACTGGCGATCGGCCGTTCTATCGGCCTCAGTTGGACACGGATCGCGACGCGATCGAGCGCTTCTACCAGAACGAGGGGTTTCGAGATGTTCGGGTCGAAGCGAAGACCGACGTGCGCGATGAGGGGCGGCTGATCGACATCCACTGGAGCATCACCGAGGGTTCGCAGACGCTCGTCGACCACATCCTGATTTCCGGCAACGTTCGGACCGACGAAGACGTGATCCGTCGGGAGGTGACGTTACAACCCGGAAAACCGCTGGGAGACGATGCGCTGGTCGAGAGTCAGCGACGGCTGGCGGCGCTCGGCCTCTTTCGACGCGTGCGGCTCGTCGAGCTTGCGCACTCTGGGATCGGCCATCGGGATGTGCTCGTCGAAGTGGAGGAGGCGCCGTCGACGACGCTCCAGTACGGCGGAGGTCTGGAGGCTGGGCGACGCCTGCGTCCGGCCGAAGTTGAAGGAGGTGCGGCCGAGGAGCGAATCGAGATCGCGCCACGCGGCTTCTTCCAGATCAGCCGTCGTAACCTCTGGGGCAAGAACCGTAGCGTCTCGCTGCTGACGCGCGTCAGCTTTCGGCCGCGCGATCCGGCCGTGGATTCCGACGATCCCACCGATGTCGGCGGTTACGGGTTCAACGAATACCGCGTGCTTGGAACGTTTCGAGAGCCCCGCTTGTTCGACACGCAGGGAGACGTCCAGCTCACCGCGTTTATTGAGCAAGCCGTTCGCACGAGCTTCAACTTCAACCGTCGGGGCGTGAGAGTTGAATACGCCAGGCAGCTGGCAACAAGTGTGACCGTCGGCGGACGGTGGGCTATGGAGCGGACGCGCCTGTTCGATGTGAAGATCCCGCCCGAGGATCAACTGCTCATCGATCGCCTCTTTCCACAAGTTCTTCTCTCGACGTTGACCGGATCGATTCTTCGCGATTCGCGTAACGACGTGCTGGATCCAGAACGGGGCAGCGTTCTCGGCTTCGACACGACGCTCGCCGCCCGGGCGATGGGATCGGAGGTCGGGTTCATCCGTTCGTTTGGACAGGCCTTCGCCTATCGTCGCTTACCGGGCGCGCCCCGACTGACCTTCGTCGCGGGGCTCCGAGTCGGCCTCGCCGTTGGGTTCGAACGCCTGGTGGAGCGTCAAGACGACGACGGACAGCCGGTGATCGGTGAGGATAGTGAGCCCGTGTTCGACGTCGTTGCGGATCTCCCAGCCAGCGAGCGTTTCTTTGCCGGAGGTGATTCGACCGTGCGTGGCTTCGTGCTCGACCGGCTCGGCACCGAGGAGACGCTCAATGAGGACGGATTCCCGACCGGCGGAAACGGCCTGATCGTCGCCAATCTCGAGATGCGGACAGCCTACTGGAAGGGCCTTGGGGCGGTCGGCTTCTTCGATACCGGCAACGTGTTCAGGCGCGTCGGCGATATCCAGCTCAGTGAGTTGCGGCCCACGGCCGGCTTCGGGTTGCGATATCGATCGCCGATCGGCCCGCTCCGCGTGGACCTGGGCTTCAACCTCGATCGCAAGGATCTGGCGGGCGGAAGCCGCGAGCGAGGCACGGTGTTTCATCTCTCGCTGGGGCAAGCCTTCTGATGATGGTTCGGAGTCGACTGGCTGTCAGCGTGGCCGTCCTGCTGACCTTCGGCGCCGTATCCGCGCGTGAGCAGCAGGCAGGCGAGCTGATCGAACGCACGATGGCCATCGTGGGCGGTCAGGTCCTGACGCTTTCGGACGTCCGAGCAGCGATCACGCTGGGGCTGGTGAGCGGCGTCGAGACGTCAGCAGACGTCTCTGAGGCGACGCCCAAGCTCGTTGACCGGATGTTGATGCTTCGTGAGGTGCAGCGCTACGCTCCACCTGAACCACCCGAAAGTGACATCGAACGCCGGCTCACAGTCGCTCGCGATCGATTCACCACTCCAGATCTTTACTTGCGGGCGCTGCAGTCGGCAGGATTCACTGAGGCACGACTGCGCGCTTGGATTCGCGACGACTTTCGGGTCGCGTCGTACCTCAATCAGCGTTTCGCTGCGGTCGCCGCGACGACCGACGTCGCGGGCAGCGACCCGGCTCGTGAACGAGAAGCGGTCGATCGGCGGGCTGCGCTCATCGCCGATTGGATTCAGGACCTTCGTCGCCGGACGACGATCGTGGAGTTGTGGAAAACCCCCGAATAGGACTCGCTCGCCTCGGCTCGCGGAGTCGCGAGTGCTGTGAACAGTCCTTCTACGCGCGCACCGTCGAGGACAATCCTGCGAGCACCTGCAGGATGTTGAAACACGCATGGCTCGTGATGTTCGCGACCGCGCTTCGGCGCACGAGAAACATCCAGCCCCAGAAGGCGCCCAGCAGTCCCGTGACGATCGCCGCGTCCCACCCCTGGAGCGTGTGACCGAGGCCGAAGGCGAGACTCGTGACGACGAGGCCGACGGTCCCTCCGCCCAGCCGTTGTTCGAACCGGTGGAGCAGGAACGCTCGTTGAATCTCCTCGCGCACGCCGCCGGCGATCACCACGAGCACGAGGAAGCCCGCCATCTGCAAAGGCGAGCCCATCAGCGACTCGAAGGGGTTGACTGGGACGTTGTGCAGATGCGGTGCAAGGGAACGGATCGTCAACTGCACGGCGATGACCAGCGCGAAGATGGCGGGCATGGCGAGCAGTCCCATAACCAGTTCGCCGACCACGGCTCGTTCTCCCAGGAACACGTCCCGCGGCCGCTCGTTGCTGTGACGAAGGAACAGGAAAACCAGGCCGAGGAGCAGCACGGTATCGATGGCGGACACCGCGAACACGAACACGGGGTTCAGGGTGCCGCCGGTGATGGGCTGGACGCCGAGGGCCGCGAGCACGGGCAGAAGCGCAAGCTGTGTTGGATAGCCAGAACACAGCACGACCTCGGTAGCGGCCCGCGATCGCGTCAGGAAGACCCGGTCCTCGGGCGGATTGGGCGCCGAGAGGTCGGGCGGGGGGGAGAGTTCGAGGGACACCGGGCAGGAATGGTACACTTCTTGTGCATTGTCCCTAATGAGTGAGTCCCAAAAGACCTCGCAAGCCGAGCGCGTGCTCATCGTCGAAGACGATGCCGCAACGCGCGCCGGACTCGCCGAACTCGTCCGAACGTGGGGTTTCATGACCGAGGCGGCGGCCAACGGAGAAGAGGCCCTCAAGCTCATCACGTCGTTCCGCCCGGCGATCGTCGTCACCGATATGGTCATGCCGCGGATGGATGGCATGCAGCTGCTCAAGGCCCTCGTCGACGATGCGGATCAGGTCAAGGTCATCATGCTCACCGCCCAGGGGTCGGTCGAGACCGCCGTGGAAGCCGTCAAGATCGGCGCCGAGGACTATTTGACCAAGCCCGTCGATCCGCAAAAGCTGAGGCTCTTGCTGCAGCGGATTGCCGAGATGAATGCGCAGAAGCGCGAGAACGAAGTCCTGCGGCGTCAACTCCGCGAGAAGGGCAGCTTCGGACGCATCGTGGGACACAGCCCGAAGATGCGGAAGATCTACCAGACCATCGAGCAGGCTGCGCCGACGACGGCATCGGTGCTGATCATTGGGGAATCGGGCACGGGGAAGGAGCTCGTTGCGCAGACGATCCACCAGCTCAGTCCGCGCACGCGAAGCGCCGTTTGTCGGTATCAACTGCGCGGCCATCCCGGAAACGCTGCTGGAGAGCGAGATCTTCGGTCATGAACGGGGAGCGTTCACCGGTGCGATCGATCGGCGGGCGGGCTGTTTCGAACTCGCGGATCGCGGCACGTTGTTCCTCGACGAGATCGCCGAGATGGTGCCGGTCACTCAAGTGAAGCTCCTGCGCGTGCTGCAGGAACGACGCTTCCGACGGCTGGGTGGTCGGGTGGAGCAGGAAGTCGACGTCCGGGTGCTGGCCGCGACCAACATGAATCCGACCGAGGCCATTCGTGACGGCAAGTTGCGCGACGACTTGTACTATCGCCTCAACGTGTTCACGATCGAGCTGCCGCCGCTCAGAGATCGCAAGGAAGACCTGGCCCTCCTCATTCAGGCGCTGGTCGACGAGTTCAACTCGCGCGATCGACGCAGCGTGCGCGACATCAAGCCGGACGCGATGCGAATGCTCGAAACCTACGATTGGCCCGGCAACGTGCGCGAGCTGCGCAACGTCATCGAACGCGCCACGATTCTCGCGCGCGGCGAGTACATCGAGGTCCAGCATCTGCCGCGGTTCGGGCCGCCGACCCGGCCGATCGAGCCGACCAGCGGTGTCACCATCGCGCCCGGCATGACCGTGGACGAAGCGGAACGCAAGTTGATTCTCGCGACGCTCGAAGCGGCCGGAAACAACAAGACGCGCGCGGCTGACATGCTCGGCATCAGTCTCAAGACGCTCCACAACAAGCTCAATCGGATGAAGCAGACGACTTGAGAAGAAGTTACAAGTTACAAGTTACAAGTTACAAACGGGACGGGTTGTGCGCGACGCCAGCCTGGTATGAGCGGCTCGTTGGTGACCACGACCTTTGAACTTGTAACTTGTAACTTGTAACTTGAACTCTGCGCATGCCCTTATCCATCAAGCAAAAGCAGGTCCTCGGCGTGACCTCCATCGTGGTGCTGGTCGTCGTCGTGCTGAGCGTGCTGCACCTGGTGTCGTTGACCCGTGTACTCCTGGAGCAAAGCCGCCATCGCGGCGAGCTGATCGCGCTGACGATCTACCACCGCGCGCAGGACGTCGTCGTCAGTGCGGAGACCGGGTACCAGGACTTGCGGCGCGATCCCGCCATGCGCACCGCTCTCGAATCGGCGCTGTACTCGGAGAACGTCGCTTATGCCGCGATCGTCGACTCATGCCGGCACCGTCGTGGCGCACAGCGACCCGTCACGCGTTGGGGAGCGACTGCCGGCGGGGGACGATCTCGGCGCACTGGCAGATGCCAGTGGCATCACGCAGCTTCGGGCCGTCTACCAGACCGAACGCATGCTCGAGTGGCGCCAGCCCATGCTGCTCGGGGACACGCCATTTGCCGACGTCCGCGTCGGGCAATCCACGTTGTTGATCCGCGACACGCTGACCGAGGCGCTCAAACCGGCGGCCTATTGCCGCGGCCATCGCGCTGCTCATTGCGGTCGTGGTCGCGGTGCTCCTGGCGCAAGTCGTCGTGCGGCCCATTCACGTCATTCGCAGCGGACTGACGCGACTAGGCAGAGGTGACCTCGGCGCAACCCTCGACCTCAAGGAAGACGAGTTCAAGGACCTCGGCGATGTGTTTGCGAGCGTGAGTAACCAGTTGAGGGAGACTCTTCCCCATAGCGCCAAGCGAGCACAGTTGCTCGAGCTCTCGCGTCGCGTGACCGCACTTGGCCGACTCACTGCCGGTGTCGCGCACGAAGTGAAGAATCCGCTCAACGCCATGACCATCCACCTCGAGCTCCTCAAACAGAAGCTGGCGGCGAGCAACACGCCGTCGTCCACCGAATCGCACGTCGACATCATCGGCCGCGAGATTCGGCGGCTCGACGATGTCGTGCAGGGATTCTTGAAGTTCGCACGGCCGGAGGAGCTGACGCTTCAACCGGTGGCGCCGGCGCCGCTCGTCGACGAAGTGCTCAAGACGCTCGCCGTCGAAGCGGATGTCACGGGCGTCACGATCGAGTCGGCCGTCGCGGCCGACATTCCCGAGATCGAAGCGGACCCCGGAATCCTGCGACAGGCCCTGCTCAACCTGGCCAAGAACGCGGTGCAGGCGATGTCGTCCGGGGGCAAGTTGACGATCAGCGGCCACGCAGCCAAGGACGGCCGCGTCGAGCTTCGCATCTCGGACACCGGCGTCGGGATCCCGCCAGAGAACCTCGCGAAGATTTTCGACCTGTATTTCACGACCAAGACCGGCGGGACCGGAATCGGCCTCTCCCTCGTCTATCGCACGGTCCAGCTCCACAATGGAGACATCGACGTCGAGTCGACCCCGGGGGTCGGGACCACCTTCGTGATTAAGATGCCGAGAGCCGGCTCGGGCGGCGCGACGTCTATTCCCGTGACGGCCTCGCTCCGGGGCGAAACCCAACGGCTTGGCCGTCTCTGACTGCGATGTCAGGAGACACCAGGCTTGCTCGACTCCGTGTGCCGCTGCGGCGTCTAATCCAGTAGAATCGGACCAGGTGCGCCTCCTCCACCTCACGCTCGTCGTTACGGTGTTGGCCGTAGGCGCGGCCGGATGCGCGAAGGCCAGGGCCAACACGCTGCCGGTGATGCCGGTGCTGGAACCGCCGCCACCGCCGCCGCGCGTGGTCGAGGACTACATCGACGAGCCAGTGCCCACGATCGAACCGAGCCCGGTGGAGACCGCGCTGGCCAGCCCGCCACCACCTCCACGGACTCGGGCGTCGTCGCCACGCAACGAGCCCCCGAAACCCGACCCGAGCCACGATGAAGCTGATCGCCCTGCGGCCATTCCGCCCACGCTGACGTTGAAGCCAACGCCCGGCGTTGCGGCCAAGACCGAGGCCTCGATTCGAGAGCTGCTGGGTCGCGCTCAACGAGACCTTCAGCGTGTGAACTACGCCGCGCTCGATGCTGATGGTCGAGTCCAGTTCGACATCGCGCGGCGGTTCATGGAACAAGCGGAAGAAGCGCTCAAGGGCGGCAATATCGCGTACGCCGGAAAGCTGGCGGACAAGGCGGCGACAATGGGCGCCGTCCTGGTGCGGTAGACGGTCTCCGGTCTCCTCACCACGGCCCCCACGGTTCACGGTCTACGTCCAACAGTCCACGGTCCACGGTAGTCTCAGTTGCCAGTTCAAAGCTGGCCCACCTTTGAACTGATAACTGACCACTGGTGAACTGACCGTGGACCGTGGACCGTAGACCGCCCGTTAACCTTGCCGAAACCCTTTTGTTGAGCGAAAATAAAGCGAAGTATTAGAAATCAGAAGCAATTGGCGATATCTAGCGTCTGACCTAAAATAAAAACGCAACATCTTGTGGTTCGGACGCTTGACAATGATGGCTCGCAAGTTCATATTGGGCGTCGCGCGAAACACCTTGGCCTAGGGAGCGGCACCCAGCACGCGAACCGAACCGGGGTAGGAACGCCGGCACGAACGAGAACATTCGAACGACTTCACCGCGCGCGGACCAAAGAGCCAACTCACGGATCGCTCAATAGATAGGGCAAGCGCCCCATAGGGGTGTGGTGTCGCTTGTCGTGGAGGACGCATGCAAGAGGGGCCTGATCGCAAATTCGCCGCTGCTGGCCAGCAGACGGTCGGCTCAACCGGCCACACCGAACCTGTCGAGCCGCTGCGGGCGACCCGTGGTCCAGCCGAAGGCCAATCGATCACTGGTCTCGAATTCCCGCGGTTCTTCACGACCGCCGGTGTCGACCCGTTCGACCAGGTCGAATGGGAACTGCGGGATGCCGTGATTGGCGGCGAAAAGGGACAGGTCGTCTTCGAGCAACGTCAGGTCGAAGTCCCGAAGCCGTGGTCGCAGCAAGCGACCAACATTGTCGTCTCCAAGTATTTCCGCGGCCACGTGGGATCACCCCAGCGCGAGCGGTCGGTGCAGCAGTTGATTGGACGTGTCGTTGGAACCATCACCGAGTGGGCCGACAAGCAGAAATACTTTGCGTCCGACGAGGCGCTGGCGGCTTTCAGCGGCGACTTGAAGCACCTGCTCGTGGAGCAGAAGGCCGCCTTCAATAGCCCGGTGTGGTTCAACTGCGGATTCGAGACCGCACCGCAGTGCTCGGCCTGCTTCATCAACTCGGTCGACGACACGATGGAGTCGATCCTGACGTTGGCGAAGACCGAAGGGATGCTGTTCAAGTTCGGCTCCGGCACGGGCAGCAATCTCTCCGCCATTCGATCGTCGAAGGAGCTGTTGGCGGGCGGCGGCACGGCCTCGGGTCCGGTCTCGTTCATGAAGGGCTTCGACGCCTTCGCCGGCGTCATCAAATCCGGCGGCAAGACGCGGCGCGCGGCGAAGATGGTCATTCTCAACGCCGAGCATCCGGACATTGTCGAGTTCATCAACTGCAAGGTTGACGAGGAGAAGAAGGCGTGGGCGCTGATTGATGCCGGCTACGACGGGTCGTTCACCGGCACGGCCTACAATTCAGTCTTCTTCCAGAACTCGAACAATTCGGTTCGCGCCACCGACGAGTTCATGCGAGCCGTGGTCGACGACAGTTTGTGGCAAACGCGATCGGTCACGAGCGGCGAGGTCATGGACACCTACCGCGCGCGCGATCTGATGCGGCTGATCGCCGAGGGCACCTGGGTGTGCGGCGACCCGGGCATGCAGTTCGACACGTCGGTCAATGAGTGGCACACGTGCCCCAATACCGCGCGCATCAATGCCAGCAACCCGTGCTCGGAATACATGTTCCTGGACGACTCGGCGTGCAACCTGGCGTCGCTCAACCTGATGAAATTCGTCCGCGAGGACGGCGAGTTCGACGCCGAGTCGTTCAAGGCGGCCGTACGCACGCTGATCACCTCGCAGGAGATGCTGGTCGACAACTCGAGCTATCCCACCAAGGCCATCGCGAAGAACAGCCACGCGTATCGCCCGCTCGGACTCGGCTACGCCAACCTGGGCGCGCTGCTGATGTCGCGCGGGTTGCCGTACGACAGCGACGGCGGACGGGACTATGCGGCGGCGATCACGGCGCTGATGACCGGCGAGGCCTACGCGCAGTCCGCGCGCGTCGCGCGCGATCACGGCGGCCCGTTCGCCGGCTACGAAGCCAATCGCGAGCCATTCCTTCGCGTCATGCGCAAGCACCGCGACGCGCTGCGTGGGATCAACGCCAAGAATGTGCCGGCCGACCTGTTCAACGCCGCGAAGCAGGCGTGGGACGACGCGGTGGAGCTGGGTGAGGATTTCGGCTACCGCAACGCACAAGTAACGGTGCTCGCCCCTACCGGCACGATTGGCTTCATGATGGATTGCGACACGACCGGTGTCGAGCCCGATATCGCGCTCGTCAAGTACAAGAAGCTGGTGGGGGGCGGCATGATGAAGATCGTCAACACCACCGTGCCCATGGCGTTGCGCAAGCTCGGATACTCGGGCGCTCAGATCGCCGACATCGTCGACTACATCGATCGGCAGGAAACGATCGAGGGCGCGCCGCACGTGCTGGAGCGCGACCTGCCCGTCTTCGACTGCGCGTTCAAGGCCGCCAACGGTCAGCGTTCGATTCACTACATGGGCCACATCAAGATGATGGGCGCCACGCAGCCGTTCATTTCAGGGGCGATCAGCAAGACCGTCAACGTGCCGAAGGAGGCCACCGTTGACGAAATCGAGCAGGCCTACCTCGAAAGCTGGCGCCTGGGCGCCAAGGCGATCTCCATCTACCGCGACGGATCGAAGCGCACGCAACCGCTCAACACCTCGAAGGACGATAGAGCAAAGGACGCCAGGACGACGGTGGAAGAAACGGTCGCGGATGCCGTCGCCGCCCGCACGCCGGTGCGTCGCAAGCTGCCGGACGAGCGGCACGCGATTACGCACAAGTTCGACATCGCCGGGCACGAGGGCTACATCACGGTCGGACTCTTCGAGAACGGTCAACCGGGCGAGATCTTCCTCGTGATGGCCAAGGAAGGTTCGACGATTTCAGGCTTTGCCGATGCCTTCGCGCAAGCCATCAGCTACGCCTTGCAGTACGGCGTGCCGCTGCAGGCGCTGGTGGACAAGTTCAGCCACGTGCGCTTCGAGCCGTCGGGCATGACCAGGAATCCAGACGTTCGGTTCGCGAAATCGATCGTCGATTACATCTTCCGGTGGATGGCGTCGAAGTTCTTGTCGCCAGAGGCGCAGTACGTGGCCGGCGTCAACAATCGTGACGAGGTGGTCGACGGCCCGCCGGCGCCGCTCGGAGCTGAACCTCACGTCGAGCTGCCGAAGCGGGCGATCCCGGCACCGCAGGCGCCGAAGAGTTCGTTCGCCGCGATTCAAAATCAGGAAGACGCGCCGCCGTGCTCGACGTGCGGATCGATCATGGTGCGCAGTGGCGCATGCTACAAGTGCGGTAACTGTGGAACGACGTCGGGATGTGCGTAACAGGTGCGACAGGTGCGACAGGTGCGACGGGTGCGGTCGGTGCACGGTGCGGCGCACAGCTGCGTTCATGGTGAGTAGTGACTAGGCTCGACTGAAAGTCAGACCGACTTTCGGGCGTCGCGGAAGTCGCGACGCCGCTTCCCGTTCGCACCCGATCGGCGCACCTATCGCACCAGCTTCATCACCGTCTCCAGCGTATCAGCCTCACTCACGGGCTTGTCCTTGCGCCAGCGAAGCATGCGCGGGAACCGCACGGCAATCCCCGATCGATGGCGTGTCGACCTGGCGATGGCCTCGAACCCCAGCTCGAAGACGTGAATCGGCTCCACGTGGCGCACAGGACCAAATCGTTCGATCGTGTGACGTCGAATCCAGCGGTCCATCTCGGCAATCTCCTCGTTGGTCAGTCCCGAGTACGCCTTGGCAACCGGCACCAGCTCACCCTGGTCCCAGACACCGAAGGTGTAGTCCGTGAGGAGACTGGCGCGCTTGCCGGATCCCGGTTGCGCGTAGATCAACACCGCGTCAATCGTGAATGGCTCGATCTTCCATTTCCACCAATCGCCGCGCTTGCGGCCGACGCCGTAGGGCGAGTCGTAACCGCTTGAGCATCACGCCCTCGACACCAAAGGTTCGCGAGTCGCGGCGAAGACGGACGAGGTGCTCCCAGGACTCCACCGCAAGGATGGACGAGATCCGAAGGACGGCCTGACGATCCGCCAGCTCACCGTCGTCGAAGGGCAACAGTGGAACAGCGGTGGCAAGCGGTTGCTGCGGAACCGCTGCCGTGTGCTCGGACGCGATGGCGACCAGCGCCTCGAGCATCGGACGTCGGATCGACAGAGGCTCGCTGCGCACGTCGACGCCCTCTCGTTCGATCACGTCGTAGGCCATGAAGATGACCGGGACGTCTCGGGCCTTGCGTGCGACCTGCTTCTGTCGGCCGATGCGTTGCTGTAACGCGGAGAAGGGCAGCGGACGATCGTCGCGAAACGCGACGATCTCGCCATCGAGCACCGTACCATCCGGCAGCGACCGGACAGCGTCGAGAATCTCGGGAAACCGGTCGGTGATGAGCTCCTCACCGCGCGACCAGACGTGGAGCTGCCCCGCGCGTTTGACGACCTGCGCGCGAATGCCATCCCACTTCCACTCGACCTGCCACCCCGTGAGGTCGAACGGCTCGCCTTCGAACGGCGACGCCAAACAGAAGGGGTACGGCTTGGAGAGGTCGTCGCTCGTGACGCCGGGCGATAGCAGGGACTCGAACCAGGTCGCACTCGGCTGCCAGTCGCCCATGAGGCGTGCCGCCATCGTTGTGGGAGCAACGGCCGAGACGTGAGCCAGCGCGCGGACGACCAATGTGTGTGAGACTCCCAGCCGCAGCTCACCGGTCAGCAGCTTGAACAGGACCAGTCGTTGCCAGCGGTCGAGCGGCCGGACCCAGTCGAGGACAGCGGCTTCCTGATCGTCGGCGTCCATATGCCGCAAGGGGAGGATGCGCTGTTCCACCCACGCCGAAAGGGAAAGCGAATTGGAGCCCGGGCTAAAGCCCGGGCCCTCGGGAACACTTGGGTTGATTTGATCGAGGACGAGCGCCGCGGTCTCGGCACCATCACCCACCACCGAGTAGCACTCCATCAGCATCCACTCGGCAACGCCCGTCGCCGCCATCGTCCAGCGACTCACGGCGGCGTAGGGGACCAATCGCTTGATACGGCGCCCGGTGAGAAAAAAGGTCGCCCACGCCGCGTCGGCGGCGGGAGCCTCGGTGAAGTAGTCGGCCATCGCATCGACCTTGGCGTTGGTCGAGTTGGTCTGATCGAGGGTCGCGAAGAGTCTGGCGAAGCGAATCATTCCTGGTCCGACCCAGCCTCACCTTCCCAGGCGGTGCGGATCGTTCCCGTCTCGTAGCCCTGTTCGGCAAGGAATCTCGACAGCGGCTCGGCGTGGCCGTGGGTGGTCAGAACTCGACGCGCGCCCGTTTCCGTGATCGTCTGCAGAATGGCTGGCCAGTCCGCGTGATCCGAGATGACGAAGCCGCGGTCGTAGGCACGCTGACGTCGAACGCCTCGGACACGCATGAGACCGGAAGCAAACGCATCCGAGTGATCGCCCAGACGTCGCATCCAGGGCGTGCCGCGGGCGGACAGTGGAGCCAGCACGAGCTCACCTTCGAAGGAAGTGCCGCGCGGCTTCTCAATCAAAGGGATCGTCGGAAGCATCGGAATGCCTGCCGATCGGTAGGCCTCGATGGCGGCCGACATCATGCCGTGGACGAACACCGGCCGATCCGTGACGCGAGCGAGTTCGGCGAGGAGTCGCTGTGCTTTCCCGAGGGTGTAGCAGAAGAGCACCGAGGCCACGGATTGGCGAGTGTTGTGCTCCCACCATTCGAGGATCTCCGTTATGACCGTTTCAGTCGGGTCCCACCGATAGATCGGCAGCCCGAACGTGCTTTCGGTGACGAAGGTGTCGCAGGGCACGACTTCGAAGGGTGCACAGGTTGGATCAGCGGCGCGCTTGTAGTCGCCGCTGACGACCCACACGCCCTCTGGTCCTTCGATTCGAACCTGCGCCGAGCCGAGGATGTGTCCGGCGGGATGAAAGCTCACGCGAACACTGCCGAGCGTGACGCCGGTGCCATATGCGACGGACTCGATGACTGCGTCCGCGCCGAAGCGTCGTGTCAGGAGCGGCGCGCACGCGTCCGCACACAAATAGGCCGCGCTGCCGGCGCGGGCGTGGTCGCCATGCGCGTGAGTAATGACCGCTCGGGGGACGGCTTGCCACGGATCGATGTAGAAGTCTCCTTCGGCGCAGTAGAGGCCGGCTGCGGACTCTTGAAGGAGATTAGAATGAGCCACCCCTTAACCCCCAGGAGGAGCGATGAACTCGAACAGGCTGTGGAGTGCTCTCACGGTGACGTCGATCGTTGCCGCCGGTGTGACGAGCTCGCCGGGTCTGGCACAGGGTCTCGGCACGTTTCGCTGGCAGTTCCAACCATTCTGCAACGTCGTGACATTGACCGTCGAACAGAAAGGAGCATCGTTCGTCCTGACCGGTCACGACGACCAGTGTGGCGGCGGTGCACCCCGCGCCGCGGCATCGGGCGTCGCAGTTCAGAATCCTAATGGCACAATCGCTTTGGGACTGACCATCGTCACACCGACTGGCGCCGCAGCGCACATCAATGCGACATTGAACGCCTCCACGGTGTCAGGCACGTGGCGCGACGGCGACGGGAATACCGGACCGTTCGTGTTCAACCCCGGAACGGTCAGCGGGATCCCACGGCCTGCCCCGACCACTTCTGGGCTGATCACGACCACTCAGATCGGAGCTGGAGCTGTGACGCCCGACAAGTTGGCGGCATCGATCTTTTCGGGTACGGGAAGCGCGACGACGGTCGCACGCAGCGATCATCTGCATGATGATCGGTACTACACACAGGCTCAGACAGATGCGGGCTTCCTGGCCAAATCAGCCGCCGGCCCGCGCGGACTGACCGGTCAGGCCCTAGTCAACAGCAACGGCACGCTGAGTTTCCAACGTGCGTCAAATGGTCAGACGATAACGGCAACAAAGGGAGCGGGAGCAGGCGTCTATAGCGTCACATTTCCCGGGTTTGGGTTTGCGTCACCAGCGGTTTTCGATCAATCAATACAATTGACCGCGACAGGGGACTCCGGAACCTTCTGGCGATCGTGTGGACTCAGTGCTCGACTCGTCGACGCGGGGTCCGGTATTTTTACGGCCACCATTACCTGTGTCAATAGTACGTTCGCCCCGGCGGATGCAGCTTTCTTCATCAGGGTGCTCGCCTGATTCGTCGGCGAGGTCTCGAGTGTGATCGTGTCTGACGAGCCCCTTCGTTCAGTTCTCCAACAGTATTGGGGCTACGCGTCATTTCGCCCGCTGCAGCTCGAGGCCATGGAAGCGGTTGTCGAGGCCAGAGATTCGCTCGTGGTCTTACCAACGGGCGGCGGCAAGTCTCTGTGCTTTCAGGCGCCGGCCTTGCTCCGCGATGGTCTCGCCCTGGTGGTCTCGCCCCTCATCGCGCTGATGAAGGATCAGGTGGACACGCTGGTTGCCAACGGCGTACCGGCCGCCTGTTACAACAGCGCGATGAGCAGCGACCAGAAGGCCACCGTTCTGGCCGGCCTCCGCGAGGGTCGCTTTCGGCTCTTGTATGTGGCGCCCGAGCGGTTGGTGGGTCAAGGCGGAGATAGCTCAATCTGGGGACTCTCGAGCGCTCCCGTGAGCTTTGTCGCCATCGATGAAGCGCACTGCATCAGTCAGTGGGGTCACGACTTCCGGCCTGAGTATCGCCAACTGGCCGACCTTCGGAGCAGGCTGGAGGGCGCCAGCTTCCATGCCTTCACGGCGACGGCCACGGCGCGAGTGCGCCAGGATATCGTCACCCAACTTGGCTTGAGGAACGCGATCGAGCTGGTTGGATCGTTCGATCGCCCGAACCTCGTCTACCGAGTCTTGCCGCGCGCGGCCTTGAAGCGTCAGCTCTCCGAGGTGCTCTCGCGACATGCTGGGGAAGCGGGCATCATCTACTGCTTGTCGCGGCGCGAGGTCGACGAGTTGGCCGCCTGGCTGCAAGCGGAAGGTCATCGTGCGCGCCCGTACCACGCCGGCCTGGAGGATGACGACACGTCATGCCAACCAGGACGCGTTCATCAACGAAGATGCGGAGATCGTGGTCGCGACCGTCGCCTTTGGCATGGGCATCGATCGATCGGACGTTCGGTTCGTGATTCACGCCGGGTCGCCGCAATCGCTCGAGCATTACCAGCAAGAGTCGGGGCGCGCGGGACGCGACGGCCTCGAGGCGGAATGCGTCCTGATTACGT
The DNA here is from genome assembly GCA_963734095.1 of uncultured Acidobacteriota bacterium. Taxonomy (GTDB): domain Bacteria; phylum Acidobacteriota; class Vicinamibacteria; order Vicinamibacterales; family UBA2999; genus JACCSI01. The sequence goes on along the minus strand of CAVTGK010000043.1, from coordinate 83,691 downwards.
CGGCAGCCGATTTCATGAAGTGGCGCGTGATGCTCGAACGCAACGGCGAGCTCAGTGACGAGCGCCGCAGCCTGATGCGCGACATGGAGCGTTACGCGACCCGGATCGGCTGTCGCCATCGTCACATCGTCCAATACTTTGGCGAAGCGTACGACCGCGAGCGGTGCGAGGCCTGTGACTATTGTCTTGGCGAGCTCGAAGCCATCGACCAGCCGGTCACCCTGGCGCGAAAGATCCTGTCCTGCGTGGCACGTGTCGGCCAGCGGTTTGGTGCCACTCACGTTGCCAACGTGCTTCGCGGCAGCGATGCGCAACAGGTGGCGGCGCGTGGCCATGCGCTCGCTGAGCACATTCGGACTCCTGCGTGATGCGTCGAACGAAGAAGTGCGGGGTTATATCGACCAACTGCTCGCGGTCGGCCTGCTTCAGCAGTCGGACGATGCCTACCCCGTCCTGCAACTGACCTCCGACGGGTGTGGAGTTGATGAAGAGCCCTGAGGCAGTCTCCGGCCTGTCCTTGGCGCGCCAGCGCCGAATCGAGCGTCGATTGCCGTCGGGGCGCGGCGCAGGTCGAGCTCGCATCGAGGTGGAGTCGTGGGACGGAGTCGACCGCGACGTCTTCGATCGCTTGCGGGCGATGCGCCTGCGGATTGCGCGAGCGCGTGGCGTTCCGCCGTACGTCATCTTTCACGACTCAACCCTGCGCGACCTAGCTCGCCTCCGACCACGAACGGTGGGCGACCTGGCCGGCATTCGCGGCATGGGCGACCGCAAGATCGAGACGCTCGGCGAGGCAGTGCTCGAAACGATTCAATCTGGCAACGAGTCTGTCTGACCGTGTATCAAGGATTCGTTACCGCGCTCCTGACCTTCCGGCTACGAAGCCGGACAGCCAACGACGTACCAACAGGATCGCGTGGCTTCCGCCTTCAGGCGGAAGTCCAAGCGCGGGGCAGTAGCCATTCAGCTGTCACAAGCCACCAGTGGCTATCGGTTCCCTTTGACTGGCAACTGACAACCGATAACTGATAACCAGTCAACTACGCATGCCACAATCTGACGATGAATTCGACGCGCTGTATCGGGGCCCCCTCGATCAGTTCACGGCCGCACGGAACGCGCTGGCCAAGAGCCGTGGCGCCGATGGAGCAGCGATCAAGGCACTCGAGAAACCGAACGTCGCGGCCTGGGCCGTCAACCAACTGTACTGGCACGAACGGGCGCACTACGATCGTCTCGTCAAGGCGTCCGAAGAATCGCGTGAGGCGCACCGCAACGTGCTCGCCGGCAAGCCGGCTGACGTCCGATCGGCCGAGAAAGCTCACCGCGAGGCCATCAGGGAGGCAACCGACAAGATTCGGGAGATTCTCACCAGCGGTGGTCAAGCGACCACCGCGCAAACCATGACCGCGGTCGCGGAGACACTCGAGGCGTTGCCGACCGACGACCCTGCCGGTCGGCTGTCGCGGCCGCTGAAGCCGCCTGGCTTCGCGGCGTTATCCGGAGTGGCTGTTCGGCCCACGTCCGCGGAGAAGCCTCAGCGCGCGACGATGAAGCTAGTCGAGACAAAGGCCGACCCAGCCGCCGACAAAAGAGACGAAGAACGCGCTCGGCGACAAGACGAGGAAGAGCGCGAACAGTTACGAGCGGCTCAAAAGGAAGCGCGCGAGGCCGAAGTCGCCGAACAACGCGCACGGGCCGCCGTCGAGAAAGCCGAGCGAGAGGTGGAGCAGCGAACCAAAGCGCTCGACGAGGCCACCGAGACACTCCGACGTCTGCAGAAAGAGCTGAAGGACGCGACCGTCGCCTATCAGCGCGCACGGCTCCGTGCCCGCCTGTGAGGGGACCGCCAAAAGTCGTGCAAAGCCGACGGTTGGATTCCGGCGAAAGCGCAACTGACCACGCTGCGCACCGGCGCGCGCTTTTGTGCACGTCGCACGGCCCCGGGGACGACGCCGAGTCGAGCGTTCGCTGCGTCGCAGGTCGGTATCGTTTCAGGCACAGCAAGTTGCAAAAAGCGGTCGTTGACAGCAGTGCTTTCGCAACCGTATCGTTCAGAAATCGCCCGGAACAGCCACCAAACCCCCAGCCCGAGCGAGAAAGGTAGTTGTGAACATAGACGAAGAAACCCAGAGTGCCACTGCCCAAGTCGGCACCGCCACGCTCGAGGAGACGCCGGCGAGCGAAACGGTAGACGCGGCTGGCAGCGCCAGCCTGGAGAAAGTCCGCGACATTCTTTTCGGCGTTCAAGTGCGCGACATCGAGCGTCGATTCGCGCGGCTCGAGGAGCGTCTCGTCAAAGAGACGCACGATCTCAAGGACGGCGTTGCCCGACGTGTTGATGCGCTCGAACAGCGAACCGCATCATTGGATGATCAGATGTCCACGACCCAGCGTGAGTTCAGACAACATCAGGTCGACATTCACCAGCGGCTCACCGACGACATCCGGCAGAAGGTAGACAACGTCTTGTTGACTCTTGCGCGCGAGCTGCAGGAGCTGCGCACCGAGAAGGCCGATCGCGCCCTGATCGCGGCAATCTTCACAGAGATTGCGCAACGGCTGACCGGTGAGGTGAATACGCCCGGTGCCGAGGGCCCGGGCAGTGCCTGAGTCCGCTCCCGAATCCGGACGTGATCGTCGTCCGGGTGTCGCGGTCCGCACCAACGTGGATCGCGGAGCGGCCGAAGCCGCGAAGTTTGCGGAGCTGCGCTCGCTGATCGTCGGTCCGGAGCAACGCGAGCTATCGGCGCTCCAAGCGCAGCTCGCGGACCGGGCTGCGCGAACCCTCGAGGTGAGCGGCGTGCTGCCCGACGCGATCGCTCATCGCGCCAACGATCCCCATCTTGCGCGGGCATTGGCGCCGCCCGTCGAACGCGCTCTCAAGGCGTCGGCACGACGCGATCCGCGATCGCTGGCCGACGCGCTCTTTCCGGTCCTGGGCACGGCGTTCCGCAAAGCGTTGAGCCGCGCTCTCGCGCCGCTCATCACGATTGGCTCGGCGATCCTGCTGGCCGGGGGGGTGTGGTCGATGCAGGCCGTCCGCGAACGCCAGCACTGGAACGACTATCTCGATCGGCTCGCACAAGAGCCCGGCATCGTCGTGGTCGAAAGCGGAAGACGCGCGGGCAAGTTTTTCGTGTCGGGCCTCAAAGATCCGCTTGCGACCGACCCGGCGACGCTGGTCGAGCCATCGGGCCTGGTGGCGGCCTCGGTGACCAGTCGGTGGGAGCCGTACTATGCGTTCCACTCCTCGTTTGTCGCCGCTCGGGCTCGCGAGCTCCTTCGTCCGCCAACCGGCGTCACGCTGGAGTACATCGACGGGCTGCTGAAGGCGACTGGACCTGCTTCCACGGAGTGGATCGAAGAGAGCCAACGCCTGGCGCCGGCGGTCGCGGGCGTACGCCGGTTCGAATACTCATTGGGGAATGCCAATGGAGACAAACCAAACGACCCGCCCGCGCCGCGGTCGGATGCCGAAGAACAACTGAAGCAACGAATCGAATCGACCGCTTTGCGCTTTCAAATGGCCGAATCGGGTCTCGCACCCGGCCAGCAGACAACGGTGCGCGAGCTCGTGGATCACCTCCGCGATCTGAATCGCGCGTTGCGTGCCCGCGACGCGCGCGCGCACGTAGAGATCATCGGGCACACCAGCGACGGATCAAACGTCGCCAACCGTGCGCTCAGTCGCGCGAGGGCCGAAGGCGTTCTCGCCCTCCTTCGCGACCATTCGTTTGATGCGCTAGACTTCTCGGCGGTCGGCGATCGTAGCGTGAGCACGCCGACAAGCGTGGACGAGTCCGCGAAGGAGTGGAGCCGGCGGGTGTCGTTTCGTGTGCATCTGACGAATCCTTCGGGCATCGCCAGCCCTTAGTGGACATTTGCCATCAGATGATCAGCTCTGTCCTCAAAGATTTCGAGTGGACGACGCCGTTTGTTGCGGACGCGTGTGCGCTGCTCAAGATGCCAATCCGGCTGGGCCTGCCCCATTTGCGTCCGATGCGCTCGCGAATGCCCGTTGCCGGACGTGTGTGTCCTGCCCGGCATGCGGGCAGCACCGACGTGTTTCTCGAAGCCATTGCCACTTCTCAGCGGGGTGACGTGCTGGTCATCGACAATGGAGGCCGGTTGGACGAGGGGTGCATTGGCGATCTCGTCGCGGGGGAGGCGCATGTCGCGGGCCTGGCTGGCATCGTCGTCTGGGGTGCCCATCGTGATACCGCGGCGATCGAGGCCATCGGAATCCCCGTGTGGTCCTTGGGAACGTGCCCGGCCGGTCCCCAGGAGCTTCGCACGCGCAGCCCACATGCGTTGCAGGCGGCCTCCATTGGACACGTCACCGTGACTCGAGATGACGTCATCTTCGCCGATGTTGACGGCATCGTCGTCGTGGCCGAGGCGGATTTAGCTCGGGTGGTGGAGGCAGCCCGGGACATCGCCACGCGCGAGCAAGCGCAATCGGTGCGGCTGCTGAAAGGCGAGCGGCTTCGCGATCAGCTTCAGCTCGACAGCTATGTCGCAAGGCGCGCAACGGATCCCTCCTATACGTTCCGCAATCACCTCAAGACGCTGGGCGGAGCGATTGAGATTTAGGAACGCGCGCGGTTCTGCACGAGGTTCTTCACGGGGTCTCCACGAAGTTCCACGATAGCGAGCCGATACTCGAGCAGAACCATCTAGAACCACCGTAGAGAACCTTCGCAAAGAACCATTGTCGAGAACCGTAGCTATGTAGTAATACTACTAAGCCATGCGGCGGATGAGCATCACCGCCGTCAGCGTCCTGCAAGCGATTGCTGACGGCTTCGAGTACGGCTTTGACATCATCGATTCCACCAGCCTTCCGAGCGGCACCGTCTACCCGGCGCTGAGTCGGCTCGAACGCGACGGCTATGTACGCTCGGCCTGGGAAGATGAGCGACGCGCTCACGAAGAGGGTCGGCCCGCCCGCCGCTATTACCGCCTGACCGCGCCTGGGGTGCGGGCGCTCAATGAGGCGTTGACCTACTACCGCAGCGTCATTCCGGTTGCCGGACGGCCAAAGCTGCAGCAATCGTGAGCGAACTCTCGAAGGCCACCGTGCGCTTGTGCGCCGGCCTGCTGCAGGCGGCGGCGCCCCTGGCGCCTGCCGACCTCAGACGCGACTGGTTTCGCGAATGGCTGGCCGAGTTGCACCATGCCGCCGCTCGTATCGCAAACCAGCGGCGGAGTCGCCAGGCATCGCATGCGTGGTTGGTCCTGCGCTGCTCGGGGGCGGTCGTCCATGCCGCATGGCTTCGATGGGATCGCTGGAGGTTCGAGATGCTCGTGCAGGATTTGAAATACGCCGTCCGGATGCTCGTCAAAAGGCCCGGCTTTGCCGCCATGACCGTGCTGACCCTTGCGCTCGGCGTTGGCGCCAACGCGGCGATCTTCAGTGCCGTCCGCGCCGTCTTGCTTCGACCGCTCCCATTTCCGGCGCCTGACCGCCTCGTTCAGGTGTTTTCAACGACGGTCACCGCGCCTGATCGGTTGTCCGGCACAGCGTCACCACCTGACTTTACCGACTGGCGGCACGACAGCCGCAGCTTTGCAGAGCTTGCTGCGTTGAACGCCGATTCGTTGGCCCTGACCGGGCATGGGGCGGCCGAGCAACTGAGTGGCGCCTACGTCACCGGAGGGTTTTTCAACGTCCTCGGTGTTCCTGCGTATCGGGGACGCACGCTGACGCCTGAGGACGATGCCCCCAGCGGCCCCAACGTTGCGGTGCTGGCGCACTCGCTATGGGTTCGTCGCTTCGGCAGCGACCCTCAGATTATTGGTCGGACCATCAGCGTCGAAGGCAACGAGGCTCGCGTCGTTGGCGTGATGCCCCGCTCGTTCGAGTATCCACAGCAGTCAGAAATCTGGGTGCCATTGCGATTCAATGAACGCGATCTCGCCACGCAACGCGGCGCGCATTACCTTGACGTCATTGGCCGCCTCAAAGAAGGCGTTGCACTTGGGGCGGCGCGTGAGGAGATGCGTGCGCTGGGCCTGCGAACTGCCGAGGCATATCCGTCGACTAATCGGAACAATCGCATCTCGGTGCACGAGATGCGGACCGCAATGGTGGGCGACTTCCGGCCGGCGCTGTTGATGCTGCTCGGGGCGGTCGGGTTCGTGCTGCTGATCGTGTGTGTGAACGTGGCCAACCTGGTACTGACGCGAGCGCTCGGACGCACGCGAGAGTTGGCGATTCGCAACGCGCTGGGCGCTGGCCGGGTTCGATTGGTCCGCGGTGTGCTCGTCGAAAGTCTGTTGTTGTCGGCGCTGGGCGCCGCGGCAGGTCTCGCGCTGGCGGTATGGGTGAGCCAGGGGATTGCCGCTCTCCACCAGACCCTTTCGATTCCGCTGCTCGACGAAACACGCGTCGATGGCGTCGTCGTCGGTTTCACGATCGTCGTGTCGGTCATCGTCGCGCTGCTCTTCGGATCGCTGCCAGCGTGGCATAGCTGCGTCGCTCGGCGACCTGGCGGCTCGCATTCGCGAGGACAGTGGAAATGCCACGGGCGATCGGCATCGCCAGCGTCTCCGTTCCACGCTCATCGTCGCCGAGACGGCACTGGCGGTCGTCCTGTTGGTCGGCGCCGGACTGCTGTTGAGAAGTTTCCTCCGCATGACATCCGTCGAGCTGGGATTCGACGGCTCGCGCGTTCAGACCTTCAACGTGTCGCTGCCAGATATGAAGTATCAGACACCCGCGCAGCGAGCCGAATTCGTGAATCGGTTGGTATCGCGCGCGTCAGCGCAGCCGGGCGTCGAGGCGGCAGGCGCAATTTTCGGTCTGCCGTTGACCAACTTCAGATATGTCATCTCGATGTCGACGCTCGACGGGCGTCGGCTCAGCGACGATGATTCCGATGCCCGGTCGCTGCAAGTCCGAGTCGTGACACCAGGATACTTTGACGCGATGCGGATTCCAGTTGTCCGCGGGCGTTCGCTCGGCGAGGAGGATGGCGCCGGAGCGGCCCCTGCAGTGGTCGTGAACGAACGCGCAGCGGCCGCTCCTGTGGCCTGATGAGAACCCGATCGGCCACCAGTTCACACTCGGAACTCGACTCGGTCAAGAGGGCGTGCCGGCTGGCGGGACGGTCGTGGGCGTTGCCGGCAACGTTCGCGACCACGGTCCGATGGCGAATGTGCCGCCGACGGTCTATCTGGCGCACGCCCAGTTTCCCGTGGCCTTCATGACGCTCGCCATCCGGACGAGAGGCGAACCAACGGCGGTGACCGAACCAATGCGTGCGGTTCTCGCGGAGCTGGATCCGGATGTGCCCATGTTCTCGGTCCGCACCATGGAGCAGAGAGCCGCAAGTGCAGTCGCACGCCCGCGCGTTTACTTGATGTTGCTGAGCCTATTCGCCGGAACTGCGATTCTCCTGGCCGCCCTCGGAATTTACGGTGTGCTCATGCACGCAGTGGCGCAGCGGACGCGAGAGATCGGGATTCGACTGGCTCTGGGTGCGCGGCGGAGCGAAGTGGTCCGCATGGTCGTCCAGCAGGCGGCGCTGCTGGCCTTCGCAGGTCTCATTCTTGGGCTGTCGCTGGCGTTCGGAGCCAGCCGCCTCATTCGGAGCCTGCTTTTTGGCGTCGAGCCGAGCGACGCGGTGACCTATGGCGCCGTCGCGTTGGGGCTGCTCGGGTACTGCGCTCCTCGCCAGCTATCTGCCGGCCCGTCGAGCCTCGCGCATCGATCCCGTCCGGGCGCTCCGTTACGAATAGCATCGCGTGACTTAACATCCTTAACAGGGCCTGTCCCCCGATGACAGGGACAGTCCCTCGATGACAGGGCATCCCTGCACGCGGGGTATGATTTCCCGCAGTGCATCGTCAGTACCTCCACGTTGCGACCCGCACCATCAGCTACTTCGATTCGGATCCGACGGCACGCACCGCCCGTGTGGCACTCCTGACCCATGCGTTTCCGCTGGGGGCCGCCATGTGGGAGGGGCAAGTCAAGGCGATGCCCGCCGGCTGGCGTCTTCTGGCGCCTGATCTCCGTGGATTTGGCGGCTCCACGTTGCCCGAGCCGGACGACTCGCCGGTCATCGACGACTACGCGAGCGATGTCATCGATTTCTTGCGCGAGCTGGGTGTCGAATCGGCCGTCCTCGGCGGCTGTTCGATGGGTGGCTACGTCACCATGGCCGTGCTGCGCCGAGCGCCGCAACTCGCGCACGCGGTGGTCCTCGCCAACACACGGGCCAGCGCCGACAGTCTCGAGGGACGCGCTAATCGCCGCAGCATGCTCGCGCTCGTCGATCGCGAGGGTCCTTCGGGTGTGGCGCGTGACATGGTCACGAAGCTGCTGGGCAAGACCACGCTGGCCGAACGATCGGATGTCGAGCCCTTGGTCCGGCGCCTCACCAAGCCACAGTCGCCTGCGGCGCTGCGTGGCGCCATTCTGCGGATGATGGAGCGGCCCGATTCAAGCGCCGTCATCGAGAGCATCAGCGTGCCCTTGCTGATCGTCGCCGGCGAAGAAGATGTCCTGATCCCCCTTGACGAATCGAAGAAGATGCACGCGGCCAATGCGAAGGCCGAGCTGGTCATCGTTCCGCGAGCCGGTCATCTCGTGAATCTCGAAGATCCGGCCGCCTTCAACGACGCCCTGCGGGGCTTCCTCGGTCGGCTATAGTGCAAGAGATGCGGCACGCACTAATCACGACGCTCGCCATCGGAATCGTGGGCTTCTCGCTCGCTGCACAGGAATCGGGTTCGGCTGGCGCGGGGCTGCACAAGCCTTTTGACGAGATTCTCGACCTCTACGTTCGTGACGGCTTCGTCTACTACAACGCGCTCAGGCAGGACCGCGCAAAACTCGATCGTTATGTCGCGTCGCTGGACGGTTCGGTCGCCGCGCAGCAGGCCAAGGGTTCGACCGAACAGCAACTCGCTTTCTGGATCAACGCGTATAACGCGTTCGTGCTGCGGACGGTCATCGATCACTTTCCAATTCGCGGGAAGTCCGCCGCCTATCCATCCGTGAGCATCCGGCAAATCCCTGGCGCATTCGAAAAGCGGCAGCATCGAGCCGCCGGCCGCTCGGTGACGCTGGATGGTATCGAGAAGGACATCCTGACGCCTTTGAACGATGCTCGCGCGTTTCTCGCTCTGGGCCGAGGGGCAATTGGCGGCGGCCGCCTCCGCAGCGAGGCCTTTGACGCGACGCGACTCGACGCGCAACTCAAGGCGGTCGCGGCAGAATCACTGACCCGTGACGAGATTGTCCGCGTCGATCAAGGTGGCAACGAGCTCAGCGTCTCGCCGATCTTTTCCTGGCGCGAAGCCGCATTCGTCGCGGCGCTGGCCGACAAGGCCGCGCCGGTGTTTCAGCAGCGAAGCCCCCTGGAACGCGCGGTGCTCGCGCTGATCGAACCGCATTTGGTCGGTTCAGAGGCCGAGCTGCTCGAGAAGAATGCCTTCCGCATGACCTTTCAGGAATTCGACTGGCGGCTGAACGACCTGAGCACGTCGCACCCAATAGAGCGGATGGACCTACAGCTGTCAGGCAAGGTTGCCATCGTGACCGGCGCGAGCCGCGGGCTTGGCCTCGCGAGTGCCCGCGCGCTCGTGGCCGAAGGGTGCCATCTTGCAATCTGCGCGCGAGGGGCGGAGCGTCTCGATCAAGCCGCCGCCGAGCTCCGCTCGGCTGCTGCCCGCGGTTCGGAGGTGGTGCCGATTGTCGCCGACGTGTCCAAGCCGGACGAAGTGACGCGACTCGTCGAGACGACGGCGACGCGCTTCGGCGGCCTCGACATCCTCGTCAACAACGTTGGCCTGGGCCGAGGCGGTTCGCTCGAAGAGACCAGCGAGGACGCATGGCGTGAGGCGCTCGATCACACGCTATTTCCGACGATCCGGGCCTCGCGCGCGGCCGTCCCTCACCTGCGCCGTCGCGGCGGCGGGGCGATCGTCATCATTTCGTCCATCTTCGGGCGTGAGGCCGGCGGACGAATGACCTACAACGTCGTCAAGGCCGCCGAGATCAGTCTCGGCAAATCGCTCGCCCAGCAGCTGGCCCGGGACAACATCCGCGTCGTCACCATCGCTCCAGGGTCCATCCTGTTTCCGGGCGGCTCATGGCACGCACGTCAGCAGGCGGATCCACAGGGGATCGCCGAGTTCATCAAACGAGAGTTGCCATTTGGTCGGTTCGGCCGAGCCGATGAGGTCGGCGATGTGGTCGCGTTTGTCGCCTCTCCGCGCGCGAGCTGGATCGCCGGCACAACGATCGTCGTCGATGGCTCACAGTCGCGCATGTTCTGAGCCTCGACTTACTCGGATTCACAGATGGTCGCAGGACACGATCAGAGACGCACGAAGACACGAGCACAAAAACGTCAGCTTACGTGATCTTCGTAAGCCACTCGGAGGCATGCGAATTTCTGGCTTCGGTGCCCTCTGTGTCTCGTGCTCGTGTCTCTGTGGCCTGTACGTTGTACCTACGCCCGAACTTTTCTTCTGCCTGCGACCGGAATGCGAGGTAGTACACCGGAAGCCCTGCCAGCACGACCCCAAAGGTGATGGCCGTCCACTTCGGGTCGTTCACCAGCGCGTTGATGACGAGATAGACAGGCCGCCGCGATAAAAACCGCAGGCACGAACGGGTATCCCACGACCTTGTACGGCCGGCTGAGGTGTGGGTGTGAACGCCGCAGCGTGTAGACCGCCGCCACGCTCAACGCATAGAACGGCCACATCGCCAGGACGAACGTGTCGGTGAGCTGCTCGAAGGTTTGCGTCATCACCATCGCGATGCCCAGACCGCAGGCGAGCAGAATCGCGACGTACGGCGTCTTGAACGTCGGATGGACAGCGGCGATCGGCCGGAAGAACAGGCGGTCGTCCGCCATCGCAAAGAAGATTCGCGGCGATGCCAGCATGCTTCCCATCAACGATCCAAACGTCGAAATCATCACGACGACCGAGATGAACGAGGCGCCGCCTTGTCCGATGAGCGAAGCCATCGTGTCGGCGGCGACCAGGCGCGAGCTCTGGACCTTCTCGATCGGGTTGACGTAGAGATACGCGACGTTGGCCGAGAGATAGATGGCGATGATGGCGATCGTGCCGTAGATGATGGCGCGCGGCAGGTTGCGCTGTGGATCCTTGACCTCGCCGCTCGCAAACGAAAGATCAGCGAACCCGTCATACGCCCACAGGACGGAAATCAGGGCCAAACCAAACAGCCCAGCCTGAACCGGCGTGTCGGTCGGCGCCAGGTTCGACACACTGGCCCCGACGCTGCCACCCAGGGCAAACGACAGCACCACGAGCAGCGCCAGCGCTCCGAACTTGGTGATTGTCGAGAAGCCCGTGAGGAGCGCACCGAACTGTACGCCGACAATGTTGACGGCAGCGGCAAACGCGATGGCGCCTGCCGCCAGGTAGTCGGCCCAGTAGGGATGGAGCGCCGGGTCGATACCGAACACGCGGAGGAAGTACTCGCCGAATACCGACGAGATGCCGCCGAGCGCCGCCGCCCGGATCAGAACCAGTTGCGCCCAGCCGTAAAGAAAGGCGTACGGCCGGCCCCACCCCTCGCGCAAGTAGACATACATGCCGCCGGTTTCCGGCATCGAGGCGGCGAGCTCGGCGAACGCGAGCGCGCCGCAAAGCACAACCACCCCCCCGATTACCCAAACGGCGAGCATCATCATCGGTTCGGGGACGCGAGTCGCGATCCCGGCTGGTGTGCGAAAGATGCCGCCGCCAATAGTGATGCCAATCACGATGCCGATCGAACTCCAGAGCCCGAGACGACGGACGAGAGTGGGCATAGCCGGCCAAATATAATTGAAAGGTGGCGACTGGCACAGGGCTCATTGGGTCCACCGTCCTTCACTATCACGTCCTCGAACGACTCGGCGGCGGCGGAATGGGGGAGGTCTACCTCGCCGAGGACCAACGCCTCGGCCGTCGCGTCGCGCTGAAGTTTCTCGCCTCCCAGGTGAACGCCGACCCCGAGGCGCGTGAGCGGCTGGTCCGAGAGGCGCAAGCGGCTGCTCTTCTCCGCTCGCCGCACATCGCAGTGACGTACGATCTCGGCGAGTACGACGGCGGGCTTTTCATCGCGATGGAGTATGTCGAGGGCGAGTTGCTTTCGAGCCGGATTGCGCGTGGACCGCTCCCAGTTGCGGACGGGCTCGATGTCGCCCTCCAGCTCGCCGACGCGCTGGACGAAGCGCACGGCCGCGGCATCGTGCATCGCGACATCAAGAGCTCGAACCTGATGCTCACATCGAGGCACCTCGTGAAGGTGCTCGACTTCGGGCTCGCCAAGTTCCTGAGGGCACCGCGACCAGACGAGACCCGAACCCTGGCCGGTGTGACGACGCCGGGGCTGGTCATGGGGACGCTGAGTTACATGGCCCCCGAGCAGCTGAGCGGGAGCAACGTCGACCAGCGCGCCGACCTGTTCTCGAGTGGCGTGGTCCTCTACGAAATGCTCGCCGGGCGGCTCCCGTTCCACGGCGCCACCATGACCGAGGTCGCGGATCGCATCCTCAACTATGAGCCCGATGCCATCGCGCGCTACAACTACAACGTCACCGAGGATATCGACTCTATCCTGAGCAAGGCGCTCAACAAGCGACCGGAATTTCGCTACCAGACCGCGCGTGATTTCTACATCGATCTGTTGAACGCGCGGCGTCGCATCGTGCAGACCGACTCGCATCGCGGCGGCATCAGCGCCTGGCTGAGCCCCATCGATTTTGCGGATGCCGCGTCGCCGATGCCCGTCGCGCCGCCGGCAATGGCCAGGTCATCGGCGACGAGCGTTGCGGTGCTGAACTTCGCGAACATTACCGGCAACCCGGCCGACGACTGGGTTGGGCAAGGGATCGCGGAATCGCTGACGTCCGACCTGACGCGGTTGAAGGCGATCGTCGTCGTCCCACGCGAGCAGATCTTCGAGCTGCAGCGGAGCCTGAACGAGATTGGCCGGAGCCTCGACGAGCGTCAGGCAATCGAGCTCGGTCGTCGGCTGAACGCCACCGTCACCGTGAGTGGCGCGTATCAGCGATTGGGCGAGCGCATCCGCATCACGGCGCAGGTCATCGAGGTGACCAACAGCCGTCAGATCGCAACCGTCAAGGTGGACGGACGGGTCGATGATCTCTTCGATTTGCAGGATCGCCTGGTGAACGAGCTGGCGCAGGGGTTGGAAGTCGAGGTCGCGCAAAAGGACAAATCTGCTCCCGACCAGTCAGGGACTTACTCGATCGAGGCCTACGAGGTGTTCTCGCGCGGGATGCTGAACCTTCGACTGGCCGATCGCGCGTCGATTGATCGCGCGATTACGTTGTTCGAAGAGGCATTGCAGCGCGACCCCCGCTACGTCGAAGCCATGCTGGGACTGGCCGGTGCCCTCGATCTCAAAGGGTCATTTCTGTCGCGACCGGACCTGTTCAAGCGTAGCCTGACGCTCGCCACCGAGGCCGCTCGGTTGCGCCCCAACAATGCGGAAGCGCACGAGCAGCTGGGCGACACGCTCATGTCGATGGGCCGATACGACGAAGCGGTCGCCGAGTTGCGCGAAGGTATCAGGCTGGCGCCCGACCGGGCGTCCACGCACGGATCGCTCGCGCGCGCGTACTGGCTCGGCAAAGGCGATGTGGATGGTGCGATTACGGAGTTCGAAGCGACGCTGCGGCTGAACCCAGCGGCTGGTTACATGCACCTGCAGCTCGCGATGCTCTATACGCTGCGCGGTGATTTTGAAGCGGCCGAACAGCTGTCACGCGACGCCATCCGGCTTCAAGATCAGGCCATGTCAGGCGCCACCGGCCTCATCGTCGTCGGCGCCCATTCGCGCCTTGGCTACGTGCACTACCGGCAAGGCCGCTATGACGATGCGATCCGCGAGTATCGTCGGGAGCTGGAGATGATCTCGGTGGGAGATCACCTGTTGCGCGAACGGACCAGCATCGAGCTGCAGCAGAAGCTGGGAGCCGCGTATCGAAAGCGTGGAGACCTCGATCAAGCGCAGTTTCACGAGAACGAGGCGCTGCGGCAGTTCGAGACGCGACTCGCGGCTGGCGCTGACGAGCCGTTTACGCGTTACTACGTGGCCGCGCTGTACGCGCTGCGCGGCGATGCGGCGTCAGCGCGCGAGCATCTCCAGCGGCCGCTGTCGGAGCTCCCCGCATTTACGCGATGGCGGTTGCCACGCGACCCGGATTTCGATCTGGTGCGGGAGCAGCTGGCGGTCTAGACGCGGAAACACGGAAGCCATGACTGCGGGATTGATTCTCGGTATGCCTGCCTGGCCCTACTGGCGGGCACGCCCCAGGCGCAGCCTCCGGTCTTCCGTGCCGAGGCCCACGTGTCAGTCTTCAAGATCACAGCCTTCGAACGTTCGTGGTATGGCCGCTCGAAGCCAGAAACAGGCTTGACCACCGCCGACTTCAAGATCGAGGACAAATTCAGGAAACGCGACTTTCTCAAATGGACGATAGCGTTTCCGGAGCCAACTTGACGGACGCGGGCACCTTGGCACATTGCGCCGGAACTGTTCGCTTCGATGCCAGCGGTTTGTTGAGCTACTCGGCAACCAGAGGCTGCCGCGGAGCGCAGCAAGATGCTCGAGGTGCTTGAAATGCAAGAACTCGCCTGCATCCGCTGTGTGTCGCCGTAACAGGCGGCTCGGCTCGCGCCGACCTGTGAGCGGCGTGATCTCGAGCAGATAAAACGGCCTCGCAGCGTCGCGCGGCGGCGGCCCTGATTCGCCACCGGTGATCGGCAGACCCGACGGCCAAACGATTCTGGACAGGCGTGCGGATCACCCAAGCCGCCGCCGGCATCGACAGCTCGAACGCGGAAAGGCCGTTTTTCCACGCCGCGAACCGGGAGGCGCGAGCCGAGCCGCCTGTTGCGGCGACGACAACATTCGCGCTGCACCAACCGCAGTTTTCGGTGAAGATCTCCGAGGATAGTGGTTTCCCTGAAGACTCAGCGGAAGCGGTCATGATGACGGCGCACCGCATCGCCGCCATGTTGCAAGCGCTTTGGGAGGGAACTCGGGACTTCGTTGGGTGCCAGCCTTACGGAGATTGAATGGAGAGGTGGTCCACCGTTGTGGCGCGGCTTTTTGGGCAGCGCGAATCGCCAGGTGCTGTGGCGGCTGGCGGTTTGCGAAAAGGTGATCGCAATCCCGCTCGACTTTGACGAGACGGTGAAGGCCCTACTCGGCACGCCCCCGCCTCCGAAGGGCACGCCCGGTAGTAGTGCGGGCAAGGCGAAGAAACGAACTCGAAAGAAGGCAGTGAAAAGACGATGAAATGGCAGGAGCACCTTAGGTTACTGGCCATTCTCGTGAACGGACTTTTCGCGATGTTCTTGATCGGGACGAAGGTTGGTGGATGTCGATTGGGCTGGGCGTGCCAATGATCGTCCCACCCGTCTTGGCGGTCATCGCCCTAGCCGTCAAACAACGTTAGACCGCGAGATACGTTGGTTTGGGAAAGACATAATTGCGCCCGATCTTCGCTTTCGCCGCCTGATCGTGTAGCATGACCAGTCCATGAGCCTTCCCGCGGTCCGCAGCCTCGAACGCAAGGAGGTTGCGCTTCAGGGAGCGCTCGAAAAGCTCGCACCAGGTCCTTGGGTCGCTCGCGAGGACACGCCGGACGGCGTCGTCACCGCGGTCAGGCGGCTGCCAGCCGTGGAGGCGCGGTTCGCACCCTTTCCAGACTCCATCGATCCTCGACTGCAGGCCGCACTCGAACGCCGCGGGATCACGCAGCTCTACATCCATCAGGCCGAAGCCTTTGCCCACGTGGCGGCGGGACACAACATCGTCGTCACGACGCCGACGGCGTCGGGCAAGACGCTGTGCTACAACCTGCCGGTGCTCGATGCGATCTTGCGCGATCCGTCGAGTCGCGCGCTCTATCTCTTCCCGACCAAAGCGCTGGCGCAGGATCAGATGGCGGAACTGCACGAGCTCGTGCGCGAGCTCGCGGAAGTGGGCAGTGATGCCATCGGCGTGCACACCTACGACGGCGATACCCCAGCCGATGCGAGGCGGACGATTCGGACGCGTGCGCATGTCGTGCTCAGCAATCCCGACATGCTCCACTCGGGCATCCTTCCGCACCATCCGCGCTGGGCCAAGCTGTTCGAGAACCTTCGCTACATCGTCATCGACGAACTGCACGCGTATCGGGGCGTCTTCGGCAGTCACTTGTGCAACGTCCTGCGACGACTGCACCGGATCGCGCGTCACTACGGGTCGAATCCGCAATTCATCTGCTCCTCGGCAACCATCGCGAATCCCCGAGAGCTCGCGGAGCGTTTGGCCGAGCGGCCCTTCGAGCTGGTCGCGCACAGCGGTGCGCCTCGCGGCGAGAAGTTCTTCGTCTTCGTCAATCCTCCGGTCGTCAACCGCGAATTGGGGATCCGGCGCTCGTATCTCACCGAAACCCGTCGCGTCGCGGGGGAGTTTCTGCGGCGCAATCTTCAGGTCATTGTCTTCGCGCAGAGCCGTCTCTCGACCGAGATCCTGACGACCTACCTCAAGGAAGACTTCGAGGACGTGCCCGGCATGCCGGAGCTGATTCGAGGTTATCGCGGCGGGTACTTGCCGATGCGACGTCGCGAGATCGAGCGTGGGCTGCGGGACGGACTCGTTCGCGGCGTGATTTCCACGAACGCGCTCGAACTGGGCATCGACATCGGCGCGCTGGATGTCGCCGTGCTCGCCGGTTATCCCGGCACGATTGCCGCGACGTGGCAGCGCGCCGGGCGCGCGCAGGACGACGCATCGCTGCGGTCGGCGGCGGTGCTCGTCGGGTCGAGCGCCCCGATCGACCAGTTTGTCGTCCGGCATCCGTCCTATTTCTTCGATGCCTCGCCCGAACACGCGCTGATCAATCCCGACAACCTGCACATCCTCGTCGATCACGTGAAGTGCGCGGCCTTCGAGCTGCCGTTCTCGACCGACGATGCCTTTGGGCGGGTGAGCGTCCAGGAGGTACTGGGCGTGCTTCAGGAGGCAGGACTTGTTCATCTATCTGCCCGAAGCGGCGCTCGAGACTCGCCGGCCGCAGACGCGGACGAGGCTGGCGGCGAGTGGCATTGGACGAGCGAATCGTATCCCGCAGATGCCGTGAGCCTGCGGTCGATTTCGTCCGACAACTTCGTCGTCGTCGATCAGACGGCCGGTGCCAAGGTGATCGCGGAAACCGACTTCACGAGCGGCCCCCCAACGCTTCATCCGAAGGCGATCTACATCATCGAGGGCCGACTCTTTCAGGTCGAGAGGCTCGACTTCGAAGGCCGCAAGGCCTACGTCAAGCAGGTCGACTGCGATTACTACACCGACGCGATCACGCACACGAGGGTGACGATCCTCGATCGGTTCGCGACCGATGCGCCGGGCGTCGCCAACCACGGCGAAGTGCACGTCGTCTCTCGCGTGGTGGGCTTCAAGAAGATCAAGTTCTACACCAACGAGAACGTTGGATCGGGTGAGCTCGATCTGCCCGAACAGCAGATGCACACGACCGCCTACTGGCTCGAGATTCCGCTCGAGACGCTGGCGGCGCTGCCCGTACGCCACCGACGATCGGCGCGATGGCATTTTCGGTTTGGCGTTCGCCATGAAACAGATCGCCACGCTGCTCCTCATGTGCGACGGCCATGATGTCGGCTTGTCAATCAACGCGGGGGCCAGTTCGCGCGGCGCCGTGCCCCAGACCGAGACAAGCGGATGGGGATACGCCGCGCATCTTCATCTACGACGCGTATCCGGGCGGAATCGGGTTCAGCGAACCGCTGTTCTCGATGCAGGCGGAGTTGCTCGATGCGCACGCGACGAGCTGATTGCCAGCTGCCCATGTGAGAACGGCTGCCCGAGCTGTGTCGGCCCGATCGGGCAAACGGGTCCGCTCGCCAAGACGGTCGCGCTTCGCATCCTCGATCACTTGACCGGTGGACAGATGCGAGCAGTAAACACATCGCCAGCTGCCGTTGCCTCGGCTGTCGAGGAGATGCCGTTTTAGCCATGGCGATCAACCTGGGCGATCGTCTCCGACAGGTTGTGAATGGCGCCGGGCGCCAGGTAGATGCCGTGTCGCCGAGTGGCGCGGCTGCAACCGCGCCACCTGTCGCGCGCATGGCGCCGCTGAAGATCGACGGCCCTCGCGTGGCCGACGTCCTTGCCGGGCAGTGGCTCGAGTCGCCAGACGGCGCGGTGGTTGTCATCGATCGTTATTACGGGTCCGATCGTCGCCATGGGCGTGAGCCGGTCGGCGAGATCGTCGAAACCATCGAGAATGGAAAGCGACGCACTCGCACATTCTGTCGAGCGCGTGGCCGGCTCGCGCTGGAGGACCCGTATTCGTCCCGCCTGTGTTTCTTCGACATTGAAACCACGGGGTTGGCGGGTGGGGCAGGCACACAGGCGTTTCTCATCGGCTGCGCGATTCTCGAGGACGGCGGGCTTCGCGTACGACAGTTTCTTCTTCCCGGCTTCGAGCATGAGCGCGCCTTGCTCGCCAGGGTCGCCGAGTTCACGGCGACTCAAGGCACGCTTGTCAGCTTCAACGGCCGATCGTTCGATGCCCCGCTGGTCGAGACTCGCTATCTGCTGCACCGGCTGACGTTCCCGCTCGCGGATCTGCCGCATCTCGACATGCTTCATCCTGCCCGTCGACTGTGGAAGCAGCGTCCCGTCGTTGCGGGCCCAGCGCTCGATGACGACAGTTGCCGGCTCTCGGTCCTCGAACGTCATCTGGCGGGCTATCACCGCATCGGCGATGTGCCGGGATTCGAGATTCCGTCGCGGTATTTCCGATTCGTCCGCGACGGGCAAGCGCATCCGCTCCAGGCCGTCCTCGAGCACAACCGCATTGACCTCGTCTCCCTTGCGCTGGTGACGGCGCGAGCGCTCCGCCTCATTGACCGCGGTCCGACGGCGACGACGCATCCGCGAGAGTGCCTGGGCCTCGGGCGGTTGTACGAGCGTGCCGGTGTGCTCGACAACGCAGAGATCTGTTACCGGGAAGCTGCGGCGTCTCGCGGCGCGCGTCGGCCGCGAGCCCGACGTGCACGCCGACTCGCTCCGGCGGCTGGCGCTGCTGCGGCGGCGTGCCGGCCGCATGGCCGAAGCGGCCGTGGCCTGGCAGGAACTCGTCAACACTCCCGGGTGTTCGGCGATCCTGCGGCGCGAGGCGCGCGAGGCGCTCGCGATTCACCACGAGCATCGCTCACGCGATCTCGACACCGCCCGTGCGTTGGTCCTCGACGTCCTGGCGGATCAGACGGCGATCCGGCGCCGCGAGCAGGCGGAGTACCGACTGCGCCGCATCGAGCGCAAGATTGCCGTCCGGCAGGTAGCAAGCCCTGCCCGAGGCGGCTTATTTGCCGCTTTCGAGGACGCGGCCGCGATCTAGCTGGGTTTCTTGGCGGCCTTGGCTTTGGTGGCCTTCGTCGCCTTGGCGGCCTTGGCCGCCGTCTTCCGCTGTTCGGACGTCTGCGTCCCGAATTTCTTGGTGAAGCGTTCGACGCGACCTTCGATGTCGAGCAGCTTCTGCCGGCCGGTGAAGAACGGATGGCAGTTGGAGCAGATGTCGAGGTGCATGTCCTTCTTGGTGGACCGGGTCTTCCACGTCGCGCCGCAGCCGCAGTGGACGGTGACCTCTTCGTACTGAGGGTGGATTCCTTCTTTCACGATCGCGTCTCCAGTTGCCGGATCCGGTGTCGCGAGGGCTTCGGCGAGCTGATTCGAACCACTAGCCCTCTGCACGCTTTCCGGCGGAATGACCAAAACACCAGTATAGCAGCGTGTCCGCGCGCGAAGCGAGCAGTGCCAACTGCGCTAGCCAAGCCATCCGGCGAATGCCGAGCCATCCGCGAGCGACAGCGAGCGGCCATCGGCGCGCAGCGCCGGCCTTCCGACGCGAAGCGTCGGCCTTAAGCCGCGTCGATTCGACGAGGCAGCGAACGCTCGTGCGTCCGAGCCGTGTGATCGCGCTTCCACCACGCCCTGCCGGCCTGGAGCAGCCAACTGACCGCCAGCCACAGCAGCAGGACACCCAGCGGGTAGGCGATGGCCCGGGGCCATTTCAGGCTGACTGCGCCCAGAGCGGCCAGCACGGCGATGCCCCACACCAGCGTCCCGGTTTCGGCAGCTCCCAGGGAACGGCGCGCGGTCAGCGCGGCCCCGAAGGTGTGTCCCATTCGCATCGCGCCAGCCGCTGCCGCGCGACGGGTTCGTCCGGTGCCCTTCCCCTGCCGCCACTGGTCTGTCCTGGAGACGCGGGGCCTGACGCGATCGGGCCGGGTGCTGGTGACGCGCGACTCCGTCAGGACAATCTCGGTGGCGTTCTCGAGATCGCTCTGGTAGACGTCCTCCATCTGGCGAGCGAAGTCCTCGTTCTCGATGGCGACGTCCAGTTCCCAATTCCCCAGCCAGCTTTGAATATTGAGGTTGGTCGACCCGACGCGCGCCCAGCGCCCATCCGCCACAGCAGTCTTGGCATGCACCATCGTGCCGTTCCACTCGAAGATTCGGACGCCCGCCTCGAGCAGCCCGCGATATCCCGCGCGCGTCAAACGCTGGACCACTGGGAGATCCGTGCCGCTGCCAGGCACCAGCAGGCGAACGTCGACGCCGTCCGTCGCTGCCGCGATGAGCGCCTGGACGTAGGGCGAGGCGCCGACGAAATACGCATCAGTGATCCACAGCCGCTCGCGAGCGACGGCGGAGACGAGCTGATCGAGTCTGAACACCGCACCGGTTGATGGTCGTGTGCCGATCACGCGCAGGGCCACCGAGCCGGCCACAGCGATCGATCCGACTTCGGGCACTTCATCCGACGGCAACGGTCGTCCGGTCGCCGTCCCAGACCTCGGCGAACGCCTGTTCGACTTCGACGACGGCGGGCCCTCGAATGGACACGCCGGTGTCCCGCCAGGGATCGGCGCCCTTGTTTCTTTCGCCTCCGCACCACATATTGCCGACACAAAGTCCGGTGACGAAGCCGACCGTCCCATCGACGCCCAGCATCTTCCGGTGGTCTCGTGACAACCACCCCAGCGGCGAGTCGAGCCGTGGCCGGTTGAACGGTCGCACTTCTGCGCCAGCCCGCCGCAGCCGCTCCCAAAACATCCACGTGGTCGCAGTGAGGGCGCCGAGCCAGTCATAAACGATCCGCACGCGCACACCGCGCTTCGCGGCCGCCGTCATCGCCGCCGCGAATTCGCGACCCGTCTCGTCGTCGTGGATGATGTAGCTCTCGAAGTGGATCCAGCGCCGGGCATTGTTGATGGCATCCAGCCAGGCGGGGTAGTTCTCCTCCGCGTCGCACAGCAACTGGACCTGGTTGCCCTCGACCAGCGGTGCCCCGGCGGCGCGCGAAAACGCCTGGTCGGCCAGCAGTCGCAGGGGAGACGCCATGGCGTGATCTTACGCGAGGTCGTCGAGCGAAGCGGCGCCTCGACTGTCAGCTCGTCGGCTCTTCGCGAGTCGATGCGTCGCGAAGGCCGAGGTTTCGAATCAGCCGGTGCAAGTAGGTTGGTTGGAGGTCGAGGGCGCGCGCCGTTCGGGCGACATTGCCGCCGCTGCGCTCGAGCGCTTCGCGGATGATCTCCCGCTTGTTGGCGGCAACCTGCGCGTGGTACCCGGTGGGGGCATCGGTGTCGCAGCCGACCTCGTGAATGCCCTCGGGCAGGTCGTCTGGCACGATGACGTCGCTCGAGCCAAGAACGACCGCGCGTTCGATCGCATTGGAGAGCTCGCGGACGTTGCCCGGCCAGTCGTAGCGTGTCAGCAGGGCACGAGCCGCGGGCGAAATGCCTTTGACGGCGCGCTGACAGCGCGCCGCGTGCCGTCGGACGAAGTACGCGGCGAGGAGCGGCAGGTCGTCGCGGCGCTCCCGCAACGGCGGAATGACGAGGGCCACGACGTTCAACCGGTAGTAGAGGTCTCGTCGAAACGTGCCCTGCGCGATGGCCTCCTCGAGGTTGCAATTCGTGGCCGCTATCACCCGAACGTCGATCTTGATGCCGCGGCGGGCGCCAATGCGCTCGACGACTTGGTCCTCCAGGACACGGAGGAGCTTGGCCTGCAGCGGTGGAGCGAGCTCGCCGATCTCGTCGAGAAACACGGTGCCGCGGTCGGCCATTTCGAGCCGACCTCGTTGTTGTGCGATCGCTCCAGTAAAGGCGCCGCGCTCGTGACCGAAAAGCTCGCTCTCGAGCAGCGCATCGGGGAGAGCGGCGCAATTGATCGCCACAAACGGACCGTGCGCCCGGCGGCTATTGGTGTGTATGGCGTGCGCGACGAGCTCCTTGCCGGTGCCGCTCTCGCCGCTCAGCAGCACCGTTGCATCGGTTGGCGCCGCGCGCGCGATGAAACGATAGACCGCTTGCATCGCGGTGCTCTCGCCGACGAGGCTGTGCTCGATCGCCACGTCCTGCCTGAGCCGGGCATTCTCGCCACGGAGCCAGTCGAGGTGCTGGAGACGTTGTAACGACAGTCCGCCAATTGAGCCGATCGCGGCCAGCAGTCGCATGTCGTCCTCGGTAAAGCTCGCGGCATTCCGAGGCGCACTCAAGCACAAGACGCCGCGAACCGTGTCGGAACCGAGGAGCGGTACACACAAGGTCGGCGTGTCGTCGCCCGACGAGATCGCCGCGTGCTCGAGAATCGCTCGTTCGGCGATAGCGCGGCAGAGCGCGACCGGTTCCCCCGGCGCGCTCTTTGACATGACGACCGCGAGCGTGTCGTCGCCGGGCCTGGTCGTGAGAATCGACGCTCCTCGAGCGTCAGCCGCTTCCAGACCGTGCTGCAACAGAACCTCGTACAGCGTTTCCACCGCAGTCACGCTCTGCAGCGCGTCGCTCAATCGGAACAGGAGCGCGAGATCCCGGGTGGCCCGCGGTGTCACGACCGCGGACGGAGCACCAAAATAGCGACGCCGCGCGCCTTCCATCGAAATCGTCGTCGAGGTGATCGGCTGCCGTTCGACGATTGTCACGCTGGAATCGACAGGCTCGACCGGCGCAGGACTCGCGGGCAGCAGGACGACGAGCGCCGAATCACCGATCCGCACCTGATCTCCGTCGACGAGCGCGCGTTCGGTGATGGGGCAGCCGTTGACGAACACGCCGTTCTTGCTGCCCATGTCTTTCAGGACGACTCGATCGCCGGCACGCTCTATCAGGCAGTGGCGCCGTGAAAGCGCCGGGTCGGGGATTGGCAGAAGGTTCTGCTCATCACGGCCGACGGTGACCGTTCCGTCGAGTCGAACGGACCTTCCGCGCGCCGGTCCGGCGATAACGATCAGGAGCGGGCCTCGCTCCCTCCTGATGTCGACAAAACTGATGAAGCCTTCGCAATCGTCATGGCAGCCAGTCTGCGAACCAATCGACCGCGTGAATCAATCGACCGCGTGAATCAATCGAACGCGTGAATCAATCGATACGCGTGAATTAATCGATCGCGTGGCTTCCGGCTTTAGCCGGAAGATTACCGTCCGCTGGGATCTTCCGCCTAAAGGCGGAAGCCACCGTAGTTTGATTATGAGTATGCACCGCTCCTCTCGAAGCGATCCAACCCTATCCGAACAGATAGTCTTTCCTGATCCGCCGAACTGGCAGCGTGACGCATCCGAATGGATAAACGAACGTATCCGGGAAGATAGCGATCGCGCGCACGCGACGAGCCATTGCGACTCGCCATTCCCGGTGCATCACCCTCCGAACATGTAGTGCCTCAAGGAGTTGTCAGTGAAGGCACAGACACTCTTCTTGCCGGCCAGGCGATGGAACTCCCGTTGCCCTGTGGTCCTTCAGCCCTGCTCATCGAAGCGAGCGCGGCCAGAGAGGACCAGCCGTGGCGAGCGCGTCGTTCATCCTGCTTGGTGCAGTTGCAGCGGTAGCGTTGTCTGTCACACCGGTCCTGGCGCAGCCATCGGCGCTCGCGCTCACACGTCTCAAGCCGGCGGATGCGGAGATGCGTCGTCTCATACTCGAGGGCCATGTGCGATCTGCGGTCTTCAGAGGTCTCGTCGACGAGATTCAGCGTTCGAACGCGGTCGTGGTCGTTCAATTCGGCCTGTGCGCGAACGGACGCATTCGCTCGTGTGTCTCGAATGTTGACGGGGATGTGCAGCGCCGCCACATCCGCATCAAGCTCAATACGACGGCCACTGATGATCGCCTCATCGCGACCATCGCCCACGAAATGCAGCACGCCGTCGAAATCGTGCGTGACCCGGATACTGTGGACGCGGCGACAACCCTCGTGCTGTACCGACGCATCGGCACGCGAGACTGTCGAAGGGGTCTGACGGACAAGTGCGAGACCGAAGCGGCTCTCCGTATCGAGACGTTGGTAAACGAGGAATTGACTGGGGGAACCCGCAAGTAAGCAGCAGCACTTGTGCACCAGCACCTTCGGCACCTGAAGGCACCACCGGCACCTTAGGCACTTTGCCTTAAGCCTAACGGCTGCTGCTGCGTCAGGCAGTGGATGGCGCCGAGGCCCCAGATCAGCGCGCGACAATCGACGCCCATGACCTTGTGACGTGGCAACAGACTCTCGAGAATCGACCGGGCGCGGGTGTCACGGTCGGGCTGACCGAATGTCGGCACCAGCAGCCCGCCGTTGACGAAGTAGAAGTTCATGTAGGTCGCGGGTAGCCGCTGTCCGCGGAACACCACCGGCCGCGGCATCGGCAGCTCGACGATCTCGAACGCACTGCCGTCCTGATCCTTCGCACGAGCGAGCCGGCGCCGAGCCGTCTTGAAGTACTTCGTAGTTCGGATCGCGTCGGTTGGTTTCCATCCCGATCACGATTGTTCGTGGTCTGACGAATCGTGCGAGATCGTCGATGTGGCCGTCGGTATCGTCGCCAGCGATCCCATCACCAAGCCAGACGACGTGCTGCTGCCCGTAGTAGCCTTTGAGATACCGCTCGACGTCGTTCCTGGACAGTCCGGGATTTCGGTTCTTGTTCAACAGACAGGATGTCGTCGTCATGACCGTGCCGGCGCCGTTGAAGTCCACGGCGCCGCCTTCCATCACGATTCCGGGATGGAACACGTGCAGGCCCAGCTCTTCGCCGATTCGCGTGGGAACCGCATCATCGGCATCGAATGGTGGATACTTGCCGCCCCACGCGTTGTATCCCCAGTCAACGATGGCGAGAGTGCGCCGACGGCCGCGTCGCCGCACGACGAACGCGGGTCCGTGATCCCGCGTCCAGCACTCATTGGTGCGGATGTGATGAAAACGGATGCGCCGGGTGGCGACCTTCCTGACCGCGAGGCGCGCTCGAACGATCTCCTCGTAGTCGATATTGGGAACGTTGAGATGGACGGGCTCGAACTGGCTGATGGCGCGGATGACCTCGACGACGTTGTCGATGCATTCCTGGTAGCGCCCGGGGAAGGAGATACCTTCCGGGCGCGGCCAACTGATCCAGGTGCCGGCATGTCGCTCCCATTCCGCCGGGAAGGTAAACCCCTGTCGCGCGGGCGTGCCGGTCAGCCTGCGCATACATTTCGTGACAGGGACTGTCCCCCCGTGACAGGGCCTGTCCCCCGATGACAGGGCCTGTCCCCCTGGCAGTTTTCGTTGATGTCATGCGGATTCTGAGAGGACGTTAAAGTCCGACGAACCGCTTGGTGAGATCGCCGTAGGCGTCGACGCGGCGATCGCGCAGAAACGGCCAGTGAGTGCGGCTGAATTCCACCCGCGCGAGATCACAATCCGCCACCAGCACCTCTTCGCGATCGACCGACCCGCGGGCCATGACCGATCCGTCCGGGCGCGGCGACGAACGACTGACCCCAGAACTCGATCCCATCCGGATCGACCGGTTGACGATCGACGCCGTGCACGATCTCGTGCCCGATTCGGTTGGGCGCGCACACGAAACAGCCGTTGGCCACCGCGTGACTACGCTGGATGAGCTCCCATGATTCATGCTGGGCCCGACCGTACTCGGCCTTCTCCGACGGATGCCAGCCGATGGCGGTCGGATAGAACAGGAGCTCGGCACCCTGCATGGCCGTGAGCCGTGCACCCTCTGGAAACCACTGATCCCAGCAGATCAACACGCCGATCGTCGCGTAGCGCGTCTTCCAGGCCCGAAACCCCGTGTCGCCGGGGGTGAAGTAGAACTTCTCGTAATAGAGCGGATCATCCGGGATATGCATCTTGCGATACACGCCCAGCAACGAGCCGTCGGCATCGATGACGACGGCAGTGTTGTGATACAGCCCTGCCGCGCGCCGTTCGAACAGGGAGCGCGATGATCACGACACCGTGATCTTCGCGCGAGCTTGGAAGGCTTCGGTCGACGGCCCGGGGATGGTCTCGGCCAGCTGAAAGAAGCGATGGTCTTCGACCTGGCAAAAGTACTTGGAGCGGAACAGCTCCTGCGTGCAGATGATTTGAGCGCCGTCGCGCGCGGCGCGCTCAATCAGCGCCACCTGTCGCGTGAGATTGGCGTCCGCATCATCACCACACGCCATCTGAGTCAAGGCCACACGGATGGTCGTCACTGCACAACGATATCAAGGAATGGAGGACTAGCGCGGAACTGGCACGCGACTGCTTCAGCTCCTCGAACCAGTCCAGCACGATGTGAATCGGCGCGGCCGCTCGTTCCTCGTCGCCAGGCTTCACCATGAGGAATCGTTGCCCATCAGGCGACACATCGTAGTTCGGTGGACCGTCCGCGGCTCCGTGGTACTCACCGGCGAAGAGCACTTCGGGTTTGCCGACGATCAATTCCGGGCTGGTTTGTATGGGCACCCGCATCATGCGGTCTCGAGGCCCGGTAGAACACCTCTCGACCATCGCGGGCCCAGCGGCCCTGACGGCCGCCGTCAGTCGGAAATCTGGATCGGGCGCGCCGCCGGCGAAAGGTCGCACATACACTGATAGACGCCTCGGTCCATTGACGAAAAGAGCGATCCACTCGGCCGTTCGGCGACAGGCTCGGCCACATGTCCTCCGTCGGGCCGTCTACCAGGGGCTTCGATCGCGCGACGTGCCGCTGCCGCGTCGCAGCAGCTTGATGTCGCTGATTTCGGTCGGAGGCGACTCCACGAAGACGAGTGCCGCGCCGTCCGGTGTCCACGCGCCCGGCCACACAT
The DNA here is from genome assembly GCA_963734095.1 of uncultured Acidobacteriota bacterium. Lineage (GTDB taxonomy): Bacteria > Acidobacteriota > Vicinamibacteria > Vicinamibacterales > UBA2999 > JACCSI01. Next base: position 56,544 of record CAVTGK010000043.1, on the reverse strand, counting down.
CGTTTCGGCTGGACGACCAGCGACTCGGCGGCCGCACTGCCATCGAGCGCCTGCCAGAAAATGTGCCGCTCCTCCTTCCGGCGGGCGGCATAGGTCAGCCGCTTGCCGTCCGGCGACCATAACGGTCGTGACTCGGAGCCGTCGCGGGTCACTTGCCGGAGCACGTCGGTGCCGAGCTCGTACACGAAGATGTTGTTTCGTGCGCCTTCGGAGATTTGAACGGCGACGCGGCGCCCGTCAGGCGAGAGGGCGGGGAAATCGTACGCTTGTGCCGGAGAGGGCAGGGGTTCGGCCTTGCCCGTGCGGTCGACCCAGGTCAGCGTCCGGTCTCCGATGGCGTGCGCCGGCAGATAGATCAACGTCCCGTCAGAGGCGACGCTGAACCCAGCCACGCCGCTGTCATCGACCGTAAACAGGTTCTCGACGACGGGCACGGAAGGCCCGCTGATGGTGAGGCGCTCGAGGTCGAATGGCGCCGCCCAGAGCGTGTTGGCGCGGCCGTACACGATGTGACCGGAATCCGCATAGCGCGCGTCGAACCCGTCCTCAATCAACGTGCGTTGCTCACCGGTGTCGAGCGAGCGAACGGCCACCCGAAAGACCTCCGGGCCCGCGTGGAGCGTCAGGAGGAGGGCCCTGCCGCCGGGGAGCCAGTGCGGGGCGTGATGGTCGATCTCGCCGCGCGACTGATCCGGCGTGGTCAACGGTTCTGGGATGCCTCCTTCGGCCGAGACACGCATCAACCCACGCGTCCGCCCGGCGAACAGCAATCTGACCGTTGTCTCCCCAACTGCCGCCCAAAAACTCGGGCGCGTCGCAGAGCGTCACCGGCGTCCGCCCCTCGCACTCGCCACTTTTTTCAGTTTTCCCCGGCCGAGAACGCCACCCACTCGCCATCGGGCGAGAAAAAACGGCCCGGCCGCGCCGTCGGTGCCGGCCACCGGCTTTGCCTCGATCGTCATCCATCGCTTTGACAAAGAGCTGACGCGTCCGGCGTCCCTGCGCGACAAATGCGAGCCGTCGCCCGTCAGGCGACAGTCGATGACGCTGTCAGTGTTCGGAGTCCTGGGCTGAAACAAGAAGTGCTTCGTCGTGCGAGGTGGCGACGCGACGTTCGAGCGCAGGCGCCACGCGATGCCCGCCGCGGCGCGCGGCCGCCAGGACGACGGCAAGCGCGGCGATCCGCCAATCGATCCTCAGCCGCCCGACCGCTGGTCCGCCTCGCGGCTCGCCACGGCCGGCGATCGTGTCCGAGAGCGCGTTGAGCGCAAACGCGAGATCGCGGGCGGATTGAAACCGCTCGTCCGGATCCTTTTCCAGGCATCTGCGCGATGATCCGACGAATCGCCGGCGCCACGGTGTCGGACAACGCCGGCGGATCCGACTCGAGGACGGCATTGACGGTCCGATCCGCGAGTCACGACGAAACGCCGGCGCCCCGGCCATCATCTCGTGCAGGACCGCGCCGAACGCGAAGATGTCGGCGCGGTGGTCGACCGGTTGCCCCTTCATCTGCTCGGGCGCCATATACCCGAGCGTGCCAACCGCCATGCCCACCTCGGTCATGATCGTGACCGTCGGCGCGCGCCGCGGGCTTGTCCTGATCGGGCTGCGTCAGCTTGGCGATCCCGAAGTCGAGAATCTTGACGCGACCGTCGCGCGTGAGGAACAGATTCTCGGGCTTGAGATCGCGATGCACGATGCCGCGCGCGTGAGCGGCCGCCAGCGCCCCGGCAATGGCGACGCCAATCTCGACCACCTTTCGCGGCGGCAGGGCGCCCCTGATCAGACGCTCGCGCAGCGTTCTCGCCCTCGAGCAGCTCGGAGACGATGTACGGCTGGCCGTCGGCCGTCCCGATGTCGTAGATGGTGAGGATGTTGGGATGCGACAGCTGGCTGGCGGCCCGGGCTTCCAGCTCGAAGCGCTTGAGCCGTTCGGCATCGGCGGCGAGTCCCGACGGCAATGTCTTGATCGCGACATCGCGTCCGAGTCGGGTATCGCGCGCGCGGTACACCTCGCCCATGCCGCCGGCGCCGATGAGCCCGAGGATTTCGTAGGGACCGAGCTTCGTGCCTTCTACCATGCGACTCGCGCCATCAGTTGCAGCGTTCGTGGGAAGCCGTTGACGCCTGCGATCTGCCCGAACACGTGACCCGGGGCGCCGAACGCGACGCGGGGCCGGCGAACGCCGGGTCGTCGAACGCGTTGATCACCTCGGCGCGAACCGTCAGGCGCGCCGCACCGATCGGCGTGCGTCTTGTGCACCGCGATGTCCCAGTTCGTTCGCAGCGGCGTGCGCACGCGCGCGTCGACGTGCGGCGCATCGCCGAACGTGAACGGCGCCGCCGCGCTCCAGGCGGCAGGGTTCAGCCATCGGATGCAGTTGCAGGTCGGATCGTAGTTGTCCTCAGGGCTGCCGGGCAGGCGCGGATCGACCCCCGGGGACGATGTTCGGCCGCTGGCCGCTGCCGAGCAGATTGGAGTTGTTGTTGTTCTGGAACACGGCGATCGGGAAGCCGCTCTGATACCTGCCGACGCCGCTGACCGCCCATCCACCGACGAGCGCGCCCAGCACGCCGCCGTGCGCGCAGCCAGCGCTTGCCGGCTCCGAACGGCAGCTCGATCGTGCCGCTGATGTTGAGTCGATGCGGCGCGTCGAGCAGCGAGTAGCCGAACTCCCGTTCGAGGTCGTAAGTTGTCGATGGCCCCCTGCTGGGTTGATGACGAAAAGCGTTGCCCTCGCCGAACTGGTTGTCCTTGCGCACGCTGAACATGTAGTTCACGCGCGCGCCCCAGCCGTCGTGCTGCCGGCGCTCGAGGCCGAGGGTCAACGCGTTGTAGCGCGCGCGCGCCGTGCTGACGCGGTGGGCACAGACGTTCCTGAACTGCGGGTACGGCCGCAGCAACTCGCCGCGGGCAATCGTCGGCGATCGTGGCGAGCGCGCCGAACGCGGCGATGCCGAAGAACGGATTCGGCACCTGCTCCTGCAGGGCGCTGCCCGAGCGCCAGGTATCGCGGATCGAGCTGGTTGATGTTGACCCGCGCGTCGATGGTGCCACCCACGGCGAGGCGCTCGCTGCGGCTGCCCAGGTATCCGACCGACGCCGCCATCCTTCCTGGCAGCTCGCGCTTCAGGTCGATCGAATACTGATGCACGTATCCGGATCCCGCCGACTGATCGATGAAGTCGATATCGCCGCCGACGCCGGTCAGCAGTCCCGAGCGCGGCGCCTTGCGGCTGCTCGAAACCTTGCGGAAACGGATTGGTCAGCGAGCAGCCGTCACACGGCGTCAATCCGCCATCGGTCGCTGGCCACGTATGTGGTCGTCGCCGTGAAGCCGCGCGTGCCCAGCGCCCCCTGGTCGAACGCCTGCGCAATCTGCGACGGCGCCCAGAACAGCCCATAGCCGCCGCGAACGACGGTTTGCGCGTCGAGCGACCACGCGATGCCGCGCGCGGGCCGAAGTTGAGCCGCGACGGGACTGCCCTGATGCTCGGGATAGCCGTCGACGCCGGCGTACATCAGACCGCCCTTGAGATCGAGTCCGGGCACCTGGATGGGAAACGGCGCGCTCGCGATCGAAGCCGACGGTGAACGCGTTGTTGCGCTCGCTCAAGCCCTGTTCGAACTCGTAGCGCACGCCGACGTTGAGGCTGACGTTGGACCGCAACCTGAAATCGTCCTGGACGTAGCCGGCGACGTAGTGCGTGTACAAGTCATTGGGAGTCCCGATGTTGAACGCGCCGCTCGCGGGAAATCCCGAGCAGCAGGCTGGCCACCGCGTCGCCGGCAGCCGTGCCGCCGACGTTCGGGTTCGGGCCCTTGCGTGAACGCGGACGTGAACGCGAATGAGCCATTCACGTCACCGGGCGCAAAGACCCGCATGCCGATGAGCCGATAGTCGCCGCCAGCCTTGAGCGTGTGACGGCCGGCGAGCCGCGACAACGACGCACTGACGGAATGCGAGTACGACGTGCTCTCGGTCCGCGCCCCGCCGTTCAGCAGCGACCGCCCAATGCATACGCCTGAGCGGAGATTCGCGGGAATCCCGTGATCGCACTTGCGAACGCCGGCGCAGAAGCCAAGCGCCGGATCGCGTCGGAGGGCACCGACGCAAAGTCGTCCCGGAAGCGCAGGTAGCCGTAGCGGAACGCCAGCACGCGTCCGATCACTCGGCGACCAGGACGTCGTTGATGGCCACGACGTTGACCGTGCGCGGCTGGAAGATCGGCGCCCGGATCGCCCGGTATGCCAAGAACTGGGGCGCCGGCTCCTTGGAGTGATACCAGGCGAACAGTCCCGCTGATGGTCTGCCGATCCGTGAGGCGATGGTCGATCTTCACCGTCGCCTGATTGGTCAGATCGGCGATCGGCAGCGAGATCCGCGGCAGCGATCGCCCGGCCGTCGGCAACGGCAGCAGGTTGACGAGATTCCTGCGCCACCGGGTTGATGCGGTCGGCGGGATCACGTTTCCGGAAACGGATCGCGGATGAACTGCCCGGGACGCGCCGGATCCGGCCGCGTCGTCAACGGATCGTAGATGACGATCTGTCGCCCTTGCGCGTCGAAGGATTGCGAATAGTCGCCGCGGCGCTCGAGCGCCGTCGGCATGATGAGGACGCGTATCGAGACCGTCTGGGTCTTGTATCCCTCGGTGCTGACCCAGAAGAACGTGCGATTCCTGATGAGCGGGCCGCCGAACGAGCCGGCCCAGAGGTGATAGTAGGTCTCGGGCTTCGGCTGCCCGCTCTCGCGGGTGAAGAACAGCTTGCCGGTGCCCCATTCCGGCCGTTCCAGGAACAAGGCGCTGCCGTGCCACGCGTTCGACCCCGACTTGTGCGTGGTGTTGAAGACGCCGCCGCCCGTTCGTCCGAGCTCGGCATCGTAGGTCGACACCTGAACCTTGACTTCCTCGACGGCTTCAATCGACGGAATGATGGCCGCGCGATTGAAGAGATCGGTGATGGGCACGCCGTCGAGCAGGAAGTTGTTGGCGCGGCGTGGGCCGCCGCCGAGCGACAACATGGCGGTCGCGTTCTGATCCTGCATGCGCACGAACTGCGGCACGCCGGTCGGGATGACGTTGGGAGCAATCACCGAGATCACGAACGGATTCCGACCCGACGTTCGGCAGCGTTTCGAGCGCCTGCCGTTCGATCAGCGTCCCAACCGACGCGTTGGTCGTTTCGATCACCGGCGATCGCCACGCACGGTGATGGCTTCGCGAAGCTCGCCGACTTCGAGCGACAGATCGAGCGTCAGGAACTCCTGCGTGCCGACGCGGATGCCGCGGCTCTCGAAGGTCTTGAACCCGCTGACGGACGCCCGCACCGTGTAAACCGCCGGAACGACGTTCGGGAATGCGTATTCGCCGACGGCATTGCTGACCGTCGTCCGCGCCACGGTGGTCTCTTCGTTCACGAGCGTGACGTCGGCGCCAGGGACCACGCCGTTGGCATCGCGAACCGCACCACGGACCCCGCCCTGGTAGGTCTGCGCCCCGAGGCCGGAGGTCACCCCCGCGATCGACCAGATGAAAAGGAGACCGATGCGAAGAAACCGCAGGCTCAGCACTTGGCTGAGGATAGTGCAAGGCGGGTTGAGGTGCTAGAACAACGGTTCTACACGGAGGTTCTGGACGAAGGTTCTCAACGACGGTTCTTGACGGAGGTTCTGGACGGCGGTTGAACCGAGGGCCTCAGAACCGTCGTGAAGAACCATCGTGAAGAACCATCGTGGAACCACCGTGAAGAACCAGGTGGAGAACCGCTGTGGAGAACCGTCGTGGTTACTTCCCGTTCTGCATCGCCGCCATGAACTCGGCGTTCGTCTTCATCTTGCCCATCTTCGACAAGAGAAGCTCCATGGCCTCCACGGGGGACAGTGGGGTCAGCACTTTGCGGAGCACCCACACGCGGCTGAGGTCCTCCTTGGGCAGGAGCAGCTCCTCTTTCCGCGTGCCACTCTTCTGAATATCGATCGAGGGGAACACGCGGCGATCGGTGAGCTTCCGGTCGAGGTGCACTTCCATGTTGCCCGTGCCCTTGAACTCTTCGAAGATCACTTCGTCCATGCGCGAGCCGGTGTCGACCAGCGCGCTGGCCACAATCGTCAGCGAACCGCCCTGCTCGATGTTCCGCGCGGCGCCGAAGAAGCGCTTCGGACGCTGCAAGGCGTTACTGTCCACCCCGCCTGACAGCACTTTGCCCGACGTCGGCACAATCGTGTTGTAGGCGCGTGCGAGGCGTGTGATCGAATCGAGCAGGATGACCACGTCCTTGCCATGCTCGACGAGTCGCTTGGCCTTCTCGATCACCATTTCGGCGACCTGCACGTGACGTTGCGCCGGCTCGTCGAAGGTCGACGAAATGACTTCGCCTTTCACCGACCGCTGCATGTCGGTGACCTCTTCCGGCCGCTCATCAATGAGCAGGACGATCAAGTAGACCTCGGGATGGTTCGTGGTGATGGCGTTGGCGATCGCCTGCAGCAGCATCGTCTTCCCGGTCCGCGGCGCTGCGACGATCAATCCGCGCTGACCCTTGCCGAGCGGCGTCATGAGATCCATGACGCGCGTCGAGAGATTCTCGGGGTCGAATTCGAGTCGGATCCGCTCCTGGGGATACAGCGGGCGTCAGATTCTCGAAGAAGATGCGTTCCTTGCCGCGGTTCGGCGGCTCGAAGTTGACGGCCTCGACCTTGATGAGCGCGAAGTAGCGCTCACCTTCTTTGGGCGGACGGATTTGTCCGGCGACCGTGTCCCCCGTGTGCAGGTCGAACTTGCGAATCTGCGATGGGGAGACGTAGATGTCGTCCGGCCCGGCCAGGTAGTTGTAATCGGGGGCCCGCAAGAAGCCGAACCCGTCGGGTAAGACTTCGAGGACGCCCTCGGAGAAGATGAGGCCGGCCTTGGCGGCTCGAGCCCGCAGGATCTCGAAGATGAGTTCCTGCTTGCGCATGCCGGTCGCCCCGGGAATCTCGTGATCCCTGGCGATCTTGGTCAAGGCCGTCACGCTCAATTCCTTGAGCGTCGTCAAATCCAGTGTGACCTGTTCGGCGGTGGTGGTGGGAGCGTCCCCACGCCCCCCGCGCCGGCTAGCGCGGCGGGTGCCCCGGTTCCGGCAGTGGCTGTCGCAGAAGCGTGTCGATCGTTTTCCACAGTTCCTTCAACCCTTCGCCGGTCTGGACGGAAACCGCCCCAACCGGTCCTTCATGTAACCGTTCGAGCTCTTTCAAGTGGCGCACGCGGTTCGTGCGCGACAGTTTGTCCACCTTGGTGGCGACCACGTGACAAGTGACGCCCAGGTGCTGCAGCCAGTTCCATGCCTGGCGGTCCGATTCGAGACCCGGATGGCGGCTGTCTACCAGCAGCAGCACGCCTGTCAGTGCCATCCGGGAACCTGCGCCAAAATAGGCGCCCGTGAGGGCCTCGAACTCGCGCGCCGCCGCCTCGCCCCCGCGGGCGTAACCGTATCCGGGGAGGTCAACGAGATGGAACGCCGGCCGTCCATCCGGTGTCACACGATAGAAGTTCGCCAGGCGAGTCTTGCCGGGCGCGGCGCTGGTGCGCGCAACCTTGCGACCGACCAGCGCATTGATCAAACTTGATTTGCCGACATTCGACCGTCCGATGCAGGCCACTTCCCGCAGGCGTTCTTTTGGAAAGCCCGCTGCGTCGATGGCACTGGTGACGAACTCAGCGAGCACCACACCGTCGACGCGACCCGTCGCACCTGTCGCACCTGACCTAGTGCGTGATCGCGTCCGATGCCTCGTCCACTTCGACGGCGGCATCCGGCGTCGGCACAATCGGCGTCAGCGGACCCGACAGCGCCTGCTTCAACACTTCATCCATCGACTGCACGAGATAGAGGTTCATCACATCCAGCACGTTCTTCGGGATGTCGGCGAGATCCTTCTCGTTGTCCTTCGGGATGATCAGGTTCTTGATACCGGCCCGATGGGCCGCGAGCACCTTTTCTTTCACGCCACCGATGGGCAGGACTTTGCCTCGCAGCGTAATCTCTCCCGTCATGGCGACATCCCGGCGAGCGGGTACGCGTGACAGGGCGGAAATCAGCGCGGTCGCGAGCGTAATGCCGGCCGAGGGGCCGTCCTTCGGGATCGCGCCCTCCGGGATGTGCACGTGGACATCCAGTCGTCGATTGAAGTCTTTCGCGATGCCGAAGTCTTCGGCGCGCGAACGGACGTAGCTCATCGCGGCTTGAGCGGATTCCTGCATGACGTCGCCCAGCTTGCCGGTGAGGGTGAGCCGTCCCCGGCCTGGCATGAGCGTCGCTTCGGTGATCAGAATCTCGCCGCCCACCTCGGTCCAGGCCAGACCCGTGGCGATCCCCACCTCGTTCTGCTCTTCGGCCGCCGTCGCGTCGAAAACGCGGCACGCCAAGGAACTGCGTCACCTTTTCGGCGGTGATCTCTTCGCTCGTCGCCGGACCATCGACGACGACCTTGCGGGCGATCTTGCGGCAGATCGAATTGATTTCACGCTCGAGATTGCGAACGCCCGCCTCGCGCGTGTAGCGGTTGATCACCGTCTGCAGGCCTCGTCCGTGAACGTGATGTTCTTGTCGGTGAGACCGCTGCCTTCGACCGACTTGGGCACCAGGAAGCGCTTGGCAATCTCGACCTTCTCTTGTTCCGTGTAGCCCGCCAACTGCAGCACTTCCATGCGATCGCGCAGCGCCTGCGGGATCGTGTGCAGCACGTTGGCCGTGCAGATGAACATCACGTGCGAGAGGTCGTACTCGACGTCCAGGTAGTGATCGAGGAAGGCATTGTTCTGCTCGGGGTCGAGGACCTCCAGCAATGCCGCCGACGGGTCGCCGCGGAAGTCCATCGACATCTTGTCGACTTCGTCGAGCAGGAAGATGGGGTTGAGCGTTCCGGCCTTCTTCATCATCTGGATGATCTGGCCGGGGAACGCGCCGATATACGTGCGGCGATGCCCACGAACCTCGGCTTCGTCGCGCACGCCACCGAGCGACAACCGGACGAACTTGCGGTTCATCGCGCGCGCAATCGACTTCGCCAGCGACGTCTTGCCAACCCCGGGAGGGCCGACGAAGGTGAGAATCGTCGCCTTGGGCTTCTTGACCAACGCCCGGACGGCCAGGAACTCGAGAATGCGCTCCTTGATCTTGTCCAGCCCGTAGTGGTCTTCGTTGAGGATGGTCTCGGCGCTCTTGAGGTCGCGGCTCTCTTTGGTCTTCTTGTGCCACGGAACCGCGATGAGCCAATCGAGGTAGTTGCGTGAGACGGTGGCCTCGGCCGACATCGGCGGCATGGCCTCGAGCCGCTTCAGCTCCTGGACGGCCTTTTCCTCGACGTCCTTCGGCATCCGCGACTGCTCGATCTTCTTTTTCAGTTCCTCGATCTCGTTGCCCTTCTCGTCTTTGCGGCCCAGTTCCTTCTGGATCGCCTTCATCTTCTCGTTGAGGTAGTACTCCTTCTGCGCCTTCTCCATCTGCTTCTTGACGCGCGACTGGATGCGGCGATCGACCTGGAGCTTGTCCACCTCGGCTTCGAGAATGGCGGCAATGCGGTTGAGGCGTTCGAGCGGAGAGTTGATTTCGAGGAGGTTCTGCTTTTCGTCGACGCTGACCAGCAGGTGGGCCGCAATGGTGTCGGCGAGCTTGCCGGGGTCGTCCACCTTCACGGCGGCGAGCATGGCGTCGTAGTGCAGGTTGTTCGACAGCTTCACGTACTGCTCGAACAGCGACACCACGCGGCTCATCGTCTGCTCGACGTCGCCCGCCGTCTCCTTCAGCCGCTGCAGCACCTTCACGACCACGCGGTGGAAGCCCTTGTCTTCTTTCCACTCGATCACGCGGGCGCGATCGACGCCCTCGACCAGCACCTTGATGTTGCCATCGGGCAGCTTGAGGCTCTGTACCACGTTGGCCACACAGCCCATGGTGTAGACGTCCTCGGAGCCGGGGTCATCGATGGCCGCATCGTGCTGGGCGGCGAGAAAGATCCGCTTGTCCTTGGCCAGCGCATGCTCGAGCGCCCGGATGGACGACGGGCGTCCAATCACGAACGGCATCATCATGTGCGGGAATACCACGACGTCGCGGAGGGGGACGATAGGGAGTGTTTCGTAGACTTCGACCATATAAACAATAAAGTGCCGGGGGTGCCTCGGGTCCTCGGGTGCCTAGGACTATCCCGCTTTTTCGATGACCTCGAGCCCTGTGCTCTTGCTCAGCACCATCTCGCGCGTGATGACAAACTCGCGCGACTTCTTCTGACCTGGCAACTGGTACATCAGGTCGAGCATCAGGTCCTCGATGATCATCCGCAGCCCGCGGGCACCGATCCGGCGTTCGAGGGCCATTTCGGCAATCGCCTCGAGCGAATCGTCGGTGAAGCGCAGCTTGGCGTTCTCGTACTCGAACAGCTTCTGGTACTGCCGCGTGATGGCATTACGCGGCTGCGTGAGAATCTGAACGAGCGCTGGCTTGTCGAGTTCGTGCAGCGTGCCCACCACCGGCAGGCGGCCGACGAACTCGGGGATGAGACCGAACTTGATCAGATCCTGCGGCTCGATCTGTTCGAGGATGACGCCGACGTCCTTGCTCTTCTGCGACTTGACGTCGGCTTTGAAGCCCAGCGTCTTCTTGCCCACGCGCCGCTCGATGGCCTTGTCGAGGCCGACGAACGCGCCGCCGCAGATGAACAGAATGTTCGTGGTGTCGATCTGGAAGAATTCCTGGTGAGGGTGCTTGCGCCCGCCCTGGGGCGGCACATTGGCCACGGTTCCTTCGAGAATCTTCAGCAGGGCCTGTTGAACGCCCTCGCCCGAGACATCGCGCGTGATCGACGGGTTCTCGTCCTTGCGCCCGATCTTGTCGATCTCGTCGATGTAGACGATTCCTTGCTGGCACTTCTCGATGTCGCCGCCAGCGGCCTGCAGCAACTTGAGGATGATGTTCTCGACGTCTTCGCCGACGTAGCCGGCTTCGGTGAGCGTCGTCGCGTCGACGATCGTGAAGGGCACCGAGAGGAGCTTGGCGAGTGTCTGGGCCAGCAGCGTCTTGCCGGTCCCGGTCGGACCGATCAAGCAGGATGTTCGACTTGGTGAGCTCGACGTCGTTGCGGCTGCGCGGCTGCTTCTGAATCTCGAGGCGCTTGTAGTGGTTGTAGACCGCGACCGCGAGCTTCTTCTTCGTCAGCTCCTGACCGATGACGTACTCGTCGAGGAACTTCTTGATCTCCTGCGGCGTGGGCAACGAGGTCCGGACACCACGACTCTCGAACCGATTGTCGTCGGCGATGATGTCGTTGCAGACCTCGACACACTCGTCACAGATGAAGACAGTCGGCCCGGCGATCAGCTTCCTGACGTCGTTCTGGTCTTTGTTGCAGAACGAGCAGCGCAGGATCTCGCCGCTGTCTCCGGTCTTCTTCACCATTCGTCTGTCCCTGAGGAAGGTACCAGGAAAGGCTTGGGCACTCGGCTTACCTTTAGGTTACACCCGTTTCCGAATCACGTCGTCAATAATTCCGTATTCCCGGCCCTGCTCCGCCGACATGATGTAGTCACGTTCTGTATCCTCTTGGATTCTCTTGACGTCCTGGCCGGTGTGCACGACGAGGATCTCGTTGATCCGCACGCGCATGCGCAGGATTTCCTTGGCGGCGATATCGATGTCGGTCGCCTGGCCGCCCAGCCCCGACAGCCACGGCTGATGGATCAGGATGCGCGAGTTGGGCAACGAGTAGCGCTTACCCTTGGCGCCCGCCGCCAGCAGGACCGCGGCGATGGATGCGGCCTGTCCGACACACAACGTCTGCACGTCAGGCCGGATGAACTGCATGGTGTCGTAGATGGCAAAGCCGGCCGTGATCGACCCGCCCGGACTGTTGATGTACAGCATGATGTCCTTGTCGGGGTCCTCGGCCTCCAGAAATAACATTTGCGCAATGACAAGATTGGCGATGTTGTCATCGATCGGCGTGCCGACGAAAATGATGTTGTCCTTCAGCAGCCGCGAGAAGATGTCGTAGGCGCGCTCACCCCGACTGGTCTGTTCGACCACCATGGGGACGAGCTGGTTACGAGCGTCGGAGCTACGAGAGTCGAACGAAGAAGGATTCATACAATTCTGATCCGTGTCTATCGGCTAACCCCCGGCCGGGGGACACCCACCGAGTCTAGCGGCGTTTTCCCTTAGATTTGCACGATTCTGGCCTGTTGCATCACGTGCGAGAGCGCCTTTTCGCGGCGCAGGCCAGCCGCCAGCCTCTCCAGCCCGCCATCCTGCTCCAGTCGCGCCCGGACTGCAGGCACGGTCAGCCCGGATCGGGCGGAGTATTTCTCCAGCTCGGCCTCGATCTCGACCTCACTGACGCCAATGTCGTCGCGGCGCGCGATCTCGTCGAGGACGAGGGCCGATCCGACGGCTTCGGTTGACGGCTCGCGCTGGGCCTCGCGAAAGGCGGCCCAGTCGATGTTGGTGGTGCGCGGGTCGATTCGCTGCTCCATCAAGCGGCGTGCGAACTCTTCGACGCGTCGATCGATCTCGCGATCCACCAGCGAGCCGGGCACCGGGAACGGCACACGGGCCGCGAGCTTCTTCAGCACGTCGGCGCGCACCTGGCGCTCGGCGGCCTCGGCCGCTTCGGTTTCGAGATCCTGACGCACGCGCGTCCGCAACGCGTCGAGCGTTTCGAAGTCCCCCATGTCCTTGGCGAACTCGTCGTCCAGGGCCGGGACAATGCGCTGCCGCACGTCGTGGACGGTGACGTGAAAGGCGACCTCCGTGCCCGCCAGCTCGGTCATCTCATGATCGTCGGGATAGTGCACACGAAAGGCCTTTGACTGCCCGCTGCTCATGCCGCGGATCTCGTCATCGAGTCCGGGTGGATTGGCGGACGAGCCAATCTCGATCGGTACGCGTTCGTGCTTCGTCTTCTCGCCGGCGTGACCTTCCTTGTCGAACGGCTGGCGTTCGAGATCCACGGTCACGGTGTGGCCGTCGCCGACCACACCTTCTTCGACCGGTTCGAAGCGTGCGGCGCGCTCGCGCAACTGTTCGAGCGCCTGGTCCACGGCCGCATCTTCAATCGACGCCGTGCTGCGCCGAGCTTCAATCGCGGAGAATTCACCGGGGTCGAATGATGGCAGGACGTCGAACTCGGCCTTGAACGTCAGCGGCTGACCCTCTTCGACATTGATGTCGCGAATGTCGGGGGTGGCAACGGGTTCGACCCCACGTTCGGTGAGCGCCTCTTCCACCGCGCGCTCGACGAGCTCGTGAGCGACGTCGTGCAGGATCTGACTGCGAAAGCGCTGCCGAACGACCTTGCTTGGCACCTTGCCCGGACGGAACCCCGGAAGGCGCGCGGCCTTGCCGTAGCGGGCCGCGACCCGCGCGATCTCGGCGTCCACCACATCGGGCGGGATCTCGACTGTGAGGTTCCGGCGCGTTTCGTTGACGTCGACGAGTTCGGTTTTCATTGAGTGGGAGGTTGAGCTTGCTTGCGGATCGGGCCCTTCGACTCCGCTTCGCTCGCTCGGACATTCGACTGACCGTCGCTGCCATGAGCGAGCCTTCCGGCTCGCCGTAGGCAGCTGAAGGCGAGTCGAATGGTGCGAAAGGGGGGAGTCGAACCCCCAAAGCCTTTCGGCTACCGGATCCTAAGTCCGGCGCGTCTGCCAGTTCCGCCACTTTCGCGTGTGCGGCGCAGGGTCGTTCTCTATATAGACTCTCTATGTCTCTGAGCCTCAAGCGTAGCATGTCGGGTTCGGCGAATCTAGTGAAGGCCGCGCACGGGGAGCCGCCGGCGGCTACGGTTCCTGAGCCTTGACGTTGGTGACGACGAGCTCCTCGACGCTCGCCACGCCGGTCCGGCCGGGAGTTGATCGCCCGCCGCGCCGGCACTCGCCAGCACCGCAACCCAGCCTGGCGCACCTCGCGATGGTCGTACAGCGACAGCACGCTTGGCGCGGTGGAGTTGCTCAGGATGACCGCCGCGCCCCGCTTGCGGCCTCAACGAGAGCGTCCCGGAGCCGGCTCTTGGTCCTGACTGGAGAAGCCGTCAGCGGTGTACGCCCGAAAGCTCGCGTTGTGCTGAGCGGTGCGTAGGGTGGATCCAGGTAGACCAGGTCGCCGGCCTCCGGCCCGCGCCACGATTCCCTCGAACGAGGCACGGCGGATGTGGACCCGCGCCGAACGAAGCGCGCTGGCCGCGCATCGCAGTCGATCCTCATACACGATGACCGGGTTCGCATAGCGGCCGGCCGGCACGTTGAAGTGGCCCCCGCGATTGAGACGAAACAACCGTTGTAGCCGGTGCGATTGAGATAGACCAGCATCGCGGCGAGCTCGATTGGGTAATCAACCGGGCGAGCCCCGGCGCGTCGCCATTCGTCACGGCCAGGATTGAATCGCTCATCCCGTATCTCGTAATAAAACGATTGCCCGCCGCGGCGATGGCCGGCAGCCAAGCGGTGAAGCGCGCTGATCATCGCTTCCGTGTCGTTTCGAATGCGCAGGTAGGTCCCGATCAGATCGCGTTCTGGTCGCTCAGCGCGGCCGACGCGGCCCGCAGCCTGCCGCCGGCGCTCAGGTCGAAGAAGACGGCGCCACTGCCAACGAAAGGCTCGAAGTACCGTTTGATCGTGGGCGGGTAAAAACGACGGAGCTGGGTGAGAAGCTGGCGCTTGCCACCGGCCCACTTGAGGAATGGGCGCGGTCGATCGTCGCTTGCACGCTGGCAATTCTGGCGTCGCGGCCGATCTTCCAAATCGCGCACGTCTTCCTGCTCGACCCACCACCAGACGCCGAGCGTCAGCGTCAGCAGCAACTGCCCCATCGCCACCGTGCGCGCCTGGTTGACGACTACCGTCGCAGCGTTCCTGGCGACCTGATCGAGCGCGAAAACGTCACGGCTCACGGCCACCAGGCCCGACGCCCAAACCAGGCCCGCCGACACCCACTACGATCAGCCCGACCCCGACGGCGACAAAGATGTTGAAGCCCCAGTCGAGCATCTGTTCGGCACGCCACCGTTCTCGGCGCACGCGCGCGACAAGGCGGTGGTGAAATCGCTGGCGGCGCCGCGACGACCGGCGCGGCGGCCAGTGCTCGCTCGATACGCTCGGCGAGTCGCAGCCGCGCCGCACACTGGGACAATCGCCCACGTGCGCGCGCACGGCGTCGGGCACCGGCTCGCCGACGGCGACGGCTTCAAGAAGCACGTTGACCTCGTGACACGACATCATGACGACGCCCCGAGGTCTGCTCGAGCAGCTGGCGAAGCCGTCGCTTGGCACGGTGGAGGTGCGTCTTCACCGTGCCCATCGGGATCTGCAGCGCCGCCGCCAGATCCTCGTAGCGCATCCCATCGAGATAATGGCCGTTGATCAGCAGTTGATACGGGGCGGGCAGTTGCTCGATGGCTTTTTCGAGACGGTCGCGCAGCTCGAAATCCCCGTAGGCGCGGTCGATGGCACCCGGATCGAGCGCCGGCACGTCCGAGCCGGGCCATGGATCGCTCAGCGACACAGCCTGGAGCCCCGGTTTCGCTCTTCCGCTATCACGTTGCTCACGATTCGAAAGATCCAGGTCGACATCCTGGCGTCGCCGCGGAAATAACGCAACCCGCGGTGCACGCGCAGGAACACCTCCTGCGCCAGGTCTTCCGCTCTCGCCTGGTTGGACACGCTTCTCGCAATCAGGGCGAAGACCAGGCGCTTGTGCTGATCGACGAGCTCCCGGAACGCTTCATCGTCGCCCTGCCGGCACCGTTCGATGAGCTGATGCTCTGTAATGCCGCTCATCCGCCGCAACAGATTAGAACGCCGCCGGGACGGAAATTGTTTCAGCTGAAACAATCCACCGCCGCAACCGGTCTAAATGATTCGAATGGAGGTGGAATGAGCCAGGAGGGAGCCGTTGCTCTGATTTTCAGCCTCGCCATTGCCGGCGGCGTGCTCATTGTGTATCGGCGCATGCGACATCGCACCAAAGTCGCTCGAAATGGCGCATCGCGAGCGGCTGGCGATGATCGAGCGCGGCATGGTGCCGCCCGGCGAGCTCGACGCCACCGACGCAGCAGACGCGCCAGCGGCGGGCCGCCCGGAGCAAGCGGCTCTTTCGGCGGGCATTGTCATTGTCGGTTTCGGGCTGGGTCTGGCCATCCTGATTGCCTTTGCGTCCGGGGAGTCCAGATATCGCCATTGGGATCGGTGGCGCCGTCGCCGTCGTCGGAACCGCCATGATCGTGACGGCACTCCTGGTCCACGGCCG
The DNA here is from genome assembly GCA_963734095.1 of uncultured Acidobacteriota bacterium. GTDB lineage: Bacteria > Acidobacteriota > Vicinamibacteria > Vicinamibacterales > UBA2999 > JACCSI01. The sequence continues at coordinate 40,262 of CAVTGK010000043.1, read as the reverse complement.
CGAACCCGACGACGCTGTTCGCACCGATCGTATTCGACCAGGATCAAAGCACGCCGCCCGAAACGACCGCCCCAATCCGTCCACGTCGACCGTGCCGTCCTTCGAGTCGATCCGACTGGGGCTATACCGGTCTATCGTACGCCAAGGAGGAGACTCATGGAGGCCGCGCCGCAGTAACCCTCGCGTCGATCGCCGCATTTTCCACGACTCCTTCACGTCAACCCGCTCGGGCGCCGCAAATCGAGTCCATCAAGGCGGCCGAGATGCGCGCCGACTTCTTCTTCCTGGCGTCTGACGCGCATGCAGGGTCGTCTCACCGATACGCCCGAGAACGCCATTGCCGCGGATTGGGTGCGCTCGCGATTCGAACGGCTCGGACCTCGTGCCTGGTGGACAAGACGGCTCGTTCGATCACCGCTATAACCTGATGAAGGCGTCGCTCGGCGCGGGCAACACGCTGTCGATTGGCGTTCTTCCGGGCAGCGGGACCCGGCGGACCTCAAGTCTGCGAGGAGTTCTACCCGCACCGTTTCAGTGCCAATGCGTCGGCCGAGGGCTCGATTGTCCTTTGCGGCTTTGGCATTGTTTCACCCGAACGACAACACGACGACTATCGCGACGCCGTGCGCGGACGGGTCGCCCTGCTCCTCGACCGAGAGCCCGGTGTCAACGACCCGGCCAGCGTTTTCGATGGCGTCGTGACGGCAGAAGCGGCCAAGCCGATTCGGAAGGTGCTGGCGGCACAAGACAGAGGCGCCATCGGTGTCATCTTCGTCGAGGATGTGCACAACCAGTCCGGTCCTTCCAATTTTGCCGCCCAGGCGGCGAACTATTGGCCGGCTTCAGCGCCCCGCATCGAGCGCTACACGCTGACGTTCCTGGGCCGACCGCGTGCGCATTCCGGTGGTGCAGATTTCGCGCCCGCCATAGCCGAACGACTGGTTGCGGCGAGCAGTCGATCGCTCTCGACCTGGCCAAGACGGCCGAAACGCGCGGGGGCGTCACGCCGGTCCCGATCTCGACGCCAGTCGCGCTCAAGGCGAGCGTCGTCCATCATACCGTTCCCGATCGGAGCATCGTTGCGTCGCTCGAGGGGTCAGATGCCTCGCTGAAGGACGAGCACGTGCTCGTGAGCGCGCATTTCGATCACGACGGGGCCGACGGTCCACGGATTCAGAGCGGCGCCGACGATGATGGGTCGGGCACGGTGGGGCTGGTGGAAATCGCCGAAGCGTTTGCGCTCGCCGCGCAAAGTGGCCAGCGGCCGCGGCGGTCGATCATCTTCGCGGCCTGGAATTCTGAAGAGCGAGGGTTGCTGGGCGCCTGGGCGTACACCGAAGATCCCGTGGTTCCGCTCGATCGGATCGCCGCGGTCCTGAACATGGACATGATCGGCCGCGACGAGGAGGTGCCGGTCGGCGGGGGTGGTCGCTTCCGCGGTCTGGAGATTCAGACCGCTCAATCGAACAGCAACGCGACCAACATCATCGGCACGCTGCGAAGTCCTGATCTCCGCACGGCCCTCGAGCGAGCCAACCAGGCCATCGGCCTCGATCTTCGCTTCCGGTACGACAACAACGCGTCCAACCTGATGCGGCGGAGCGATCACTGGCCGTTCATCCAGCGCGGGGTGCCTGGCGTCTGGATTCACACCGGCCTACATCCCGACTACCACACGGTGTATGACCGCCCCGAGAAGATCAACTATCCGAAGATGGAGAAGATCGCGCGGATGGTCTATCAGGCGGCGTGGGATCTGGCCAACGCCGCGGGGCGCCCGCGTCTGGGGTCCGCGGTGACGACGACGTCGCAAAGATAATACGCGCCATCCCATTGTTCCGCGGTGACAAACGTAGACAGTAAACTGTACGCCGCCATCGCCCCGTAACACCTTTGAGCAGAAGCGATTGACAGCAGGACGGTAAGATAGGAGCTGACTGTCATCGAGCTCGGCGCAACGCTGACGCCCGCCGAGCTGAGCAATGTCGCGTGTACTGCCCATGACACAACTCAATTTGCGACGACTGATCACAGCGGCCCTGCTGGCGGGGGGAACGCTGGCGGCGACTGAAGCCATCACGGCGAACGATTGGCCCGAGTGGCGCGGACCCTCCCGTGATGGCCACTCGGCCGAAACAGGGCTCCCGTCCGCGTGGTCGCCCAAGGGCGAGAACCTGGCGTGGCGAATCCCGATTGGTGGGCGCTCAGCGCCCGTGGTGTTCGGCAATCGCCTCTACCTGCTGACCGTTGGTGGCGATCCGGCCAACGCACAAGAGCGCCTGGTCGCAATTGACGCGGAGAGCGGCAAGGTCGTCTGGGAGCGCCACTTCAGCCTGTACCTCAGCGACGTGCCTCAGCATCGCGCCGCGTGGGCCTCGCCGGCGGTCGACCCGGCGACCGGCAACATCTACGTCTTCACTGTCGGAGCCCAGCTCGTCGCGCTGTCACCTGATGGGAAAGTCCTGTGGGACCGCTCCCTACCGGAAGACTACGGCGCCGTCACCACGCACGGCGGTCGCACGACATCGCCGATCATCCACGGCGACATGGTCATCCTCAATACGCTGCTGCTGGCGTGGGGCGACCTCAATCGCCCGGGCAATCGCTACCTGGCCTTTGACAAGCGCACCGGTCAGACGATGTGGATTAGCTCCCCACAGGCCCGCCACTACGACACCAATTACTCGACGCCGATCATCGTTGACATCGACGGCGTGGACGCGCTGATCGTGGGCGGCACGGACGGATCGTTTCACGCGTTGAAGGTGAACACCGGCGAGCCGATCTGGCGTGTCGATGTGTCCAAGCGAGCCATCCTCAACAGCGCGCTGTATCGCGACGGTATCGCCTACATCACGCATGGCGAAGAAAACATCGGCACGACCGAGATGGGGATGATCGCCGCTCTCGACGCCCGCGGAAAGGGCGACCTGAAGGAGAACGCGTTCAAGTGGAAGACCATGGGCTTCTTGCCGACCTACGCGTCGCCGGTGATGGATGCCGAGCGCCTCTACACCGTCGACAACGGCGCGATCGTCGCCGCTTTCGATCTGAAGAGCGGCACGCGGCTCTGGGAGCGAAGCTTGGGCACGCTTCAGAAGGGTTCACCGCTGTTGGCTGACGGGAAGTTGTACGTCGGGACCGAAAACGGGAAGTTCTACATTCTGCAGCCGACGGCCACCGACGTTAAGGTGCTCGACGAGGACTGGTTGGGGTCGCAGGAAGCGCCAGAAATCATCGTCGCTTCACCCATTGTTGCTGACGGCCGGGTCTACGTGACGTCGATGGAAGCAACCTACGCCATCGGAAAGCGTGTCCCGAGGAAACCCGCCGCGAAACCCGTTTCGACGACCGCTCCGAAGGGCTCGGGCCCGGTGGCTCACGTGCAGCTGTTCCCTTACGAAGCGCTGCTGTCGCCCGGTCAAAAGCAGAACTTCACGTTACGCCTCTTCGATGCCAACGGCGACTTCATTCGCGAAGAGCCGGCCACGGGCGGCACGTGGTCGGTCGATCAGCTGGCAGGCACGGTGGGTCCCGATGGCGTCTACGTCGCGCCGGCGAACGCGACTGCTGGATTCGTCAAAGCGACGGTCGGCGGCGTTAGTGGGCAAGCGCGCGTGCGCGTGATCACTCCGCTGCCCTGGACGTACGACTTTGAAGCTGCCGCAGCCGAGGCCCCACCAGTCTGGTGGACCGGCGCACCGGGCAAAGTGTTTCAACGCACGGTCGAAGGCGTCGGCAAAGTGCTCGTGCGGCCACGTGACGAAACCGTGGGCCGTCGCGCCAAAGTCCTGATGGGTCCCGCCAATCTGAGCGGGTACACCATCGAAGCGGATGTGCGCGTCACCGAGCAGCGTCGTCAACGAGGCGATGCGGGTGTGATCAATCAGCGCTACGCGCTCGTCCTGTTCGGCAATGGGCAGAAGCTCGAGCTGCACCCGTGGCAGGCTGCTGATGAGATGACCGTGCGCGTGCCCTTTAAGTGGGACGCCAATGCGTGGTATCGAATGAAGCTGCGCGTGGACAATCGACCCGATGGCACCGCGCAGGTGCGAGGCAAGGTGTGGCCCACCGGTCAGCCCGAGCCCACGGCGTGGACGGTTGAAAAGATCGATCGCATCGCCCATCGAGAGGGCAGCCCGGGCATTTATGGTGATGGCATCTCGGAGCTGTACTTCGACAACGTGAGTGTGTACCCGAACAAGTGAGTAGCCGGTCTCAGGACCCTCGGGGACTGAAGGGTACGAGCCCGGGCTTCGGGCATTGATAAGTCAGGCAGACCAATGAAACAGGCCGTAGCAATTGTTGCCGTCGTCATCCTGGCCGCGTCGCCCGCGATTTCTGCCGATTGGCCCATGTGGGGAGGCACCCCGTCTCGCAACATGGTGTCGCCGCTCAAAGGCATGCCGACGTCGTGGGACGTGAAGTCCGGCAAGAACGTCAAGTGGGTTGCCGAGCTGGGCTCGCAATCGTACGGGAATCCCGTTGTTGCCAGTGGCGTGGTGTTGATCGGCACCAACAACGAGGCCGTGCGAGACGCCAAGCAGCCTGGCGATCGCGGTGTCCTGATGGCATTCCGTGAATCGAACGGTGAGTTCATGTGGCAGGCCACGTTCGAGAAGTTGTCCTCGGGACGTGCCAACGACTGGCCCTTTCAGGGGATTGCCTCGTCGCCACTCGTCATCGAGGGCGTGGCTTACTTCGTGACCAACCGCGGCCAGGTGATCGCCGCCGATCTGGACGGCTTCCACGACAAGACGAACGACGGCGCCAAAGACGAAAAGCTGACCGGCACCAACGACCCCGACTTCATCTGGATATTCGACATGATGGAGGAGGTGGGTGCCTTTCCGCACAACCTCTCGAACTCCTCACCAGTCGCGTACCAGAACCTGGTCTACGTCAGCACCTCGAACGGTCAGGACGAGAGTCACGTCAACATTCCGTCTCCGCGAGCGCCGGCGATCATCGCGCTGGACAGGACTACCGGAAAGTTGGTCTGGGAGGACAACTCCGTAGAGGACCGCATTCTGCACGGGCAATGGTCCACGCCGACAGTGGGCGACATCGGCGGCGTGATGCAGGTGGTGCACGCGCAGGGTGACGGCTGGGTCCGTGGTTACGAAGCCCTCAGCGGCAAGAAATTGTGGGAGTTCGACACCAACCCGAAGGAGTCGGTCTGGCCGAAGACCCGCAACGAGGTCATCAGCACACCGGTGATCCTCGAGAGCGTTGTCTACATCTCCAACGGTCAGGATCCCGAGCACGGTGAGGGCGTCGGTCACGCCTATGCCATCGATGGCACGAAGCGGGGAGACATCACGCAATCTGGGCGGCTGTGGCACTACGAAAAGATCCGCCGTTCGATTTCAACGGCGGCCATCAAGGACGGGCTGATTTATCTCGCTGACTTCAGCGGCTTCCTCCACTGCCTCGATCAGAAGACGGGAAAGCCCTACTGGGTACACGACATGTTCGCCGCGATCTGGGGGTCGCCCATGATCATCGACGACAAGGTCTATCTCGGCGATGAAGACGGCGACATCACCGTGCTGCAGCATGGCAAGGAGATGAAGGTCGTCTCCGAGCAGAACATGGGCAGCTCGGTCTACTCGACCGTCGTCCCGGCCAACGGGATGCTGTTCGTGATGAACCGCAATCAGCTCTATGCGCTGGCCGAGGGCGCGTCCTTCAAGCGGCCGAGCGCTCAGTAGCAACTGCGGACAGCACGATACATCAGCACCGATGCGACGTCGGGACTTCATCGGCTGGCTCGCGGCGATGGCCGCCGCTCCTCGCTGGTCGCAAGCGCAAACCGGAAGCGCGGCGCCTGCAGATGCGTGGCCGCACTTCCGCGGGAACGCGGCGCTGACCGGGGTCTCATCCTCGACCGTTCCTTCGTCGCTCAAGCGACTCTGGATCTGGGAAACCAGCCCGGACATCCCGGTCGATTCGTCACCAGCCGTGGTCGCGGATGTCGTGTATGTCGGCACGGCCGCCGGAGAGCTCGTCGCGTTGGGTCTGAGTGACGGCAAGCTGCGCTGGCGCTACAAAGCAGGGGAGTCGATCGGCGAATCGTCGCCGGCAGTCCTCGAAGGTCGCGTGTTCATCGGCGATCTGGACGGCACCATCCATGCGGTCAACGCAGCCGACGGCAAGGCGGCGTGGACCTATAAGACGAAGTCCGAGATCAAGTCCTCGCCGATCGTGACCGCCGACCTCGTCCTGATTGGCTCGTACGATGGCCTGCTCTATGGTCTCGGTCGCGGCCGACGGCAAGCTGCGGTGGACGGTCAAGACCGAGAACTACGTGCACGGCACGGCCGCGATCGTCGACGGCTCGGCGTACTTCGCGGGCTGCGACGAGATTTTTCATGCGGTCCGGGTGCGCGACGGCAGCAAGATCTTCGAGGCGTCGGCCACGGCGTACACCGGAGCCTCAGTCGCCATGGCCGACGGAGTTGGCTATTTCGGCACGTTCGACAATCAGGTGATCGCGTTTGACGTCAAGACTCGACGCGTGAAGTGGAGCTACGAACACCCCGAGCGCAAGTTTCCCTTCTACTCGTCGGCGGCCATCGATGCTGGCTTGGTCGTGCTCGGCGGGCGGGATCGGATGGTGCACGCGCTCGATATGGCGACGGGCAAATCGCAATGGACACATATGACCCGTGCGCGAATCGACGCCTCGCCGGCCATCGCAGGGGGGCGTGTCTATGTCGGGTCGAATGACGGACGCTTTTACGTCCTCGATCTCAAGTCGGGCAAGGTGTTATGGGAGTACGAGGACGGCGGCGCACTCATGTCATCACCCGCCATCGCGTCTGGCCGGGTCGTCTTCGGATCGTCGGATGGACGGGTGGTGTGTCTTGGGGGATAAGAGCTCAGGTCGGCCATGGCTCACGGCCCGGTCCGCAGGAGCAGAGTAGCGCAGCCACGAAGGGCACGAAGCCGCGAAGCAAGACTCAAACGGAATCCGTGACCGCAGCCGTGTCTTATCGAAATTCGATCGTCACCGTCGGATTGTTGATCTTCACGCCCTTCACATCCTTCAGGTACGGCCGTACGTCGGCAATGGACGCCCCGGGGCGGACCTTTGACTGCAACGCCGTCAGCGCGGCTTCGTCTTCGAAGAGCGTTGCCATGTCCAGCTCCAGCAGCGTGACGCGTGAGCCATTGACGTAGTCGGCGTTGGTCTTGACGATCTTGCCTTCGACTTCGACGTCGATCAGGACCTTGAAGCCCTGGAACATCGTCTTGACCATCTGCATCATTGCCGGATCGATCTTCTGCGGGGGCGCGGACGGGTCGGCCTTGGGGCCGGGCGCGGTTGTCGATTCGTCCACCGTGATGGTCAGGACCGAGTTCGACCCCTGTTTCGCAAAGCCGAACTTGATCGGGGCCTTGCTGGTCGGGGGAGGACCGCCGAATGTGCCCGAGGAAGTGCCCGACATCTGTGGATCCTGATCGACCCGAATCTTGGTGACATCGTCGAACGCGAAAATCGCCTTGGCGCCCTCGAATCCACCTTCTTTCAGCGGTGTCAGGGATACCGGCTTGACGCCCATCCGTTCCGCGGTTCGTTTGAACTCGGCTTCGTTGAGGACTCCGGGAAGTTCCTTCACCTGCCCTTGCGCGCCCGCTCCGGCCATCAGGCCCTTGAGGGTCGCGGTGTTGACGAGGAGCGTCTGCTCGATGGTGCCGCTGCCGTCAGGCTTGATGCGAACCAGCGAGGCGCTGTTGATGCACCCCGACAACGTGCACGCGATGACGACGACGAGAGCGATGCGAAAAAGGGCCATGAAACCTCCGTCGACGTACACGCGGGGGACGAGCCGCGGCGACTCCTGAGATCATACACTTGCCTGTCATGAACGACCGCGAAAGACATGAACTTCCCTGACGCGCCGACGTCTATCTTCCTATGCTGAAAGACCTGCGCTATGCCGTCCGGTGGCTGGGCCGGAGTCCGGGGTTTGCGGCAGTGGCGATTCTCTCGCTGGGGCTTGGCATCGGCGTCAACACGGCGATGTTTTCGCTGGTAGACGCGGTTCTGCTGCGCCCCATCCCGGTTCAGGATCCTGCCACGCTGGTCGATGTCTTCACCAGCAGTAGTGACGGCGACGAGTATGCGACCACCTCGTACCCGGATTATCTCGATCTGAGAGCGCAGAACACCGTTTTCTCCGACATGATCGCGTACACGCCGATGTTTGCGCCGCTGAGTCTGGGCGATCGCGCTCGACTGGTCATCGGCCAATTGGTGACCTCCAACCATTTCGATGTGCTCGGCGTCGCGCCGTTCCTGGGACGCATGCTGGTGCCCGCTGATGACGCGCCCGGCGCGGAGCGCGTTCTGGTCATCTCGCATCGCATGTGGGTCAGCGACTTTGGCAGCGATCGGCGGTGTGGTCGGACGCTCGCTGCAGCTGCGTGGACAGCCGTACACCATCGTCGGGGTCGCCCCACCCGCGTTCACGGGCGTGATTCCCATGTTCGTCCCCGAGATCTGGCTGCCCGTCGTGCATGTCGAGGAAGTGGAGCCGGCGGGCATCAACGACAACGTGCCTTCGCCGACCGGCAAGACCCGAATTGAGCGACGGGGCAGCCGCTGGCTCTTCGTCAAAGGGCGGCTCAAAGCGGGTGTGACCGCAGCCGACGCGCGCGCGCAGATTCCCGTGCTGGGCACGCAGCTGGCGAGCGCTTATCCCGAAACCAATCGGACCCGTCGCATGGCGGCATTTCCCACGACCGATGTCAGGCTGCTGGTGCCGCAGTCAGGTGGGCCGATCTCGATGGGATCGGCCGGAGTCATGACGGTAGTCGGGCTCGTGCTGCTCATTGCCTGCGCCAACGTCGCGGGGATGCTGCTCGCACGCGCCTCAGCGCGTCGCCGCGAGATCAGTGTTCGCCTCGCCGTTGGCGCGAGCCGTGGGCAGCTCGTTCGCCAGATGTTGATCGAGGGCTTGGTCATCGGGTTGTCCGGCGCGCTCGTCGCTGTTGCCGTGGCGTGGGCTCTGCTCCAAGCCGTGCGCGCCATAGACTTACCGGTTCCTGGCGATCTGATCCTCGACGTTCGACTCGATCGACGAGTCCTGCTGTTCGCAGTAGTCATTGCGGCAGTGGCCGGTGTCGTTGCCGCCTTGACACCCGCATGGAAAGCTTCGTCCCCCCACCTTGCCGATGATTTGCGAGGTGGTGCGCCCACAGCGAGACTCGCGGGGCGCCGCTGGGCGTTGCGCGACGCGCTCGTCGTGGGCCAGCTCGCGTTGACGGCTGTGCTGCTCGTCGTGGCCGGGCTCTTGTTGCGGAGCTTTGGCGCTTCACGAGCCGCCGATGTGGGCTTCCGTATCGATGGCCTTGCCGTCCTGTCTGCGGACATGGACATGATGCGGTACTCGCCCGAACGATCACACCAGTTCTGGACGCAGGCGCTCGACCGCGTGCGCGCTCTCCCAGGTGTGGAGAGCGCAGCGGTGGTCACGCCACGCATGCCCTTTGACGTCAACTTCAATCAGACGAGCATTCGCATCGATGGCAAGGAGTACGGTCCCGACGATCGCGGTGAGACCGTGGCGAACGTCGCCGTCTCGCCGGAGTACTTTGCCACGATGGGCATCCCAGTCGTCGAGGGTCGCAACTTCGCCGTGAGCGATCGCGAGGGCGCGCCGCTGGTGGCGGTCGTCAACGAGTCCATGGCCCGCCGTTTCTGGCCGAATAGTTCCGCCGTCGGGCGGACGTTTCGTCTGTCGTTCGGCACGGGTGCAGTACACGGTGATCGGCGTCACCCGTGATCATCGGGTCCACACCGTCGCCGAGAATCCGACGCCGTATCTGCACTTCTCGGCGCTGCAGCGCCCGTCGCGATTCAATCACCTGCTGGCTCGAACGTCGGGAGATGCCGAGGCGCTGGTCTTTGCGATGCGTCGAGAGTTGCTCACGCTCGAGCCCGGTCTCGTGTTCATCAGTAGCTCCACGATGGAGAAGTCGCTCGAGACATCGCTGCTCCCAGAACGCGTCGGCGCCGTTCTGGCCGCGGGCTTCGGGGGCCTTGGCACCCTGCTGGCCGCGATCGGGCTCTACGGCGTCATCGCATTCTCCGTCACCCGTCGCACGCGCGAGATTGGCGTTCGCATGGCCGTTGGCGCGGATCGACGACGTGTGCTGGGGTTGATCATGCGTCAAGGCCTCGTGCTCGTCGTGGTTGGAGCAGTCGCCGGCCTGGCTCTGGCTGCTGCCGCCGCGCAGGTGTTGAGCGGCGTCCTGTATGGCGTGGGGGCGTTCGACCCGCTCGCCTGGACCATGGCGCTCGGAGTGCTCGCTGCCGCTGCGGCGCTGGCCAACTTCGTCCCTGCACTTCGCGCAATGCGTGTGAATCCTGTTACCGCGCTCAGGGCGGAGTAGGCCGCGGCTTCGCCGCGGAAGGCCGGCGCTTCGCTCCGGACGGCGGCGCTTCGCGCCGAAGGCCGGCCTTCGGCCGGACGGCCGCTACGCGGAGGGGCCACGCTTCGCGTGGACGGGCCGCTCGCCTCCGGCTCGCGCAACGGAGGACTCTTGCCCGAGTGGGGTGCTCAGTGTTCTTCCGTGCGAGGCACGCGCCTTCCGGGAGCGAAGCGCACCGGCCCCTTCGGCGCGAAGCGCCGCCCTCCTCGGTCAGCGACGCAGCCGGCCCGCTCTTATACTGTCTCGCATGCCGATCTTCAGCCTTCCCATCCGCTCATTCGCGGCCGCCGCGCTTGCCGGTGTCCTGACCGCGTCCCTGGCCGCTCAGCAGGTGCAGATGCAGCCGACACCCAATCGCCGGACCGGAGAAGGGGATGGTCCGTACGACCGGCTGGTCATTCGCGGCGCCACGGTCATCGACGGGACCGGCGCGCCGCCGAGAGGGCCGATTGATCTCGTCATCACCCAGGATCGAATCACCGAGATCTCGAGCGTGGGCTACCCCAAGGTGCCCATCACCGATCGCGGGCGTCCCGCCAAGGGAACCAAGGAGATCGACGCGACGGGGATGTTCGTCATGCCGGGCTTCGTCGATTTGCACGTGCACTGCGGTGGCGGGCAGGCCAACGATCCGGAGTACGTCTACAAGTTGTGGTTGGCCCATGGGGTGACGACCGTGCGCGGCGTCCCCTGCGGCAGCATGGATTGGGACCTGCAGCAGCGCGACCTGTCGGCGAAGAACCAGATCGTCGCACCGCGAATCTTCTCCTATCACCGTCCCTTCACCGGCGAGGGGTGGGATCGTGCGCGGCCGCAGACGCCAGACAGCGCCCGCGAATGGGTCCGGTTTGCCGCCAAGAAGGGTATCGACGGCCTCAAGATGGGCGCCTACGACCCCGAGATCATGGCGGCGCTGCTCGACGAGGCCAAGAAGCTCGGTCTTGGCTCCACCGCGCATCTCGATCAGATGGGTGTCGTTCGCATGAACGCGTTGCAGGCGTCACGGTTGGGCCTTGGCGCGATGACCCACTATTACGGCCTCTTCGAGTCGCTGCTCAAGACCAACAGCATTCAGCCCTATCCCGTCACCCACAACTACAACGACGAGCAGCATCGCTTCGGTCAGGTGGCCCGCCTCTGGGACAAGATTCACCCGCGCGGCAGCGATCAATGGAACGCCCTCATCAAGGAATGGGTCGATCGCCGCTTCATCGTCGATCCGACCATGACGATCTATTCGGCGGGGCGGGATGTCATGCGGATGCGAAACGCTGACTGGCACGAGAAGTACACGATCCCGTCACTCTGGGATTTCTATCAGCCCAATCGTGTCGCCCACGGCTCGTATTGGTTCGACTGGACCACCGAAGACGAGGTGGCCTGGAAGAACTTCTACGGCGTGTGGATGTCGTTCCTCAACGACTTCAAGAACGCCGGCGGCCGGGTGACGACCGGCTCGGATTCTGGGTTCATCTATCAGACCTACGGCTTCGGCTACATTCTCGAGCTCGAGATGTTGCAGGAGGCCGGGTTCCATCCGCTCGAAGTCGTGCGCTCGGCGACGCTCTTCGGTGCCGAAGCGCTGCACGAGCCCAAAGGCAAGGCGCATCGAGTTCGGGATCCTGCGACAGGGCCTCAAGGCCGACCTGGTGATCACGAAAGAGAACCCGCTGCAGAATTTCAAGACGCTGTACGGAACCGGTGCCGTTCGCGTCAACGACGCCGCCAACAAACCTGAACGCGTCGGCGGCATCGACTTCGTCGTCAAGGACGGCATCGTGTACGACGCGAAGAAGCTGCTGGCTGACGTGGCCGCCAAGGTCGAGAAGGCGAAGCAAGCACGACGGTACCACCACCACCGCGCAGTAGAGCTGTTCGGCACCGGGAGCCCTCCCACGCGGGTGTCGTATGCGCATTTAGGAAGCGATGTCGAAGTTTGTTGAAATGGTTGCTGTTGTTCGTCGCGCTCATCGTCGTGGTGGCGTCTGCCGGAGTCGCGTATTTCTTCGTCGACATATCCGAACGTGCCGCCAGCGGAGAACGTGACGGTCCAGGCGACACCTGAGAAGATCGCGCAGCGGGGAGTACCTGTCAAAACACGTGACCGGTTGTGTCGAGTGTCATGCCGAGCGGGACTTCACAAAATACGCCGCGCCGGTCAAACCGGAGACGCTCGGAAAGGGAGGCGAGCAGTTTGGTGATCCGGAGACGCCGATTCGCGTGCTCTACAGCAAGAACATTACGCCGGCCGCCATCGGCACATGGACTGACGGCGAGGTGATGCGCGCGTTCACATCGGGTGTGAACAAGGATGGCGAGCCGCTGTTCCCGATCATGCCGTATCCGCGATATGCCAGGCTGTGCCGCGAAGATGCCGAGGCGATCGTCGCCTACCTCCGCACGCTGAAACCGATCGAGTACACGGCGCCTGCACGAGAGCTGGCGCATGCCGCTTCCTCTCATCGTGCGCACGATTCCATCCCATGCCGACGTTTCGGCCCGATGCCGCCCAAGACCGATCGCGTCGCCTACGGCGAGTACCTGACGAACGCGGCCGTTTGCGGGGACTGCCACTCGCCGATCGGACGATCAAGGCACGCCGCTGCCGGGTCGCGACTATCGCCGGCGGCTTCGAGATGAAGTTGCCTGGAGGCGGCGTCGTGCGCAGCGCGAACCTGACGCCCGACGCCGACACCGGCATCGGCACCTGGGACTGAGCAGCAGTTCGTCGATAAGTTCAAGGCCTTCGATGGCGCCGACATCGGTCGCTCAGCGCGGCCGAGCAGCGCGAAAACACGTGGATGCCGTGGTATGCGTACGCCGGCATGACGCGCGAGGATCTCGGCGCGATCTACTCCTATCTGCGCAGCCTCAAGCCGGTGATCAATCGCGTTCAGAAACACAACTGAGGCTCCAGGTCCACGGCCTCGCGGCCCACGCGTCCACGGCTCACGTGTCCACTAGTCCCCCGGCTGCACGGTAGACTTCAGCACAGATTGGCCGTAAACCGTTGAGCCTGTCGACCGTTGGCCGTAGACTGTGGACCGTAGGCCGTAGCTCCACGATCACTACATGAATCTTCAACCTCAAAGGCAAGCGCGCCATCGTGATGGCCGCAAGTCGCGGCCTGGGCTATGCCTCGGCTCTGGCGCTGTCGCGCGAGGGCTGCGATCTGGTGATCTGCAGCCGTGACGAGGCCCGCATTCGCGCGGCCGCCGAGACGCATTCGCGCAGGAAACCAGCGGCCGCGTGTCACGCGGTTGCGGCCGACGTGAGCGGCGAACGCGAAGCCGCGCAGCTCGTCGAGACACGCGGTCGTCTCGGCTACGGCGGCCTCGACATCGTCGTCCACAACGCAGGCGGCCCGCCGGCGGGCGAGTTCGTCGTCGATGACCGAGGCACAGTGGCAGAAGGCCTTCGAGCAGAACCTGCTCAGCCTGGTGCGTATCGTGCAGGCGGCGCTCCCGCATATGAAGCGCGCGCGGCGGTGGCCGGATTCTGACCATCGCGTCCTCGTCCATCAAACAGCCGATTCCCAATCTGGTCCTGTCCAACGCGCTTCGCGCCGGCGTGTGGGGGCTTGCGAAGACGCTCTCGCGCGAGCTGGCGGCCGACAAGATTCTCGTGAACGTCATCGCCCCCGGCCGCATTCAGACCGAGCGGATCGACGAGCTCGACTCGGCTCACAGCCGAGAAGACCGGCAAGCCGCTCGACGAAGTCCGGCAGGCGCTCGGCGGCGAGTGTGCCGCTCGGCCGCATCGGGCGGCCCGAGGAGCTGGCAAACCTGGTGGTGCTTCCTCGCCTCGGACGCTGCCAGCTACATCACCGGTCAGGCGATTACCGTCGATGGTGGAGCAGGCACGGCACTGTAGACAGTCATCTCAGTTCCATGATCGTGAGTCCCATGGCACGCATCACGTCTCGCATTCGATTGGCGTTCGCGAAATCTTTCCGGGCCTTCGCGCGCGCATCGTGCACACGCGCCCGGACGTCTCAGTCGTGGGTCGAGATCGACGAGGGTGCCACGTTTCCCGAGCATCACCATCCGCACGAACAGGTCGTCAACGTGCTCGAGGGCGTGCTCGAACTCACGGTCAACGGCGAGGTATTCGCGGCTCGAACCTGGCGACGTCTTCGTCATTCCGCCCGACGTCCCGCATTCGGGTCGGGCGCTGACGGCGTGTCGAGTGCTCGATGTGTTCGCGCCCGTGCGCGAGGACTATCGCTGAAGGCCATGGTAGTTCTTGCTGCACCGTTCTTCGGCACGTGATCATCAGCGGGTGCTCGTCACTGATCGCCGCGGCGATCGCTGCCTGCAGTCCGCGTGGGTGCATGGCGCCTGCCGCGCGTATGTGCGCAGGGTGGCGCGTCAGCCGTCCGAGAGGTCCATCGGCCGCCCGTCAGCCGGAACGAGCTCGACTTTCCGGCGTTCGTCGAGACGCCTGCGAGCCGAGGCGCCGAGCGCGGGCATCAGCGCAGACACGGTCAAGCGCGCGCTGACCGACCTCGAGCCGTCACCGAGCGTCATCGAGCGCGACCAGACGCAAGCCGAGGTTGTCCTGTCCGTCGACGAGTATCTGTCGCCGGCGGCTGACGCGCCCGTTGATCCGCACCGCGCGGGCAGAATGCAACCAAACACAAGGCGTTGCTCGATCGGGTGCACGACAAGTACGGCGTGCTCGCCACGCTTCATCGTGGCGATCTGGGGCCTCGAGTCCAACTTCGGGCGGTTCAGCGGTGTGCGCCCGACCATTCAGGCGCTGGCGACGCTTGCATGGGAGGGCCGGCGCGGCCCGTTTTTTCGCGGCGAGCTGATGGACGCGCTCGCGATCGTCGATCGCAAGCACATCGCGCCTCGAGCAGTTGAAGGGCTCGTGGGCGGGTGCGATGGGGCAGACGCAGTTCATGCCCTCGAGCTATCTGCAATGGGCCGAAGACTTCGACGAGGATGGCGATCGCGACATCTGGCGCTCGCACGCCCGATGTGTTCGCCTCGATCGCCAACTACCTCAAGTCAGCACGGCTGGTCCTCTGAGCGCGACCTGGGGCCGCGAGGTGACGTCTGCCGGCGTCCGAGCATTACCGACATCCGCGAGAAGGCCGGCATGCGCGTCGAGGGCTGCCGCGCCGAGCGCGAGATGACCACAGCGCCTGCCGCTGCAAGCGTGGCGAGATCGTTGGGCGTGCAGCACGGCCGACGGAAGGCGCTGCCGCGCGTCGAAGATCGACGCGTCGCTCATCTCCACCGGGAAACGCGCCTTCCTCGTTTACGGCAACTACGACGCGCTGCTCGACTACAACTGCGCGCATTCGTACGCGCTCGCCGTCGCGCTTGCTCAGCGACCGGATCGGCTGAGCGTGACCGTTCTCCGGCTCGACCGCGCCACGTCAGAAGTCCGCAGTACGAATGTACTCGTGTCGTCCAAGCCCTCCGCGGTGCTCGTTGCGTCGTTGCGCGTTGCTCGCCGCCGTGGCGATGAGCTCGGCGGTGTATTTCGCCGGCACGGGCCGCCTCCCGCTGGCGATGGCTGGCGCCGGGCTGTTCGTGCTGCTCGGCGGGCTCACTTTCGAACTCGCGCGCCGCCGCTCCGTCTAAACAGATATGACCCAGCAGCTACAAGCCGGGCACTGCTGCTGTGCTCAGCCTGCTCATTCCCGGTGTCGGGCAGATCTACAACGGCGATTTTCTGCGCGGCATCTTCTGGCTCATCATCACGCCAGGATTCTGGATTGGCACCGCGGGCCTCTTTGGCTGGCCCTTCCACCTCATCTCCGCCTACACGGCGTACCACCGCGCACAGGTGAAGAACCGCTGGGTGCCAGCCCCGGCACCTAGGCACCTCAGTCACCTGGCACCTTAGGCTAATCTGTAGGTCATGAACAGTGACCTGCTGAACGGCCTCAACGAGCACCTGAAGCTCGAGTTTCGCGCATCGCACGAGTATCTCGCCATGGCCATCTGGCTGGCCGAGCACGACCTGCCAGGGTTTTCGAAGTGGATGCGCCAGCAGTCCTCCGACGAGCTGATGCACGCGCAGCGCATCATCGACCATCTCGTCGAGCGCGATCAGAAAGTCGTGCTTCCCGCGGTTGGATGCCCCACCAACGGGCTGGGCTTCGGCCGAAGCGCTCTGCGATCACGTTCTCAAGAACGAGCAAGAAGTCACCGCGTCCATCAACAACCTCTACGCGATGGCTGAGAAGACCAAAGATCGCCCGGCCACCGTGATGCTGCAGTGGTTTGTCACCGAGCAGATGGAAGAAGAAGCGGCCGCGCGCGCCGTGCTCGGCCGCATCCGTCTCGCCGGCAACAGCGGCGTCGGGCTGCTGATGATCGATCAGGAGCTGGCGACCGGGCGCGTGCCGGGCATGCCGGTCGAAGGCGGCGCCACCGACGCGTAGCGGCCGACACGCGCCTTCCGTACGCCGTTACTCGCGCGTCCTACCACCATGCTTCGCACGGCGTCTCTGCCACTCGTCCCAGCATTCGTCCTCGTCGTCTGACGGGCCGGTCCGCGCAGGACTGGCCATCGTTCCGCGGTCCGCATGGCTCTGGCGTGTCACCGACCGCGACGCCGCCGTCGACGTGGAACGTGAGCACGTCCGCCAACGTCGCGTGGCGGACGCCAATTCGCGGGTCTCGGCCATTCGAGCCCGATCGTCTGGGGCGATCGCATCTACCTCACGACCGCGGTTTCGGATGCGGCGGCGTCGCGATCGCTCACGCTGGGCGATTCGGACCAGGCGGGCATCGACGCGGCGAAGGACATGGTGCCTCATCGCTGGCAGGTTCATCGCGCTCGATCGCGCGAGCGGCAAGGTGCTCTGGACGCGCTCGGTGCACCAGGGCGTTCCGCGCGTCAAACGCCACGTCAAAGGCCAGCCACGCGTCGGCCACGCCGGCGACGAACGGCAAGATTATCGTCGCGCTGCTCGGCTCCGAAGGGCTCTTTGCGTTCGATCCGTCACGGCAAAGAGCTGTGGCGACAGGATCTCGGCGTCATGTCCGTCGGGCTCGCCGACGATCCCACCTACGAATGGGGCCCGGCGAGCTCGCCGGTCATCCACGGCAATACCGTCATCGTCCAGAACGATCGCTACCGGGATTCGTTTCTGATCGCGTTCGATCTGTCCGACCGGCAAAGAGCTCTGGCGTTCGCGGTCGAGACGAGCTGCCGGCCTGGACGACGCCGCTCGTGCACGAGGGCGGTGGGCAGACAGCCGACGATCGTGACCAACTCACCGCGCTTCATCCGCGGCCACGACCTCGCGCACTGGACGCGAGCGCTGGCGTCTGCAGGATCCCGAAGGCGAGGTCAAGGTCAGCACGCCGATCGCGGCGGGCGATCTCGCCATCGTGACTGGCGGTTATCCCGCGGCGGGCCGGCCGATCTACGCGATCCGCGTGAACGATGGGTCGCTCGCGTGGCGACAGGATCGAGGCTCGCCGTACACCAGCACTCCGCTCGTGCATGAGGGACTGCTCTACATCGTCACCGACAACGGCATTCTCAGCGCCTACCAGGTTGTCCGATGGTCAGCGCGTCTATCAGCAACGGCTGTCGCCGGACGCCGGCGGGTTTTCGGCTTCGCCGGTCGCCGCCGCCGGGCGCTCTATCTCGCGAGCGAGGACGGACAAGGTCTTCGTCGTCCGCGCCGGGCGAACCTTCGAGTTGCTCGCCACCAACGACATGAACGAAGTCTGCATGGCGACGCCGGCGCTGTCACGGCGATCTCCTCGCTGATTCGAACCAAAACGCATCTCTATGCGCTGCGCGGGACGTAACCTGACCCGCGCGCGCCTCGTAGAACCCTCGATCACTGTTCGGTGACTCCCAGACCAGGAGCGCGAGCTCGGGCGCTTGATGGTATCTGGCGCAGGACGGCGATCGGCAGGCCTACGAGGATCTGCTGACGCGAGTGGCGAGGCTCGTCCAGGCGTTTGTCCGCCGCCGGGTCGGCGATGCGCCGTGGTCGGAGGACGTCGTCCAGGACGACGCTGGTCGCGCTCCATCGCGCCCGGCACACCTACGATGCCGTCCCGGCCGTTTGCGCCCTGGATGTATGCGATTGTCCAGAACCGGCTGGTGGACGCGCTGCGCGCCCAGCGACGACGCCTGCTGCGCGAGATTCAGCCAGACTTTATGCCGAACCGTCGCGCCGTGCGCCGCAGGAGCGAGATGCGCTTGCGCGCGGACGTGCGACGCGCGGTGGCCGGGCTGCCCGATCGCCAGCGACAAGTGATCGAGTTGCTCAAGTTCGAAGATCTGAGTGTGCGCGATGTCGCGGCCCGGCTTGGGATGAGCGAAGCCAACGTCAAGGTCACGGCGCATCGTGGGTATCGCGCGCTGCGCCGGCAGATCGAGGAGTGGACTCGTGTCGACTGAGGACCTGATTCGGCAGCTGGCGAGCGACGCTGCAGCCGGTCCGCCGTCTGCGCCCGCTGGCCGATCCGCGTCGCTGGCTGGCTGGTCGTCGCCGTGGCGTCGCTCGGCGCTCGTGATGATCGATGATGGGCGTGCGGCGAGAGTTCGGTGACGCGGCCGATCGGGCCGACTTCGCGATCGAGGCGGTGCTGCTGATTGTCACGGCGTTGTCGGCGGCCGTCGGAGCCTTGCCGGTCAGCATCCCCGGCGCCGAGCGCACCCGGCTCGTGCGCTGGCTGCCTATCATGGCGGGCGTCGCCACGGTCCTGTGGGCGCTCGGCGAGCTGGTGTTCGCCTCGGCGATCGGCGCCCCGACCGGCCGCTTAACCTTCGCGTGGCACTGCGTGTACAAGACGGCGAGTGTGGCCGCGTCCCGAGCGTCGCGCTGTTCGTGATGGTCAGCCGCGCCGCGCCGCTTCACGCGGCGTGGGCCGGATTCCTTGCCATCCTCGCGACGGCCGCCGTTGGCGTTCTCGGCGCCAACATCATCTGCCCCAACGATCGGCCGCTGCACATGCTGCTGTGGCATGTCGCGCCGTTGATGCTGTTTGCTGGCCTTGGGGCGGGTCTCGGCACGTGGTTGCTGCGGTGGCGCTAGCCAAGCTCCGCCTCAATCCGGCAAGCACATCGGCCGGCGTGCTCAGCCAGTTGGTGCGGCACCACGTGCCCTTGCACACGATCGTCGGCGTCAGCGCCGGTGCTGTCGTTGCCGCCTACTACGCGGCCGTGGGGCTTGACCTCGACGAGATGATCGCGGACGCTCTCGCATTTCGCGGGCGGCATCTCGTGGCGCACAGCGTTGCCGTTCGCTGCGGAGCGCGGCTCGGGCCGAGCCTCCGGCGGTGGTGCGGCGTGATTCCCGACAGGCTTCGGCAACTCGAGGCGGCCACCTTCGATCGGCTGCACCACGGTGTGCAGGGCCTGGGCATTGTCTGTCACGATCTGTCAAGCGGGCGGCCGCGGTACTTCGGGACCGGCTGCGATCAGCAGGTGACGCTGTCCGATGCGGTTCGCGCGAGCGCATCGATTCCGCGTCTGTTTCCCGCGATACCCGTCTCCTCTGGCACTGGGCTGCTTCGCCTGACGGACGGCGGGGTGAGCGACGCAGTGCCGGTGACGTTTGCGCAGGCGCTGATGGGCGCGACGCACATTATCGTCTCGGATTGTCGCAGTGACGGCGCACGCGCGGCGATTGATTCGCGCACTGCGTGGATTCGACCTCGCATCAGACACACCGGAGCGTTGTGGTCGCCCCGCGAGGGC
This sequence comes from uncultured Acidobacteriota bacterium, assembly GCA_963734095.1. Taxonomy (GTDB): domain Bacteria; phylum Acidobacteriota; class Vicinamibacteria; order Vicinamibacterales; family UBA2999; genus JACCSI01. The sequence continues at coordinate 20,129 of CAVTGK010000043.1, read as the reverse complement.
CTGCTCGCAACCGTCCGCGACGGCGAAGCAGCGGTCACCAACGACGTTCTCGACGTCATCGAACGATGGCTGGACGTTGGCTCGTCTGCATCCAGACTGTCAGCAACGGTTTGACTCGCTCGACCGCGACTAGCCGACTTCAACTTTGGAGCATACTGACCGGACCAACAAGGAGGCTGACCGACATGGCCAATGCAACACAAGGCTCGGTGGCTTCGCTCTGGCGATACCCCGTCAAGTCGATGCTCGGAGAAGAGCTCACCGCAACCGAGGTCACGGAACGCGGTCTGCTCGGCGATCGGGCATATGCGTTGGTGGACAGCGTTGACGGGAAGGCCGCGACCGCCAAGAACCCGAAGAAGTGGCCGACGCTCTTCGGCTTCCGCGCAACCTTTATCGAGCCACCGCGCCCCGATGCGAGTGCGCCGCCGGTCCGAATCACCTTACCGGATGGCACCACCGCCACGAGTCAGCAGGCGGACCTCAACCAGCTCCTCTCAAAAGTGCTCAATCGCCCAGTGACGCTGAATGCCGCTGGGCGTGACCATACGGGAGCGGTTAATGCCGAGGAGTACTGGCCCGACATGGAGGGCCTCGACTACAGGGACACCGTCACCGACTTTACTCTCCCTGCGGGGACGTTCTTCGACTGCGCCACCGTGCATCTGCTGACGACGGCCACGCTCGACCGGCTCCACCAACTGTATCCGCAAGGGCGTTTTGAGATTCCGCGGTTCCGCCCCAATATTGTCGTCGCGCCCGCGTCTGGCGAACATGGCTTCGTCGAGAATGCGTGGATCGGTCACACGCTCGCGATCGGAGACTCTGTTCGCTTGAGCATCACCGGTCCGTGTGGCCGCTGTGTGATGACGACCTTGGCCCAAGGGGACCTCCCACAGGATCCAGGCATTTTGCGCACCGCGGCGAAACACAACAAGGTTAGCGTCGGCATCTACGCGACAGTCGAGCGCGGAGGCGCGATCCGTCGCGGTGACGCCGTCAGGGTTGAATAGGCGGAAGCCACAAGGGGCTCAAGTCGACTGTCGAGCGACGCGGGGCGACGTGTAGGATCAGTCGATGGCGGTCAATCGATGGAACCCGGTCCTGGACGGCGTGTTCACCGAGACCGCGCTCCGAGGCAAGCTCGAGGCGCAGGGATATCGCGTGGCCCGCTACGTCTACGCCCCCGGGACGGTCTTTCCGGATCACGCACACGGCGTCGACAAGATTGATGCCGTCGTTGCCGGCCGTTTCCGGCTGATCATCGGCGGGCACGTTGTCGTGCTGCGTGCGGGCGAGTGGGTCAGCGTCCCGGCCGGTGTGGTTCATAGCGCAGCCGTCGTTGGTGACGAGCCGGTGATTTCCCTCGACGCGATCAAGGTCGATCCGTTCGGATCGGTGGCGTAGGTGAGGGTCGCGGTCATCGGCGCCGGTGGGGTCGGCGGCTACTTTGGCGCCCGACTGCAGGCCTCAGGTGTTGACGTCGGATTCGTCGCGCGCGGGCCGCACCTTGACGCTCTCAAGACGAGCGGCCTGCGACTCGAGAGCCCTCGCGGCAACCTGCACCTGCCTCACGTGATGGCGACCGAAGACCCGGCGACCATCGGACCAGTCGACGTCGTCCTTGTCACCGTCAAGATGTATGACCTCGATGCCGCGGCCGCAACACTCGAGCCGCTCATTGGGCCAGACACGGCCGTCGTCACCCTTCAGAATGGCGTCGAAGCCGTTGACATGGTTGCGCAACAGGTTGGCCGCGCAGCATGTCGTTGGCGGTGTCGCCTATGTCGCGGCGGTGATCGGCGAGCCAGGGCTGATTCGGCATACCTCGCTCGATTCGCTGATCTTCGGCGAGCTCGATGGACGTCGATCGGAGCGTCTCGTCAAGCTCGAGGCGGCGTGTCAGCGCGCGGGATTCGGGGCTCGGATCAGCGAGCAGATCGAGACCGACCTGTGGTCGAAATTCTCACGCCTGTCGGTCTTCAGCGGCATGACGGCGGTGACGCGGTCGCCGATGGGCGTTCTGCGGGCGGATCCGGAGCTGCGGGCAATGCTGGTGGCGGCGTGTGAGGAAACGATTGGCGTCGGCCGGGCCCGAGGTGTGGCTCTGCCGGCTACGTTGATGGGCGAGATCCTGCAGATGGTCGACGGGCTCCCGCATCATGCCAAGGCATCGATGCTCGAAGACCTCGAACGCGGTCGGCGCCTCGAGTTGCCCTGGTTGAGCGGGGCCGTCGTTCGGCTCGGCCGCGCTGCCCGTGTCGCCACGCCCATCCATTCATTCATCGCGACCGTGCTCAATCCCCACGTCAACGGCTCGATCCGCGGAACTCACTAGTAAAGAACAAATCCAACACGAAGGACACGAAGGCTCACGAAGTAATTTCAACTCAACGGAATTAGGGAGGATTTCTCGCACGCAACGTGGCCGCGCTCGAGTCATACCGCAGGAGCCAGGAAGACGCGCTCGATGAACCAATACCCGCCGGCCGCAATGACGGCGAGCGATCCAACGACGACCAGGCGGCGTCCCAAGCGCCTCGCTACGGCGTCGAATGGTGGCAAGAATCCAGGCGACGATCAAGACAATCACCAACTGACCGATTTCGACTCCGACGTTGAAGGAGAAGAGCGACCACCCGAGTGCGGTCATCGGCAGACCAAACGCTTTGAGCACGCTGGCGAACCCGAAGCCGTGGATCAGTCCGAACACGCCGGCCACGAGCGGGCGAATGTCACGCGGACGTTTGGCACGGGACTCTCGAGCGCTCGACTGACCGGTCTTGCGGGCGTCATGTTGCACCAGGAGATTGTCTGCACCGACGAAGATGATGCTCAGCGCGATGGCCGGCTCGATCACGCTCGCCGGAGGCGAAAGAACGTTGAGGGCCGCGAGCGACAGCGTGATGCTGTGTCCGAGCGTAAAAGCCGTCACGATCTTCACCAGTTGCCAGGTGGACCCGCCGAGCAGCAGCAGCCCGATCAGAAAGAGCACGTGGTCGGGTCCGATGAGGATGTGTTCGATGCCCGACGGCACGAACACGGCGAGCACCGCGGCCGCGCCCTGCCACGACCCCGCGTAGTAGTCGATGCTCGTGCGATTGCCGTCGAGGATGGCTTGGTGGCGCAGGGTGCCGTTCTCGTAGACGTTGACGAACGTTTGATGAATTGGATCGTACGGAAACAGGACCGCGTTCACCCTGGCCGACCCGACACGTCCGGCGCCCAGCCGGAATGTCAGCCGCAAACTTTGGCGCTCGGGCAGCGTCTCCAAGCCGACCCATTGCAGCGGCTGGCGGACGCCGTCGAGCATGATTGTCAAACGGGAATCGATCAGTCGGGTGAGCTGATCGCGGTATTTTTCGGCAACGGCGAGGTCAGCGAGCGCTTCGGGCGGGTTGACGCCAACGTCGTGGGCCACGTCGAAGTCGTGCACGACAAGCGCGCCCTCGTTGCCGGATTCCGCCAAGCCGCAGATCGAGGTAGCTGAACGGAGCCGGATGCGCGCAAAGAGTCCCTGGAAAAGCCAGGATCGCCACAACAGTCAGAGCCGCGCGCATTCCGGATCGTCAGTCTATTACAGTGGCCAGTGGCCGCGGCCGGCGCCAGCGACCATAGGCTGCGCGATTGGTGAGGGGCGGTCAGCTTCGGCACGGCGTGCGATTGCACGAAGCCACGTGACCCGCAGGATCCAGCTTCCCGGAAAGATCGTCCGCCAGTAAGGCGTAAAGCGCCGGAGGGCGTCAGCGTCGCTGCAGAACACACGCGTCTCGGTGGTCAGACGCGTCATCCCGTCCGGGGTCACCTCGTTGCGAAAATTGATGGCGGCTTTGATGATCCCCGGGCCAACGAGCTCCTGAAACGATCGTGCCTCGCGGACGCGCGCTCGAATCGACAGATCAGGCGCGGCCAGAACCGAGCCGAGGACGACCTCACGGGCTTCGTCGGCGAGCAGAACGAATCCGGCCTGCGTTGCCACATCAAGGATGGGCTTTCTGCCAGGAGCGTTCAGGATGCTTTCAGGGCCAGGTCGGCCAAGCCTGCGGATCGCGGTAAAGGAACGAAAGAGCGCGATCTCGTCCGCAGCGACCGTTTTGACGGCCCGCATCACGCTCGCAGGTGTCGCGTCGACCATCACCGAATGCACTTCGCGGAACTGATAGGCGGGAGCGACGGCATCGAGGTTCGTCTGAGGCAGAAACACGGCCTCTGTCCCCGGTCCGCATGTCGCGGTGCCGGCGATCAGCGACAGCGTCACGAGAATCACGGCGACAGCTCGCCCGCGTGTACGCAGACGAAGCCAGCGTAAGGGGCGGATAACCGCGAGCACAGCGACGATCAACGCGACAAAGCTGACGTACCACAGCGTGGACAGCAGCCAGTCGGTCATTCGATCCCTTCAACGACCACGAACTGCGCCTGGGCAGCGCCTGCACGCACTTTCCGCGCGGCAACGTACTCCGGCGACTTGTAGAACGCTTCGGCCCGCTCGACGCTCGGGAACTCGAGGACGACCACACGCGATCGCGCGGGAGGGCCTTCGAGCGTTACGGTGCGACCGGCGCGGGCAAGATACTTGCCGCCGAACTTTGCGACGATGCCCGGTGTGAGCTTCGCGTACTCCTGGTACTGCGCCGGGTTTGTCACGTCCACCTGCACGAGCAGGTATGCTTTCTTTGCTGGTTGCGATGCCGTAGCCAGGGTCGCGGCAAGCGCGAGAAAACCGAGGAAGCTGGCGAACGCGAGGCAAGATTTGAGCGTCATCAAGGCTCGGGTCATGGCTTGAAAATCCCTTTTGGCATCTTGACGTGCACGCCCATCGTGCCGTCGACGAGCTGTGTAATGGCGACGTCTCCCGCAACGCTGGTCAACTGGTAGGCGGTGTGCTTGTCCATCTTCTTCGTTGCAACCAGGAAGTCCACCATTTCCTGGATCGCGACGCGGGTGGCTTTCGTCAGATCAAGGTCGGTGCCCATGCTGATGAAGTGCGTTGGGGTCTCTGCCCGCGGCCACGTCAGCGTCATGCCCTTGCGCACGGTCAACTGCACGCGGCCTCGAAGCGATGTTTCGATAGCGGTCTGATCGACCTCGCCGTCGCCCTGTGCCGCGTGTCCATCGCCGATCTGAAACAACGCGCCGGGCACGTGCACGGGAATCCACAAGATTGTGCCGGCTACCAGCTCCTTGTTGTCGAGGTTGCCGGCATGAATATCGGGCGGGCTGCTGCTCACACGACCTCGAGCCGGTGGCGGTGCCACGCCCATGCTGCCGAAGAACGGCCGGAGGGGAATCTCGATCCCTGGAGCAAAGTGACCGATCAGCCGCTTGCGATCCATACGGATGATGCGGAGACCGGCGCCCGGGTTGCAGTTTTCCCGAATGAAGCCGCTGCATCCGTTGTAGCCGTACTCGATCGGCAAATCGATCGAGAGGACACGCACTTCGAGGGCATCTCCAGGCTCAGCGCCTTCGACATGAACCGGACCGGTCAGGATGTGCCCGCCGGGCCCTCGGTCCTTCACGTGTTCGACGATGGCGCGAAGTGATGGTTGGACCTGCGCGGCTGGGATGCCGGCCTTTTCGAGGCGATCTGGGGTCGAAGTCAACAGCGTATCGACGTCGAGGATGTCGCCGGAGGCGATCCGAAGGACGGGCTTGGTCTCGGACCAGTAGTAACCGTATGCGACGGTCGAAGGCGTCGCCTCGAGGCGGTGCGTCCGGGGTGTCTGTGCGGCTATCACGGCGGTCACGCCCAACACCATTGCAGCCAGAAGGAAAGTTCGCATTGGATTTGCCGGCGGTCTAAAGACCCGCCGCTCCGTAGATCCGAGTTGGATTCTCTACGATATATCTCACGAATACAGCGGGAGATTCGTTTGTGCGCAACACATGCTCGTGATACCCCGCTTGCCAGAGGCGTTCGCCATGCCTCTGCTTCCACTCGTAGCCGCTTTTCTGCTTCCAGGCTTTCATAAACGCTCTAAAGTCCGCATCGGGCGCCAGACCGCGGACGAGCGCGTGAAAGTGATCTGGCATCGCGCAGTACGCAATTGCTTCAAAGTCGAACTGCCTGGCAACGATCGAAATTGATCGATTACTGGCTGGGCGTTGGCGGGGTCGTCTGAAGAGCGTCCACGGCGTTGATTCCGGCACGCACGTCCGGCCTGACCCGCCGCACCGCCTCAACGCGCTGAATCACATCCGAACGCGTAATGATGTACGTCTCGTCGCTCTTGAAATCCCGCACGAGGACCGCTGGGTTTTCGGGCGTCAGCATCGCGGCCAGCGATTCCAGACTCGTCGAGACGTCGGCAAACGGGAACGCCGGCTGCATGATGGCTTCGACTGGCCCGCGCTTGACCTCCGGGTTCTTCACGATCTCGGCGTAGAGCTGAGCCTCGTTGATCGACCCGACGACGCGTCCGTCGGATGTGACGGGGATTTGCGAGAAGCCGTGCTCGGTCATCACGTGCGCGGCGCGCGCGACCGTCTCTGCACACTCGATCGAGACGAGTGGCGCCGCCTTCTTGGTCGCGACCAGGTCGCGCGCGGTCATTCCGGTGGGCTCGAGGAACCCCTTCTCGCGCATCCAGTCGTCGTTGAACATCTTGCCGAGATAGCGGGTGCCGTGGTCGTGGAAAATTACGACGACGGTTTCTCCGGCTCGGAAATGGCCGGCCAACTGCATCAGGCCAGCCACCGCGGCACCGGCCGAATTGCCGGCAAAGATCCCTTCTTCTCGGGTGATGCGACGCGTCATGATGGCCGCGTCCTTGTCGGTCACTTTTTCGAAGGCGTCGATGACCGAGAAATCCACGTTCTTCGGCAGAAAGTCCTCGCCGATCCCCTCGGTGATGTAGGGATAGATCTCGTTCTTGTCGAAAATCCCGGTCTCCTTGTACTTCTTGAAGACCGACCCGTAGGTGTCGATGCCCCACACCTTGACGCTCGGCTTCTGCTCCTTGAGATACTTGCCGACGCCGCAAATCGTACCGCCTGTCCCGACGCCCGACACGAGATGATCGATGCGCCCTTCGGTCTGCTGCCAGATCTCGGGGCCGGTCTGCTCGTAATGCGCCTGGCTGTTCGACAGGTTGTCGTACTGGTTGGCTTTCCACGCGTTGGGCGTTTCGCGCTCGAGACGTGAGGAGACCGAGTAGTACGACCGCGGATCCTCGGGGTCGACGTTCGTCGGGCACACGATGACTTCTGCGCCAAAGGCCTTGAGCGCGTCCACCTTCTCCTTCGATTGCTTGTCAGTGGTCGTGAAGATGCACTTGTAGCCTTTGATGACCGCGGCCATCGCCAGGCCCATCCCGGTGTTGCCGGATGTGCCTTCGATGATGGTCCCACCCGGCTTGAGCAATCCCGCGTGTTCCGCGTCCTCGATCATCTTGACGCGCCATGCGGTCTTTGGTCGAGTGTCCGGGGTTGAAGGTCTCCAGCTTCGCGAAGACCGCGGCTTTGACCTCGCCCTCGGTGATTCGGTTGAGACGGACGAGCGGCGTGCCACCAATGGTCCCGAGGATGTTGTCGCAAACCCGTCCTGGCTTCGTCATGATGTCGCTGTCAGCGATCATATCAGCGCACGTAGCCGAGACTTCGGAGCTGGTCGAGCAGGTCGCGCGACGGCGTGTGCCGCACCGCACCCGTGCCCGGCTGATGGCGCGCGACGAACGCGGCGCGCCTGCGGTGTTGCTCGGCACCAAATCCTTCGAGAGCGGCGCTGAGCGTGCGGACGCGTGCCGGCTCCTCGTCAGCAACATTGCGGCGTTCACCCGGATCGAGATCCAGTCGATACAGCTCGACACGTCGTGGCGGCGCTCGATGGTTCGATCAAGACCAACTTCCAGGGAAAGTCGATGAGCGCACGCGCGTCGTTGCGATCGACGGTCGGGCGATCCACATCCTCGGGGTAGACGAACCGCGTCACCATGACTGGGCTCGGCCGACTTGACCGGGAAAACGGCCACACGCTGACGCCCTGGATGCCGTCGGGTGCGGCGACGTCGGCAAGGGCGAGGATCGTCGGCACCACATCGACGTGGTGGAGTGGTTCGTTGATCCGTGCTGGAACGATTCGACCACGCCAGTGCAAGTATCAGCGGAACCCGAACCTCTTCCTCATACACGGACTGTCCATGGCCGGTGCGACCGTGCTCGCCAAACGCCTCGCCGTGATCGGCCGTCAAGACGAACAGGAGATTGCCGAGGCCAAGCGCTTGCAGCCGTTGGCGAAACACTCCGATTGCAGAGTCGAGCGACGCGAGCGACGCGTCGTACGAGCCACGAGGCGTGTCTGTCCGCACGCTGAACGGTGGGTGAGTGTCGACCGCGTGAATGTAGGCAAAGGTGCGTTCGCCCCGATGGCGTCCGAGCCACTCGAGGGCTCGATCATGAACGTGCGCGGCCGAACCCTCGCCGCTGGACGATGGCGTCGTGCGATCGAACCCGGTGATCGTCGAGGCGACATCAAATCCGCGATCGAGATTGGACAGGGCGCCCGCAAACGGATTCGCCGAGAATTGCGCGGTGCGATAGCCCGCGTCGGCGAGCATCGACTGCAGCGCGGGCACCGACTCGGGGAGCTGGTCGGAATAGAAGCGAGACCCGAGCCCGTGGGTGTCGGGATACAGCGACGTCAGCAGCGTCGCAATCGACGGCTTGGTCCACGACGCCGCCGCGTATGCCCGTTCGAACACCGCCGATTGTTGGCCCAACGCGTCGATCATCGGCGTCCGAGTCGATTTGGCTCCGTAGAGTCCGAGGGCGTCCGCGCGCAGCGCATCCGCGACATAAACGATGATGTGCGGCTTGTCCGCCTCGGTGTCGGCCGCGAGCGAGAGGGGAGTGGACCACGCCACGGCGGCGGGCGCGGTGGCGTCTGCCTCCACGATGATCGTTGATGGCCTCGAGTCCGCCAGCGTGGCGGTCAGATCATGCCACCCGGCCCCGGTAATGGAAGTCGCGAGGATCTCCGATCGGTGCCATCGCGTCGCTGACGAACGCGCACCGTCAACGGATCAGATTGATTGACGTGGAGGCCAAACGACACCGAATGGGCGGGCTTCGTGAGGCCGTATGACAGCTGACTGTTCGCGCTTCCAAGAACAGCATCGCGGGTTTCTCCGCCCCGGGTCACGCGCACAGGACCGACCGGCCCTCGGCGCGTGATGTCCGCATGTCGAAGGACGCTCAGCGCCGTCAGGCTGGAGGCGACGTCGAGTCCCGGTGGCAGATGGATGAACAAATGCTGGAGAGGTCCCGAGCTCGACTCGACGCTCTCTCGTCGCAGGACCAAGCGCGGCGCTCTCGGGCGACGGCTCCAACGCGCGCCGGTTGCGAGCGAAGTCCTCGGGCGTGAGCGTCGACGCGCCGGCCCACAGCAGCAGCGCTGAGACATCGGGCGCCGCTCTGGGGAAGCGTGGCGACGATTGCGACCAGGTCGCCCGGTGCCAACCCGAGAGCCGGGCTCCGATAGGTCCGAGCCGTCGCCGTCGCCAATGCGCGTCCAGATTGTCTCGATGTCAGCCGCCAGCCAACGCTGCGAGGCGGTGGCGGCGAGCTCGACCGGCAGAAATGGCGCGACCCCTTCGGGTGCAAGCCGCTCGACCACATGAACCCGAGGCGGCGGAATGGCGCTCGGACGTCGCGAGGGGCCCAGCACGACGGCGCCAGCGACGACCGTCGCGGCGAGCGCCAGCCCGAACGCGACCGCGCGGCTCTTCATGACTGACGCGCATCATATCCGGTACAATTCGCCGCAGTTCAGCGAGGCTCCGCCTTACAGCTGCGAGCATGTGGCTCCGCCTCGCTGGTGGCAGTGTTTATTTTGCCCCGCTCCGCGGGGCGGGCCGTCCACGGAGGGCTCCATGCGTCGTCTGATTGGTGTGGCACTGCTGGCCCTGGCGACGGCGCCGGCGTCAGCGCAGCTCGAAAACGTCGGCAACCTGTCCTTCCCGACCTCGGGTTCGCCCAAGGCCCAGCAGCACTTCCTGCGCGGCGTGGCGATTCTCCACAGCTTTGGCTGGAAGCAAGCCATCGCCGAATTCAAGCAGGCGCAACAGATTCAGCCTGACTTCGCCATGGCGTACTGGGGCGAGACGCTCTGCTACAACCATCCGCTGATGACGGAGCAGGACAACAAGAATCCCCGCGCGATTCTGGCGCGATTGGGTGCCACTCCCGCGGACCGGATGGCCAAGGCCCCCACGCCTCGGGAGAAGGGATTCCTGGAGGCGGTGGAGGCGCTGTGGGGCGAGGGCGAGTGGCGTGACCGCCGTGTCGCCTACATGAAGGTGATGGAACGCCTCTACCAGCAGCTCCCTGAAGACGATGAGGTCAAGACCTTCTACGCGCTGTCACTCCTGAGCGGCGCCCGCGCACTGGACGACAACACCTACCGCTACGAGATGAAGGCCGGGGCGCTCGCGCTCGACGTCTTCAAACGCAATCCGAAACACCCAGGCGCCGTCCATTACGCGATCCATGCCTTCGACGATCCGATTCACGCCCCGCTGGCGCTCGATGCCGCGCGCGTCTACGCCGAAATCGTGCCGGCGGTATCACACGCCGTCCACATGCCGACGCACATCTTCATCCAGCACGGCATGTGGAACGAGGTCGCGCATCAGAACGTGCGCGCCTTCAACATCGCGAAGGAGCTGTGGCAGCCGGGAGATGTCCCCGGTGACATGTCCCACTCCGGGGATTGGGGTCAGTACGGCTTCCTGCAGCTGGGCGACTATGCGGGGGCCAGGCAGCGCATCCAGGCGCTGGAAGAAATGCAGGCGACGACCAAGCATGCGAGGGCCGCGAGCGTTGTCGCGCTCGCGAACGCGCGCTACATCATCGAGACTCAGGAGTGGAAAGTACAGCCGGTGGCGGAGAGCGCGTCCAACGAAACCGTGCTCGCGAATGGCGTGAGCGCCGTGCACCTCGGCGACATCGCAACGGCCGAGCAAATGCTGACGCGGCTGTCGGCCAAGACCAGCACAGGTGGAGGGGCGCCGGCTGCCGGTGGCGCGCATGCCGATCACGGCGCCGCGGCCACACCAGCGGCGGCCGCGGCGGCAGCAGTAGCGGCCGAATCGGCGAAATCGCCGCGCGTCATGCAGCTCGAACTGAGTGCGCTCATTGCGTTGAAGAAAGGCGACAAGGATCGCGCGATTGCGGAGTTGCGCGAAGCCGTGGCGATCGAAGAGAGCATGCGGCCACCGAACGGCGCCGCCGATCCGGTGAAGCCCTCGCACGAGTTGCTGGGCGAAGTGCTGCTCGACAACGGGAAGCCTGCCGATGCCGCCGCGCTCTTCGATGCCTGCTTGCTGCGGATGCCTAACCGCGCGCGCTCGCTGATGGGCGCCGCGAGGGCCCACGCCGCCGCCGGTCACAAGGAATTGGCCGACGCCCGCTACAAGACGCTCATGTCGTTCTGGAAGGGCGGGGCAGTCGCGCGGCCGACGACGGAGGCGAGGTAGAACAGGGCATAGGGCGGAGGGCGGAGGGCGAAGGGTTGGGATCAGGGAAGAGGGTATAGGGACCGATAGCCACGAAGAACACGAAGAACACGAAGATCGACAAAGGTTTTGGATCTTGCTTCGTGACTTCGTGTGTTTTCCTCAAGAAACGCATCGAGATCAGCTCTGGAGTTCGCGTGTAGCGTTGTCATAGAGCCGTTTCCGAACGCCACGCGGTACTCATTGAGGAGCGTCTTGTTAAGCGCTCGCAATGCCATTGGTTTGGGGCTCTTGTCTTCGTCGCGCGTGATCGATCTCTTCGATGGCCAGGTAGAGCTCGTACCGATCTCGTTCCCGCAGCCCGCTATACTCCGTGCCCCGATCCTTGAGTACTCTATTCTAGCTCTTTGCCTTCTTCTCTCTTAGAACTCTAGTACCCTATCGTTTAGTAGATCCTCTTCTTTTACCTTCTTCTTCTCTTTGTACAGCTTCTCTTAGCCTACCTTCTCTTACTTATCTTTTTATTTCTTCTCTTATATCCTCCCTACTCCCTTTAGCGTTCCCTACGTCGTACCTTTCTTTTGCCCCCCAGTAGCCCGTGCATTCACTCTCTAATTCTCCTTTCGCTTCCTTGTCGCTCTGCACGCGCTCGAGCCCTTCGTGGCTATCCTCTTCCGTGCTTCCTGTGCCCTGCCCTGCGCCTGTGCCCTACATCGTCCCCCCAGCCTTCTGGAACTCGGCTTTCGCCGACTCCAACTCCTTCACCAAATCGTTGAAGCGATCGACCGCATCCTTCCCGACCTTCTGATCCGCCTGACCGACCATCCGCTGCACGTTCTGCAATTGATTCGAGCAGCATCGGCTGCGGGTAGATGCCGGGCTGATCGACCAGGCGAGCGAGCAGCGCTTGCAGCGGATGCGCGAACTTGACGTCGGCGGGACGCATGCCCGGCGTGGCTGGAGGCAGCCCGGAGACGCCGGCCTTTTTCATCGCTTCTTCAATCTGCTGTTGCAGACGACGAGCGTCGCTCAGTGCATCGCGCACCTTGAGTTGGAACGTCACCTGCTCTTCGATGTCGGCTTGCGTCACACCGTCGCGCGTCACGCGGGGGTCGACCTTGATCTCGAACGTGCGGTTTTGCGTCTGACCTCCCGACGTCAACCGAACGGTGTACTTTCCCGGAGCCGCGAGCGGTCCGCCGCCGCCGCCGTTGGGCGCGTTCGGCGCCCACGGGCCCGGAAAGCGCATGTCCCATGAGAAGCGCTGCATGCCGGCTTCGCCGCGAATGCCGGACGGCCCGCCTTGACCGCGGAACGGCCCGCGCATCTCTTGTCCGCCACCCGCTGGCGCCGGCTTGATGACGCCAAACCCGCGCACGACCTGGCCTTTTGCGTCCACGATCTCGAGCCGCGTGTCGGCCGCCGGCGCGTCCCGGAACCAGAGGTCGATGTGCGCACCCGGTGCTGGGTATTCCGGATCGCCGTTGCCGCCGGCGCTTGACGAATGGCGATAGCGGATCGTCTCGCGCGGCTGGAAGAGATGAACAGCGGGTAGTCCGGCGGGAGCCGCCGAGCTCTGCCTGCGCGCTGCGAGCTGCCGCAGGACGGTGGAGGCGTCGGGTGTGAGTGTGATTGGGCCGGGGTTGGACTCGAAATCGTTTGGCGCCGTGGGATTGGCCACCGTGCGCGGCAGCATGTAGCGCAACTCGGCGTTGCGCACCTGCACCGATCCGCCGCCGCCGCCGGCCAATGTGTTTGTCGGGCGGCCGCTGACCATGGCCGCCAGCTGCTGCAGCGGCGTGACGTTGTCCATGATCCACAGCGATCGGCCCATCGTGGAGATCACGAGATCGTTGCGGTGGACACGCATGTCGGTGACCGGTGTCGCCGGGAGATTCTGCGCCAGCGATTGCCAGTTTCGGCCGCCATTGAACGACACGAAGGCGCTGAATTCCGTGCCGGCGTAGAGCAGCCCCTCGCGCGCGGGATCTTCTCGAATGACACGCGTCGGGTGGTCCACCGGGATCCCGTTCTTGCCGTCCGTCAGCAGCGTCCAGCTCTCACCATAGTTTTCCGTCTTGTAGATGTACGGCTTCAGATCGTGCTCACGCAGGAATCGATAGATCGCCACGTAGGCCGTGCCCTTGCGGTGCGGCGAGTCTTCGATCGTCTGCACGCGGCCTCCAGGCCCGAGACCCTTCGGGGTGACGTTCTTCCACGTCTTGCCGTTGTCGCGCGACACGCTCACGGGTCCATCATTGGCGCCCACCCACAGCACGCCCTTCTCCAGTCGCGATTCGACCATCGAATAGATCGAGGAGTACACCTCTTCACCGGTGATGTCGCGTGTGATCGGGGTGCCGGGCAGAATCTGGAACTCCGCCTCGTGCGCCGTCAGGTCGGGGCTGATGGTTTCCCATGTCACGCCCTCATCGGTCGAGCGATGGATCACGTGTGACGCCTGGTAGACGATCTTGTCGTCGTGCGGTGAGAGGTAGACCACGGTCTGCCGCGGGAAGCGGTATTTGATCTCGTCGGGGTCGTGACCGTAGCGGTTCTGCGGATAGATCCAGTAATGCTTTTCCTGCCCGGTGAGGACGTTGTAGCGGCCGACCTCACCCTTGCACGCGCCCCAGACCACGCTGCCGTCTCGACGCGGCCAGATCTGCCCCGTCTCACAGCCGGATGCCTGCACCCAGACCTGCGACGGATGATCGAGCCCCCACGAGAAGGGCGGCAGACTCGGCACGATGAGCGTCGTGTTGTCCTGCTGAGGAACGTACAGGCGATAGGGATACTGGTCGTCCACCGCGACCATGTAGTACTCGGCGTGCGGCTGGTTGAGGATCGACGACCAGCTCTTGGCACCATTCAACGTGACGTTGGCGCCGCCATCGTTGATCTGCAGCATGATCTCGGGGTTGTCGGGATTGATCCAGACGCCGTGATTGTCACCATGCGGAGTCGAGATCGTGACGAACGTCTTGCCGCCGTCGACCGACTTGTGGAACCCGAGCTCGTTGACGAAGACCTCGTTCTCGTTCTTGGGGTTGACCGAGACGTAGTTGAAGTAGAAGGGCCGCGCCCGCAGCCGCTGGCTGCTGTTGACGAGCGCCCATGATTCACCGGCGTCGCTCGACTTGTAGAGCCCGCCCTCGTTGCCCGGCGCTTCGATCATCGCGTACAGGACTTTGGGATTGCTGCGCGCGATATCGAGATCCACCTTGCCGATCAATTTGCTTGGAAGACCGGCGGACATCTTCTTCCAGGTCTCGCCGCCATCCACCGACTTGTAAACCCCACCCTTGTCGGCAGGACCACCGCTGATGATGTCCCAGCCCTTGCGGAAGCCGCGATAGCCCGTGGCGTACAGCACGTCAGGGTTCTGCCAATCCACCTCGATGTCTCGCGCGCCATGTTCGTTGTCGATGAAGAGCGTCTTCCTCCAGGTCTTGCCGCCGTCGGTGGTCTTGAAAACACCGCGCTCGTCGCTGGGCCCAAAGGGGGAGCCTGAGGCCGCAATCCAAACCGTGTCGGGACTCGTGGGATGGACACGCAATCCGCCGATCTGTCCGGTCTCTTTGAGGCCGACGAACTGAAAGGTCTTACCGGCGTCGGTGGACTTGAAGACCCCGCGGCCGATGATCACGTTCGATCGGATGGCGGCACTTCCCGTTCCGACCCAGATGTGATCGGGATTCGACGGTGCGACGTCGATGGAGCCGATCGAGCCGGTCGTGATTTGACCGTCACCGATGGGATACCACGTCACGCCAGCGTCTTCGGTCTTCCACACCCCCCCGCCGGTGGCGCCGGCGTAAAAGGTGTGAGGCTGCTGCCGAACACCGGAAAGCCCGGTCAATCGGCCGCCGCGCGACGCACCGACCATGCGCCACTTGAGATCCTTGAACGCATTGGGCGGCACGACCTGATTGGGGTCGCCCTGTGCGAGCACTGGCGGGTCCGACAGCGGAGCCCCCGCAGTCAGCAGGCAGGTCAGCAGCGCCGTAACCGCCAGCGCGCGGACGTAAGGCCGAGCAGGAATCTTCATGGAAATCCCCGTGTTGAAATGTAAGCCGCCAGTATAGTCGTTCAGGTTTGGGTTCCGCGCCTTCAGCAGCTTCGTGGATTCCGGCTCGGCGCGGATGAGTTCAGGGGCTGGCTTCAGCGGTTGACGGGCGCAGGCCGAGTGAGCCACATTGCAGCGGCTATGACGCTAGGGCCTAGGGCAGAGGGCAAGGCAAGGGCAGGCAAGGGCAAAGGGCATATGCGCAGCACGATCTCGGAGGGGACGTCGTGAACATTCACAATCGCTGGTTCCAGTTGGTGGCCTCGCTGGTGGCGATGATCATGATCGCCAACTTGCAATATGCCTGGACGCTCTTCGTCCAACCGTTGCAGGCTGGAACGGGCTGGAGGCTGTCGGATATTCAGTTCGCCTTCACGTTATTCATCCTGTTTCAGACCTGGGTGCAGCCGCTCGATGGATGGCTCATCGATCGACTGGGGCCACGCGGCTTCATCAGTGCGGCGGGACTCTTGTGCGGGCTCGGCTGGGCCGGCATGGGTTACGCCACGTCGTTGCCCATGCTCTACGCGCTGTATTGCGCGGCCGGCATGGGGGCGGCGTTCGTTTACAGCGGATCGATTGGCTCGGCGTTGAAGTGGTTCAAGCAGCGCCGAGGCTTGGCATCGGGGATCATGGCGGCTGGATTTGGCGGCGGCACCGCGCTCTTCATTCCCTTCATCTCGTCGATGATTCAGTCGCGCGGTTATCAGGAGACGTTCATCGCGACCGGTCTTTTTCAGGGTCTCGTGATCGTGATCGTCGCTCAGGTTTCTGCGTCACCCGCCGCCCGAACCGGCCTCCGATGCGAAGCCCGCTGCTGGCGTCGGCCTCCCAGTTGGGCCGCCGGCAGTTCACGACGCTCGAAATGCTACGGACCCCTCAGTTCTATGTGATGTACGCGATGTTCGTGATGATGGCGACCGGCGGGTTGCTCGTCACGGCAAATGCCGGGCCCATGGCCCGCTCCTGGGGTCTGACCGCCAGCGCGCTGACGCTGGCCGCGACACTCAGTCCGATCGCCAACGGCGCCAGCCGGGTTTTCTGGGGGTGGGGGTCGGATCGTCTGGGACGCGAGAACACGATGGTCCTCACGTTTGTTCTTCAATCGATCTGCCTGCTGTTGGTTGTCGCGGTCGGATCGGTATCGGCGGCGTGGTTTGCGACCACTCTCGTGCTCGTGTATTTCACGTGGGGCCAGATCTACTCGCTCTTTCCCGCCACGGTGGGCGACTACTTCGGGTCTCGGCACGCAACATCCAACTACGCCATCATGTACACGGCCAAAGGGGTTGCGTCGATCATGGGTGGCTGGGTCGCCGCTCTCTTGTACGAACAGTCGGGGAGCTGGGCGATGGGGTTCTACGTGTGCGCGGTCATGGCGCTGGTGGCAGCCGGCATGGCCTTCGGACTTCGTGCGACGAGAGCCGCTGACCGTGCGGCGGTGGCGGTGCCGGCGGTCGCGAAATGATCCGGCGTGGCTTCCGCCTTCAGGCGGAAGATTCAATTGTCCGGGGTGACTTCCGCCTTCGGAAGTGGCGGGGGACGAAGTGAGCTACGAATCACGGACGGGCGCAGTCCTATTCGCGAGCGGGCTTGACCAGGTCGCCACGTTCTATTCCAAGGTGCTCGGTCTCGGCGAAGTCAAATCGTGATGACGATCACATCTTGCTGGAGTCGCCAGGGTTTCAGTTGGTCGTGCATCGGATCCCCGACCACTCGGCCACGGCAATACAGCCTGCCGAACCACCTACTCGTCGGGCGAAGGCGGCCTTCAAACCGGTCTTCTTCGTTCAAAGCCTCGAGAGCGTTCGGACGATCGTGAGCGCGCATGGTGGCACCATGGAGCCACGAGACAAGGAATGGTCATTCAACGGTGTCGCGGTTTGCGATGCCATCGACCCAGAGGGAAACGTAATTCAGTTCCGCGGTGCAGATCGCGCGATTCAAACGACGTTCAGCTCACCACTCGCTGACAGCACCGCGAACCGACCGTGATCGAAAGCCGACACATCCATCCCGGTGTCGGCACCGGTGATCATGTCCGCCAGGATGCGACCGGCGGCGGGCGAGTGCTGGAACCCGTGGCCGCTGAAGCCGGCGATCGTGTAGAAGCCTTCGACCTCGCGCGCCGGGTCCGATGATCGGGTTGTGATCGGGCGTCATCTCGTACGAGCCCCGCCCACGCATGCGAGACGGCCGCGTCGGCGAGCGCCGGCAGGCGGCGAACCGCGACCTCGATCACCTGGGGAAGAAAGTCCCAGCGCACCGTCGTGTCGAAGCCCGGCTTTTCATCCGGGTCACCCATTCCGAACAGCATCCCGCCGCCCTCGCGATGGAAGTAGAACGTCGATTCGAAATCGATGACCATCAGCCGCGACGCTGGCACCGCGCGCGGATGATCGCCTTCGTCCCAGTTCGTCCCGCGCGGCGGCTGCGCGATGAAGATGTGTCGCCGTTCCGGATCCACTGGCACGATCGACGCCGGCCATCCGGCCGATGGCTCGCGCCCACGGCCCCGCGGCATTGACGACGTTCGGCGTGCTGATACTGCCTTCCGCCGGTCCGGACGCCGGTCGACGCGGCCGCCCTCGACGTCAATGCCCGTGACCTCTTCGCCGCGCCGAATCTCGACGCCGTGCGCCTGCGCCGCTCGCGCAAATCCCATCGTGACGCCGTTGGGATCGGCGATGCCGTCGTCGGCGCAATAGGTGGCGCCAACGACGCCGCTGGCGTCGAGGCCCGGGCAGAGGCTGGCCGCGTCGTCCGCGGTCAGCCATTCGACGTCGATGCCGTGCTCACGCTGCAGCGCCGACGTTGGCGCGAAACGCGTCGACGCTGTGCGGGCGAGGAGAGCAGGAACAAGTAGCCGTCCGGCCAGAAGTCGATGGGGTGATCCGACCGCGCCTCGAAGTCGGCAAAGAGCGCGATCGATTCCTTCGAGAGCGCGATGTTGGCGGGATGCGAGAACTGATGGCGAAACCCGCCGGCGTTGCGCCCGGTCGAGCCCGTGCCGAGCTGAGGCTCGCGTTCGATGAGCGACGACGTCGGTGACGCCGCGCGTCGCGAGGTGATACGCGACGCTTGCGCCCATGCACCCGCCCCCGACGATCACGACATCTGCCGTTGACTTCACTCACTCGTCCCATTCGCGCAGGCATCGTCGCATACACGCCGGCCTTAGAATAGCCCAGTCATGAAGACTGCAGATCTCGCGTTGCCATCGCCGCTGCTGCTCGCGATTCCTGCAGCTACACGCGTGCGCAGCAGCCGGCAGCCAACCTGCTTGCTCCTTCCTGATCGCGTGTTCGACGGCGAGACCATGCACACCGGGTGGGCCGTGCTCGTTCGCGGCGAACGGATCGAGGCGGCCGGCCCTGCGGCGTCGATCACCGCGCCTGCCGGCGCGAAGCGACGTCGCGCTCGCCGGTGCGACGCTCTTGCCCGGGCTGATCGAGGGCCACTCGCATCTGCTGCTGCACCCGTACAACGAGACGTCCTGGAACGATCAGGTCGCGCGCGAGCCGCTCGCGTATCGCGTGGCGCGGGCGGTCAACCATGCACGCGACACGCTGATGGCGGGCGTCACGACCGTCCGCGATCTTGGCAGCGAAGGCGCCGGCTACGCGGACGTCGGCCTGAAACGCGCGATCGACGAAGGCGTCATTCCCGGTCCGCGCATGTTGGTCGCCGGTCCGGCGATGGTGGCGACCGGCAGCTACGGGCCCAAGGGCTACGCGCCCGAATGGACCGTGCCGCAGGGCGCCGAGGAGGCGAGCGGGCTCGATGGCGTGACGCGAGTCGCGCGCGATCAGATTGGGCGCGGCGCCGACTTCATCAAGGTCTACGCCGACTATCGCTGGGGGCCGACCGGCGAAGCGCGTCCGACGTTCACCGCCGACGAGCTCCGCCGCATCGTCGAGGTCGCGCGCAGCAGCGGCCGGCCGGTCGTCGCGCATGCGTCGACCGCCGAAGGCATGCGGCGCGCGATTGAGGCCGGCGTCGAGACGATCGAGCACGGCGACGGCGGCACGCCGAGATCTGGAAGCTGATGGTCGAGCGCAAGGTCGGCTTTTGCCCGACGCTTGGCGCCGGCGACGCGACGCGCAGTATGCGGGTGGAAGAAGGGCAGCGCACCCGAGCCGCCGCGGATCGCGGCGAAGCGCGCGAGCTTCAAGGCGGCGCTCGACGCCGGCGTGACGATGTGCTTCGGCGGCGACGTCGGCGTCTATGCGCACGGCGACAACGTGCGCGAGCTCGAGCTGATGGTCGACTACGGCATGCGCGCAGCCGATGCCGTCCGCTCGGCGACTTCGATCAACGCGCGGCTGTTTCACCTCGACCAGCGTGTCGGATCGGTCAAGGCCGGCCTGCTGGCCGACCTCATCGCCGTCGAGGGCGATCCCACGGCCGACATTTCCGCCCTTCGTAAGGTGAAGCTGGTGATGAAAGGCGGGAAGATCTACCGCTGATAGATCTTGCCCGCCGCGCATGACGAACCGAACGCGGGTCAACGCGGTCGGATCGGTCGACGGGTCGCCGTCAACCGCCACCAGGTCGGCGTCGAGTCCAGGCGCGATGGCGCCAAGGACCTTGTCCAGATCCAT
>CAVTGK010000042.1:0-208747 GCA_963734095.1 uncultured Acidobacteriota bacterium | reverse complement strand
ACGACGGTCAGGCCGCTCTTCTGCATCACCGCGATCGACTCGGCGTCCGTGCGAGGGACATCGGCGCGGAAACGGGCCTCGGTCTTGCGGGCGGCCGCCATCAGCTGCGCGCGGTCGGCCTCGCTGATCGCCTCCCACGTTTTCTTGGTGACGATCGTCGCTCCGACGAGTGGCGAGATGCCGACGTCGAGCATGTACGGCGTGTGCTTGTACCACTGGAACGAGAGCGCCGAGAGCGGCGTCACCGGAACGGCCTCGATCATGCCGGTCGTCAGAGACGACAACATGTCTGCCGACGACAGCGGCACCGGCTGGAACCCGTTCTCCTTGCCCCGCTGCACGGTCACATCGTCGCCCGCGGAGGTGAAGAGCTTCATACCCTTCAGGTCGCGCAGAGTTTTCGCAGGCTTCTTGCTGAAGACTTGAACCCAGCCGCCGCTGCCCCAGTTGATGAAGACGAAGCCCTTGTCGGCAAGCCGCTGCGTGATGACCGGCTCGAGCTTGGCCATGACGTGGTCGAGCTCGGCGTAATCCTGGAAGAACATCGGGATGAAGAACACGTTGAAGGACGGATCGAGTGAGATGGCCAGGCCGACTGCCGAGAGCGAGGCCGCCTGCAATTGTCCGGACGTGCGCATCTTGCGGATGATGGCATCCTCGTCGCCTTGCGTTCCCGCCATCACCGTGAGGCGCACCCGGCCGGCAGTCAGTCGCCCCCATTCCGCCGCCTGTTCTTTCAGGATGTTGTTCCAGATCGTACCGGCCGGAATCACGGTGCCGAGACGCACCTGCGTGACGCCTTGCGCGTGCGGATATCCCGCAGCCAGAAGTCCGATTGCCACTAGCGACGCCAACACTCTCATCGCGTTACTCTCACCCCCCAATAAGCCAGCGATTCCAGTCCGGTCAGTCCGACCGCGGTCGGCGGCCCCGGAGACTTGTCTGGCGTGAACAGATCGTCCGCGCGCGCCAGGAGCGCGCGCGCCTTTCGTTGATAGATGACGTTTGACAGCCGCATGCGGGGCACACGATCGACGTCGATGGCCAGCGCCTTCGCGAGCAGGTCCTCGAACTCCTGGCGATTCTGCTCAGCCACGCAGATGCCCGACGCCAGAGAGACGTGGGGACTCGCCGATTCCCCCTTCGACAGCTCCACGGAGCGAGCGTAGTGCAGGCGCGCGTCCTTGACCGACCCGCCCATCGCTTCGGGCAGCGAGTCGAGTGAAATCAAGACGTCGTGGATGGCGCCAAGCTCGTACGCTTCGTCGAGTTCGAGGGCGCGGCCCATGATCGCGCGAACAATGGGCAGCTGATTGAGCAAGTCGGGCTTCTCGGATCCCGCTGAGACGACCGCTCCCCA
The DNA here is from genome assembly GCA_963734095.1 of uncultured Acidobacteriota bacterium. Classification (GTDB taxonomy): domain Bacteria; phylum Acidobacteriota; class Vicinamibacteria; order Vicinamibacterales; family UBA2999; genus JACCSI01. The sequence goes on along the minus strand of CAVTGK010000042.1, from coordinate 207,387 downwards.
GGTAGCCCCGGTCCAATAGAGCACCGGTACGTCCTCCTTCGAGAACGCCTTCATTGTCCCCGCCGGATCCTTCTCGACCGCCGCGCGAAATCCTTTGTGGGTGAGCTCGACGCGACGCAGGCAGTAGCCAAGCGCCCGTTGATACATCTTGAGGGCCCGTTCGCGACCGGCGACCGATGCCTCGTAGTCCTTGGGCTCGATGAGCTCCGCGTCGGTCTGAACAAACGCATAGGCGTACTGGGTGAACCCGCTGCAGGCGGTCAACAGCAGGCCTTTATGCTCGGGCACTTCGACCAGGAGGGACTCGATGGTCTTCAGCGAGAACGGTACGGCGTCACGAATGAGGTCCGGGTCTTCGTCGGAAGCAAAGCCATCGCCGCTCGCGGCCAGGGTATCGGCCAGGCTGTTGATTGCCATCTTCTTGATTGAGCACGCGGCGGTGACCGAGGTCGCGAGGGCCAGCGTCAGCAGGCCCATGATTACTCGATACATTGCAGTGGGTCATCTTATTGCGGCGGGGCACCCGAGCGCCACCTGCCCGTGCCGAAGGAGTCACGAAACATTCCGCAGCTCGCCAGAGTGTGGACTCGACGCGGAGACGGAGGCCACCGAGGTGCTACGCGGCCTCGTGGATGCCATCGTGCTCACGCCAGACCAGGGCGGGCTCAGTTGGGCGAGCTTCAGCAAGGCCAAATTCCTCTCGATTTCACCTGCGTTAGGCGAGAACCTCGCGAGCCACTCCTCGTTCGACGGCGTCGGAGTTCACGGGCCTGGCAGACGACTGCTTTCTCAGCTTGTGGAGTACCGATAGGAAACGATGAGCATACCCAGGAAGATCAACGGATCGACGATGTAGAAGGCGTACAAAGAAGGCCTTCCGGCGTCCCCGACCGCGAAATGCGCGATGCTGGCGGAGACCAGCGTGATTGCAAAGCCGAAGTAGGCAGACTCCTTCACCTTGAGCGGGACGCTCGGAATCAAGAGCGCCAACACCCCCAATGTCTTTGCGACGGTGAGTTCAACGAGGTCCGTGAGCACGTGTGTGTGATGCTCCCGCTTTCTTGCAGCTAGCGGCCGGCGACTTCGCGCGCGAAAGCCTGCTCATGAGCTTTGAATCAGCGCAGCGCGGATCTACACTGAGGGCCAAGCGCTGGCGGGCAAGCCAAAGTCAATGTCCGCGCCTCGATACCGATGGCCACCTCTGCCGATCCGCTGTGGTACAAGGATGCGGTTTTCTATCAGCTCCATGTCAAATCCTTTGCCGACAGCAATGGAGACGGCATTGGCGATTTTCCGGGCCTCGCGGCGCGGCTGGACCACGTGGCGGCGCTTGGCGTCGACTGCCTCTGGCTGCAGCCGATGTATCCCTCCCCGTTCAAAGACGACGGCTACGACATTTCGGATTATACGAGCATCCACCCCAGCTACGGGACGCTCGAGGATTTCGAGCGATTCCTGACGCAAGCGCACGCCCGCGGCCTGCGCGTGATCATCGAGCTGGTCCTCAACCACACGTCGGATCTAGCACGTCTGGTTCGTCGAAGCGCGCAGCTCGAAAGACAATCCGCGCCGCGACTGGTACGTCTGGAGCGATACGGACGACCGCTACCGCGGTGTTCGGATCATCTTCATCGACACGGAGCTCTCGAACTGGGCGTGGGACCCCGTGTCCAAGTCCTACTACTGGCATCGCTTCTTCAGTCACCAACCGGACCTGAACTACGACAATCCCGGCGGTCCGCGAGGCAATCTGGAACGTGATGAAGTTCTGGCTCGAGCTCGGCGTGGATGGCTTCCGCGTGGATGCGGTGCCGTACCTGGTCGAGCGCGAGGGCACATCGTGCGAAAACCTGCCGGAGACGCACGACGTGCTCAAGGAGCTTCGCGCGAAGCTCGACGCTCAGTTCACGGGCAAGGTGCTCCTGGCCGAGGCGAACATGTGGCCGGAAGACGTGCGGCCGTATTTTGGTGACGGCGACGAGTTCCACATGTCATTTCACTTTCCGATCATGCCGCGGATGTTCATGGCACTGCGGCTCGAAGATCGGAAGCCGCTCATCGACATCATCGAGCGGACGCCGAGCATCCCCGATTCCTGCCAGTGGGCGATTTTCCTGCGTAACCACGACGAGCTCACGCTCGAGATGGTCACCGAAATCGAGCGGCAATACATGTGGGACGAATACGCCAAGGATCCCGCGCGCACGCATCAACCTGGGGATCCGCCGCCGGCTGTCGCCGCTCATGGAGGGCGATCGCCGCCGTATCGAGTTGATGAACGGGCTGCTGATGTCGCTGCCCGGGAGCCCGATCATCTACTACGGCGACGAGATTGGCATGGGCGACAACGTCTATCTCGGCGACCGCAACAGCGTGCGCACGCCGATGCAGTGGAACGGCGGGCTGAATGCCGGCTTCTCGACCGCCGATCCTGAGCGCCTCTGGCTGCCGCTCGTCTCCAACGCGCTCTATGGCTATCAGGCCGTCAATGTGGAATCGCAACAGCGGAATCCGACGTCCCTCCTGAACTGGATGCGTCGTCTCATCGAAGTGCGGCAATCGACGTCGGTGTTCGGCCGCGGCTCGATCGAATTTCTCAAGCCGGCGAACCACCGCGTGCTCGCCTTCACTCGCACGCTCGGACGAGAAACGGTGCTCGTCGTCTGCAACCTGGCGGGCACGGCGCAGGTCGCCGAGCTCGACATGTCGGCGCACAGCGGCGCCATTCCGATCGAAATGTTCGGCGGCAGCATCTTTCCGCGCATCGGACGGGAGCCATACCCGATGATGATGGGCCCGTACGACTTCTACTGGTTCCGGCTCCGATGGTTGTAACGCGTGGAGCACGAGAGCATCCTTTCGGACGCGCTGCTGCGGCAGCTCATGGCGGTCGGCCAAGTCGATATCCTGGTCGGCCTGCCGACGCTGAACAACGCGGCCACCGTCGTCGAAGTCGCGCGCGCGATCTATGCGTGCTTCACGCGCGACTTCGCGCGTCAACGAACCGTGATGATCAACTCCGATGCGGGATCCACCGATGGAACGCCGGAGCTGATTCGCGACGCCTCGCTGACCGACGGCGACGTGGTGCAAACGTCGCACTCGCTTCGCACGCTGCATCGGGTTGTGACGCCCGTATCACGGGCTTCCGGGCAAACACACCGCGCTGCGGACCGTGTTCGCGGCGGCGGAGCTGACCCAGGCCAAGACGCTGGTCGTCATCGATCCCACCGGACCGGCGACGACGCCAGAGCGGGTCGACCGAATTGATCGCGCCGATTGCGCAGGCTGAGGTGGAGTTTCTCGCGCCGCGCTATAGACGTCATCCGCGCGACGGCGCGCTCATCACGCAGCTGGTCCGGCCGCTCGTCCGCGCCGTGTACGAGGTCGCCCTTGACGAGCCGCTCGGCGCGGAATTCGCCTGCTCCGGACGGTTCGCGTCGCACTGTCTGGAGCGCGGCATCTGGGCCGAAGACGCGGCGAGATTTGCCATTGACCTCTGGCTGCGAACCGAGGCGGTCGCCAACCGACTTCGCCCTCGGACAAATCTGGCGTCCGGCGACCACCGGCGCAGCCGACGACGACGCTGCGTCAGGCCGTGCGTCAGGTTTTCCTGTCGCTGATCGCGAGCCTTCGCGCGCACGCATCGTTCTGGCGAACCGACGAAGGGCGTCACGCCCCTGCGGACCTGGGGCGTGGAGCAGAACGGCCTGCCCGCCGCCGCCGAATGGGACCACACGGCGCTCGCGCAGCAGGCGCGTGACGATATCGCCGAGATCACGCCGCTGCTCGAAAGCGTGCTCGATCCGGCCGTGCTCGCGCGCCTGATCGGACGACATCGGTGCGGCAGAATCGCAGCCGGACGATGAGCTGTGGGTCAGGATCGTCTATGCCTTCCTCGCGGCGACCACCCGTGGACCCGCGAGCATCGAACACCTGGCCGACATGTTCGTGCCGATTTATATGTGGCGCGCCGCTCGATTCATGTCGCAGACCGCGCACGAGCCCGTCGACGTCGTGCAGACGCGGCTCAACGCGCTCTGCGACGCATTTCAGCGCCTGAAGCCAGCGCTCGTCAGCGGCTGGAACGACGAAGTGTGAGGTCGCGATGATTCAAGAGATTGCTGATGCGCTCGTGCAGTCGTGGCGGAACTTCGCGTCGGCATTCGTGCTGTTCGTGCCGCGGCTGGTCGCGGCCACCATCATCTTCGCCGGCGGCTTCGTCGTGTCGCTCGCCGCCCGTCGCGCGATCCATCGGCTCCTCGTCTGGCTCCACTTCGATCGCCTGTCGCGTCGCAGCGGCGCAAGCGAGATGCTGCGGGCCGCCGACATGCCGACCGCCGAACTGCTGATCGCGAAGATCGTGTTCTGGATCGTCTGGATCGGCTTCATCGTGTCGGCCGTCGACACGCTGCAGTTCGCGCCATTTCAGGGGCTCGTGCGGGAGTTCTTCCGGTTCGTCCCGCGCTTTCTCGTGGCGCTCCTCGTGTTCACGCTCGGTCTTCTGATCGGCAATTTCCTGTGGCGCGCCACGCTGCTGGCGGCCGTCAACGCAGGACTGCCGGGCGCACGCGTGTTGAGCGGCGCGGTGCGCATTCTCGTGATCGCCATCGGCGTGGTCATGGCACTCGAGCAGCTGGGCCTGGCCACGGCGGTCGTGCTGACGGCTTTCGCGATCATGTTTGGCGCGCTGATGCTGGGGGCGGCGATCGCGTTCGGGCTCGGCGGACGCGACGCGGCCAAGCAGCTGCTCGAACGGAAGTTCAGGGCCAGTAAACACCGCGACTCGGACGCGGCGCCCCATTTGTAGTCGACCGCGCACAGCTGCCACATCGACTATGCCATTCCGCGCTCCAGCGGGGTGCTGCTGCATCCGACCTCACTGGCGGGACGCTTCGGCATCGGCGATCTCGGGCCGAGCGCCTTTGCGTTCATCGACCTGCTCGCATCTGCCGGTCAGCGGCTCTGGCAGGTGCTGCCTCTCGGCCCAACCGGCTATGGCGATTCGCCGTACCAATCGTTTTCTGCATTTGCCGGCAACCCGCTTCTGATCAGCCTCGACGTGCTCATCGAGGACGGACTGCTGGACCGATCCGAGACGGGCGGCTGGCCAGCCTTCGTGCCAGGCCGCGTCGATTACGAGAGCGTCATCGCTCATCGACGGGCCCTGTGGCCACGAGTGCTGGAGCGGTTCGACGCGAGTCAACCGGCGATTCGGCGATCGCTTTGATCGGTTCTGCCACCGCAGAGGCGCGCTGGTTGGACGACTTTGCGCTGTTCATGGCCGTCAAAGACGCGCATGGCCAGGTCGCATGGATCGAGTGGGAGCAGGACATCGCCGCGCGCGATCCATCGGCCGTGGCGCGATGGTCGACGCGCCTGGCGCGCGAGATTCGGCTCTACAAGCTGACGCAGTTTCTGTTCTTCGATCAATGGGCGCGGCTGCGACGCTCATTGTCGCAGGCGATCGATCGACATTCTCGGCGATCTGCCGATTTTCGTGGCGCACGATAGCGCCGACGTCTGGGCGCGGCGAGAGCTGTTTCGGCTCGACGCCGACGGCCGGCCGGCGGTGGTCACTGGCGTGCCTCCCGACTACTTCAGCCCCACCGGTCAGCTATGGGGGAATCCTCACTACGATTGGGAGCGCATCGCCGCAAGCGGCTATGCGTGGTGGATCGATCGCGTGCGGGCGCTGCTGACGCTCGTCGATCGGATCCGGTTCGACCACTTCCGCGGGTTTGTCGCGGCGTGGGAAGTGCCGGGTGGCGCGACGACCGCGATCAACGGTGAATGGCAGAAGGGGCCGGGCGCCGCGCTCTTCGAGGCGATCGAGCGCGGGCTCGACCTCAATCCGCTTCCCTTCGTCGCCGAGAACCTCGGCGTGATCACGCCCGGAGGTCGAAGCGCTCCGTCATCAGTTCGGCTTTCCCGGCATGGCGATCCTGCAGTTCGCGTTTGGCACCGATCCGCAGGCGCCCGATTTTCGCCCGCATAACTATCCACGCAATCTCGTCGTTTATACCGGAACGCATGACAACGATACGACGGTCGGATGGTGGACTGGCGGCGCCGGTCACAGCACGCGGTCCGACGACGACATCGCTCGCGAGCGGGACTACGCCACTCGCTATCTGCGTCTCGACGGAAGCGCCGTGCATTGGGAGTTCATTCGCGCCGTGCTGGCATCTGTTGCTGATACGGCGATCGTTCCCGTGCAGGACCTTCTCGCGCTGGGCAGCGAGGCGAGGACGAATCAACCGGGGACGGCATCGGGCAACTGGCGCTGGCAGCTCCGTCCCGGCCAACTGACCCTGGATGTAGCACGACGACTCGGCGTGCTGACGGAAACCTACGAGCGCAACTGAATCTCTCCGAGCCAAAAATACCAACTCAGCTGCGTGAATCTCGTTGACCGCATCTGTCCCAGGGCTCCGTCGCAGACGATTCTGTAGGAGCTTCGTTCGCATGCCGTTGTCCTGGGTGACGTCTGCGGCTCGATTGCCCGGGCCACATCGGGCGCATATCCCGGCAGTACGGTTAGCCGCTCCTGTATCCACCAGCACCGCGTGTGTAAGTTCGCGGCGGCGCTAGATGTTTATGTCGGCCAGGTGAAACGGATAGCCGAGCGGTCGTCCACGCGCGTCAAAGTACTGTTCCCAAATGGCACGGACGGTACGATTACGAGCCTCAGCCACGGCCTCTGCGAAGTCGTTGAACGGTCCCGCGACGTGTTCCCGGCTGATCACGTCGATCAGGCTGTAGGTCCCGCTGAGCCAGGCTCGAATGAGGATGTCGCCGCGTTGTGGAATCGGCATGGGGCACCTCGGCCTTTAGGTGAGGAAGGAAAGGAGTCCCCAGCATAGCATCAAGCGGGCGAGCCGATCAGCATGACCCCGGGGGTATTTCAGGATCTGCTAGAACGTCGAGGCGCACCAGCATCCACCCGCCGAGGGCGCAACTCGATGGTCTTGGCCCGTCACGCGTCGGCAGATGCACCTGACGCTGGAGCGGCTGTGTTCAGAATGCGTCTTCATTTGACTTCCGAATGGAACGCGGGTATGGTCCATTGGGATGTCTAATAAAGAACCTTCCAAGGCGGAAGTCCTGCGCGGCACGCTCGACTTGATGGTGTTGCAGACGCTCGCTGCGCTGGGGCCGCAGCACGGCTACGCCATCGGCGCCCGGCTCGAGCAGGTCTCGTCGGGCGCGCTCACGCTGAACATGGGCACGCTGTACCCGGGCCTGATGCGGCTGGAGCAGCAGGGCCTGGTCAAAGCCGAGTGGGGCGTCACCGACAACAACCGCCAGGCGCGCTTCTACGCCATCACCGCCGCCGGACGCCGGCGGCTCGCCGCCGAGAAGAAGGCGTGGGATCAGATGGTGTCCGTCATGCACACGCTCTTCGAGGATCCGGCATGACGCCCCAGGGGTTCTTCTCCTCGCTTCGGGAGTGGACACGGCGGGTATGGGGCGCGCTCAGTGGCCGTCGGACCGACCATGACCTGCAGCGCGAGCTTGCCGGACACCTCGCCCTCGCTGAAGACGAGCTCCGTCGGCAGGGCCACGCGCCGAACGACGCTGCGCGACTCGCCCGGGCCGCCGCCGGCGGCCGCATCCAGGCGCTCGAAGCGCTGCGCGACCAGCGCGGCCTGCCCTGGCTCGCCTCGTCGTGGCTCGATGTCAGGCTCGGGCTCCGCCTGCTCGTCCGCAACTGGGGGCTGACGCTGGTCGGCGGGCTGGCGATGTCCGTGGCGATCGGCATCGCGGCGGTCGTGTTCGCCGCGTTCGACGTCCTCCTGTGGACTCCGCTTCCGCTCGAAGAGGGCGACCGGATCGTCGCCATCCAGATGTGGGACCGCGAGGCCGGTCAGCGGCGGGACACGGCGTGGCAGGACATCGAGCGTTGGCGCGCCAGCCTGCAATCGGTCGATGATGTCGGCGCCTTCCAGACGATCCGGCGCAACGTGATCACGGCCGACGGATTGGTCGAACTCGTGGCGGTCGCCGAGATCTCGGCCGCCGGGTTCCGGGTTGCGAGGGTGCCGCCGCTCATCGGCCGGGTCATCGTCGACGCCGACCTGGCGCCCGGCGCCGCCCCCGTCATCGTCATCGGCCACGACGTCTGGCAGCGGCGCTTCGCCGGCGCGCGAGACGTCATCGGACGCGAGCTGCGGCTCGGCGAGGCCGTGCACACCGTCGTCGGCGTCATGCCGGACGGCTTCCAGTTCCCGTTCAACTTCCGGGTACTGGGTTCCGCTGCGGCGCGGGGCCGACGAGATGCTGCGCAACGCCGGTCCCGAAGGCGTCGTCTTCGGCCGGCTCGCGCCGGACGCGACGCTCGCGCGCGCGCACGCGGAGGTTTCGGCGCTCGGGATCCTCCCTGCCCTCCGTAGCGCGCAGCGCGAAGGAGCGATCGACGCGCGGCCGAACGCCGAGGCGACCGGACCGCGCGTGGTGCCGTACACGTTTGCCTTCACGGGGGACTTCGAACGCGGCGAGTTGGGCCTGCTCTGGTCGCTGTCCAGTCTCGCACTCGTATTGCTGCTGCTGCCGCCCTGCGCGAACATCGCGATCCTGAACTACGCGCGCACCGTCACGCGGCAGCAGGAGTTCGCCGCCCGCCACGCCCTCGGCGGCAGCCGCGCGCGGATCGTCTGGCAGCTCTTCATCGAGGCGCTCGTGCTGACGGCCGCGGCCGCCGGTGTCGCCCTGCTGATCCTGCGCGTTGTGTCGGTCGTGGTGGCCGGGCGCCTGCAGGACATCCCCGGTGGCCCGCCGTTCTGGATGACCTTCGACATTTCGTACCGCACCCTTCTCTTCGTCGCCGGACTGGCCGTGGCCGGGGCCGCCGTGTCCGGCCTCGTGCCGGCGCTCCAGGCCACGGGGCGCCTGGCGCGGCTCGGCGCCGGCGCGCTCGCCGGACGGACCAGCCTGCGGCTGGGCGCCACGTGGACCACGCTGGTGATCGCGCAGGTCGCCTTCTCGGTCGGCGTGCTGCCGCTGGCCGCCGAACTCGCCTGGGGCACGCTGCGAACCGGCGCCGTCGGCCCGGGCTTCGCCGCCGAGGAGTTTGCGACCGCACGTGTCGCGCTGGAAGAGGGCCGGTTCGTGCTCAATGCCCGAGAGACGCCACGGCAAATGGCCGGCGAGCCGGAGGAGCGCGCGGCGACAACGCGCCGCGCTCTTTGGCAATCGCCAGCGCGAGCTGGCGCGACGGCTTCTGGTCGACCCGGGCATTCTCGACGTAGCGGCCGCCCTGCGCCCGCCCGGCGAGGAACCCTGGGTGTTCGTCGACATCGAGGGCCGCGACGTGCCGACCGAGGCGCTCAACGGGCGGCTGCCGGGCTTCCCCGCCCGGTTCAACCAGGTCGATGCCTCCTTTTTCGAGATCTATCAGGTGCCGACCCTTATCGGCCGCGGATTCGCCGAGGGCGACGTCGCGGCGGAGCCCGATGCGGTCATTGTCAACCGCAACTTCGCCGACACCATCGCCCCCGGCGGCAACGCGCTCGGACGCCGTTTCCGGTACGTCCGTGCGATGGACGGCGAGTGGCTGCACGGCCCGGAAGCGGACCGCTGGTACGAAGTGGTCGGCGTCGTCGGTAATCTGCCCGTGACGACCGACGCACGGGTGGCGTACCATCCGGTCGCCCCGGGTCAGATCCATCCCGCGAACCTGCAGCTTCGCTTGAGAGGCGGTCCGGCCGGTCTCGCGGAACGCCTCCGCGACGTCGCCGCGAGCGTCGACCCGGCGCTGCACGTCGACGAGGTCCGCACGTTGGCCGAGATCTATCGCGACCACCGCTTCGGCGACAACCTTGGCGCCATCACCATCGGCGCGGTCACCGGCAGCGTACTGCTGCTCTCGGCCGCCGGCCTGTACGCGCTCATGGCGTTCACGGTCGCGCAGCGCAGGCGTGAGATCGGTATCCGTTCGGCCCTGGGCGCCCAGCCGGGCCAGTTGGTGGCGGCTGTGTTCAGGCGCGCCTTCTGGCAGATCGGTGCCGGCTCGGCCGTGGGGATGCTCGCCGCGTACCTCGTCGGCCGGTACGTGCCGATCGAGCAGATCGGCGGCTTGCCGATTCCCGGCGTGCTCCCCGGCGCGGCCGCGTTCATGCTGCTCGTCGGCGTCCTCGCGTCGCTGGGTCCTGCCCGACGCGGCCTCCGCATCGATCCCACCGAAGCGTTGCGAAGCGAGTAGGGGGACCGCAGGCCTGGTGGACGCCGGCCCGCCGTCAGCTCTATTTCCGCCAGGCCGAGTGAGGAACTTATGTTCCTGGGATCACACACACTATCTGTTAGGAAATCGCTTGGGCGGCGTTTATCTCTATGCAGGGGGATTCCGACCGGTCATCGTCGTCCCGTAGCATGAGGAGACGGCAATGAGACCCAGAACTTCAGGTACTAGGTGGCGTTTTCGTGGTCGCCCTTGGATTGGGTGGCTGCGGCGCTCTTATTCTCCAGCCACGCCGTTGACGCCTTCCCCACTACCTCCGCAGGCGGTGGTTCCGGCGCCTCCGGCCTCCGGGTTCCCCCCTGGCCAGCTGACTGGCGTGAGCCTCTCAGGCGTCGTCTACGAATTGACACCGACGGGGCGGAGGCCGATTCCACAGGCCTACGTCTATTGTGAGGCGTGCAGCGAGGAGACTCATATGTTCGTGCTCGCCGACGACAACGGGTTCTACCACTTCTCGGGCGATCTCGCGAGCGGCGGCGGGGTGTGGGTGACGCCCGGAATTCCGACCGACATCGCCGTGCGTTCTTACAACAAAGACTACGAAGATCCGCCGGGGTTACCTCCGTCGCGTCGGGGACCCGGCTGGAGACAGGTGCTCATCGACGGGGACACCATTTTCGACATCGAACTGGTACGACGCACTCCGTAATCAGCCGACAAATTGGGTTCCAGATCTGGAACCCAATCCCGCCACCGTTACTGATCTGAGACGGTGGTTTCCCTTCAACAGGCCACGATGCGCCACAAGTTCACGTTGATCTCGTGTCTCGCGCGTTCAATCATCAGCCCGTTGATCGGAATAGCTTAACGCCTCAGCCCCTCCCGCTGACAGAGGCCAATTCCGCCGGGAAGAACAACAACAATCGCGCGATCCGGAGTGTGTCGAGTCATCGCCGCACCATTTCGAAACGCTCGATCGAGCAACCCGAATGGCCGATGTACGAACCTGAACACCGGTAGATCGTCGCGCCCCTTGACCGATCGACGGCGCCGAAAATGCCTGTCGGCGTGCTTCTGGCGATAATGCTTCCCGCCACGCATAGCGCTGTGCCGTCACTCAACTGTTCCACGACGTCAGGACCGTCGTAGTCCCAGACGGTCGCCGGCCTGATCGAGAACCTGGCCTCGCCCGTCGCTGCGACGACGCCACGAAAGCTGTTCCCGCTACCGTCACGAGCGATCACGAAATCGACTCCTGAGAGAGACACACTCAACTCGGCCCCCGTCTGTTCAACAGTTGCGGTATAGATGCGGCGCTTGAGCGGCTCCGGAAACCCGGGCAGGCAGGGACCGCTCGTGCCCTCTGCGCTGACGGTCAGCGTGTACGTTCCGCTAAGGTCGATCCTCGGTCGGCTGGCCACCATCTCAAACGAGTGCGAACCATGGCTGGTGACGTTGATCTGTTGGGTCCTATCGAGATAGCCATCTCCGGTCGCCCGCACCTCCACCTGTCCCGCAACACCGTAAAGCGCGTAGTAACCGCGGGCGTCGGTGGGCGCTACAAGACCTTCTCCGACTCCGGAGATTACGGTTACCGTAGCCGCCTCTAGTCCGATACCGTTCTCCGAGACGGTGCCCGCGAGGCGGAAGGTACCTTTAGGGAGGACGACTATCGTCGCCTGATCCGTCCGCCCGTCGAAGCGAGCCGTCACCACTCCTTCTCCCCGCTCTCCGCCCGTGGCGAGGCCCGTTGCCGTCACTGACAGCACTGAGCTGGCTGCGTCTGAGCGAACCGTCCATTCCACCCGGCCGGTCACGTTTTCGACGGAGCCGTCGGACTTGACGGCGTTCGCGGTCAGCTGAACGGACTCGCCGGGGGCGATCTCTTGAGGCGCAACAAGTTCAAGTCGAATGATCGCGCTGGGCGGGGAAGACGGGCCCGGCGAGGGGCTGGTTGGACTCTTGTCGCACGAGACGAAACCCACAGCGAGTGTCGCAGCTGCGCTCAACGCCACGCAACGGCGAGATCGGGCGAACATGTGTTCCTCCTCGGACGCGGAGACCGCGCGAGACCGGGCTCCGCGATAAAAGGTGGAGCCTCTATCGCGGTAGGGCTTTCGAGACTAGCGGATGTAGTTCAGGTCCTCCGGAAGTGGACTTCTGATCGGAACCTCAAAGAAGTGTGCGGGTTCCGGATGAATGACGACGGTGCCGCCGGAGGCGAAGAAGACGCCGATCTGATCCTGCGCTCCTCGTGAGATCGACCGAAACAGAGCGTTGGGATGGTTCGGCGAACCAGCAAACAGGTGGGGGTTCTTGGGCATGGTGGGATCCTGCGTGAACGCGAGATCGTGGCGGTAGTAGAGCGTCCGATCCTCCAGGTTGCCCGCTCGCATGAGCGCGCTAGTACCTGGGTTGACTGCCTGCTGATCACCCGTTGCGAACTGATAGATGACGGACTTGGGATAAAGCCCTGGCAAAGGCACCTCTCGAAGGTGGCGCGCCCACACCACCGGTGTGAGACCTGACTCCGATACCATTTCCGAAAACTCCAACGCCTTCTGGATCTCGATCGCACCTTGGACGGTGTTGATGACGGTTGCCTGGTTCCGCAGCGGCTTGTTCTCGTTGAAATGGGGGCCGCCGACGGGAACGCCGTCGATCTCGGTCAACCCAGGTGAGTTGATCAGCGACGGCGTTCGCGCCTGGAGGATGAATCCGATCTGCGGCCGGCGGTTCGGTTGCCATCGCGCGTGCTCGGGAATCACGCCGGGCGATGCGGCGGCGACGCCTACAGGCACACTCGGATCCAGAGCCATGAAGATCGTGCCGATCATCGACCCCGCAGACGCACCGACAAAATAGATGCGCGACGGATCGATATCGGCCACGTAGTCACCGTCGACGTCCATCCCGAGCTCGATGACGCGCACGAGCTGCATGAGATCGATCACCGTCTGTCGGTGGGAATCGCGGGAGGAGATCGTCCATAACCGAGGGGCGGCGGCCTCGTTCCCTTCCGTGTTCGTGATGACGTTGTCACCGTTCTGATCGATGCCCCGGCCTGCGTCGGGGATGGTCAGGGACGAACCATCCGTTCTGTTGACCCTGAGCGTGCCAAGCGGTCCGAACCCCTGCCCCGCGTGGTTGATGCCGAGCGTGGCGATGCCATTGGCGGCCAACTTGGACGCGAAGTTGCCAGACGTGAAATGCTGGTTGCCGGTCGTGCCGCCGCCGATCAGGGCGATTGGCCAGCCAGCTCCCGGCCTGGGGCCAGAAGGCAGATACAGGGTGAAGTAGATGTCGTTGTAGCCTTGCACGGGCGGACTCCCGGTGCGCGTCCCGACCGGAGGGATGTATTCGCCCGGGTGAACGTTGTAGTCGGGTGAAACGTAGTACCCATACGCAATCGTTCCCACGGCGCCTGGAACGACCTGAAGAACCCCCAGATCGATCGACATCGTCGTGAAGTCAGTTGGGTTGACGCGGGTGTGTTGTCTCCAGGAAATGCTTGCCACATCCAGACGGTTGAAGACCGCGCGCTCGCCCATCGGACCGAGCAGGAAATTGGCGGGGTCCGGCGTACCGCCCTTGATCTGATCCCGAATTCTCTCCATCACCGACGTGATGCTCTGCGTCGTGAAGACGCTGGCGGTCACAATGTCATGTTCGCGGACGCCGTGTCGGCGCGCGGCGTGAATGGCCTCGAGCAGCGCCTGCTTGTACTTCCCTCGCACGGTCTGCCGGAACCTGCGAAAGGTCTTGCTCGCCTCGATGGGCCGCCCGTCGGTATCTCGAAGCCGGTTGGTGGCGATGAGCGCGTAGCGCGTATGTTGGGCGAGTAGCTCGTCGGCCTCGACGTGCAGCGTGTGCGTGAAGGTGTCCCATACCGTTTGATTGATGCCAATGATCCGAGCGGACCGCTCACCGTCGTCGATCGTGCTTCCAAGATTGATGAGAAAGATGGCATCGCTGTTGACCGTCGCGACATCAATCGGCCCATCGAATGGAATCGAGAGCTGCGGCTGCAGGCCGAAACCGTCCAACGTGTTGACGACGTCGAGATCGTCGCAGTCGGACACACGAATCGCGCAATCAGGGTACGGAAGGTTCACCCTGCGTCCGGTGTTGTGCGTGCGATCCGCAACTGTGAAGATGTCCGTCGGGAAGGGTCCCGTCTCGGGATGATGAAGGTTGAAGAGCGCGTGTACAGTGCCGTTCGCTGGGGTCTCGACCGAAGAGGAAACGACGAGCGCCAACGCGACGACGACAGCATTGCGTTTCATCGTCTCTCCTTGACGAATGTGCGCGTCTGATCCAGTAAACGGTCCCCGGCGCGAGATCGGACAAATGGGCTTGGAGTAAGATGGGCGCCTCGCGTCTTCCCGATTCCTGTATGGCCGAAGGCAGCCGTCCCTCTCGCCGGCGACCCGACACCGACTCATCTGGGGCTTCCAGCGATGTCGAGTCGACCTTCAGCCTGATTGCCCGAGCCCGCGCCGGCGACTCAGAGGCTCTCGAACAGCTCTTCGCCCGGCATCGGAAGCCTCTTCAGCGATGGGCGAGCGGCAGGCTGCCAAAGTGGGCGCGGGATATCTCCGACACCGAGGACCTTGTCCAGGAGACCCTGCTTGGTACGTTTAAGAGGATCGGAGACTTCGAGCCCCGACGTGTCGGTGCGCTTCAGGCGTATCTGCGCCAGGCGGTCCTCAATCGCATCCGGGAGGAGTTACGGCGGAAGGGCCGGCAGCCCGATGGCACCGACCTTGATGACATCGAGGTCGACAGCGCTGAGTCGCCGCTCGAACAAGCCATTGGTCGTGAGGCCGTTGAGCGCTATGAGCAGGCGCTCGCGCGGCTGAAGGCGGAGGAACGTGAAGCCATCATCGCGCGGGTCGAGATGGGCTACACCTACGAGGAGCTTGCCGAGGCGCTCGGCAAACCGACACCAGACGCGGCGCGCAAGGCGGCTCAACGAGCGCTGGTCCGGCTGGCGGAGGAGATGAAGCGTGAAGGCGGGCCACCCGCTCATTGACGACCTCGCTGGGGCGATTCTCGACGGCACGCCGATTGACTGGGCATCGGCCGAGGCCAGCGCGCAGCAGCCCGATCAGTTCCTGATCAAGGAGCTTAAGGGTCCTGGCGGCTCTCTCCGAGGTTCATCGCGGGACTCCACCGATTCCACCCACACGCTCCGCGGCGTCTTCGTCATCGTCAGAGCGCAAGAGTGGTGAAGCCGCTGAACGGTGGGGTCACCTTCGGCTCCTCGAGCGGATTGGCCGGGGCGCCTTTGGAGAAGTCTACCGGGCGTGGGACACGCGGCTCGATCGGGAAGTCGCGCTCAAGCTCTTGCCTGCCGGCCGCGCATGCGGCGATCGCGCGGCGTCCTCGATCATCCACGAAGGGCGCTTGCTCGCCCGCGTGCGCCACCCCAACGTGGTCACCATTCATGGCGCCGAGCAGATTGGCGACCAGATCGGCCTCTGGATGGAGTTCGTTCGCGGCCACACCCTGGAGCAGATCCTTCAGCAACCGACACAGCCCACCGTCGCTGAGACGGTGGACATCGGCCTCGAGCTCTGTCGTGCGGTGTCCGCCGTACACAGCGCGGGCCTGCTGCATCGGGACATCAAGGCGCACAACGTGATGCGAGCCGAGGACGGGCGCATCGTGCTGATGGACTTTGGCACGGGATGCGAGCTCGCGGACAATTCTGCTTCCGATCTCGCCGGAACGCCTCTCTACCTGGCGCCTGAGATTCTGGGCGGGCGGGAGGCCACTGTCCAGAGCGATATCTACAGTCTCGGCGTCCTTCTCTACCATCTTGTGACCGGCTCGTATCCAGTCCGTGCGCGAAGCCTGCCTGACGTCCGTCTTGCCCATGAACGCAACGAACGAACAAGCATCCGTGCGGCGCGAGCGGCTCTCTCACCGAAGCTCGCCCGGATCATCGAGCGCGCGATCGATCCGCGGCCGGAGCATCGCTACCAGAGCGCCGATGCATTAGCCGCGGATTTGGCGGCGCTCAAACCGCGCCCGACACTCGTGACGGTTAACGTATGCGACGGGCATGGCGGCCGGGCTCATCCTAGTTATAGGGCTCGGGTGGGAAGTGACTCGGCCGGCAAGTGGGATCTTCGGGGACGCCAAGCACACTGCTTGCGCGTTTCGCTGGGTGGACCCCCGTCAGCGCCAGGAACGCCAGCCCGATCGAACAGCCCGTCGTTGCGGTGCTGCCGTTCGAGAACCTCAGCGCAGAGCCCGACAGCGACTACTTCGTCGATGGGCTGACCGAACAAATCATCCGAAACCTCGCCGTCGTTAAAGGACTTGAGGTGCGGTCGCGGACCTCTTCGTTCGTCGTTCAAGGACAAGCCGCGCAACCTTCGCGATGTCGGCGATCAGCTCGGCGCAAACCTGGTTGTGGAGGGGTCGGTCCTGGGATCAGGTACGAAGCTGCAAATCAACGCGCGACTGGTCCAGGTCGCGGATGAGGTGCCCCTGTGGGCCGAGCGGTTCGATCGCGACGTCAAGTCCTCCAGTGACGTCTTCGCCATCCTGGATGAGATCTCGCGGGCGGTCGCCAACAAGCTTCGCCTGACATGGGTCAGGGGCCAGCGGCGCTACGACCTCGATCTGGAGACTTACGAGCTGTACCTCAAGGGGCGAGTGTTGGTCGGACGGAGAGGTATTCCCAACCTCGAGAAGGCCGCGGACTTGTTCCAACAGGTCCTCGCCAAGGATCCTGCCTTCGCTCCCGCGCATGCAGGGCTGGCTAACGCCTTTGCGCTCATGTCCGACCCTATCAGCAGCAGCCTCCCTTTCGAGACGGCCCATGCCATCCTTCGGCCAGCTGCCGTTAAAGCGCGTGAGCTCGATCCGCTGCTGACTGACGCACATGCTGCCATGGGTTGGGTGTACTCGCGCGAGCGCGACTGGGCAAACGCCGAGAAGGCCTTCCAGCAGGCCACCGAACTCAACCCAAGTCTCACCGAGACCTACACCAACTATTCAAGCTCGACGCTCCAACCGCTGGGAAAGCTGGACGAAGCGCTGCGGATCCTGCGGGTCGCGTTGCGAAACGATCCCCTGTCGTTGGATGTGCAGCGCGAGATCGGAGTGGTACAGTTCCTCGCCGGGCGGTACGGGGAGGCCATCGACACCTTCCAGCGCGTGCGCGCGGTCGAGCCCGACTTTCCTTTTGTCGAGAGTTGGCTCGGGCGAGCACTAACGCTCGCGGGGAGGCTGGCGGAGGCAGTACCCATGTTGGAAAAACTCGACGGCCATAACCTCGGCCGTTTCAAGGCCCCGCAGGCTCGACGAGCGCCCTGGCTAGCGCGGGCCTATGTCATGACAGGCAGACGCGCGGAGGCGGAAACGCTGGTCGTGGGGCATGAGGACTCCCCCTCCGGCCTAGCGATTATCTATGCCGCCCTCGGGGACAAGGACCGCACCTTTGAAGCGTTGGAGCAGATGGCTGTTGTCCAGCCCCACCATGTGGGACGGATGCTGATCAATCCGGAGATGGCGGTGCTTCGCGGTGACCCTCGCCTCGCGGCGCTCCGCAAGAATTCGGCCTGCCAGCCCAATAGCTGCGATTCAACGATTTCCGGCGCCGCCCGAGCCGAGCCCCTTCCACGGCTTTACTGCGGGTGCCTTTCCATCGAACTGCGCGATGCCGAAGGCGTTTCCCGCATACCTCACCGCGCCCGGGAAGCTGACCAGAATCCGCGCTTCGGAGGAACAGCAACCCGATGCAGCAGTTTCTCGTCCGCGGCCAGGGTCGACGCACTGTCGATGCCTTCCGATTATGGATACCAATTAAAACGCCCTGTTGTCGAACTATTGGGTTTGTTAGTACCATCTACCGCAGTAAGGTCGAGGGACTCAGCGTCCGACGCTGCGGCGCGAGGACACAGCCTGGAAGCCTCGGAAATGCTCCGTGGGCTGATTGAAGCGATCGTCTTGACTCCGGGAGAAGGGCCACTCCGGATCGAGCTGAGAGGGAATCTGGCCGCGATGCTGACTGCCGCCCAACAAACGAAAAGGTCGCCAGATTCGGGCGACCTCCTCGTGCCGGTTCAATTGGTTGCGGGGGCTCGCAACCCGCTTAATTTGGAGTTCTCTTGGAGCGCGGCGTGAGCACTCTGGGTGGCCTGCCGCGACAACGCGCCGCGCTCTTTGGCAATCGCCAGCGCGAGCTGGCGCGACGGCTTCTGGTCGACCCGGGCATTCTCGACGTAGCTGCTGCCTTGCGCCCGCCCGGCGAGGAACCCTGGGTGTTCGTCGACATCGAGGGCCGCGACGTGCCGACCGAGGCGCTCAACGGGCGGCTACCGGGCTTCCCCGCCCGGTTCAACCAGGTCGATGCCTCCTTTTTCGAGGTCTATCAGGTGCCGACCCTTATCGGCCGCGGATTCGCCGAGGGCGACGTCGCGGCGGAGCCCGATGCAGTCATTGTCAACCGCAACTTCGCCGACACCATCGCTCCTGGCGGCAACGCGCTCGGACGCCGTTTCCGGTACGTCCGTGCGATGGACGGCGAGTGGCTGCACGGCCCGGAAGCGGACCGCTGGTACGAAGTGGTCGGCGTCGTCGGTAATCTGCCCGTTACGACCGACGCACGGGTGGCGTACCATCACGTCGCCCCGGGTCAGATCCATCCCGCGAACCTGCAGGTTCGCTTGAGAGGCGGTCCGGCCGGGCTCGCGGAACGCCTCCGCGACGTCGCCGCGAGCATCGACCCGGCGCTGCACGTCGACGAGGTCCGCACGTTGGCCGAGATCTATCGCGACCACCGCTTCGGCGACAACCTTGGCGCCATCACCATCGGCGCGGTCACCGGCAGCGTACTGCTGCTCTCGGCCGCCGGCCTGTATGCGCTCATGGCGTTCACGGTCGCGCAGCGCAGGCGTGAGATCGGTATCCGTTCGGCCCTGGGCGCCCAGCCGGGCCAGTTGGTAGCGGCGGTGTTCAGGCGCGCCTTCTGGCAGATCGGTGCCGGCTCGGTCGTGGGGATGTTCGCCGCGTACCTCGTCGGTCGGTACGTGCCGATCGAGCAGGTCGGCGGCTTGCCGATTCCCGGCGTGCTCCCCGGCGCGGCCGCGTTGATGCTGCTCGTCGGCGTCCTCGCGTCGCTGGGTCCTGCCCGACGTGGCCTTCGCATCGATCCCACCGAAGCGTTGCGAAGCGAGTAGGGGACCGCAGGCCTGGTGGACGCCGGAGTCTCACGGCGCGACAGCTGAGCAACTCGATGCAAAGAGTTTGCGGCGCGATCCAGAAGTCGCTCTCGGTGTTGCACTTCGTCGGACATCAGCGGGCGTCGCTTTATGACGCCCGTGTTTCAACACACGATGGTGTCGGGCGCCTCGGTGAGACGGAGCAACCGCTCGCTCGGGCTCGGACCACGGCAGCGGCTTCAACAGCACGCCATACGCCAGGCTGAACAGCACGTCGTCGCGGCGATGCCGAGGGCCATGGTCAGCGTCGCCGCAGTCGTCACGAAGCAGGGCCGAGTCGCACGAAGATGCAGGCACGCCGATCTAAGCTACTCGCCGCGATGTCCGACGCGAACGCCGCACGCCTCCTCATTGCCGACGACCAGACGGATGTGCTGGAGGCGCTGCGCCTGCTGCTGACGCAGGAGAACTTTTCACTGCAGCTAGTGACGTCGCCGGCCGCGGTGGTCGATCGCGTCCAGGCAGAGAAGTGGGATGCGGTGCTGATGGACCTCAACTACTCGCGCGATACGACGTCGGGCGAAGAGGGCCTGCAGCTCCTCACGCGGATCCGTACCGAGCAGCCCGACCTGCCGATTGTCGTGATGACAGCGTGGGGAAACATCGATCTGGCCGTTGAGGCGATGCGCGTTGGCGCGCAGAGCTTCGTGCAGAAGCCCTGGGACAATCGCGCATTGATCCAGATTCTCGAGCGCGAGGTGGCCGAAGGACGCGGCGCACGCGCGCGGAGCGATCGGCATGCCAGCGAACAGCAGGATGCATTGAGCATCCAGCGGGCGTTGATGCCGGCGACGCTGCCGGTGACGGATCGCTTCGAGGTCGTTGGCGCGTGGCAGCCCGCCGGGACCCTTGGCGGCGACACCTACGACGCGTTCCAGTTCGGCGCAGATGTCATCGGCGCTTTCCATCGCCGACATTGCCGGCAAGGGGCTGCCGGCGGCGCTCCTCATGTCCAGCCTGCAGGCCTCCGTGCGGGCCTTTGCGCTGGATGCATCGCCGCCTCAGGCGGTGTGCGCCAGCGTCAACCGCCTGTTGTGCGGGCAGATGATCGCTGGTCGCTTCGCCACCCTCGTGCTACCTGCGGCTCGACGCCGCACGCGGCGAGATCCGCTACGCCAATGCCGGTCACAATCCGCCGCTCCTCGCGCGAGCGGATGGGCGCGTCGAAGCGCTGCGATCGTCCGGCACGGTTCTCGGCGTGTTTCCCGACGCCGAATACGCGGGCGCCCGAGCAGCGCTGCACATCGGCGACCGGCTCCTCCTCTACACGGACGGCATCACCGAGGCGAGGGGCGTCGACGGAGAGGAATTCGGCGAGGAACGGCTGTCCGATGCGCTCGCGCGCCACCGGCATCTCGATGGCGCCGGACTCCACGCCGCGGTGATTGGCGAGGTCAGACGGTTCGCGACAGCCGGGTTCGAGGACGACGCCACGCTGCTTGCCGTGGCGGTTCGCTGAGGAGAGCCCCGGCGGCCGCGGGCGCAGCGGCGCGCCGCCTGCGACGCCAGCGCGAAGACGTGATGCCGGTCGTGGATGGTCCCGACGGCATGGCGGCGCGATCACTCCGGTGCGGACAGCCGGCGCCGCACCGCCAGCAGGTCGTCTTTGAGAAAGTAGCCGCACGCGCCCGCCTGTCGCGCGGCGGCCCGCCAACGCTCATCGTCGGTACTGGGTGACGATGAGGATCCGCGCCTTGGGCCAGGCGGCCCGAATCCGTCGGGTCGCCTCGATGCCGCTCAGCCGTTCCATGTGCAAATCCATCAGCGTCCAGTCGGGCTGCTCGACCGCATACGCCGCCACCGCCTGTTCACCGTCGGTGCACTCGACAATCGCGTCCGCCAGGTCTGACAAGAGCTGTGTCAACAACCGACATATGTGCGGGTTGTCCTCGACAATCATCAGCTTCATCGGTCACGCTTTCAGGGAGCTGGCACCTGCTGCGGTCTGACCACAGCGGCCAGCGTCAGCGTGGTGCCGGCGGCCTTCACGATCGTGACACTCTTCTCCGGCATGTGTGCGAGCGGACCGAAGCTGATGTCGCATGGTCAGATTAGGAACTGCTCCTCCATCCACAGCATCCCGGGGGCGTTCGTCTTGGTGACGATCGGGCCGTCGATGACGATCTGCTTGGGGATCGGGGGCCGGTCTTCGGCCCTCGCGCAGCGGCGACGCCGGCGACGATGGCGCCGCCGTGGATGCGACAGGAGGAATTGCGGACCGTGGCGTGCATGCGGCCGTCGACCACCGCCTGGATCGCCGGCGGCATCGCGTCCACGCCGCCAATCAGGATCTCGGTACGCTCGTGCGCTTTCATGACGTTGGCCGCGGCGAGCGCCATGTCGTCGTTGTGGAAGAACGCGGCATCGATCTTCGAGAACCTGGTAAGGTACGTCTCCCAGAGTTGCGCCGTTTTCGCGACGTCCCAATCCGCCGAATCAGTCGCCAGGACCTCGACGCCGGGAAACCTGTCGATGACCGATTGGAATCCGCGCGCGCGCCCCTGCGCACCGGTGTGTCCGAGCGCGCCCTGCGTCACGATAATCGTGCCCTCGCCGCCCATCGCGTCCACGAGCGCCTGTGTGACCGCGGCGCCCATGAAGTCGTTGTCGGGAGCAAGAAATGTCAAGACGTCGATCTGATCGAGCGGCGCGATCAGCGTGTCCATGTCAATCACGGGGGTACCGGCCGCAATCATCCTGACGACGGGCTCGGTGATCGTGTTGATGTCCACCGCCTGAATGGCGACGAAGTCCCACTTGTCGGATGCGATCTCTTCGACTAACGCCAGCTGTTTCGTGGCCGACAGCTCGGGATCGAACCAGGTGACGTCGACGTTGAACAGCCGGCCCCATACTCGGCGGCCGCTTTCCCTTGCGCGCACCAGCTGACCTGCAAGCCGATGTTCGAGAACGCGGCGCGCAGCCGCCTGCGTGAGTGGGCTGCACTGGCGCCCTGCTGCGCGCCGGCGAGGAGGTTGACGCCTCCGAAGGCCGCGATGCCGGTCGCCGCTGCGGCCAGTTGGAATAAATCGCGTCTGCCGGGCTGAAAGCGAGACTCTGGATGCACTGCGTCCTCAATTTCTGACTCCGGACTCCGGACTCGGGGTCTAGTTCGTGCTCACCCTGTGCAGCACGATCGTGCTCACCGGGCTGCCGTCCGGCAAGGTCGCGGTCTCGATCATCAGGCCGCGCTCGACCAGCTCGAATCGGAGGTGCAACTGGACCGTCGCGCCGTTGTTGAAGCACTGGATGGTGAGCGAGTTCGACTGCATCACAGTTCGACTGACGACCGTGCCGTCATCGAAGCTGCAAAGCCGCGATCCGTGCTGTCGCAGAGATGAAGCAGAGTGTCGCGGGCCGCGAGCGCGTACTTGCCGTCGGTGCGCAGGATGAGACTGCGCCGCGCGTCGCCGCCGTCGGAGGGGTCCACGCCCATCCAATACCCTTGAAAATCGGCGTGGCCCCGGGACGGCGCCGACGCCTGATCCGACCTGGCCGAAATGCCTGCCATGAGAAGGACTCCGAGAACACTGGCGGTGACGAGTGCGGTTCGCATACCTTGGCCTCTTGCATGATGGTAGAGCGATACGCTATCGCTGGGAGGACGCGGGTGAGGGTCGTTACGGTGGATCTGACCTATGACGGCACCGAACTAACGGTGAAGATGAGCGACCTATTCAATGACCGATTCACACAGAAGTACACCATCGATATCCCCGGCGTGCTCGGCGCCTCTACGGCCTTTGTCGGCTTTACGGGCTCAACTGGTCTGGAGACAGGCAATCAATGCATCGTGAGCTGGACGTACACGGGGCAATAGAGAATCGGCGGTGGGACTTCACCATTGGGATCCGCGCCGTACAAGGACCGAGTCAGCGAGGTGAGCTCGCGGAGCTTGAGGAGGTGCTTGCATCGCACCGTCGCACACCACCGCAATCACATCGCCCTCAAGCTGGAACAACGCGGGAGTCATGCGCTGTTCGGATTCGCTGGCCAACACAAGTCGAACTGAGCTATGACGCCGATGGGATGGGACGAGATTCAACCCACCGAAAAGATGCGGTCACTCACGGAAGAACTTCATGATGCGCATGTGCTTCAGCGGGTGATGCCGCGCAGCAACCCGACGGTCTTCATCCAGCCAAAGATCTCCTCGACGCGTTTACGGAGTCGCTGACTGACCGCATAGCCCGGCATGCCGGTGGTCGGCTGTCGATGGCATTGCCGCTGGCTTTGGCCACGACATGCGGCGTCTTGCCCGCCTCGCCGATGCCGCCGACCACCGCGCGTGGTTGTACCCTTTGTCGGCCCCGATCGTGCCGCGCCCGGCGCCGGTCCCGCCAGCGGTCAGCTCTTCTCGATATCGGACGTCCCGCTCGGCTCGGGCGGACGGAAGACGGTGTGATGCGTCGCGGGACCGCGGCGGCAGTGGCATGGTTGCTGCTCTGTGCCCGCCATGCTCAAAGACGCTCGCTACGCGTTCCGCGTGATGCTCCGCAACCCGTTGCTCGCCACGGTTGCCGTGCTCTCGATCGGGCTCGGCATTGGTGGAGCGGCGTCGGTGTTCACGGTGCTCAACGCGGTGGTGCTCCGCGATCTGCGGGTCTCGAATCCGCAGCAGCTCTATCCGCCGACAAGCACCGCGCGACGAGGTCTTCAACCGCTACTCGTGGCCGGTGATCCTGCAGGCGCAGCGGGAAGTTCAGGGCCGCGCCGAGCTCTTCGCAGCCACCCCGCCGACGCAGATGCAGGTCCGGCTGGCGCGCGGCACCGACGGTGCGGAGCGCAGCAGCGTCCAGCTCGTTTCGGGCGAGTTCTTCCAGGCGATGCGCCAGCGCGCGCAACTGGGCAGGCTCATCGAGCCGCGCGACAACGCCGAAGCGGGCGCCAGCCCGGTCATGGTGATCAGCGACGGCTATTGGGCGCGCCGCTTCCAGCGCAACCCGGCGATCGTCGGCCGCGAACTGATCGTCGGAGGCGTGAGCCTCACCGTCATCGGGGTCGCCGAGCCAGGATTCTTCGGTCCGTACCTGGCGTTGCGCAATCCCGAGGTGTGGATTCCGGTGGCGCTCCAGATCGACATCCGTTACGCGTTCAACGCGAGCACTTCGGACGGCGCCGACGTCACGAAGCCGTGGTTCACGCAGCCTGGCATCGAGTGGCTGACGCTCTTCGCGCGCGTGCCGGTGGAGGCCGACGTCGCCGGCGTCGGTGCCGCGCTGACGCTGGTTCACCAGCGCGACGCCGTGACACGAGTCGATGCCTCCAACGCGGACGGCCGAGCGGAGCTGCAAAGCGAACGTGTGCTCCTCTCGAGCGCCGGGCGTGGTTTTTCCTTCCTCCGCGGCGATTTCGCGTCGCGCTTGTACGTCCTGCTCGCGATGGTCGGGGTGCTGATGGCCATCACCTGCGGCAACGTGGCCAGCCTGCTGGTCGCGCGCGCCAGCGCACGCGAGCGTGAGATCGCGGTGCGGACCGCCCTGGGCGCGGGCCGCTGGCGCGTCGTCCGTCAATTGCTGATCGAAACCCTCATCCTGTCGTCGGCCGGCGGCGCGCTCGGGTTGCTGCTCGCGGCATGGGGACGCGATCTGCTGCTCCGATGCTGTCGGGCAGCGCGGCGATCTCGATCTCGACACCAGCTTCGACTGGCGCGTCCTGCTGTTCGCGGTTTCGGTGACGATGATCTGCGGCCTGCTGGCCGGTATTCTGCCCGCGCTTCGCAGCACGCGCATCACGCCAAACGATGCCATCAAAGCGCAGGCGCGCCAGGTGGGATGCCGGCGGCCGCCGCGGCGCGCGGTGGACGCGTCCTCGTCACCGCTCAAATGGCGTTCTGCGTGCTGCTGCTGGTCGTCGCCGGACTGTTCGTCCGCAGCATGCAGGCGCTGATGCTCACCGACGTCGGCTACGACCGCGATCGCCTCCTCGTCGCGCGGCTGGACGTTCGCAGCATGGGCTATTCGGACGATCAGCGTCAGGCTCTCTACGATCGGGTGCTGGAACGGCTTCGCCGGATTCCTGGCTGCGGCCGTCAGCCTGTCGATGAACGGGCCGATGGGCACCTCACGGCGCAGCAGCAGCCTCGTCGTCGAAGGACACACGCCGGCGCCGAATGAGCAGCCAGACAACGGAGAAGTCGTCACCGCCGATTACTTCGAGACCGTTGGCCTCGCCATCGTTGAGGGCCGCGGCTTCACGGCAGACGACGACCGCGCCGGGCAGCCGCAGCACGATCATCAACCAGTCGATGGCGCGGCGGTTCTTCCTCAGGGGGCGCCATCGGCAAGCGCTGGACGTACGGAGGGGCCCATCGGCGACGACTCGCGGGTAATAATCGGCGTGGTGGAGGACGCAAAATATATGGACGTGCGCGGCGCGACGCCGAACATGGTCTACGGGCTGTCTGCGGCTTGCCCGGCGAGGTGCTCGGCAATCTCGAGATCCGGACGGCTATGATCCGTCGCCGCTGACACCGACCGTCCGTCAGGCGCTGGCGGAAGTGGAGCCGGCGCTGCCGGTGTTCGATGTCGTGCCGCTCGATCAACGACTGACTCGCGGACTGACCAACGACCGGCTGATCGCAAACCTCACGAGCGCGTTCGGGATCGTGGCTCTGCTCCTTGCGTGCCTGGGTCTCTACGGCACGATCTCGTACGGCGTGGCGCGCCGCATCGCCGAGCTTGGCGTGCGGATGGCGCTTGGCGCCGATCGTGGAACCGTGCGTGGATGGTGGTGCGCGAAGCGCTCGCGCTGGTCGGCGTGGGCGCCGCCCTGGGGCTGCCGCTGGCATTTCTGGCCGGACGAAGCATTATGTCGCTGCTCCACGGGGTCGAGCCGTCGATCCGCCGTCGTACACGCTTGCGATTCTGCTCTTGATATCGGGGGGATCGCGGCGTACCTGCCCGCACACCGCGCGTCGCGGATCGACCCGATGGTGGCGCTTCGCTCGGAGTCGCCGTAGATGCGCACCGATCCGGCAGCAGCCGCAGGTGAACGCGGATAGACACTGACGAAGACTATTGATCTTGCATGATCTTGCAGTGCGTCTTGCCGCCGGTCATCAGACAGGCGCCTCGCCTCGTGCATGGCCGCCGCGAATACCGGATGAATCCTGAGACCGGATTGCGCGGGAAACCGATCATGAATCCGGCAACCGCGCTGCCGGTCTTACGTCGTGGTGCGCCGGACGTTCGTTGCCCGAGGCCCCTTCGCCCCCCCGTCGCCGAGCTCGAACTCGACTCCATCGCCCTCACGCAGGTTGTCGATGCCCTCGCCGTAAATGGCGCTGGCATGAAAAAATACCTCCTTACCAGCGGCATCGCGAATAAAGCCGAATCCTTTGTCTACTCGTAACGTCTTGATGGTTCCTGTCATCCGTTGACTCGCCTCCTGTGCAGGTTAAGGGAAATCTCGTGTCGATGCTCGTGCGACCAAAAAACGAAGAGGTCGTCAGAACCTGACGACCTCCCCTTGCAGGTATTTTGGTTGCGGGGGGGGGATTTGAACCCCCGACCTTTGGGTTATGAGCCCAACGAGCTACCGGACTGCTCCACCCCGCGTCCCAGAAGAGAGTTAGTATAGCACGAGCGAGGACCTTCCCCGGTCTATGCGCATCGCGATCCTGCTCCTCACCGCTGTCGTGATCGCACGGTCAACACCACCCCGCGTAGCCAGCGCCGCCGTCCTCCGTGACCTGCCCGCACGACCACTTGACTGTCTTCCGTGGGCGCGTCGTGCAGTGGTCTCGTGCGGTGGGCCAGTCCACGATGACGATTGCAACTGATGCGGGGACGACGGAGATCGTCGTCCTGAAGCACTCGAGCACGGACGATGGGAGTCAGTTCTTTCTGCTCGACGCCAAGCCTTTCAAACCCGCTGACTGGAACCGGATCGAACATAAACCCGGAAAGCTGCGCGCGGGCCTCCGCGTGGCGGTATGGGCTTGTGACGATGGGCGTCAGCCGGTCATCGACTGGCAACCAGCCGAGAAGTAGCGCACTACCCCGTCTGCCCGCTCCGCTTGATGGCGGGCGACTCCGCAACCCGCGTTCGTCTGGGGAGCGAGGTCGACTGCTTCTGCCACGCGCGCCAGGCGCGCGCGCTGAGCAGGGCCGCGACAATGGCCGCGTAGATCATCGGGTTGGTGACATCCAGCTTGACCTTCCACCAGTAGTGCATCACGCCGAGAACGGCCGGTGATGTAAACCAGCTTGTGGAGCAGATTCCATCGCTGGCCGCCCAGCCGGCGAATCCAGCCCTTCGTCGAGGTCAGCGCCAGCGGGATCATCAGCACAAAGCCGGTAAAGCCCACCGTGATGTACGGACGCTTGACGATGTCCTCCCACAGGCCGTCGAACATCAGCGAGCGATCGAGGACGAAGTAGATCGAGAAGTGAATCGTTCCGTAGAAGAACGCGAAGAGCCCGATCATCCGCCGGAAGGTGATGATCGGATTCCACTTCGTCAGCCAGCGGATCGGCGTGATCGCGAGCGTGATGACGATGAAGCGCAGCGTCCAGATGCCGGTGGTATTGGTGATCGTCTCGATGGGGTTGGCGCCGAGATCGCCCAGAACGCGTTGTAGACCAGCCACGCCAAGGGCACCAAGGCAGCCACGAAGACGACGGGCTTTAGAACGGTGCGGGCCAGCTGCGTCGACGTCATTGCGATGCGATCAACGCAGTTGTCAGTTACCAGTTACCAGTTCAAAGGGGGCTCCTCGCCAAATTGCAGCTAACTGCCATTGAACTGGCAACTGGCAACTGAAACCTGATCCCGTCAGTACCACTTCCGCAGGTCCATCCCCGCGTAGAGCGACGCGACCTGATCGGCGTAGCCGTTGAACGGCAGCGTCTTGCGCCGGAACAGCTCACCGAGGCGCCGCTCGGTCTTCTGGCTCCAGCGCGGGATGATCGACGTCGGGGTTGACGTTGGCGTAGAACCCGTACTCGCGCGCTTGCTGCTGCTGCCACGTGTTGAGCGGCGCGTTCTCGACGAACTTGATGCGGACGATCGACTTGATGCCCTTGAAGCCGTACTTCCACGGCACGACGAGGCGAATCGGCGCGCCGTTCTGATTCGGCAGCACTTCGCCGTACAGACCGACCGCCATGATCGCCAGCGGGTGCATCGCTTCGTCCATGCGCAAGCCCTTCGGTGTACGGCCAGCGCAGCGCGGGCTCGGTCTGACCGGGCATCTGCCGCATAGTCGACCAGCGTCTTGAACTCGACGAACTTGCGCCTTGGCGGTCGGCTCGAAGCGCTTGACGAGATCGGCCAGCGGGAAGCCGACCCACGGGATGACCATCGACCACGCCTCGACGCAGCGCATGCGATAGATGCGCTCTTCGAGCGGGAACCAGCTTCACGATGTCTTCGATGTTGTAGTTGCCCGGCTTGGCGCAGTGGCCTTCGACGTCGACCGACCACGGGCGCGGCTTGAGCGTAGTAGGCGTAGCGCGCCGGATCGCCCTTGTCGAGGCCGAACTCGTAGAAGTTGTTGTAGGTCGTGATGTCCTTGTACGAGTTGAGGGTCTCGGTCGTGTCGAACGGACTTCCCTTCTTCAGCGACGGGAACTTGTAAGCGTTTGGGTTCTGGGCAGCCTCGACGTCGTCGGCTCCGATCGCCAGCGTCGCAGCAGTCGCCGCCACCGCGCCCCCTACGCCCTGGATGAATTCTCGGCGCCGGAGATACAACGCCTTGGGCGTGACATCGGACGGGCGAAGGTCGGGTGCAGTCTTGATGAGCATAGGGCCCTCAGGTCGATGATAACGCGGGTAATTGTTTGATGCCGGGGAACACGTACGGTGCCTGAGTGCCTGGGTGCCTCGGTGCCTGGGTGCTGGTGCCAGGGTGCCGGGTGCCAGGGTGCATAGGTGCCTCGGGGGGGCCAAGTGCCGGTCCCTAGGCGCCATTTCCGCCGTACGATAGGCGGAACCTTACGCATGACATCCGACCCGTCCGGGCAGCTGCTGTCCCTGCTGTCCCACGAGCTTCGATCTCCACTTGGTGTTATCCGCGGATACTTGCGGCTGCTGGACGACCCGTCTGGTTCGCTGACGGCCCAGCAACGGCAGGCGGTCGCCGCGGCAATCAGGGCCGCTGATCAGGCGGCACATCTGCTGGGGCAAGCCAGCTTTCTCGCTCAGCTGCGGCGGGGCGAAACCCAATGGAATCCTTCGACAGTGGATGTGAAAGCGCTGCGTGGAGCGCGGCATCGCAGTCCGCTGGCGTTCGACGCGCCAGTCACGTGTGTCATCGTGCGCGAGATCTGCCGTGAAGGAACCTCGCTGCGAGCCGCGATCAACTCCGCGGGGCGCTCGCCTCGCTTCGATCGCTGCGGTCGCGAGGGCCCAAGTGCCGCCGACGCCGATCACCATCACTGGCCTGCGCCGTCAGCGCGACGACCGTGACGGCTTGTCCTTACGGATCGAGCGGCCGCGCGACGGTAGCCAGCACGAGCCGAACGGGCCCTGAATATGCCGCGTGGTGGTGCTCGGGTCTCGACCTGCCGATTGCCGAGGCCATCATCGCGGCGCACGGCGGGCGGTCACGGAGCTCACTCGACGGCGGGCGGCTGGTAGGAGTGGTAGTGTGGTTGCCGGCCACATCGTGACATCGAGCGCTGTCCTGAGGGCCGCGGGCCTCGCCGCGGCGCCTGCTCTGGGTCGTCGCGCCGCCTGAACGCGCAGGTGCGACTGGCGGATGCGTCCGATCGGGCCGCGTTTCGATCGTGGTTCGTTCTTCTCGCCGACGCGCAGTTCGAGCGTCCTGCGCCGGACGTTGTCGACTGCGCCGCGCTGATCCGCTTTGCGTATCGCGAGTCGCTGCGGGCGCACACGCCTGACTGGGCCCGCCGACGTGCGCTCTGCCGTTTACGCCGACATTTCCCGACGTCCGCTCGGGCCCCAAGCCGGCGCCCGAGCGGCTGGCGACTGTTCCGTGTCGCATCTGATGCGCCCGGGCGCTACGCAGAGTTCGCCGACGCGCGGACGCTCGTCACGCCTGAACGCACGCCGCGTCAGCCGGGATGTCGGCGCGCTGCAGCCCGGCGACCTGCTCTACTTCCGTCAGCCCGGCGCAACAGCAGCCCGATCACCTCATGGTGTTCGTTGGCCGATCGTTCTTCGATCCGGAGCACGCGGACTGGGTCGTCTATCACACGGGACCGAGTGACGACGGCCCGGGCGAGGTTCGCAAGGTACGGCTGCACGATCTGTCGCAGCATCCCGCCCCGCGCTGGCGTCCTCTGCCGTCCAATCCCCAGTTCGTCGGAGTCTTTCGCCTCAGCCTGCTTATGACGACCTCGCGCCTGCTGCACGGTAGCTCTGGTGATGCTGGCGACCGCCGCAGTCGCGCACGCACAGACCGGGGATTCGCAGGGCAAGCTGAACCAGAAACGCCAGCCTTTACGCTGTCGAGCAGCGAGGTCTTCACCTCGCGCGACAGCGCCTGCGTTCAACCTCACTTTCCGCAGCCTCACACAGCTCGATTTTCGCGTCTATCGAGTCAAGGATCCGTTCGCGTTCTTCGCCGGACTTCGCGATCCCACACCAGTTGGGAAGCGAAGAGTATGCGGTGCCGCAGGAGCGCAGTTGGATCGAGCGGCTCGCCGACTGGAAAGCCGGACAGCGCAGTCGCATACGCGGCTTCTTCCGCGGCCAGGTCAGTTACCGAGTACCGCGCCGAGCGCCGCAAGTCGCAGGATCGAGCAGGAAATCGCGCAGCGCGTCGTGCTTGAACCGCAGCGTCCTTCGCGCAAGTGCCGCTGCTCAATCCCGATCAGCTCGTCACGGCGTGGCGCGAGTTGCTGCCCGAATCATCGCGATCCCGAGTACCGCCGCGTGCCGTTGGAAGTCAACGAAGCCGGCGTCTATCTCGTCGAAGCCGTCTCAGGACTGCTCCGCGCCTACACCATCGTCATCGTCTCGGACGTTGGCCTCGTCACCAAGGTCTCGCCCGGGTCAGTTCATGGTGTTCGCCGCCGATCGCTTTACCGGCGAGCCGAAGGCCGGATGTGACGTGCAGGTGCTGCTGGATCAGAAGGCGGTCGGCAATGGCCAGACCGTCGGCCGATGGCGTTCTCGACCTTGCGCTGCCCGAAGCGAAGTCCGAGCACATCGTCGGCGTCGCCCGATGCGGCGAACGAAGTGGCGGCAACCGATCCTGGCGGCTGGTTTACCAGTGAGGCGCCGCGGCAACTGGTCGGCTACACGTATACCGACAAACCGATCTACCGGCCGGGCCATACGGTGCACCTCAAGTCGGTGCTGCGCTGGCGCGAACGAGACGCGGTCATTCCGTTCGATCGCCCGACCGCAGAGATGAGCGTCAGCGACACCAACGACAAGGTAGTGTTCCGGCAGACGCTGAACGTGGACGAGTTCGGCGCGATCAAGGCATCGTTCCCAGTTCCGATGACCGCGGCGCTTGGCTACTACAACATTCGCGTCGCCTCCGGTGACCAGCAGGCGACTGCGGCCTTCGAGGTCCAGGAGTATCGTCGCCCCGAGTTCGAGGTCATCCTCACGCCCGAGAAGCGATTCGTCGTCCAAGGCGAGGAGGCCGTGGCGACCGTTCAGGCCCGCTACTACTTCGGGCAGCCGGTCGCCAATGCGCGCGTTGCGGTACGTCGTCAATCAGCAGCCGTACTACTCGCCGTATCGATGGGACGAAGGCGCCGACGGCGAAGAAGGCAGCCAGTACTGGTACGGCGACGACCAGCGGATCGAAGGCAGATCTTCGGCTCGACGCCCAGGGACGCGGCCAGATTCGCGTGCCCACCGCCGTGGACGACAACGGCCGCGACTTCAGCTTGCGAATCGAGGCGCAAGTCATGGACGCCAGCAGTCGCGAAGTCAGCGGCAACACCGTCGTCCACGCCACGCACGGAACCTTCCTGCTTTCCGCGCAGGCCAGCGGATATGTTTTCCGCGCCTCGCAGACGTTCCGGTCAACGTGCGCGCGACCGACTACAGCTGGCAATCCTCGAGTCGGGTATGGCCGCGAGAGTCGTTCTCGAGCGCATGACGTACCCATCCGGCCGCTACAACGAACCGACCGCGACGGAAGTGGGACAGCAGACCGTGACCACCGGCGCCGACGGAACGGCGAACGCGTCGCTGACGTTACCGTCACAGCCGGGATCGTTTCGCATCCGGGCAATCGCCGCATGTCGAACGATCGGGAGATCGTCGGACGAGACGTGGCTCTGGGTCCCCGGCGGCGATGAGCACTGCGGTTGACGAAGGCGATCGCTATCTCGAGTTGATGGCCGACAAGCGATCGTATGCGCAGGGAGAAACGGCGCGCCTGATTGTCCGTGGCGAGCCGGTCTCTGGCCCCGTACTGGTGACCAAGGAAGGCCAGCACGTCACCTGGCACCGCCTGTTGCGCCCGTCCGCGACCGACGCAATCGAGGTGCCGATCGAAGCCGGCGACATCGGCGACATCTACGTCAACGTCGACGTTCATGCGTGACGGCCGGCTGAATCGCGCCGAGCGACGCTTGTCGGTGCCGGCCCGCGAGCGCGCGCTGCAGATCACGTTGACGCCCGATCGTCCCACCGCCAAGCCACAGGACCCTGGCGTCTTCACCGTGCAGGTACTGGACTGCAGCCGGCGCGCCGGTGAGCGCGCAAGTCAGCCTCGGCGTGATCGACGAGGCGGTCTACGCCATCCGGCCGGACGACACCCCGGATCCGGTGCGCTTCTTCTATCGCCGCGAGTACAGCCGCGTCGGCACGACCTTCTCGCGCGACTTCTATTTCACGGGCTACTCGGGCACCGAACGGCTGCAGCTGGCGGGCCGACGTCGACGGCCATTCACGCTCGCCGACTTCAAAGGCGACAAGCAGGTCCAGCCGCAGGTTCGCAAGGACTTCCCCGATGCGATCTTCTGGCTCAGCGATCTGGTCACCGACGCCAGCAGGCCAGGCCAAGGTCTCGCTGAAGTATCCGGACGCGCTGACCACCTGGCGACTCACGGCGCGTGCCGATCACACGCGATACCAAGGCCGGCGTTGGGATTGCACGAACGACGACGACGAAAGATCTTATCGTGCGCGTCATCACCCCGCGATTCCTGACCGAAGGCGATCGCGTCACGCTGCCGACCATTGCGCACAACTATCTCGAAGGCGCCAAAGACACCAGCGTTTCGTTGGCGGCCAAGGGGCTCGAGGCGGACTGGACCTGTACGATCCGCAACGACCGGCAATATCGAGCAGTGGCGGTGAGCGTCGCGATGACTGGCGATTCCGCGCCTCGACGGTTGGCTCATGCGAGCGTGACCGCAATCGCGCGCACAGACGCTGACGCCGATGCCATCGAGCTTGCCGATTCCAGTCCTCCCCTACGGCCTCAGGCGCGAAGCAGGATCGAGCGGATCGCTCGTCGGGCGCCGGCGAATATTCGTCCGATGTCGTCATGCCGGCGACTGCGAATCCTGCTGCTCGGACCGTGCAGTGTCGCTGGCGCCGTCGATGGCCGGCTCACTTCTTGGCGCACTCGACTTTCTCACGAGCTATCCGTACGGCTGCACCGAACAAACGACTCTCGAGCTTCCTCCCCAATGTCGTCGTCACCCGAGCGCTCGAGCCAATTGAAGCTGGTGCCAACGGAACGTCTGTCGGTGCTCGACCGCCAGGCCAACGCCGGGCTTCCGCCGGCTGGTCGATTTGCAGCATGACGATGGCGGATGGGGATGGTGGAAGACGGATCAGAACCATCCGTTCATGACGGCGTATGCGCTCTATGGGCTCGTCGAGGCTCGACGCGCCGGCTATCAGGTCGAGGACTACCGGATCACGAATGGCGCGCGGGCGCTGGCCAGTATGTATGCCGAGTATCCGCGGGCCGAACCTGATCTTGAAGGCGTATCATCGCGTACGTACTGCGGCGCGCCCAGCCAGAAGGGGAAGCGATTCAGTATCAACGCCAGCAACGCAACCAGGGAGCCGGTGAGCAGGCCCAGTATCGGCACGCCGACGCCCTCAACGAGTTGTGGGATGCACGTGCGCGGATGACGTCCTACGGTCGAGCGCTCCTGCTGCTGTCGCTCGATGAAGCGAAAGATGGCTCGCGGCAACGAGCTCGCGCAACGCTTCTCGCAGAAGCCATGACGAAAGGCGAGCTCACCTGGTGGTCGACGGACCACGACCCGATGCTCTTCGACTTCGTCGACACCAGCGTCGAAGCGACCGCCACCGCGTTGCAGGCACTGAGCCGGCGCGACCCTAACGAATGCCGTCGATCGATCGCGGCGTCCGCTGGCTGATGCTCAATCGCCGCGGCGGCTATTGGTCGACGACCAAGCAGACGGCGATGGCACTTTACGGACTCCTCGAGGTCATGCGCGCGCGAAACGAGTCGCCGCAGCCATTCTCGGTGGACGTATTCGTCAATGGCGTCCCTGGCTCGGACGCAATCGTTTACCGCCGCGTCGCTGACGTCGCCGGACCCGATCGTCGTCTGACGTTACCGGCACGCGAGGGGGCGAACACCGTGCGACTGGTGAAATCGGGCGGAGGCACGTTGTATTGGTCGGCGCGCGCGATCTTACTACGACACGCAAGGCGCGGCCAGTCGCGAGCGGCAGCCGGCAACTGGCGATCACCCGGAAGTATTCGCGACTGGTCGCCACTCGTGTGAACGATCGCATCGTCTATCGCGAGGAAGCGTTCGACGGGCAGATGAATCCGGGCGATGTGCTGACCGTCCGGCTGACGGTAGCAGGATCAAAGGATTGGCGTTATCTCATGATCGAGGACCCGCTGCCGGCCGGTGTGGAAGCGATTCAGGACACCACCGCCTACCCGATGGAGCGGCAGGATCGCTGGCGCTGGTGGTGGGGGTCGCAGACCGAATATCGCGACAACCGCACGGTATTCTTCCAGGAGCAGTTCGACCAGGGACGCTACGAGTTCGTCTATCTGGTCAAGGCCATCTCGTCGGGTGAGTTCCGGGCATCGCCGGCGCAGATCGCCCCGATGTATGTGCCGGACGTCAGCGCTTCGTCCGAGCCCCAGACGGTTACGAGTGACGACACGCCGAGACTGGCTGCTCGCTGATGATTCGATCGATCCTCAAGGTGTCACCGTGGCTGGCGGCGGGCAGCGTCCTGCTCGCGGGCCTCTACTGGCTCTTTCTCAACACCCCCGAATCGAACCAGTTGACGCTGACGGCATCCGCCGGGCTCGTCCTGCTGATGGTCGCAGTCGCGGCCATCACGCGTGAACGGCGCAGTGCTCATCAGTCAGGGGGCCAGCCTCGGCTCCGCCGCGACGCCGCGGGCTGTCGGGCATCACATTGGTGCCTCCTCGCAGCAATACCAGTTGTGCTGGTATGGATGTGACCCGGCGCGGGGATGCCTGGGTGACCGCGCACAGCGGCGAAATCAGTGCGTGGTTCATCGCGCAAGCTCGGACTGGGCGGACATCAGCTGCGCTATTCCGAATCGAGTCGTGGGTGAGTCGATGGCTCCGCTGGGTCGTGTTCCCAGTGGCGTCGCTGTCATTGCTCTCGGCCCTCCTGCAACGCGAGGTGTGGCCGGGCGTCAGCGATGCAGGCTGGATCAAGCGCGCCTGGTCGTGGCGAACGCTCCTGCTCGCGACGGTCGCGTTCGTGGCCTTCCTGACATTACCATGGCAACTGACCTCCTGGCGTCCCGCGCTGCCCCCGACCTGGGTGGAAGCCGGCGGCCGCGGTGCTGCGGCTGGGTATCGCCGCCATCTTGATGGTCATCGGATGCGCGTTGATCGTTGCGCTGTCAGACCGCGCCCGGACGGACGTTCGTCACCGGAGTGTCAGTTTCGTGACTGACCGACCATGATCGACAACGACGACATCGACGCTCTCATCTCCGAGCTCAACGCCTCCGGTGGGCACGCTCGCAGCGGCGAAGGGCCGGGTGCAAGTCGGAGTCGCTGCTGGCGGAGGTCATCGCGCGTCGAGGAAGCGATCTGTTCCTGATCGCTGGCAGCGCACCAGGCATTCGCGTCGACGGTGCGCATCGAGCGTCTACCAGGTCCGATCGTCGATGGCACCGATGTCGAGGAAGCCGTCGTTCCGCTTGTTGCCACCCCACGCGCGGCGACAGTTTCAGGAGTCCGGGATTTCCGACGCCTCAATCCGCTTCCAGGGCCTGGGTCGCTTCAGGGTCAACCTGCATCGCGAGCGCGGGCGCGCCGCAGCAGCCATTCGAGTTTGCCGCCGCGAAGGTGCCACGCCTGTCCGAGTTGGCACTGCCGCCAGAGAGTCGACGCCCTGTCGTCGCTGGGGCGCGGCCTCGTGCTGATCGGCGGCGCGACCGGGGCCGGCAAGACGACCACGATGGCGGCACTCGTTGCCGAGATCAATCGGCGCGATGCGCGGCATATCATCACGGTCGAAGACCCAATCGAGTTCGAGCATCAGCACGATCGCTGCATGATCGAGCAGGTTGAAATCGGGCTCCGATGCTCCCGACTTCCCCACCGCGCTGCGCAGCGCCGTCCGGCAGGCGCCAGACGTCCTCGTCATCGGCGAGATGCGCGATCACGAATCCATGCGCATTGCGCTGTCAGCCGCCGAGACCGGGCATCTTGGTTCAGCAGTCTGCACACGACGGACATTGCGTCGACCATCGGCGCGGATCTGCGATTCGTTCCCCAACGAGCGACAGAACACGATTCGCCAGGAGCTCTCGCTCGCCGTCACTGCGGTCATGACTCAAACGCTGATCCCGAAAATCGGCGGCGGCCGCACGCCCGCGGTAGAGCTGCTGATGGTCAGTTACGGCGCGCGGCAACACATCCGTAAGAACGCGCTGCAGCATCTTCATCAGGAAATGTCGCTCACGCGAAAGCAAGGGTCGGTCACGCTCGAAGACTCGTTGGCGCGGCTCGTCAAAGCCGGGCTCATTACCCATGCTGACGCGATCATGCGGGCGGGCCATCCGGACGAGCTCGAAAGCATCCTCAAAGCCGGTTCGTCGGGCTGACGATACTCGACTCTGGCGGCCGATCGGCGGCATGCCACAATAGCTCATGGTCGGTACGGAGCTGACGTCACGGTATCGCATCGAGCGAGCGCTCGGCGAAGGCGGAATGGGGCGGGTGTTCGAAGCCCTGGATTTGCAGTTGGGCCGTCGCGTTGCCATCAAGCTGATCCGCGAGGATCTCGATGACCCCAAGGCGCGCGATCGCTTTCTTCACGAGGCTCGGGCGGCAGCCACGCTTTCTCATCCAAATGCCTGCCAGCTCTACGAGGTCTCGGAGCACGAGGGTCACCCCTTCCTCGTCATGGAGCTGTTGGAGGGTGAACCGCTGTCGGCTCGGCTCAAACGCGGCGCGTTGCCGAAGGAGGAAGCGGTAGCGCTGCTCAAGCAACTGATGAGCGTTCTGATCGAGTTCCACGAAGCGGGTCTGATCCACCGCGACCTCAAGCCGTCGAACGTCTTTGTCTCCGAGCAGGGACTCAAGCTTCTGGACTTTGGCCTGGCGCGCCAGCCTCAACACACGGAGTCGCTGACCGTCTCCGCGCTCACCGTTCCCGGCGCGGTCAGAGGCACGTTGCGGTACATGGCACCCGAGCAAATCACCGGCGACCCGGTCGACGTCTCGGACCGACGTCTTCGCACTCGGCGTGATGCTCTTACGAAATGCTGACGGGAAGGCTGCCGTTCGATGTGCCGACCAATCTCGACTGGTTGCAGGCCGTGCTGAAGGACGATGCGCCGCCATGGGCAACCCGGAGCTGCGTGATCTCGAGCCGATCGTCAGTCGGGCGCTCAAACGGCGCCCGGAAGACCGCTACCCATCAGTCGCCGACATGGCGGCCGACTTGGACGCGGCATTGTCCGGGGAACTAGAATCGCCACAACCCGCGCGCCGAACGACGATGGCGCCCTCCGTCTGGTCGTGCTCCCCTTTCGATGCTCCAGCCAGATCAGGACATTGGGGCATTGCAGGACGGCGTTCCCGAGTCGCTCACGGCGCTCCTTTCGAGTCGCCCTGAGCTCCGCATCATGTCGAATCGGCAGGCGCAAGAGTTTGCCGATTCAACCGACCTGGTCGCAGTCGGCCATTCACTCAAGGTCGACCGCTTGATCACCGGGAACCTTTTGAAGGCCGACGAGGAAGTCCGGGTCACGGTTCAGCTCGTGGACGCTGCCGACGGGAGCGTCCAGTGGTCGAAAACCAGTCAGCACGCGGTTGACAGTTGCTCAAGCTGCAAGACGCCATTTGCGATGAGATCGCGAGAGAGCTTCCGCTCGACGCACAGCGGAAGACAAATCGGCAGGCTGAGAAAATCCTCGCGCTAACGGCGACCGACGTCCTGCCATTTCGTGCCGCGATCGATTTGCCGCCTGAAACAGGCTTCGGCGCGCGCATACGCCGTGCGATGAGCCCCCGCTGAGAGCGGTCGCAGAAATTCGGCATCTTCGACGGGCACTGAGACCCGGCTCGTCGAGTCGGCAGACCCCGACGGTGCGCATCGAAATCCCCAAAGTACGTGGCCGCGCCTTCGCGAACCCACAGCGGCCGGTTCGCCAGCGGACCATCGAGCAGACGTGAGCGACCTCATGGCGGATCGTTCGCTCGAGCTGACCGCGCTGGCGCAGGATCGACATCGGGAGCAGATCCACGCCGCTCCCCGTCGGTCGCGCCCGAAACCCACCACGGCTGCCCGTCGCCCGGGCAAACGCTTCGATCGTGGGATGCACCGTTACGCGAATCGATGGCGGCTGCGCAACCGCGGTCTTGGCGACGATCGCAGTCGCGCGCCGCTCGAACCAGCTGCACGACAAGCCCGCGGCTGACTTTCATCCGCCCCTGGCAGCGCGACCAGAACATCGGCCGTCGCCGCGGGCGCTGGCGCTACGGCTTCGGCGACGGGCTGGTCATCGGCCGCGCCGACGGTCAGGGACGGGATGGACCCGGATACGCTGCCAATGCGAAGTGATCGGGAAGTAAAAGGCTCAGGATTTCGTCGGCGCTCGTGCCCTGCCGCGCGCGCTGGCCCGCGCCGATGACGCACAGGCCGACACCGTGACCGAATCCCCGGCCAGTGAACCGAAAGCCATCGCCGTTCGCCGAAGTTCGAAAGCGGTGCTCTTCAGCCGCTGCCATCCCGCCGTCCGCCCACCGCCATCCGGAAGTCGTGGCCGGTCATCTCGTTGGGCGTAAACCCGTCGACGCGCAAGCCGCGCGACGCGATTCGAAGACGTGGTCCGATCGATGATCTCGCAGGTCCCGCAGTCGATCGCCGCGATGCCCGGCCGCCCGAAGCGCTCGCTCGATCTCGTCGGCGCGAATCGCGCTCTCCCACGGCGGCTCGTCCGACAGGCGTCGTCTCGCTGCGATGGCGCCGCGTGATCCACGGCGCCGGGCCAGACGGCTGACGCCAGCTCCGATGGCCCCCGCATGACGCCGAGTAGAACACGCTCGCAGGCTGGCCCTGGTGCAGCAGCACGCGGCCGGCTGTCGCCTCGGCCGCGCGGCGGCTTGCGTCCGTCGGCGCGCGAAGCACCTGGCAGTGCGTGGTGTCGCACAGTCGTAGCCTTCGCGCCGATGACGCTGCAGGTTGGCGAGCGCGAACGTTCGCGCCGTGATCGCCAGCGCCTGCTGAGCGGCGTCGGGTGCTCCCTGTTCGCCCTCCGCCGCGACGACGCGCGCGATGTACTCCTCGAGATCGAGCGATGTTGACGGAGCGGCGGGTCTTTCGACCCGCCGGCGTTCGGACCCGCCGGCGCCTGCCAGTCCGAGCCGGATGGTCCGTGAGCCCACGCTTTCGGCGGATCTGCCGACCCGCCGCTCCGCAGATCGCCCTCGAGCAACTCCGCGGCAATCGCCGCGGCGTCCAGTCCCGCCGCGCCGGGCGCCACGACGACGATGCCGCGAGTCGGCTTGTCGCCGGCTCGAGTGCGACGACCAGTCCCATCCACGATCCGCCAGGCATCGGCGCCGTGCCGGTCTTCGCCAGGACCGGGAGCTTTCGAACGCCGAGCGCCTGCGCCGAACCGTAGTGTCGCGGCGCCGCGCAGGCCCTCCAGGAGCACACGCCGCGCTGGCTCAGAGATGGCGACCGGGCGCTTGCGGATCGGCGCCAGCCAGCCGCGCGACGACGTCGAGCAGCGCGCGCGGCGTGATGCGCGGACCGTCGAGACCAACGAGGCTCGCCGGCAGGTTCGCGCTGTCGGCGACCGGCGGCAGCCCGAGTCGAGCGCGCACGTCGTTGACCATCGCCCGCGGCAGTCGCGGCGCCAGACGACACGAAGAAGTCGTTGCAGGAATGCGCCAGCGCTTCGGCCGCCGACAGCGGCCGCTTGAGATCCGGGATGCGAGCACACGTATTTGCGGCCCGTCGACGGTGACGGTCCGGCGGCACAGGCGCGTGGTGTCGGGCTCGATCGACGCCGCTTTCGAGCGCGGCGACGAGCGTCACCACCTTCATCACCGAACCCGGCAGCATCGGCGTGTCGAGGACCTCGGGTCGCGCTCTCGTAGCGTCGACCGGAGTTCTGCAGCGACCGGACGAAGTAGGCCGGGCCGGGCTGGACCACGAGCGGCGCGACCCATCCGCCGAGCGCCCCGGCATGCCCAGCGATCCCGGTGAGCATCCACCCCGATCGGCGAGGGCTGAGCCGCACAGCGGAACCTCACAGCTTGGTCTTGCACCCGGGACGACAACGGCAGGGGATCGTCTTGTCGCCCTCGGTGTTGTAGTCGTAGGTCAGCTCTTCGCCAGGCTTGATGTTCCGCGCGGCGCGAATCCAGATCGTCTTGTCGACGACCTCGACCCAGCAGTTCGGGCCTGCACGAGTGGTTGATGAATCGCGCGACGTTGCCGTCGACGTTGGCGTCGCGGCTCCAGTTGCGATTGACCCGGAACACCCAGATGCAGCCTTTGCGCAGGTAGCGATCCTCGCGGCTCTCGCTCTGTTTGTTCGTGATCAGCTCGCCGGCGTAGTCGATGATGCGCTTGTTCTTGTTGATCGGCTCGAGGGCGAAGACGCCGAAGCCGTGGAGTTTCGAACGACGACGACGGATCTTCGGAAGGACGAGTTCACGGGGCATAGACGACGGCGATCACGGGCGTCAGTTGTCAGTTGCCAGTGATCAGTTCAAAGGGCAGCTGATCGGCAGCACCTCTGACCGCGTCGTCAGTGTAGCGCTTTGAGGCTCGGTCACGGACACTGCCGACTGACGCACTGGCGAGCCGTGGTAGAGTGCCGTCGACAGTCGCGACACCGTGGTAGAGTTCCAAGTTCCAAGGTTCAGTTGGAACCGTCGGAACCTTGGAACCGCTTTCGGAGGTGACGCCGTGCGCGGTGTGTGTTGTGCGCTGTTTCTCGGTCTGGTTGCATTGACGGTGAACAGCGACCGCTCAAGGTCGTCAGATCATTCCAGGTCCTATGCCCAATCTTCCATTCAGCGCCGCCGTGAAAGCCGACGGCCTCATCTACGTCGCCGGCACGCTCTCGGCCGAAGGCGACATCCGCGCGCAGACGCGCAAGGTCCTCGAGGACATGAGCGGCGTCTGCAGAAGGCCGGCTCGAGCCTCGCCAACGTCGCCTCGGTCCACGTCTACCTCACCAAGGCCGACGACTTCGCGGCCATGAACGAGGTCTATCGCACCTTCTGGCCGAAGGATCCGCCGGTGCGGACGACGATCGTGTCCGACCTCGTCATTCCGGGCGCGCTGGTCGAGATGTCGATGGTCGCCATCCCCAACGGCGGCGAACGCGTCGTCATTCATCCTCCGGACTGGATCAAGTCGCCGAACCCGTACAGCTACGGCATTCGCAGCGGGCGACACGCTGTTCCTCGCCGGCCTCGTCTCGCGCAACGGCAAGGACAACTCCGTCGTCGAGGGCGACATGACGGCGCAGACCAAGACGGTGCTCGACAACGCCGGCCAGATCCTGAAGGCCGCCGGCATGTCGTTCGACAACGTCGTGTCGTCGCGCGTGTTCATCACCGACGGCACGAAGTTCCAGGAGATGAACAAGGCCTACCAGACCTACTTCCCGAAAGATCCGCCGGCGCGCGCGACGGTCGTCGCGCCGCTGATGGGCCCGCAGTATCAGGTCGAGATCACGCTGACGGCGTCTCGGCTGCCCAAGCAGGCGTTCACGACGCCGGCCGCCGACGGCACGCCGGGCAAGCCGAACCCCG
The DNA here is from genome assembly GCA_963734095.1 of uncultured Acidobacteriota bacterium. GTDB lineage: Bacteria > Acidobacteriota > Vicinamibacteria > Vicinamibacterales > UBA2999 > JACCSI01. The sequence continues at coordinate 164,808 of CAVTGK010000042.1, read as the reverse complement.
ATCCTGAGCAGCGCGATCAAGGTCGGCAACCGGCTCTACGTGTCCGGCATCCTCGGCAACAACGCCGACGAACAAGGGCAACACCGAAGCGCAGACGGTCGAGCTGCTGGATCGCGTCGGCCGCACGCTCAAGGCCGCCGGCTTCGACTGGGCGAACGTCGTCGACGGCATCGTCTACATCACCGATGTGAAGAACTTCGACGCGATGAACAAGGGCTATCGCACGATCTTCAGCAAGGACTTTCCCGCGCGCGCGACGGTGCGCACGGGCCTCGTCAACGCGGACGGGCTGGTCGAGATCATGTTCGTCGCGGCAAAGTAGGTGATGCTAGGCTATTCGGCATGGAAGGCGTTGTCCGCGCATGGGGCAAGATACTCGCCGGCTACCGTCCGAACCTTTCGATCGAAATCACGCGCGAATGTCCGCTGCGCTGTCCGGGGTGCTACGCCTACGGCGATGAGCATCTCGGCGGCAGCGTCACGCTGCGCGAAGTGCGCGATCGCAAAGGCCAGGCGCTGATCGACGGCGTGCTCGCGCTCGTCGATCGTCATCGCCCGCTGCACTTGTCGATCGTCGGCGGCGAGCCGCTCGTCCGCTTCCGCGAGCTCAACGCGCTTCTGCCGATCTGGCCGAGCGCGGCGTCTACACGCAGGTCGTGACCAGCGCCGTGCGGCCGATTCCGACTGGAATGGGCGCAGCTTGCGCCGGCTGCAGATTGTGCGTCTCGATCGATGGCCTGCAGCCCGAGCACGACGAACGCCGCAAGCCGGCGACCTACGATCGCATCCTCAAGCACATCGTCGGGCACCAGATCACCGTGCACTGCACCGTCACGCGGCAGCAGGTGCAGCGGCCCGGGTTACCTCGAGGAGTTCGTGCGGTTCTGGTCCGACAACGAGCACACGCGACACATCTGGATCAGCCTGTACACGCCGCAGGTCGGCGAGCAATCGCCAGAATCGCCTGACGCTCGAGGATCGACGTCCGTCATCGCGACGCTCCGCGACTCTGCAATCGCGCTACGCGCAAGATGCAGATGCCGAAGGCGCTGATCGACGCGCTGGCCGACCCACCCGAGTCACCGGACGAGTGCATCTTCGCGCAGACGACCGAGTGCGTCTCGGCCGACTTCTCAACCAAAATCACGCCGTGCCAGTTTGGCGGCATCCCGGACTGCTCGCAGTGCGGCTGCATCGCGTCGGCCGGTCTCGCCGCGGTCGGCCGGCATCGGCTGCCCGGCGGCCTGCGGGTCGGCGCGATCTTCAACGCGTCGTTCGCCGTCGGTCGACAGGTGCGAGCCCTTCGAGAAACCATGTCCTCCTCCAGCCGAGCCGCCGGCGGCCACGGAAACGCCGACCGCCTGAGCCGGACCATTCGGCCCGCCGTGCGTCCCGTTCGGGCCGTGGAGGGCCCGCTCTGCGAAGCAGAGGCCCGCCTAACTGGCTCTGCTTGCTATACTTCTCGCGCGCATGAAGTGGCTGGCCCGCAGCAGGCGGACGGCCAGGGCGGCGGCGAAGTTCACAAAGGCCCTGGTCAACACCGAGCATCCACTGCTCGTTCAAATCATTCCGATTCGCCGCTGCAACATCGACTGCGGGTACTGCAACGAGTACGACAAGGTGTCGCCCCCGGTGCCGACCGAGGAGATGGCCCGGCGGATCGACAAGCTCGCCGAGCTGGGGAGCTCCGTCGTCGCCTTCAGCGGCGGCGAGCCCATGCTGCATCCCGATCTCGAAGCGCTCATCGCGCCGCATCCGGTCGCACGGGATGATGGCAGGCCTCATCACCAACGGGTATCTGCTGTCGGTCAAGAAGATCCAGGCGCTCAACGACGCCGGCCTCGACTACATGCAAATCAGCATCGACAACGTCGAGCCGGACGAGGTGTCGAAGAAGAGCCTGCGACTGCTGGACAAGAAGCTCCAGTGGCTGACCGAGCACGCGACGTTCGACGTCAACATCAACTCGGTCGTCGGCGGCGGGACGAGGAACCCCGAAGACGCGCGCACGATTTTTCACCGCGCCCGGGCGCTGGGGTTCTCGACGTCGATTGGCATCATTCACGACGGCAGCGGCCAGTTGAAACCGCTCAGCGGCGACGCGCGCAAGGTGTTCGACGAGGTGTCGAACGAGATCAACTCGGCACGCTTCGTCGTGCAGAACCTCTATTCAGGCGTCCGCGGCTTCCAGGACAACCTGCGCGACGGCAAGCCGAACGAATGGCGCTGCCGCGCCGGCGGTCGCTATCTCTACGTCTGCGAAGACGGTCTGGTGCACTACTGCTCGCAGCAGCGCGGCTGGCCCGGCATTCCGCTCGAGCAGTACACGCCCGACCACATACGCGCCGCGTTCGACCTGCCGAAATCGTGCGCGCCGTACTGCACGATCGGCTGCGTGCATCGGGTCTCGACGATGGACTACTGGCGGCGGCCGCAGCAGACACGGGTGGACGCGGACCTGCAGACGCTGGTGGGGGAACAGGGACGATAGTTCCGGTGGCCGGTGGCCGGTGGCCGGTGGCCAGTTGTCAGTTGCCAGTTGTCAGTTCAAAGGACATAGTGCTGGAATTCAGCTGGATGTCTTCTTTGAACTGGTAACTGGCAACTGAAAACTATCCGCCGTGTCAGTCGCTAGGCTGACGCGTCACCTCGAGACTGTCCCCCGTCTTGTGATCCGTGATCTGAAATCGCAGAAACTCGTGCACCGCCGCCAACGCGCGCGCGTGACGAGTCGAAATCCGAATCCGCCCGCCGTCGCGCATGTCTTCGTACTTGTTACGCAATCCGATCCCGTAGCCGCTGCATCGTTTCCGTCCCGGCGACGCCCTCGTCGTGAACGAAGGCGGGGTCCGAGAAGTCGCCCTTGCCAAACGATTGCACGATGTGCGGGAGGTGGCTGCGGATGGCGTCGAGATTCTTCTTGTCCGCACGATCCTTCACCGTCACCTCGATCGCGCCACCATCCTCGTACAGGAAGAAGTGATGGCTCGTCGCGGCCTGGTCGAAGCCCATCACCTTGTCGCCGCGGGCGTTCATCGCCGCGTGATGATCGCGCTCCTGTGCGGCGGCCACGTGACCGACAGCGGCGAGTCCGATGAGCACTACCAACAGTTCTCTCGATGGTCTCGTCCAATGCGCCATGGACAGATTGTGGCAGGACATCCGCTATGGCGCACGCTTGATGCTGAAATTCCCTGGGGTGACCGCGCCCGCCCTCCTCGCCCTCGCCCTGGGGACCGGCGTCAACACCACGCTCTTCAGCATCGTCAACGCCGTCCTGCTCGAACCGCTTCCCTTCCCGCAATCGGACGAGCTGGTCCAGGTGTGGCGGACCGAACTGCCGCGGCTGCAGTACGGGTCGGCATCCTACCCGCGGTATGTGGATTGGCGCGCCCGCAATCGGGCGTTCGTGGAGATGGGAGCCTACGCCCCGGCTGGGCTGACCCTGACCGGGCGCGAGGCCCCCGAACGGCTGGCCGGGGCTGAAGCGTCGGCGTCGTTGTTTCGAACGCTGGGAGCTCAGCCGATTGCCGGGCCGATACCTCCTCGATGACGAGGATCGCCCCGGCGGCGCCAAGGTCATCGTCATCGGCGAGCAGTTGTGGCACCGCCGATTCGGTGGCAGCCCCTCGCTGGTCGGTTCGACGCTCACGATCAATGGCGAGGCGCACACGGTCGTCGGCATCGCACCCGGCATCTACACCGAGATGTGGCGCACCGACGCGTGGGTGCCACTGGCACGCGAGCCGTCGACCCGAAGACCCGCGGCAGCAACTTCCTGGTGGTCGTCGGTCGTTTGAAGCCAGGCATCACGCCGACAGCAGGCCGAGCCCATGATGGCCGACCTCGCCGCCGAGCTGTCGCGTGAGTACGCGATGACGATTACGGGTTCCTGATGATGCCGCTGCAGGACGTCCTCACGCTGGGCCCACGCCAGGCGCTGTGGATTCTGCTCGGCGCGACGGGCGTCGTGCTGCTGATCGCGTGCGTCAACGTCGCCAACCTGCTGCTGGTCCGCGCGGTCACGAGGCAGAAGGAGATGGCGGTGCGCACGGCGCTCGGCGCCGGTCAAGGGCGCCTGATGCGGCAGCTGGTGACCGAAACGGTACTGCTGTCGATCGTGGGCGGGCTGCTTGGCCTGGCGCTGGCCGCCGCGCTGCTCCGGCTATTTCAAGTCATCGCGCCCGCAAACTTCCCGCGTCTTGGTGCCGTCGGCCTCGATGCTCGCGTTCTTGCGCTTCTCGATCACGGTGCGCTGCCGCCGCTGGACTCCTGGCGGCGATCATTCCGGCGTTGCAGGCGGCACGGGCGGAGCCGAGCGACGCGCTTCGCGCCACGTCGACGCGGCGCGACCGCCGGCCGGACCCGCAGTCGTGAGTCGGTTGCTGGTGATGGGCGAGATCGCGATGGCGGTCATGCTCGTCGCCGCCGCCGGGCTGACGATTCGGAGCCTGCAGCAGTTGCTGCAACAGGACCTGGGCTTCACCACCCGCGGAGTGCTGACCTTCTACGGTGAGCATCACCGATGCACGCCGAAACGACCCGCCAGGCGCTCGCACGATTCTTTGCAGTCACTCGAACAGCGGCTCGGTGCGCTGCCGGGTGTCGAGTCCGCGGGCGCGATCAACATGCTGCCGATCGCGCAGACCGGCACCAACGGTCCGGTCCGACTGCCGGATCGCGTCATCAAGCCGGAGGAATCGCCGCTGGCCGAGACTGCGCGCGGCCACGCCGGGCTACTACAGCACCATCAGCGTGCCGCTCGTCGCCGGACGGCTTCCCGACCGTCGCGATCTGCCGACTGGTCCGCCGGTGGCGGCGATCACCGAAACGCTTGGCGCGACAGCTATGGCCGGGCGAACCTGCCGTCCGCCGTCGTCGGGCGCCAGATCGGCACCGGCTTCGACCAGCCGCAACCAGTGGCGCGAAGTCGTCGGCGTCATTCGCGACGTCCGTTCGCGACGACCCGATGCCCCGCCCGACGCGGAGCTCACGTGCCGCTTCGCGCAGTTTCCGTTGCCGTCGATGGCGTTCACGGTCCGCACCGACTGGCGCGCCGGAGTCGATGATCCCGACCATCCGCCGCGAGCTGGCGCAGGTCGATCCGACGCTGCCGATGGCATCGGTGCGCACGTTCGAAGAAGTGGTCGCGAATGCCACCCGGAACTCGAGACTGTATTCGATGCTGACGGCGCTCTTTGGCATCCTCGCGGCCGCACTGGCGATCGTCGGGCATCTACAGCGTCATGTCCTACACCGTCGCGCAGCGCATGCGCGAGCTCGCGATTCGATCGGCGCTGGGCGCATCGAACAACGGGCTGCTGCAACTCGTCCTTCGCGAAGGGTTCGTCCTCAGCGCCATCGGTATCGCCGTGGGGCTCGCCGGCGCCTTCGGCGCGTCGCGCCTGATTCGAGCGCTGCTCTACCAGGTGAGTCCGACCGACCCGCTGGTGTTCGCCCTGACCGCGGCCGGCGTTGCCGCCGCGGCCGTGCTCGGCTACGTGATTCCCGCGTTCCGCGCGTCGCGCGTCGACGCGGCAGTGGCGTTGCGGGGAGAGTGAGTTCGACACGACGAGAAACGCAGCCACGAAGAACACGAAGACACGAAGAGCTTGATACTTGGTTCGTGACCGTCGATCTTCGCTGAAGGCGTGAAGCTACGTGTGTCGTATCGTGTTCTTCGTGTGCTTCCGTGTTTCCGTGCTTCCGTGTTCGACTCAATGAAAATCGTGCGACTCGATGGCCGCATCCGCTGACAGCCCCTCGAGCTTGAAGACTCTCTCGGCCTTGATGGCGGTGACGCCGTCCATCGTCTGCACGATGCCTTCGACGATCAGGAATGGCGCGTCGACCAGCGTGAGCCTCTCCTGGTCGTAGAAATCGGGCCGCACGATGATGTTGGCGACGCCGGTTTCGTCCTCGAGCGTGAGGAACACAAACCCTTTGGCCGTGCCCGGCCGCTGACGCGTGATGACCATGCCGGCCGTCCGCACGCGGCGGCCCGATCGCACGCGCGGCAGCTCGATGGCCGGGATGATGCCGCGCATCGACAGCTCGTGGCGCCGGAAGGACATCGGATGCGGGCCGATGGTCAGGCTGGTGCCGGCGTAGTCGGCCACCAAGCGCTCGCTCGCGGTCATCGGCGTCTAACGGTGACGATGACCGTTCGCTCGCGGCGCGGTCCACGGTCTCCGGTCGCCGGTCTCCGGTCTGCCGGTCCACCGGCCCATCGGTCGCCAGTTGCCCGGCTGCCAGCCGGTTCTTGATCGTCTGTAGACCGTAGGCCGGAGGCCGTGGACCTCTCCTCTTCGCGATCGAACAACTCCCCAGCAGGACGAATCACCCGTTCCACCTGCCACAGCGCCGAGCGGCGATCCATGCCGAACGAATTCAGCGCGCCGACTTCGGCGAGCACGCGGATCTCGTCGCGCCGCAGGCTGATGCGACGCGCGAGATCGTCGATCGTGGCAAACCGCCGTGGGCGATGACGCTTCGTCCGTCCACTGATGCGAGCAGACATTGCAGAAGCAGCCGTCGCTCGCTCGATCATCGACGGATCGTCGCAGCCGCACTTGGGACAGGTTAACGAGTTCGGATGCCGAGTTCGCCGTCCGGAGTCGGTCGTGGAGTGCCGAGTGGATCGTGAGTGCCGAGTGTAGACCGTGGTGCCGTGGGCGGAGTGCCGCGATCGCTTTTCCGACCTCCTCGCGCAACCCGCTGACATAGCGCAGGCCCAGGCGGATGGCGCCGTCCGGCGTGACCGTGCAGTCCCAATCCGACACCTGCACGTCGATCGGCGCGAAGCGGACGCCGCGGCGCTGCGCGTCCTTGACCAGCGTCGCCGGATGATAAAACCCCATCGGCTGGTTGTTGAGGAGCGCCGTGTAAAACGCGGCCGGGAAATGCATCTTCAGATACGCGCTGGCATAGGCGAGCAGCGCAAAGCTGGCGGCGTGCGACTCGGGGAAGCCGTAGAGCGCAAACGACGTGATCGACAAGACGATGCGATCGGCGGCCTCGCCGGTGATGCCGTGCTTCGCCATGCCCTCGCGCAAGTGCACTTCGAGCTGCCGCATCTTCTTCTCGGAGCGCTTGAAGCCCATCGCGCGGCGCAGCTCTTCGGCCTGACCGCCGCTGAAGCCGGCGACGACCATCGCCATGCGCAGCAGCTGCTCCTGAAACAGCGGCACGCCGAGCGTGCGCTTCAGCACCGGCTCGAGCAGCGGATGGTCGTAGACCACCGGCTCTCGGCCGGCGCGGCGATTGAGATACGGATGCACCATCTGCCCGACGATCGGGCCCGGGCGGATGATGGCGACCTGCACGACGAGATCGTAGAAGCACGTCGGCTTGAGCCGCGGCAGCGTCGCCATCTGCGCGCGCGACTCCACCTGAAACACGCCAATCGTGTCGGCGGCCTGCAACATCGCGTAGACGGCAGGGTCTTGCGGAAGGTGGGCGAGATCGATCACGTGCGGAGTCCGGGTGCTCGAGGTGCGGCGCTGGTGCCCGGTAGCTCTGAGCCTCCTGGCCCTGCGCCGAGTGCCCTGGCCCTGCCTGTACCCGGCGTCCTGCGCTCTGCGCCCTGAATCCGCATTCACCAGCCGAATCGCATCCTGCAGCACCGCCATCATGCCGAGGCCCAGCAGATCGACCTTGATGAGGCCCATGTCGGCGCAGTCGTCCTTGTCCCACTGCACGACGACGCGGCCGGGCATGCTGGCGTTTTCGAGCGGGACGACCGACGACAGATCGCCCTGGCAGATCACCATGCCGCCGGAATGCTGGCCGAGATGCCGCGGCAGATCCTGCATCTGGTACCAGAGCCGCGCGAAGTGCTGCACGCGGCGATCGCCGGCATCGAGGCCGGCGGCGGCCATGTTGCGGCCGATGGTGTCGGCAGGGATCGACGAACTCGAACTGGTTCATCACCTTGGCCAGCCGATCGATGACCGGCTGGATCGAGCCCCAGCGCCTTGCCCACTTCGCGCGCGGCGCTGCGGCCGCGATAGGTGATGACGTTGGCCGTCATCCCCGCGCCGTGCGTGCCGTACTTCTCGTAGACGTGCTGAATCACGCGCTCGCGCCGATCGCCGCTCGGCAGATCGAGATCGATGTCCGGCCACTCGCCGCGCTCTTCCGACAGAAAGCGCTCGAACAGCAGATCCATGCCGACCGGATCGACCGCGGTGATGCCGAGGCTGTAGCACACGGCGCTGTTGGCCGCCGATCCGCGCCCCTGCACGAGGATGTCCTGCTGCCGGCAGAAATTGACGATGTCCCAGACGATGAGGAAGTAGCCGGCGAGCTCGAGCTTCTCGATGAGATCGAGCTCGCGCGCGATCTGCGCGCGCGCGCGATCGTGATACGGACGATAGCGATCGCGGGCGCCGACTTCGGTGATCTTGCGCAGAAACGACATCTCGGTCTCGCCCGGCGGCACGGGATAGCGCGGGAAGCGGTAGCCGAGATCCTTCATCGTGAACTGCAGCCGCTCGGCCAGCGCGAGCGACGTCGCGCACCGCCTCGGGGCGATCGGCAAACAGCCGCACCATCTGCGCCGGCGGCTTCAGATAGCGCTCGGCATTGGCCGCCAGCAGCCGCCCGGCCGCATCGAGCGTCGTGTGCTCGCGAATGGTCGTGAGCACGTCGAAGAGCGGCCGCTCCTCGGGCGCGGCAAAGCGCACGCCGCCGGTCGCGACGAGCGGCACGCGAAACGCCTCGGCCAGGCAGACCAGCGTGTCGTTGTCGTCTTCCTGATCGCGCCGCAGATGGCGCTGCAGCTCGACGTAGACGTTGCCGCGGCCGAACAGCCCGATCAGCCGATCGAGCAGCCCGCCGACGCCGTAGCGCTCGGCCAGCAGCAGCGGCCGGCCGGCCAGCGCGACCAGGCCGGTCGTGAACCCCTCGAAGTCCTGCGAGCGTCAGCGCGCCCTCGCCTTTCGGCGCGCGCAGCTTCATGCGCGTCACGAGACGACAGAGGTTGCGCCAGCCCTCGGGGGATTCGACCAGGACGGGCAAGACCCATTGGGCGAGTGGGTGATTGGGTGATTGGGTGATTGCAGTGGGTGATGTGGGTGATTGTGGTGATTGCGATTGGATCGTGATTGGGTGATTGGCGATTGCGCGATGGCGTGATGCTGGCGGTTGCGTGATCGTCAGCTCGGCGCCGATGATGGCGCGGAGGCCGGCGGCTTTGGCGGCCTGATGAAAGCGCGGCGCGCCGTAGACGCCGTCGCGATCGAGCAGCGCGAGCGCGGGATAGCCGAGCGCGGCCGCGCGCTCGATGAGCGTTTCGGGCAGCGACGCGCCGCGGAGGAACGAAAACGCCGACGAGGTGTGGAGCTCGATGTAGGACACGGCTGCAGGGCTCAGGGCACAGGGCGCAGGGATCAGGGACGGCACAGGCGCATCAGAGCCTCCGACGCCTGAGACCCTGCGCACTATGCCCTATGCCCTGTATGCCCATCAATCAACCACGCCTTCGATGAACCACTGGCCGACCTCGCGCTCGACGAAGATGCGATAGACGGTGCCGTCGGCGAGCGCGACGTCCCACTCGTCGCGATCCCAACAAGACGGGTGCGGCAGGTGCGTCAGGTGCGCTGGGTGCGAGGGTGCGGTGCGGTGCGCGGGTGCGACAGATGCGACAGGTGCGACGACCGTCGTTCCACCACTCGCCCGACGTGCGCCAGGGACCGGCGGCCTGCACGATCGCGCCGCCGGTGACGCCGCGGCGATCGGTCATGACGCGCACGGGACGGCCCTCCGCACCTGCACGCGCGCGGGAACGGGCAGGCGGAAGCGGCGCAGGGCGGACTGCGGCGTGCGGAGTGCGGAGTTGGTGCCGAGTGCTGAGTTCGGTGCGGCGTGCTGAGTTCTGTGCAGAGTTCTGTCGGTGCGCGAGTTCTGCGATCTGAAACGAGACGCATCTCGAACGCGCCCGGCTTCCACGAGTCGACCAGCCGCGGCGAGCCGACGTGGCTCTCGCCCATCAGCGCCGTCAGCCGCGCGAGCAGCGTCGAGACCTGTTCGGGCGATGGCTGCGCGCGTTCGAACAGCGTCCACTGCGTCACGCGCGCCGGGGTGGGCTCGATGAGCACCCGCACGCGATCGATGGCCGCCGAGGGCGGATTGGTTTCGAGATCGAGCAGCACCAGCGTGCGCAGCGTCTTCGGATCGCGCATCGGCGCCGGCAACTGCAGCGTGCGGGCGTGGACCTCTTTCGAGACCAGGCGCAGATGCGTGTGCAGAACGGCCGCGCCGCGATCGGCGCGCTCGAGCCGTTCGGCCAGCGGTTCGAACAGTCGCCCCAGCACGAACGACAACGGCTCGAGCCCTTCGATCGGCCATTCGAGGTCGAGCATCGCCTTCGAACGGATCTTCCGGGACCCAGGGCACCAGCGGACTCGTATCTCGCCACGCGCGAGCCGCTGCCAGAACACCCCGCGCGCGTCCCAAGCCGTTCGTACACATCGCCCGCCGGCAACGCCGCCAGCGCGCCGAGCGTTCTGACGCCCCAGCGCCTGAGCGTGTCGAGCAGCGCCTGAATCTCGGCCAGAGCCGTCGGACGGCTGCGTGGCGTGCGTGGACAGTGCGGATGCGAGTGCGACGTCAGGGCTGAGCGCGGATCGCGCGGAGTTCTCGACTCGTTCGGCTGGATCGCACGTCGCGCCGACGTGTGCCAGGCAGCATGTGAATCGCGCGGATGCTTCCATCCGCGGCCCGCCGACGAGGCATGAACCGATGCGGCTGGACGCGTCGAGGCGTCGCCGTGAGGTGCGGAAGGTGCAGGTGCCGCGTGTCCGCAGGTCGCCTGCGAGCCGGCAGGCGCTCGCAGGTGCCGAAGGTCGCTGCGACGGTGCGACGAGACGGTGCCGCAGGTGCCGCAGGTGCTGTCACTGGCGCCAGGCGCAGCCGATCGAAATCGCCCAGCAACGTCACCGGCAAGCTCGCCAGCATCTCGACTTCTTCGCCCGGCATGACGACCGTCAGGCCAGCGCGGCCGAGCGCGAGCAGCGCGGCCGCCGTCTGCGTGGGAGCCAGCGCAATGCGCACCGGCTTCCCCCCGCCCACGGCATCACGCGTGAGCTCCGCGGCGGTGCGCCGCAACTGCTCGCCGATCTCCCGCGGCGAGCCGAAGAGCCGCGACAGCCCGCTCACATCGAGCATGACCAGCGGCCCCACGACCTCGAAGCGCGGGGTGAAGTCTTCGGCGATCCTGACGAGCGTCGCGATCGGCGCGGACAACGAATACAGACAGGCAAACATGACCGTACTCCGTGATGACGCACTTCACGCGCGATCGTCTGGAGGATGCGACCGCGCCCGTGCATCGGTGCGGCGCGGCGAGGACAATCGCGCATGCACCGAGAGGCCGGCCAGCCGCCGACTGCGATCGTGGATCGCCGGCCCAGCGAGCCTGATGACCTGTCCCGTGCTGCCGGCTGCCGCTGGGATCGATCCCCGTCGTGATGGTGACGCCACCGGCGCTGCGAGCGAGCGGGAACCGGCCCAGCAGCAGACACGCCGTGTCGGTGCCTTCGACGACGCGCTGCAGGCGCAGCCAGGTCGTGAGCGGCACGCGGCGGAGGCCGGTCAGCGGCACGTCCGCGCAATCGAAGACCACCGCCGTGCAGACGCCGGACTGCAGCACGAGATTGAGCGCTTTCAGCGCTCGATCGATCGTGCGCTCGAGCAACGTGCCCGGGCCCTCGACCGCGCGCGCCCCCGGCAGCCACGCCGGATCGACGGCCGCCGTCGTTTTCGTGATCGCCTGACCACGCACCCACAGCAGCCGCGAGAGCTCGATGCCGCACGTCGTCGCGCTCGCCGGATCGAACCGATCGAAGGTGTCGATGAGCGCGACCGATTCGCCACGCGCGGTCGCCGCGCCCAGCCAGGTCCACGCCAGGCTCGTGCGGCCCGACGACACGGGCCGATCAGTTCGGACACCTGCCCGCGCGGCAATCCGCCCTGCAGCCGCGCATCGAGCGCGGCCAGCCCAAACGGCGGCGACCGCGTCGGCCCCACGCCTGCCGGAATGCTCGTCGTCAGCGTGCGATCGAGCTTGCGCTCGCGCAGCAGGGCTTCGAGCCGCGATGCGCGTGCGAAGTGCCTGAGGTGCCTGGGGTGCCGGTGCGGTGCTGAGGTGCTGAAGGCGCGTGGAGTGCCAGGGGCGCTGCCATGGGCGATCCTTTTCGTTTAATTTTCGCCTGATGTTATAGGTGAATAAAAAGCGAAAGTCAAGATGGGCAGGCTGGGCTAAGGTGGGGCAGGTGGGGTCGGTCGGGCGAGTCGGCAGCGTCAGTGTCAAGCCGAATGCGCACCGAAGCCCAGGTACCAGGCCTACCTGCCCACCTGCCTACCTGCCCACCTGCCCTATGGATCAGCTGTCTTGCTCGCGCTTGTGCTTCAAGCCGGCCGCCGCGTCGCGGCGGCGCTGGCCTATCGCGACTTTCGCCTGCTCTGGTTCGGCGCGCTCGTCTCCAGCATCGGCACCTGGATGCAGAAGGTCGCGCAGGCCTGGCTCATCGTCACGCTCACCGGCACCGCCTCGGCCTTTTTCCTCGGCCTCGATTCGTTCGTCGGCGAGGTCCCGATCCTGCTCTTCACGCTCATCGGCGGCGTCGTCGCCGATCGCCGCAACCGCCGCCATCTGCTGCTCATGTCGCAGTGCGTGCAGATGGCGGCGGCCTTCACGCTGGCGGCGCTCGTCTTCACCGGCACCGTCCGCATCTGGCTGATCCTGACGCTCTCGTTCATCACCGGCGTCGCGCAGGCGTTCGGCGGGCCGGCCTATCAGTCGCTGATTCCGTCGCTCATTCCGAAAGAGCACCTGCCCAACGCGATCGCGCTCAACTCGATTCAGTTCAATCTCGCGCGCGTGATCGGACCGCTGGTCGCCGGGCGCGGCGCTGACCGCGTTCGGCATGGTGGCGTGCTTCGGGCTCAACGGCGTGTCGTTTCTCTTCGTCATCGCCGCCATCGTCGCGCTGCACGTCGCGCATGTGCCGCCCACCGGCATCGCGAGCATGCGCGATCAGCTGAAAGGCGGGCTTCGCTACGTGCGCGATCAGCCGCAGCTGGTCACGCTGACGTCCTCGGCTTCATCTCGGCGTTTCTCGGCCTCCCGCTGCTGACGTTCCTGCCGGTCATCACCAAGGACGTCTTTCAGCAGGACGTCGGGCTCTACACGCGCTTCATGACGCTGGCCGGCGCCGGCGCCGTGCTCGGCGCGCTCAGCGTCGCGTGGATCGGCAAGCATCGCCACATGGGGCTGATGCTGCTCGTCATGCAGGCGCTGCTCGGCTTGTTCGCGGTGGCGTTCTCGCTGTCGACGGTCGATCTGGCTCAGCCAGCTGCTGCTCTTCGTCGGCGGGGCGATGCTCGTCACGTGCTTCTCGATGACCACGTCGCTCGTGCAGCTGCTCGCGCCGCAGGAGCTGCGCGGCCGCGTCGTGAGCATCTACATGGTGGCGTTTCGCGGCGGCTCGCCGCTCGGCGGGCTGATCAGCGGCTGGCTGGTGACGCAGATCGGCTCGGCGCCGTACGTCCTGGCGCTCAACGGCGGGCTGCTGACCATCGTCGCGCTCATCGCCATGACGCGCGATCACGGGCTGCGCGAGATCTGAGACTGACGTCAGGGACCGAGTCGCCAGTTAGCCAGTTCACAGAAGATTGCGTTCACCTTTGAACGTGACACTGGTACTGACACGTCACTGACGCTGCTTAGAATCGCCCCATGCAAATCTTCACCTGCGCTCTCCTCGCGCTCCTGCTGGCGAGTCTCCCGGCGTCGGCGCAGTCACCGTTCTCGATGGGCGGCGTCACCGCGCAACCGGGAACGCTGGCGTCGGGCACGCTCCGCATCGCCGCCCGAGCCGGCGACAACGGCACGGAGATCCCGTTCTCGATCGTGCACGGCCCAAGCCGGGTCCTGTGCTCGCGCTCGTGGCCGGCACGCACGGCATGGAGTACGCGCCCATCGTCGCGCTTGCAGCGGCTGCGCCGGGCGATCGATCCGGCACGCTCGCCGGCACCATCGTCATGGTGCACGTCGCGAACATGCCGTCGTTCCTCGGCCGGACGATTTACTACTCGCCCGCCGACGGCAAGAACCTGAATCGCGTCTTTCCTGGCAAGGCGGACGGCACGCTGTCGGAGCGGATCGCCGACGCGATCACGCGCGAAGTGATCGCGCGCGCGACGCATGTCGTCGACATCCACTGCGGCGACGGCAACGAATCGCTGCGCCCGTACGTGTATTGGATCACGACTGGCGCGCCGGAAGTCGCCGAAGCGGGCCGGCGGCTCGCGCTGGCCTCCGGATTCGATCACATCGTGATCGACCGCGGGCGCCCAACCGATCCGGCACAGTCGATCTATCTGTCGAACACGGCGATCCTTCGTGGCAAGCCGGCGCTGACGGTCGAGTCCGGCTATCTGGCGGCGACCGACGAAGACTCGATCGCGCGCATCGAGCGCGCGGTCGCGGGATGGCTGCGCGAGCTGGGGATGCGCGCCGACGGTCCGCCGCCGGTGAGCGCGCCGGTCTGGATCGATCGCAGCGAAGTGCTCACCAGCGCAGCGACCGGGATCTTCTATCCCGCGGTCGAGCGCGGCCACAGCGTCGACGCTGGCACGCTCATCGGACGCGTCACCGATTTTCACGGAAGCGTGGTGCAGGAGGTCAAGGCACCGTTTGCGGGCGTCGTGCTCTACGTGCTCGGCACGCCGCCGATCAGCAAAGGCGAGCCAGTGGCGTTCGTTGGTCAGATCCAGAAATAGTCGCGCGTCGGACTTCCGCCTGAAGGCAGTTACAAGCTACGAGTTCAAGTTCGCAGACCGGGCTTCAGACCGCGAGCGTCCACGACAGCGGCACGGTCTGCGGCATGTAACAGATCTTGTCGTCGCAGGCCTGATACTCCGAGCGTCGCGTCCAGCATCACGGTTGTTCGGCCGGTCAGAGCGCTTTCTGCGGACCTCAGGTGTTCGACAGGATCGCGACCTCGCGGATCAAGCTGGAATGGCTTCGAGTAGACGGCGACGCGCTCGTCGAGCGGCTTGAAGTGATAGATGGTCGATGGCGGATAACTCGTCGGCTTCACCCGGAGCCATGGACGCGACGCAACCTCGACGTTCACGACCTGATACGTGTGCTTGCCCGGCGCATAGACGTGAATGTTCCGCACACGGCGTCACGTCGAAGACGAGCGTGAACTGGTCCCCGGAGCGATCGCGGCCACGCTCGCCCCCGCGTTCACACGAAGATGTGCGGTCTCAGCCGTTGTGACAGGACCTGAGATCTCAACCGGCTTGGTGGCCTGGCCGAAGATGGAAACACTCCAGACCGCAACGAAGGTGGTAGAGTACAGAGGAACGCCGCGTCATCCCAGCCTCAATCTTAAGTGAGGTGCGACGACGCGGCGTCGATTAACGGTGGAGGAACACCCAGCCAGTTCGAGCTATCTACTTGCGCTTGATCGCTTCGTAGATCGACGCTCCGCCACCGCCGATGGCGGCGCCAATCAGCGCCCCTTTCTTCCCGCCCGCCAGCGCACCGATGCCGGCGCCGGCGCCAGCACTGCCGCCAATCACGAGCGCCGTTTTCTTCCACGAACGCTGCGGCGCTTCCTCGCGGTAGACGACGCGCTGGGCTTGTGGACGAACCGTCTGCGTGCGGACGACCGGTCGCTGGACGATGTCAGGCTCGACCGCCGCCGGATAGTAGGCAGCAGGGGCCGCCGCATACGCGGGCTGCGGCACGACGCGGCTCACGCACGTGACCTGCGCCACTTCGCGATTGGCCACGAGCGATCGCTGCAGCACGGCCTCCTGGTGCGGCTCACACTGCACCAGCGTCGGCGTCGTCGTCGCTGCGGAGGTCATGCCTCCGGGCGCTGCGACGGTCATCCCGTAAGGGTTGGTTTGCGACGTTGGCCATGGAGCCTCGGGCGCACGCCCTTGCGCCGTGGCCACGAGAGCAACCGCACCGGCGACGAGTCCGCCGATGGCCGATCCCAAAATGGCTCGCATCATCTCCTCCTCCTTCAGGGTTCCAAGGTTCCTCAGTTCCAGAGTTCCACGGTTCAACGGTGCTGATAGAACCTTGGAACTGCTGGAACCTTGGAACTTTGGAACCAGCTAGACCAAGGACTGTGCCAGCTCGCGATAGCTCACAAATTCACGCGGCATCGAGGGTTTCGAACCCCAACCGTCCCATGAAGGGTTCAGCAGTGCGCCGGATCGAGGACAGTGGTCATGCGGCACCGGGGTGCCCCAGGCTGGTTCGCTATACTCCCCTCATGAGCCGGATACTGGTCGCGGAGGACGATCCTGACATCGCGGGCCTTCTCACCCACTATCTGCAGCGGGCCGGCTTCGAGGCGGACATGGTTTCGTCAGGTCGCGACGTTCTGCCGCGGATCCAGAAGGCCCCGCCCGACCTGCTTCTGCTCGATTTGATGCTGCCCGGCATTGACGGCCTCGAGGTGTGCCGCGCCGTTCGCGGAGACGCGCAAACCGCCGGCATCCCGATCATCATGGTCACGGCCAAGGGTGAAGAATCCGACCGCATCGTGGGGCTGGAACTCGGCGCTGACGACTACATCACCAAGCCCTTCAGCCCCAACGAGGTCATCGCGCGTATCCG
Source organism: uncultured Acidobacteriota bacterium (assembly GCA_963734095.1). Lineage (GTDB taxonomy): Bacteria > Acidobacteriota > Vicinamibacteria > Vicinamibacterales > UBA2999 > JACCSI01. Next base: position 148,154 of record CAVTGK010000042.1, on the reverse strand, counting down.
CGCGCTGCTGCGCCGAGCCCAGCGGACGGGCCCTCCTGATGGCCGGCTGACCTATGGTCCGCTCTCCGTGGACGTCGACCGCCATCTGGTCCGCATCGACGGCCGCGAGGTCAAGCTGACTGCCAAGGAGTTCCTGCTGCTGCAGTATCTGATGCAGCATCGCGGGCGCGTGTTGTCGCGCGACCTGCTGCTGTCGGATGTCTGGGGATACTCCTACACGGGCGGTACCCGAACCGTTGACGTGCACGTGCGTCGCTTGCGGGAGAAAGTGCCGTTCCTCACCGACGCCATCGCCACGGTGAAGCAGTTCGGGTACAAACTGATCGAGCCCGCCCCCGTCGCCGGCTAGTGGCGGGTATCAGCTGATTCGGTATCGCGGCTCCGATCTTCCGGCTAAAGCCGGAAGCCACGAGTGCCGCAAGATCCGATCTTCCGGCTAAAGCCGGAAGCCACGAGTACCAGAAATATCCGTGGCTTCCGCCTTCAGGCGGAAGTCCGAAGACTCTCGACGCTATGCGTTCCTACTTTCGCCTCACGATTTTCTTCAGCGTCTTCGGCGCCGCTGCCGTCGCACTGCTCTTCGTGACCGTGACGACATCCGATCCGTTATCGGCGGAGCATCGCACGCGGCTCCTGTCGATCGCTGGGGCTGGGCCTCGGGGCCGCGCTGGTCGCCGCATTTGTCGTGTCCTCGGTGCTGGCCGCTCCCCTCGAGAGGCGCGTCGCCGGCATCCTCGCCGTCGCGCGGCGCTACAGCGTCGGCGATCTGAGGCGGCCGCCGCCCGACTATGGTGACGACGAACTCGGCGAGGTGGCGCGTGCGATGGATGGTGCCGTCCACGATCTGGGCCGGCGGGTGGATGAACTCTCGCGCGATCGAACCCGGATGGTCGCGATTCTCGCGAGCATGGTGGAGGGTGTGCTGGTCGTTGACGAGCAGGGACGCCTGCAGCACGTAAACGACGCTGCGCGTCGCATGCTGCGCCTCGATCACGATGCGATCAATCGATCGTACGTCGAAGCGATTCGTCATCCTGGCATCGTCGACCAGATTACCCGCGTGCTGGGCGGCGAGCAGCCGCCGGGGCTCGAGCTCTCGGTCACCCGAGATGTCAGCCGCACGCTCGTCGCGCGCGTGGCGCCGGTCGTCGCCGCCGGCCGGGGCGCCGTGCTCGTGCTTCACGACATCACCGATCTGCGTCGAGCCGATCAGATTCGACGCGATTTCGTCGCCAACGTCTCCCACGAGCTGCGAACGCCGCTCACCGCCATCAAAGGCTACGCCGAGGCGCTCATCGAGGAGGCCGACGACCCCGAAGCCCGCCAGCGTTTTCTCGACATCATCCTGCGCCACTCGACCCGGATGGAGCGGCTGGTCAAGGACCTCCTACGATTGGCTCGACTCGATGCCGGCCAGGAGACCGCCGAACTCTCAAGCTGCGATGTCGACGCGTTGATTACCAGTCTCATGGTGGACTTCGAGTCGGCGGCCCAGGCCAAGAAGCAGCAGATTCGCAAGGACATCGCGCGCCGATGCGCAGGCGCTCGTCGTCGATACCGCGAAGCTGCATGACATCCTGCGGAACCTGATCGAAAACGCCATCAGCTACACGCCTGACGGCGGTGTCGTCACCGTAACCGCCGATCTGCACGAAGGCCGGTACCGGCTGATCGTCTCGGATACCGGGCCCGGAATACCCTCCGAGGATCTCAGCCGGGTCTTTGAACGGTTTTATCGAGTGGACAAGTCGCGCGCGCGACCCGGCGGCACGGGGCTGGGTCTGGCGATCGTGCGGAACCTCGTGCACGTGCTGGGCGGCGAGGTCGCCGCCGGCAATCGTGACAGCGGCGGCGCGGTCTTCACTGTGCTGCTGCCTCTTCGGGAGCTCAATGATGCGTAGGGCATAGGGCATGGGGCCTAGGGCATAGCGAAGTGGCGTGAGGGACGGCATGCCGCGAGGCGTGTCACACGGTCCAGAGACGCGGTTGTTTGTTATTGGCCTCCATGCCCAATGCCGATCGCTTATCGATCTGAGTCGCGAGTTCGAGATTTCCGCGTGAGGTGCTGGCCCGCTGGTGGCAGCGGTACCAGCGCGACGGCCTCCCGGGATTGGCACCCCGGTCGCGCCGGCCGCGCCGCTCGGCGGCGATCGTCCCAGCGACGGTGCGTCAGATTCTGCGGCTTCGGCGGCGCCGGCTCGGACCGGCCCGGATTGCGGTGCTCGTCGGGGTGAGTGCGAAGACCGTGCATCGGGTGTTGCTGCGGCACGGCCAATCGCGCTTGCCGCGACCACGGCGACGGCCCGCCAAGCGCTACGAGAAGAGTCGTCCGGGAGAGCTGCTGCATCTCGACGTCAAACTGCTGCCGTCGCTCGCGAAATGCCCGCTATGACTACGAATTCGCGGTCTTCGACGACTTCAGCCGGGAAGCGGTCGTGACCATTGCCACGGATCAAACCAGCGCCCCTGGGGCATTGGGCATAGGAACGTTGGACGGAATTTCCCTTGTCCCTCCCCTGCGCCCTTTGCCCTACGCCCTGTGCCCTATGCCCTGCTCTTAAGGCATCCCCATCGCCGCCAACAAATAAAAGCTGACGGCCGCGATGAGTGCCGAGGCCGGGATGGTCAGAATCCAGGCCCAGACAATCCGGCCCGCGATTCCCCACCGTACGGCCGACAGTCGACGAACCGAGCCCACTCCGACAATCGCGCCGGTAATGGTGTGCGTGGTGCTCACCGGCACTCCGAGCGCAGTGGCGGTAAACAGAGAGATGGCGCCGGCGGTCTCCGCGGCAAATCCGCCCACCGGCTGAAGACGGGTAATCTTCTGCCCCATCGTGTGAATGATGCGCCACCCACCCGACAGCGTGCCGAGCGCGATCGCCGCATGGGCCGACAACACCACCCACATGTCGATTCGAAACTCCTGAATCAGCCCACCCGCCAGCAACGCGCCCGCAATGATCCCCATCGTCTTCTGGGCGTCGTTGGCGCCGTGCCCGAGACTGTAGAGCGCCGCCGAGACCAGCTGCAGCCTGCGGAACCACTTGTCAACGCGTAACGGCGCGAAGTTGCGGAAGATCCAGTAGATCGAAACCATGAGCGTCACGCCGAGCACCAGCCCAATTGCCGGCGCCAGGACGATGAACATCAGCGTCTTGGTCCACCCGCTGACGATCAGGACGCCGGTACCGGCCTTGGCGACCGCCGCGCCCGCGTACCCGCCGATCAGCGCATGAGATGAGCTCGTCGGCAGCCCGTAGTACCAGGTAATGAGGTCCCAGACAATCGCACCGAGAAGGCCTGCCAGGATGACCGCATGGGTCACCACTGCGATGTCGATCATTCCGGCGCCGACCGTCCTCGCCACCGCGGTTCCAAATCCGAACGCTGCCGCGAAGTTGAAGAATGCCGCCCACACCACCGCTCGACCGGGCGTCAGGACGCGAGTCGACACGACCGTCGCGATCGAGTTCGCCGCGTCGTGAAATCCGTTGATGTAGTCGAAAACGAGCGCGACTGCAATGACGATCAGCGACGAGGGCAAGTTCCACGATCGGCTACGCGTGCTTGACGATGACGCCTTCGATGACGTTCGCGACGTCTTCGCAGCGGTCGGTGGCTTCTTCGAGCAGATCGAGCATTTCTTTCCACTTCATGACGGTCAGCGCGTTCTTCTCCTCTTCGAACAGCCGGCGCAATGCGTCGTCATGGACGGCATCGGCGGCATTCTCGAGGCGATTGATCTCCACGGCTCGCTCCTTCGCCTCCGTGCGACGCTTCTCCAGCGCTTCGAGGGCCACACGAACCTGCATCGCCGACTGCCAGACCAGCGAGGCAAGCTCCTGCCCGCCGTAACGCAGCGATCCAATCTGATACCGGCGGACGACGTTCGCGGCGGCATCGATGGCGTCCATCACATCGTCGAGCGACGTCGCGAGCTGATGGATATCTTCGCGATCGATCGGCGTGACGAACGTTCGATTGAGGCGCTGGATGATCTGATGCGTGAGGCTGTCGCACTCCTCCTCGATCTGTTTGATCTGCGAGGCGGTGTCCCACGCGGGCGGCTCGGACGACAGCATGCGCTCGAGCAGCGTTGCGGCTGACGCGATGCGATCGGCCAGTTGGACGAAGTCGTCGAAGAACTTCTCTTCTCGGGGAATGAGGCGAAGGCGAAACACGAGACCAAGCTTGTTACAAACATGTTTCGGTCGTGTTAACTAGATGCACTCGCCCAAAAACGCCGGGTTTCCCCATCGCCCGGCCAATTAACACGCCTGTTACCCGTTTGTCACAACTGGTTGACGCCCGCCTCATAACCTCCATCGGTGACTGATTCGACAGTTCACTGTGCCTTTCGGAGGGAGAGTTCGAACATGTCTTTGAAGCTACGGGTCTGGATCTTCATCGCGGCGCTCGCGGTGCTGATGCCCGCCGCATCGGCTGCGCAGCAGTTTGAATCGCGCATTGTCGGCAAAGTGCTCGATCAAGCCAATCTGGCGTTGCCCGGCGTCACGGTCAATGCGACGTCCAAGGAAACCGGCCAGGTCCGGAGCGCGGTCACCGACGGTGATGGGTCATACGCCATTACCAATCTATCTCCCGGCACCTACGTCGTCGTTTTTGAACTTTCGGGGTTTGCGCCGCGAACCGAAACGGTGCTGCTTGGGCATGGCGCAGATTCAGACGACGAACGCCACCATGGGCGTCGCGGGGGTCACCGAGACCGTCATGGTGTCGGCGGAATCGCCGGTGCTGGACATTTCGTCCGCGAGAATCGGCGTCAACGTCTCGCCCGAAGAGGTTCAGAACCTGCCGGTCAATGGTCGAAACTTCGCCAACCTGATGACGCTGGCCACCGGCGCCACCTCCGACGGCAACGGTGGATGGTCCAGCGTCCGGTTCAACGGCAAGTCGAACCAGCAGAATTACCTCAACTACGATGGCGTCGATGGAACGTATGTGTGGGATGCGAGCCCCGGCTACTTGAACGCCACCGGATCGCAGTTTCGGTTGCAGACCTCGATGGAGTCGGTCGCCGAATTCCGCGTCAACTCGGGGCTGGCGCCGGCCGAGAGCGGTCTTGGATCGGGCGGAAACATCTCCGTCATCAGCAAGAGCGGCAGCAATCAGTTCCGCGGCTCGCTGTTCGAATACAGGCGCGACGATGCCCTCGATGCCGCGAGCAAGTACGACGACCAAAAGCAGGAGCTCGAGCTCGATCAGTTCGGGGGATCGATCGGTGGTCCCATCATCTCGAACAAGACCTTCTTCTTCGCAAGCTACGAAGGTCTGCGGCAGACGACCGGCCTGACGTTTGCGGAAGCCGTGCCCAGCGACGAAGCGAGACGTCGGATTCTCGCCGGCGAACCGGTCGGCAGCGGCAGCGGGCCAGAGCCCAGCGCGTACGCAGGCGGTTGCGCCGCTCCTCAACGGTTTCCCTACCGGCTCCCTGCCGATTGCCGGGAACGCCCTGGTCGCCTTGACCAGCCTGACCAGCCAGGCCGAGCAGGAAGAGAACACCGCCTCGATTCGTCTCGATCATCAGTTCAACGGCAACCACTCGGTGTACGTTCGCTACCTCTATAGCCGGGGGGAGGTCGACACACCGGACCGAACGGTCACGCCACGGCGTGTGCTCGCCAAGCAGTCGCCGAAGAACTTCATCGGCAGTTATCAGAGCATCTATGGCACGCTGGTCAACGAGTTCAAGGTCGGGTTCAACGCGCCCAAGACCAGCGCGAACGCGTTTGGCGCGGTCCCGAATTACGATCCGGTCGGCGTGTCGCTGTCTGGCACGTTCACGTCCTCGTCGATCGATGCACGTGGGAACACCGGCATTGCGCGCAGCGGGCTCTTGATTCGCGCCACGAGCGCGTCATCGACCACGGGGTCGGCGTTCGACCCTCAGTCGCTGTCCTTCAACAACATGACCACATGGAATCGTGGGGCTCATACCATCAAGTTCGGCGGGGAGTATCGGCGCATCGAGTCGGACTTCCAGTTTCTGGGAAGCACGGAGATCACCTACAACAGCGTCAACGACTTCATCGACAACAAACCGAATCAGGTCGCTGTGACGCTCGACTCACCGGTCTTCCGGCCGCAGCAGTTCTATGCGATCGGGTTCGTGCAGGATAGCTGGCGCGTCGCCGATCGACTGACGCTGGAGCTGGGGTTGCGCTACGACTATTACTCGGTGGTGAAAGAAGCCGAGGATCGCGCGAATCCGTTCTTCGTCGAGGACAATGCGTTCGGAGGGCTGGGCGGCGACTTCTACGACGCCGACAAGAACAATTTCTCACCGCGGCTGGCCGCGGTCTATCAACTCAATGAGCTTACGGTTCTGCGCGGCGGGTTTGGCTTGTTCTACGGACCGGGACAGTTCGAAGATCGCATTCAGCCGATCGAGAACTTCATTACGCGGCGACGGGTGCAGGCATCGGACGTTCCCAACAACGGTCTGGCGTATCCCGTCGACCCTGCGCTCTACCGCGACCTGCTCTCCATCCGCGGGTACACGCACCACTATCCGAACGAATACAACGTGCAGTACGGCGTCAGCGTGTCACGCGAGCTACCCGGCCAGATCAGCCTGAACGTCGGCTACACCGGCAGCCAGGGCAAGGACATGTTCCTGCGCGGCGTCGGGAATACGCTCGACGTCAACACCCGAGTCCGCCCAGTACCCAACTTTGGCCAGATTGATTACAAGACCGCCGGCTGCGTCGATGGTTTGACGATCGCTACCGTCCCGGTGAGCGGATGTGGCTATGCCAGCTACGACGCACTGCAACTCGGCCTGACGCGACGATTCCGTTCTGGTTTCACCGGTGGGCTCCAATACCAATACTCGCGGAACAAGGGCACGACGCAGGGCTCGAACGAGGCGGGAACGGCGCAGAACACCTTCGACTATGAAACGGAATACGGGACCAACCCCCAGGACATTCCACACACCTTCAACGGGTCGCTCATCTACCAGATTCCGGGCGAGGGATTTTGGGTCGGTGGCTGGCGCGTCGGCGGCATCGTGAACGCGCGCAGCGGCGTGCCACTCAACGTGACGATTGCTCGGAACGACAACACGAGCACCGGCCCGCCCAGACGAACATCCCTGGCGGCAACAGCCGCGGAACGCAGCGTCCCGATCTGGTCCCGGGCGTTAATCCGTATCTCAAGGATGGGGTCCGCTGGCTGAACCCCGCAGCGTTCGCGACGCCCCAACCCGGGACGTTCGGCAATCTGCCGCGCAATTTCTTGCGCGGTCCTGAGTTCTGGCAACTCGATCTGATGTTCAGTAAGGACTTCAGATTCCTGCAGACGCAAGGCGTTCAGGTCCGAGTCGAGATGTTCAACATCACGAACCGGCTGAATTACGAAAACCCCGTCGTGGCACTGCCCAGCACGGGCGTGGCTGGGGTGCCCTTTACCGAGGCTCAGGCCGGCACCTTCGGGTACATTCTGGGGCCGCTCAACCGAACCGTGGGGCTCGGCACCGCGCGTCAGACCCAGATCTCGCTGCGGTATATGTTTTAGCGGGTCTGGTGGGCGGGTGGGGCTGGACCTACCTGCCCAACCCCGTCCAGCCCGCCCTAAACGCCAAGACCACGCCGCATATGCGCGCACTGCTCGTCCATCGGGTTCGGATCCTGCACTGGTCCGTCGCGACCGCAGCGGCCGCGGCAGCGATCGCGATTCGCACCGCGTACAAGTGGTTAGCTCGCCACCGCCAGGGCGGCGCCGCCGCCTTGGCGGATCGCTCCTCGCAACCTCATCGGCAGCCGCGGCGCACGCCGGCGGCCAGCGTCAGCGCGATCGTCGCCGCCCGGCAGGCGCGCTTGACCGCCTGGGCCATCGCCGTCCGGCTGCAGATCCCGCGGTCGACGGTGGCGGCCATTCTCGTCCGCGTGGGCCTCAATCGCCTGCCGTCGCTCACGCCGCCCGCGCCCGTCACGCGGTATGAGCGGGCGCGCCCCGGTGAGCTCGTCCATCTCGATATCAAACCGCTCGTCCGCATTCTGCGGGTCGGCCACCGGATTCACGGCGACCGGCGCACCAAGGTGGCGGGCGCCGGCTGGTAATTCGTTCACGTGGCCGTCGAACCCGGCCAACCCTACCCGACCCACGGACCACCTGACCACCCGACCTGCGCTAAGAACAGCAGTTGGCCCACAGCAAGCGGCTGCCATGGGCTTGCGGGCGCGCACGAACGCGCTCATGAACTTGCCATCGATCCCGCCGAGCAGAGATTCGTCGAGGCCAGCGCCGATCAAGAACAGACCGCGCGTCCGCGGCGCGGTAGACGCGCGTGGGCTCAACGTCCACGTTCTCGAAACCAGCGGTCGCGAACTTCGTGCGATACTCCCCTTCTTCGAGCGCTCCTGCGACGCAACCAATCCACAGCTCCATGCTCTTCCGAACCGCAGCAGGCACATCGTCTCCGCGCACGACGACGTCGGAAACGGCGAATCGGCCGCCCGGCTTCAGCACGCGAAACGCTTCGGCGAGGACGCGATCCTTGTCGGCCGAGAGGTTGATGACGCAGTTCGAGATGATGACGTCCACCGAGTTGTCGGGGAGCGGGATGTGCTCGATCTCGCCCTTGAGGAACTCGACGTTTTCGATGCCCGACTTCCTCTGGTTCTCGCGCGCCAGCGCCAGCATGTCGTCGGTCATGTCCAGGCCGTAGGCCTTGCCGTTCGGCGCCGACGCGGCGCGCTGACAGCAAGACATCGATGCCGCCGCCGGAGCCCAGGTCGAGGACGACCTCGCCAGGCTTCAGCTCGGCCAGCGCCGTCGGATTGCCGCAGCCGAGCGAGGCGATGACGGCTTCGACCGGCAGCGTCCCAAGCTGCGACGCGTCGTAGAGGTTCGAGGTAATGGGATCGCATCCGGTCTCGCTGCTGCTGCAACAGCCGGCGTCCTTCCGGCCCTCGGCGGCGCTTCGTGCCGCGGCGCCGTATTTCTGCTTCACGATTTCCCGGACGTCCGTCGGCGTGTCATTGCGTTCACTTCTGCTCCTTGAGCCCCGATTAACGGTTCGTTCTAGTCGTTCTAATCTTATATTCGCCTACGCGAATATGTTGCGTATGGTATATTCGCTCAAGCGAATATGTCAAGCACAATTCCAATGGCGCCCTGCTGCACTACTCCCGCGCCACGGCTGAAGGGGGCCGGAGACCTCGCGGCTCTGTGTCGCGCCCTTTCCGACGAGACCCGGCTGAGAATCCTCGCGCTGCTCCGCGATGGCGAAATCTGCGTGTGCCACATCCACGGCGGGCTGCGACTACCCCAGCCGACCATCTCGCGGCATCTGGCGTATCTGCGGAAGAGCGGGCTCGTCGAAGCTCGACGCCAGGGGATCTGGATGTACTACCGACTCGCGGTCCTCCGGTCGCCGGTCCTGAACGAGGTACTTGCACGCGGCGCTGCACGCGCTCACCCACGCCGAGGTCACCGCGTCGGATGCCGTGCGGCTGCGCAAAGAGCTGGCCGCGAGTTAGACTGAGAAGCGGTGAGGTTCTTCGTTCGATCGATCGTTCTGGCAGTGGTGGTCAGCATGGCCGGGCTTTCGTCCGCGGTGGTGATTTGCGTGACCGGGTGCCCCGACGCGCAGTATCGAGGTCAGCGCCCGGAACGCACAACCGCCCTGTCATCAGCCGGCACAGGCTGACGGTGGCAAACGATCGGCGCAGCCTAAGCCGCCTTGCGCTCACCAACCAGCGTCGCTTGTCTCCGGCGTGCTCTCATTCGACACCGTCTCTCGCCCGGTACTCTTCCCATCGCACGAGCCTGTCGCAGATCGCTCACGTGGGGTCGCTTCGAGTTGACGAGCACCGTCCGCTCAAGTTTCGGCGCCTGCGTTCGTCGCGACACGACGTCTGACCGCACTCCGGATCTAACGCGTCTCCTGCGCCCTCTGATGTCGCGCGACCGCGCGCGGCCCATCTGTTGTTCAAGAACCGCAGGAGTTTTCGTGCCGCACATCTCTCTATTGGATCGTGCTCTCGAGCGCGATCGTGGCGCAGCCCGGCCGTGTCGCTCGCTCAACACGAGCATCCGCCTTCCACGTCCGCACGCCCGCGCCCGATCAGCACCAGCATCCCAGCCCGTCCAACTCGACGTCATCAGTGCCGCTCGGCCGCGATGGTTCAGGGACGTCATGGCTGCCGGACGTGACGCCGATGTTCGCCATCCATGGAGCACTCGGGCGAGTGGGAGACCATGGTGCATGGCATCGGTTTTCTTCAATACCTGCGCGATGAGCAGCCTCGCGGGCAGCGGCAATTTGGCAGCATCAACTGGCTGATGGATCTCAGCGCCGCCGGCCCGCCGCCGCGGGGGCACTTGTCTCTGCGCGGGATGTTCAGCCTCGAGCCGTGACGATTCCCGACTGCGGATATCCGGATCTTGCTTGCCAGCGGCGAGGTTTGCGAGGGTCAGCCGATCGTCGATCGCCAGCATCCCCATGATCTGCTGATGGAGATCTCCGCCACCTACGATCGGCCGTTGTCGAGCGGCTTGCCTTGCAGTTCTATGGCGGCGTTGCGGGCGAGCCCGCCCTCGGCCCCGTCGCCTTTCCCCATCGTCCGTCCGCGCTCTCGAATCCACTCGCGCCGATTGCTCATCATTGGCTGGACGCGTCACACATCACCTTTGGGGTGTTGACGGCGGCGATTGTCGATCCGCGCTGGAAGTTGGAGGGCTCTCTCTTCAACGGGCGCGAGCCCGACGAAGATCGCTATGACCTCAACCTGGCGGCGCTCGATTCCTTCTCGGGCCGCGTCACGTTTCTGCCGACTCCGCGCGTGGCCGTCCAGTTCTCCGCCGGCCATCTTAGCCGAGGCCGAGGAGCATGACGCTCGCTCGCGTCGATGTGGATCGCGTTACCGCGTCGGCGATTTATCACGTGCCGCGTGCCCGACGGTGGTTTGTGGGCAACGACCGTGGCTTGGGGCCGTAATCAGGAAGACGATGAAGCCACGCATGCGCTCCTCGCCGAGAGCACATGTCGTTCGCCGACCGTGATATCTTCTTCGGCCGCGCCGAAGTGGTGCAAAAGTCGACTCACGATCTTGCGCTGGACGAGATCGACGAGAGGTTCAATGTCGTGAAACTGCAGATCGGTTACTCGCGATTCCTGGCGCCTCGTTTCGGCTGGCGCGCCGGCCTCGGCGGCAGCGTTTCGCTTGGCATCGTCCCCGACGGGCTCGCGGCGACGTACGGTGGACGTGTCACGCCTGGAGATCGCCGTCTTCCTGTCGTTCGTCCTGCGTGACTAATCCGCTGGCTTGGCTTCGCACCTGAGGCGGAAGCCACAGGAGGCCAACTCCACGAGCGGTTAGAATCCACGCGCACATGATTCGATACGGCCGACTGGCCGTTCTCGTCGCGATCTACCTCGTCGTCGCCTATCTCATTCCGCCGCCAGCGCCGGAGTCACCTCGCAGGGCTGGCGGCTGTTCGCGATCTTCATCGCCGTCATCGCGGGACAGATGCTGCAGCCGATTCCCAGCGCGGCGGTCGTCATTCTGGGGCTGGCGGCCATGGTGGCCAATGGGACCCCGATGCGCGAAGCGCTCGGCGGCTACGCGGAGCCCTCGGTCTGGCTGGTTCTCGTCGCGATGATCATGGCCCGCGTGCTGATGGATACCGGGGCAGCCCATCGCATCGCGCTCTTCTTCATCCGCCAGTTCGGTCAGCGCTCGCTCGGGGTCTCGTATGCGCTCGTCCTGACTGACGTGACGCTCGCCGGCGGGCGTGCCGTCGATCACGGCCCGTTCGGCGGGCATGGTGATGCCGGTCGGCAAGGCGATCGCCGAGCTTTTCGACTCGCGCCCCGGCCCGACGCGCTCCGCGGCTCGGGCGCTTCCTGTTCGCCGCCATGTATCAGGGGTCGGCGGTCGCGTGCGCGATGTATCCTGACCGGTCAGGCCAGCAACCTCCTCGGGGCGGGGCTGGCGCTGAAGCTGGTGAACGTCGAGGTGACCTGGAGCAGCTGGTTCGTCGCCGCCATCGTGCCGGGCATCGTGTCGTGCGCGGTCGTGCCGTGGATTGTCTATCGCGTCGTCCCGCCCGAGATCACGTCGACGCCGCAGGCCAGTGAATTCGCCCGCGCGAACTGTCGCGCAAGGGGCCGTTGAGCCGCGATGAGCGCGATCGCGCTCGGCGTGTTTGCCGGCATCGGCCTGCTCTGGCTGACCTCGGGCGTGCATGGGCTGGACGTCACGTTCGTCGCGCATGGCTGGGCATGGCCACGCTGCTGCTGGCCGGCACGCTGCGATGGGATCAGGTGACCGGGGAGCGAACCGCGTGGGATGTGTTCATCTGGTACGGCGGGCTGCTCAAGATGGGCGAGTTGCTCAACGGCGACCGGCGTGACGAAGGTATTCGCGGAAAGCGTGGGCGGCGTTTTCCTTGGTTTTCCGTGGATCGCGGTCCTGCTGCTCACGCTGCTGGTCTATTTCTACGTGCACTACTTCTTCGCCAGCATCACGGCGCACGTCCTGGCGTTGTTCCCGCCGTTCGTGATTCTGCTGACCAGCGTCGGCGTCCCGCCGCTCCTTGCCGTGTACAGCCTGATGTGCCTCGCCAACCTCACCGCGGGGCTGACCCACTACGGCACGACGACGGGGCCGATTCTCTACAGCCAGAACTACGTGACGTTCGCGGAATGGTGGCGGGCGGGCTTCTTCGTCTCGATCGCCAACGTCGTCATCTGGCTGACGATTGGCTTCGCTTGGTGGAAGCTGGCTGGGGTTCTGGTAGTTCCAAGTTCAGTCCAAGTTACAAGTTCCAAGTTGTCCGAGTTCAAACGCTCGCGGCGAACCTTGCTTTGAACTTGTAACTTGTCACTTGAAACTCGTCGGCGTTCAGAAATTCGCCTTCAGCCCGAACTGGATGATCCGCGGATCGTAGGTCGCCGTGATCGTGCCGAATGCGGCGTTGCTCCGGTTCACGCTGTTGCCGGTCGGGGCGCGGAAATTCGTGCGGTTGAAGAAATTGAAGAACTCGGCACGGAACTCGATGTTGCTGCTGCTCGCCACGGCAAACCGAAACGCTTGGATGCGGCCAAGTCCATTTGCCAGACGAGCGGACCGCGATACGCATTGCGCGGCGCGTTGCCGAACGGCTGGCTTGGATCCGTCGGAACCGCCACCGCCGCGCGGTTGAACCAGTTCTGTACGGTCCGCTGATCCTTCAGGCACCTCCACCGTCGCCAATGATGTTGGGACGGTAGTTGTTGGCGCCGCGGAAGTCCTGCTGAATCCCGGACACCTGGAAGGCCGCCGCCGGCGAGTAAATGAAGGTCACGGCCTCGCCGGCGTAGACGCTGTTCACGCCGGCGATCTGCCAGCCACCGATGAACAGGTCGAGCGCAGCGCTGACGCGTCGCCGGCAAATCGACGCCCGGTGCCGATCGGCAGGTCCAGAACGAAGCTCGTCGTGTTGTTGTACGGCTGGTGATACGCGCCCAGCGCGAAGTCCGCCGTCGAGGTTGTAGAAGTTTTGCGGCGCGGGAAAGTTGCCGCTGGCGTTTTCGAGCGAGCCGGCGCCGTTGTCCTTGGTCTGCGACAGCGTGAGCGAATTCAAAATCGAAAAACCCGCCGCCGATGTTCCAGTCGAACTTGCCCTGGAATGCGTGGTAGCGCGACTTGCCGCCGTTGAACGAATACGTGATGTCGCCAAACTCGGAAATCGGCCGCCGCGATTGGAGTGACAATGTCCCGGCGCTGTTGTTCGGCGTCGCCTGATTGAGGTTGGCGAAGAGCAGGATGCCATCCGCGCGGTTGCCGATGTACGCGAGATCGACGAGCGCGCCGTCCCACAGCTTCTCGCTGCACTGAGACGAACCAGCTCTGCACGCGACTGGAGTGATAGTCCTCAGGCATATAGGTCACGTTGGCGAGCAGCGGATTGAAGCGCGACGGGTCGGTAATGCCCGCGGGATAACCCGCTTCGCGTCGGCCGGAAGTCTGCCTGGGTCGGTGTCTGATTGATGACGGCGTTGATCACTTGCGGGCCATTGATCGGCAGCACGTTGGCCCCGCCGGCGCGATGGAAGTGGACGTAGCTCACGCCGTAGCCGCGCGCGCAGCACGGTCGCGGCGTCAGCGTGTAGGCCAGCCCGAGTCGTGGCCCGAAGTTGTTGCGATCGGGCTTCAGCGTCGAACGCTCCTGCAGCGACCCGTCGCGCGCCGGCACCATCGTCCGCGTCGTCGGGATCGAAGTTCGACAGGATGTTGTCCTTCTCAACCCACGGCGTCGCGTACTCGTAGCGCAGGCCAAGATTGACGGTCAGTCGATCGTTCACGCGCCAGTCGTCCTGCAAGATACAGAAAGTGCATGTTCTGGCGAAGGTTGGCGATGAAGATGTTGCTCAGCGCGTAGCGGCTCCTGCGCGCCAAACATGAAGTCGGCAAGGTTGTACAGGGTGTTGGTGGCCGTGACCCCGGCGGGCCGGCTGAACAGCCCCGCGTACTCGTCGCGACCGTAGAGCGGATTCACATCCTGCACTTCGGTCTGGATGTGCTGAAACTCGTAGCCGCTCTTGAGCGAGTGACGGCCGGCCAACCACGTGTAATTCACCTTCGGGTTGTAGACGGTGGGGTACTGCCACTGTGGATTGGTCGCCTGGCGACCCGAGGTCGGAGAATCCGGTGATGAGCTGCGTCGGCAGACCACCCACAACGCGCGGATCGCTTGGCAGGCCCGGGATGCCATACGCATCGAGCGCGCTGGCCGTGCCCAGCGCCGCCGGGTTCTTGCCGCCTTCGGTGTTCGACCAGCCAAAGCGCACCTCGAGCAGCGACGCCGACGTGGGCGTATAGGTGGTGCCAAGCGCCAGCTGCTTGTTGCGCGCGTAGGTTTCGGCATTGCCGGCGCCGCCCGAAGGCAGCGGGATGTTGGGGTCGTCGAAGATGTCTACGTCGCGCCAGCCGAACCGGCCAAACGCGGTCAACCGCGGGTTGATCTGGAGATTGACCTTGCCACCCGCCTTGTTGGTGGTGTTCGTGAAGTTCTGCAGGATCTGGAAGTTGTTCGACGCGCGATCGATGGTCGGGGCCGGAAGCTCCGTAAGCACCTTGCGCGCGAAGGCTGTCATCGGAATTGGGCGTGCCCGCCGGGATAGACGGCCCCCGTCAATGGGTTCCGCACATCGACGGTCAGGATGCCGGCGCGCTGCGCCAGGTTGGCAATCGTCGTGCTCGCCGTCACCCCACGCGTCTGCTTGAAGCCCTCGAAGTCGGCAAAGAAGAACGCGCGATTCTTCGGATGATCGGCCCGCCGATGACGCCGCCATACTGATCGCGCTCGAACGGTGGCTTTACGCCGTCGGGCGGTCGAAAGAAGCCGGTCGCGTTGAGACTCCGTGCGGCGCGCAAACTCCCACGCCGAGCCGCGGAACTGGTTGGTGCCGCTGGCGTAGGCGACGTTGATCGTCGCGCCCGCCGCACGACCGTACTCGGCGCTCATGTTGTTGGTCACGACCCTGAACTCTTCGAGCGAGTCGGGCGACGGCTGCATGACCTGATTCGAGAACCCCTGGTTGCTCGTCCCGTAGGCGTTGTTGTCCACGCCATCGATCAGGAAGTTGTTGAACGTCGACCGCAAGCCGTTGACGTTGAACGAGCCCTCGCGTCCGCCCGGCGGCCAGCGGCGAAACGCGAACGCCCGGCGACAGCAGGGCCAACTGCGAGTACTCACGGCCATTGAGCGGCAACGCCCGAGTCTGCGCACCGGTGATGACCTGGCTGCGATCGCTCGAGTCGGTCTGCAGCAGCACGGCAGCGGGCGCTTACCTCCACGGTCTCGCTCACCTGCCCGACCGCCATGGTCAGCTCGACGCGCTGGCGTGCGCCGACCGTCACCTGGACGTTCTCGACCAGCGCGATGGAGAAACCCGTCTTTTCCGCAGACAACACATAAGTGCCCGACCTGGACGGTGAAGAACTCGAAGCTGCCGTTCGCATCCGACATGCGCTCGACACTGACTCCGGTCTGCGTGTTGGTCAGCGTGACCTTGGCGTCGGCGACGATGCCGCCCGAGGCGTCGCGAACAGTGCCGACGACGGACGCGGTCTCGAATTGCGCGAGCGCCGGGCTCGCAAGGCAGAGGACGAGCAGCGTGAGGAGCGGAACATGCCTGCGCATAGAGTGTCCTTGGATTGCTTCAGAGGCTTGGAAGGTGAGAGCGCCCGCCGGCGAGCCCCACGCATCTCCGCGTGGCAGCGCTCCGAGCGGACACTCGCGGCTGAGCATTGCGAGCAGCCACGCCATTATTGTAGCGGAAGCTTCTTCACCGCCACGTGACGGATACGTAAGAACGATGCAAATCTCAAAACGGAGGTTCTCGACGAATGGTTCGTCACGAAGGTTCTCCACGGGGGTTCCGACAAAGGTTCTTGACGCGGCGGTTCAGTGACGTGGAACCATCGTGCAGAACCATCGCGAGAACCGTCGTGAAGAACCGATCGTAAAGAACCATCGTCGAGAACCCCGTTCACTTCTACGTCTTAGGCAACAATTGCAGTCATGCCCAGCGCGGCGCTTGCGAGCGCTTCGTCGCCAGAAATCGACGACCTGCGATCTTGCCTCGTCTCGCGCAATCCCTTTGGTAAACACGCGCCAGGCAATTTCTTGCGGAATGGAGGTTCTGGCATCAATGCGCTCGCGTGCAGGCGCAGCGACGAGTGCCCAGCCGCGTGCCGCACGCTCGAGCCACCAGGTCCCACCGCATTCGCCGGTTACGACGACCTCAACAATGCTTCCAGTCCGCGCCGGCACGTCGCGGTAGGCGTGCGGCAGACCACGCATGAAACACTCGAGCACCGGGCCATACAGCTCCGGGGTCATGATGCCCGGACGATCGACGGCAAGCCGAATCTGCTGCTGGTGGTGCCAGCGCTCGGTGAGTTCTCGGGCGACGTCGAACCACGCGACTGACTCGGTCTCGCCGGCCCAGCTCACCGGAATCGACGCCGGGAGGAACGGATCGAGTGATTCGAGATGCTCGTGCAACTCTGCAGCGACCGCTCCTCGGTCAGCAGGATCAGGATCGCGTGAGCTCAGCCGTCCGTAGAACTTCGACACCCTCCGCATTCAGCCGATTGACGAGATCGACCACTTCCCGATCGCTCAGTGCCGGTCCGCTGCTCCGTCGGCCGTCCCGGCCGAATGACAATCGGCGCAGGCCGTGTCCAGCAGATGCGCGGCAACCTGTTGGACGTTCCATTTCGGAACGATGGTGGGTCGCAGCCACTCCTCAGGGAGTGAGCGATCGCAGCAGCTCCAGGAGCCTCGCGTCCAGACTCGCGAAACAGATGGGCGGTGATAATCGGCGGGAGCCCAATCGGTCGCGTGTGGCCCATCGATTCGCGAGCGGATTGTAACGCCGAGGCGCGCTGAATGTTACAAGTTACCAGTACCAGTTGACAACTGGGTCAACTCGGATCCCAGATTGCAGCGCTGCGCATGATCTGAACTTGTAACTGATTTTTGAATCAGGCCGCGTGGTGAACGCCGGCCCCCCGACGGTCAGCGCCCCGGATGGCTTGCCGATACGCATCGTAGACAGGCGCCAGCGCCGTTTCCCAGCGTCGCGATATGGCATACTGCCTGGCTGCCCGACCCATGATCTGCCTCGCGGTCGTGCTCCCGCAGCAGGTCTCCCGACAGCAAACGCCCACCGCCTGGGATCGTCCCCGTGACAAACGACACCGGTCACGCCATCCACCATGTTTTCGCGAGGTCCGCCGGCCTCACTGACGACGACCGGCAGACCGGACGCCTGGGCTTCGAGAATGACGTTACCTGCGGTGTCCGTCCGACTCGGAAACAGAAACAGTCAGCCGACGCGAAATGCCTCGGCGACAGTCGTCGCGCCCCAGCCAGCCGGTGAAGACCGCTTCAGGACAATGCTGCTCGAGCCACGGCCGCAGCGGACCGTCGCCCGCCACGATCAATGATATGCCGCACCGGCCGCGCGCAACTCCTGCAAGATCGCTGGGAACGAATGCAGATCCCTTTCTCGCGGGACAGCCGCCCAACGTACAGGATGGCGGTCGGCGCTCGTGACGCCTGCCAACGCGCACGAAGGACCGGCGACCGGCGATCGGGACGTGAAATGGTCGGGGTCGACACCGCGCGTCCACACGACGACGCGATCGAACGGCGCGCCACCGCTCACCAGCATGTCGCGAGTGTCGTGCGATGGCACGAGCGTGATGGCACATCGGCCGTACATCCAGCGCAAGTAATCGCCGCATCCAGCAGTCCCAGCCGTGGCCAGCCGCTCAGAGGCATTGGCGTATGCGGCAAGTCGGTGTGAAAGCTTCCGACGATTGGGAGACCCGTGCGTGTTGGCCACCCACAATGCGCGAGCCCAAGCGGACCTGGCGTCGTCAGATGCAGGACTCGAACGCCGTCACGAACGATCCGCCGCAAGTATTCGCGCCAGTGAGGCAGATACATCTGCATGCCTCGATAAAACGGAATCGGCAGCGGCACGGATCGCAATGCCAAGTAATGCGGGTCGTCGGTCGCCGAGCGCCGCGGCGGTGTAGATTCGCACCGACACGTCCGCCGGAGCATGCACGACCAGCGCGTTGAGGGTCGTCGTAACCCCGTTGACTTTGTCGAAGTCGTTGTCGGTGAAGACCGCAACGCGCATGTTCTCAAGCCGCCAGGTCGGGCACCTGCCTCATCGTCGGCGCTGGTCGCGCGACGAGATCGAACAAGAGGTTCTGATTGAAGCGCTCTTCGTAGACGAAGTGCAGATAGGCGCCGACGAGCGCGACAGGAACCAGCGGCAGGCCCAGCACGCCACCGAAGAGGCAGCGCAGGCGCCCGCCAGTCCAAGGGCTGCTGCTGAATCCGTCGCAGCTTGTTCCAGGAAGAAGTTACCGGTAAAGCGGAACACGTCCGAGCCCATCGAGGAGAAGCTTCCCATGCGTCCGCCGACGCGCACGCGGCCTTCGAAGAGTCCGCGCATGAACTCGTCCCGAGTGCGTCGCACCAGGCACCTCGGTCCAGGTATGACCGATGCCACGATGCGTATGCGAATCGCTGCCCGCTATGCCGGTCTTTGCCGCATGCCTCCGCAAGACACTGCGCGGTGCGGTTCTGCACTGGCAGGCGCGAGCCATTGTTCACTTCGAGCGCGTGCACCCATGGCAGCAGCGCGGCAACATGTGGCGCCGTGATCGGCCCGTTGATCCCGGACGCCACGTGGTTCAACGACGTGAAGAGCTTTCGGTGCTGCAGATATGGCATCAGCTCGCGAACGTCGTGCCGCAGGCGCTGGATCTCTCGATGTTGACCCTCGTTCAGACCAAACACATTGAGATGAACCTTGACGCCATCTTGAGGGAACACGCCGGTCACCTCGCATGCCGACGATGACGTCCGGGAGGTGGGCCAGCGTCAGGGCGCCGCTGATTTCGTCGTGGTCGGTGATGGTGACGAGGCCCATCCCGCGCGCTTTGGCGAGGCGATAGACGGCTTCGGGCGCGTTGTAGCACTCGCGGAGAAAGCGTTCCAGCGGGATAGATCGTCGAGGCGCCGGAGTGAAAGGTGTGGACATGCGTGTCGAGCTTCACGACTCCCTCCCTCGCCCGCGGCTGCCGACGCCGCGGGATTAGCGGCCGGTTCACCCCCGTAAACTTGCAGGGTGATTGGGATTAGTGTGAATGCCCGAGGTGTCAGGAGAGATTTCGGTGGTGCGACGAATCGCGCAAAATCTAGTGACGAACGTCCAGGTGGACCCTGTCCTTGGGTCGATGCCGGAGAATCTCCGAGACGAAATTCCGTACATACAGACGAAAAACCGTGCCCTTGCCCATCGCGTTGTAACGGCGGGCTGAGGTGTACAGGTAGCAGTCGTATGCCAGCTCGACGGGACCAACTGCAAACAGGCGCCGCCCAAGGTTCGTGTCCTCTCCGTGGAACTCGATCGAGGTGTCAAAGCCCGCCGATTCGCTCGAGCGCCGCGCGACGCACCGCGAAGTTGCCGCCGTAGAACACGACGCCGATGCCAAGCACATACTTGACCAGGATGTGCGTGGCGAGACCGAGTGTGAAGTCGTAGGCCCGAATGAGCGTTCGTCCCCACCAATCCCAATCGTAGAAGCGGTAGTTGCCCGACAAGGCCAGGAGGTGCGGCTTCCGCTCGAAACGCTGACGCGATGCGCGCCAGCCACGAGATTGGCGCCCGGCAATCCGCATCGAGTAGACAAGCAGTCGCCACGCGCCTCGTGCCGTGCGCGCTCACGCGCAATCACCAAACCCTTGCGGGGCTCATCGACCACGCGAACTTGCGGAATGGCGCGAGCGACCTCGGCGGTCCGGTCCCGGCTGGCGTTGTTGATCACGATGATCTCGTCGGGAAGGCGGCTCTGCGCGAGTAGCGAATGCAAGCACGCCGCGATGAACCGCTCCTCGTTATGGGCACAGACGATGACGCTGATGATCAATCGGAGCTGAAGCGTACGGGACCGGCTAACATCCTTGCGTCGGACCGTTTACGGCAACGTAACGGGAGGGTGCGCTATCCTTCGACGTGCGTTCGGTCCTTGCCCTCATCCTCGGTGGCGGTCAGGGCAGTCGGCTCTTCCCGCTGACCCAACTGCGATCGAAACCAGCCGTGCCCATTGGCGGCAAGTACCGCCTGATCGACGTTCCGATCAGCAATTGCCTGCATGCCGACATCCGTCGCATTTACGTCCTGACCCAGTTCAACTCCGCCTCGCTGAATCGCCACGTCAGTCAGACCTATCGCATGGATCTGTTCTCCAGCGGGTTTGTCGACGTTCTGGCGGCCGAGCAGACCCCCGACAGCGAGGCATGGTTTCAAGGCACGGCGGACGCCGTTCGCAAAGCGCGGCGGCATTTCGAGCCGCATGAGGCCGAACACTACTTGATTCTGGCTGGCGATCATCTCTACCGCATGGACTATCGACGTCTGCTCGAGGCGCACATTCAGCAGAAAGCGGACATCACGGTTGCCGCCCTGCCTGCGTCAGCCGAAGACGCAACCGCCATGGGCATTTTCACGTTCGATCAGCAGGGCCGAATCGAAAGCTTCGAGGAAAAGCCCAACGCCGAGCGGTTGGCGGTGATGAAAACCAGCGTGCGAACTGGCGGCACCATCAGTGTTGACCGCGACAAGCCCTTTATCGCATCGATGGGCATCTATCTCTTTTCCCGCCCGGCTCTGTTGTCGTTGTTGGCGCAGCCCGGAAACGACTTCGGTCGTCAATTGATTCCCGAGGCGCTGGCGCGCTTGCCGGGTCTCGGCATACCTCTTCAGTGGATATTGGGCCGACGTCGGCACGATCGCCAGCTTCTTCGACGCCAATATCCAGCTGACCCCTCCTGATGCTCCTTTCAGCTTCTATGACGCCGAGCGTCCTATCTACACTCACCCACGGTTTCTCCCGCCATCACGACTGGTCGACTGCAAGGTTCGCAATGGTCTGGTCGCAGAGGGCGCCTATCTCGAGCGATGCGACGTGGTCGATTCGGTCGTCGGAATCCGCAGCACGATTCGGGCGGGCGCACAGATTCGTCAATCCGTCCTGTTGGGGGCCGACTACTTCGAGGACGAGCCGGCCAGGAGCGCAGTCGTCTGCCGCTAGGCATCGGTCGTGACGTGGTGCTCGATCGAGTGATCGTGGACAAGAACGCCAGGATTGGTCATGGCGCCCGGCTCGTCAATCGAGCGGGCGTGGCAAACCATGACGGGGCCGGCTACTTCATCCGGAACGGGATCATCGTTGTACCGAAGGATGCGACGATTCCGGCGGGATTCGAGGTGTAATCACTGGAACGACTTGCGTCTTTGTCTTCGTGCTTCCGTGGCTGACTTTCGATTCTCTCGTTACGCAGAATTAACGCATTCGTCACCCGTCAGAAATCTGTCGCCGATACCGTGATTCTCACGAAATCGATGACACAGAATTCGTTTCACACTCCCGCCGAGGACATGCCGGTGTCCGGCCGCAACCGGCCGGCCGGCAGTCGCATCGCATCTCAAGACCCGCGTGCTCGCCGTCGAGGACGAGCAGGACATCGCCGGACTCATCAAGCACACGTTGGAGCGGGGCGGCGACATCGAGGTGCACGTCGTCGGCAGCGGCGACGCCGCGCTCAAAGCGGCGGCTGAGCAGCCACCGGATCTGATTCTGCTGGACCTCAACCTGCCGGTGTTGAACGGCCTCGAAGTGTGCCGGCTGCTGCGCTCTCGCCCAGCGACCAAGTCCGTCCCGATCATCATGCTGACGGCGCGAACGACGGAGAGCGATCGCGTGGTCGGCTCGACGCCGGCGCAGACGATTACGTCAGCAAGCCGTTCAGCCTTCGCGAGCTCTCCGCGCGGGTCCGTGCCGTGCTGCGCCGTGGCAAGGGCGAGACGCCTCCAGCGCCGGCAATCTATCGCGGCGCGCACCTGGTCGCCGACTTCGACGCGGTCAGCATCGAGGTCGATGGCGAGGCCATTCGACTGACTCGGCGCGAATTCGAACTGCTCCGCTACCTCGTAGAGAACCGCAATCGCGTGCTCTCGCGAGACCGGCTGCTGGAACGGGTGTGGGGTTACGACCGCCTGATCGAAACGCGATCTGTCGACGTGCACGTCGGGCGGCTTCGCAGCAAGCTCGGCTCCGCGGGCCGCCAGATCGAAACCGTCGTCGGCCTGGGCTATCGGTTCGTGGAGTAACCGCAATTCCTGGGCCCACGCCCTATTCCCTGTCCCGGCCCTACGCCCTGGCTCTTGGACGTCCTGCCAGCCTTCCTGACGCAGGTTGATCATCTCGATCACGAAGGCCCGGCGCGCGCGCTCGACGCGGTGCCAATCCTGATAACAGGTCTGCCGGACGACCTGGCTGTCCTGCTCCTGCTTGACTTCCCATCCGCGCGAGGTCGTCTGAATCGAATATCGCCGAACGTGCTGCGCCTTTTCAAGCTCTTGGTGAATGCGTACATCGTGAGCCATCCCAGGCGCGAGAACGGCGCGCGCGTCGCTGATCGTTACCCCAGGCGGCCTGTCGTGGCTGTAAATTCGGTGTAACGGATTCGGGCAAATGCAAGAACCATCGGTGTTTACGGCCTACGGTCGCTCGCGACCGGACGCCTGGGCCACCTCGACCGGGACCTTCACTCGCAGCGCTCGCGGGTGGGTCAGCACGACCAGCTCATCCTGGGCCAATCGCGGCTCGCCGTCCACGTGGAACGGGATCGCGCCTTCGTGTCCTGTACGCGAAGACTGCCGGCTGAGCGCATATCGATTCCCCATCCTGTTCTCAGCGTGCCGCGAAAGAGCGACGGCAATCGCCACGCAATCTTGAGCAGCGAATGTGGCTCCACGATCACGACTTCCAGCCGGCCGTCGTCGAGTCGCGCGCCAGGAGCGATCAGCAACCGGTTGCCGTACTGTCGGCCGTTGGCGATCGCGACCAGCATCGCGCGGTGTTCGTAAGCGCTGCCCATCGATCGTCAGCGTGTAGGTCTGCGCCTTGTAGCGCATGCAGCTCGATCGTGCTCAAGTTGCGCGTACGCCAGCGGGCCGCGCCGACGGAGACCGCGCTCGGCGAAGCGCGCGGCAACCACGGCATCGATACCGACGCCGGCGATGTTGAAGAAGAGGCAGTCGTTCACCTGGCCGGCGTCGATCTCCATGGTCCGTCCCGTCGCCGCCATCTCCAGCGCGGCGCGCAGGGTCGAACGGCACCGCGAGATCCGAGGCAAGCCCGTTGCCCGAATCCGGCCGGCACGATCGCGAGCGCCGTTCCGGTATGCACGAGCGACGATGCGACTTCGTTGATCGTGCCGTCGCCACCCCACGCGACGACGAGTCTGCAGCCAGCGGCAACGGCTTCGCGCGCGAACGTGCGCGCGTCGCCACGCGGCGGTGGTCTCGCGCACCGTGGCATCGATGCCGTGCTGGCCGAGGACGCTGCGAGCGAGCGGCCGCGTGCTGGCCTATCTCACGCTCGCGGCGTCCGGATCCTGAAAGCGGATTGATGATGACGACCGCGCGGGTCATCGACCGATCTTGCGTAGCGCTCGCGGCGGGAGGAACCACTTGAGCGTGCCCGGGCCCGTCGGCATCGCCCCGTCCATCTCGATGCAACAGATCGCGCCCTTCTTGAATGCGATCGTGCCGCGAGCGCGCAGCAGTCGCGCGGTGAGCTCCCCGAGATCGGGCTCGTGACCGACCAGCGCGATGTGCTTCGCGCGCTTGGAATACTTGGTAATCGCCTCGAGCACCTGCGTCGACGCGCCCGCCGGGCGCCAGCGCTTCGAGCGATTTCGATTCGCGGCTTGCCGGCCAATGCCGGCCACGAGCAATTCGGCGGTGTGTGTCGCTCTCGTCAGCGGGCTGGTCAGCACGAGATCGATCTTGACGTCGAGGTCCTTGAGGCCCTCGACGACCGCTTGAACCGGGCGATGCCCTCGGTCGTGAGCGGCCGTTCGCGGTCGTCCGGATAGTTGGGACCGCGCTCAGCAGCAATTGCGTGACGAACGAGAAAGAGCTCGATCGTCGCAGCCATGTGAGGAGTTTCAGGCGGCTCTCAGGCCACCGCGGAGCGGACGTATGGCGTGGCAGGCCTGACGACACTTGACTGGCGAGTCTTCGAGGATCGACGCGCGGCGCCGCATGTAGACGGCGTGGAGCTGACGGCACTCCTGCTCGAGTGTGCGCAATGAGCGGATCCAGCTCGCTCGCCAGTCGACGATCGCTGCCGGCCACGTCCGCCTGCAGTTGCCGAGTGCGGTCGATCAGCATCTCGAAATCGTGCATCCGGCCCAGCAGATCCTGCAGGCGCTTGAGCTGCGCGATGCGCGCCGTCCCGCGCGAGCGTTTTCAGCTCGCGCTCGATCTCCAGCGCATAGCGCAGCTTCTTGGCCGCGACGCGAACGGCGTGCAGCCGATCGGGCAGGTACAGGCCGCCGGCGTGCTCGATCGCCGCTGGCAGTCGCTGGGCCCGGCGGCCCACCTGCTGCTCCAGCCGCCTCGATGGCGGCGGCCTTCAGCGGTGGGTCGTCGGTGCGTGCCGACTGCTCCCGAGCCGCCGGCGCAGCTTTTCGATCCTTCCCGGCGTGATCGCGTCGAGCATTTCGCGCCGACGCTGCGAGCCGTTCCTGCGCGACCACCTGCCGCACGCGAGCCAACGCGCGCGGGTGAGATGATGCTGCTCGCTCGCGAGCTCGTCGAGGTGATGCGAGCGCAACGTCGAGCTCGCGCACAGGCCCGAGCGCTCGCGTCATGCGCCGCACCTGACGGCGCACGCGGCCGAGCGACCGCGTGCTGACCGATGCGCTGAGCACCGGCAACGCTTCGCGCAGTCGCCGGGTCGCGACACGTGCCTGGTGCACCGATCGCATGTCGCCGGCCTGCGCCGCCGGCATCGCGTCGACGAGGGTCGTCAGTCGCTGTGAGAGGAGCACGAGAAGGGTGCTCCGATCGTCCATGCTAGGATGAGCGCTCGCGGCAATTATAACGTCCGAACAACATGCGCCTCGCAGCGATCGACATCGGCACCAACTCCGTCCACATGATCGTGGTGCGGGTGCGGCCCGACTTCTCGTTCGAAGTCATCGATCGCGAGAAAGAAATGGTCCGGCTGGGCGCGGGCGGGCTGGACGGCAAGAAACTGACGCACGAGGCGATGACCTCGGCGCTCCAGGCGTTGTCGAAATTCGAGCGGCTCGCGCGGTCGCACCAGGTCGACGAGATTCTCGCGGCGGCCACCAGCGCCACGCGCGAAGCCGAAAACGGCGGCGAGTTTCTGGCCGCCATCGAACGGACCACCGGCATTCGCCCGACGAATCATCACCGGGCACCGAAGAAGCGCGACTGATCCACATTGCCGCCGTCTACGGGGTCGACACGCCGAAGTCGACGGTGGTCATCGACATCGGCGGCGGCAGCGTCGAAATCACGCTCGGGGCCGGGCCGAAGGTGCAGTTCGCGCGCAGCTTCAAGATTGGCGTCATCCGTCTGACCGAGCGCTTCGTGACCATCCGATCCGCTCAGCGGGCGCGACGAACGAAAGCTGGTCAAGCACATCGGCGAACAGGTCGATCGTTATGTCCGCCACATCGTGGCGGCAGGGTTCGATCGGGTCATCGGCACGTCCGGCACCATCCTGTCGATCGGCACCGTGGCCACGGCCATGGATCGCGGGACCGTGCCGACCGAGACTCGGAATCTTCGGGTGTCGGCGAAGAGCATCCGGCGGTTCCGCAAGGCGGTCACCGAGCTGGACCTCGAGAAGCGGCTCCAGCTGCCGGGCCTCGATCCGCGGCGCGCCGACTTGACGGTGGCCGGCGCAGTCCTCATCGACACGCTCCTGCGCAAGTTGAACGCGAATGAGATCACGCTCTGCGATCTGGCGCTCCGCGAAGGCCTGGTGCTCGACTACATCCATCGGCATCGATCGGATATCGCGCGCGTCGATCGCTATCCCGACGTCCGCCGGCGATCGGCGATCGAGCTGGCCGAGCGCTGCAACTGGGAGGCCGAACACTCCAAGCAGGTCACGCGCCTCGCGCTCGACGCTCTTCGACCAGACGAAGGAGCATCCACGGTCTGAGCGACCGTGAACGCGAGTGGCTGGAGTACGCCTCGCTGCTGCACGACATCGGCAACCACATCAGCTACGAGCGTCACCACCAGCATTCGTATTACTTGATCAAGAACGGCGACCTGCGCGGCTTCGAGCCGGAAGAGATCGAGGTCATCGCGCTGCTGACCCGGTACCATCGCCGCGCGATGCCGAAGCGCGGTCACCCCGGCTACGGCAAGCTCTCGCAAGCCGCTGCGGCGAACCGTCAAGACGCTCTCCGTGTTCCTTCGGCTTGGCCGAAACGCTCGATCGCAGTCGCAATGGCGTCGTGCGGAAGGTCGAAGTTCGCGAGCGCGGCGGCGTCCTGCGGCTCGATGTCTTCGCGGTTGGCGACGCCGAGCTCGAAGTCTGGGCGGCCAACCGACAACTGCGACTCGCTCGAGAGCGACGCTCGGGCCGCACGGCCAAGATCGTCGCTCACCATGTCGTCGAACCGGACGACACCGGCAAGTCCGTCGAGGCCGAAGGCGCAGGGCCAACGGGCGCCGCAGCCGCGCCGCGGCAGAACCGAAGCGGTCGGCGTGCCCGAGCCGACCGTGCACTAGCCGCCTGCCGAGGCCGCGTTACATCGAATTTACAACCCGGAAACTGCTCCGAAACCGCCGTCCGGTACGGTGACTGACATGCTGTTGTCACATGTGTCGCTGACTGGGCCGTTGTGCCTGCGGCCTCGTCAGGCGCCATCGCCTGCGGCGGCAGGCGGCGCAGCCCGCGTCGGACCTCAAAGTCGACGGGTCGAGCACCGTGTTCGTGCGTCAGCGAAGCTGTCGCCGAAGAGTTTCAGCGAGCCGCACGCAACGTGCGCGAGTCACCGTCGGGCAGTCCGGCACCGGCGGCGGATTTCAGAAGTTCTGCCGCGGCGAGACCGACATCAGCGACGCGTCGCGGCCGATCCGACCCGAGGAGATCGCCGCCTGCAAGGCAGCCGGCATCGAGTTCATCGAGTTGCCCATCGCCTACGACGGCATTGCGATCGTCGTCAATCCCAAGGCGACGTGGATCGACGACATCACCACCGACGAACTGAAAACACTGTGGGCGCCCGGAGGCGCAAGGCAAGGTCATGCGCTGGAGCCAGGTCCGACCGGGCTGGCCCGATCGGGAGATTCACCTGTTCGGCGCCGGCGTCGACTCGGGCACCTACGACTACTTCACCGAGGCGATCACCGGCAAGGAAGGCGCGAGCCGCGGCGACTTCACGTCGAGCGAGGACGACAACGTGCTGGTCCAAGGCGTCGCCGGCGACGAGCTGGCGCTGGGCTTCCTGCCTTTCGCGTACTATGTCGAGAACAAGGAACGGTTGAAGCTGATCCCGGTCGACAACGGGAAGGCCGACGACGGGAACGGCCCGATTGCACCGAGCCTCGACACCATCCGCAACGGCACCTACCAACCACTGGCGAGGCCGCTCTTCATCTACGTGTCACAGAAGTCGCTCGCGCGACCCGAGGTCGCAGCAGTTCGTGGACTTCTACCTGGCCAACGCCGGCAAGCTGGCGGAAGAGGTCGGGTACGTCCACCTCGGCGACGCCGGCTATCGCGCTCGTCACCGAACATTTCAAGGCGCGGCGAACCGGGACGGTGTTCGGCGAAGGCGGCTCGCAGGTCGGGCGTCACCATCGAACAGCTGCTCGCCAAGGAACGACAGTAGCAGCCTGATAGCGGCACGTGAGCGCATGAGAAGCCGGACGATCGAGTGGGTCATCGAGCGCACGCTGTTCGTGTGCGCCGCGCTGTCGGTCTTCACGACGATCGGCATCGTCGTCGTCCTCGGCGATCGAGACCGTCGGCTTCTTGCGCGAGGTGCCGATCGGCGACTTTCTCTTCGGCACCGAGTGGACGCCGCTCTTCGCCAACAAGCGTTTCGGCGTGCTGCCGCTGGTCATGGGCACGATGCTGGTCTCGACGATCGCGATGATCGTCGCGCTGCCCATGGGGTTGCTCAGCGCCATTTATCTGAGCGAGTACGCGCCGCCCGGGCGTCCGCCGCGTCGTCAAGCCGGTGCTCGAGATTCTGGCGGGCGTGCCGACGGTCGTGTATGGCTACTTCGCGCTGATGTTCGTGACGCCGCTGCTGCAGCGGTTCATTCCCGGCCTGGCCGGATTCAATGCGCTGAGTCCCGGGCATCGTGATGGGCATCATGATTCTGCCGCTGGTCTCGTCGCTGTCCGAGGATGCGATGCGCGCCGTGCCGCGCGGGTTGCGCGAAGGGCGCCTACGCCCTCGGCGCGACGCGCATGCAGACGTCGCTGAACGTCGTCGTGCCCGCCGCGTTTTCGGGCATCACCGCGGCGTTCATCCTGGCGGTTTCGCGCGCCGTCGGCGAAACGATGATCGTCGTCATTGCCGCCGGTCAGCAGCCGCGCCTGACCGCCAGTCCGCTGGTCCCGATCGAGACGATGACGGCCTATATCGTGCAGGTGAGCCTCGGCGACACGCCGCAAGGCACGTTGGAGTATCGGACGATCTTCGCCGTGGGCATGCTGCTGTTCCTGATGACGTTTTCGCTGAACCTCGCGAGCACGTGGCTGCGCGAGCGCTTCCGGGAGGAGTACGCGTAGTGGACAGCCGCGGCCGATACCTTCCGTGCCGTCGACACTGGGCACGCGACGCCGCCACCTCGTGGATCTGATCTTTCAGTTCGTCGCGCTCGGTGTGTTGCTGCTTGCGCTCGCGTCGCTGGGGCTCTTGATCTACGACGTCTTGTCGGACGGCCTGGGCCGGTTGAACTGGCAGTTCATGACCAGCTTCTCGTCGCGTCGAGCGTCCAGCGCCGGGATCTATCACGCGCTGACCGGCAGCATCTTCGTCATCGCCCTGACCGGCGCGCTGGCGCTGCCGGTCGGCGTCGCCGCGGCCATCTATCTCGAAGAGTACGGCTCGCGCAGCCGCATGGCACGGCTGATCGAGATCAACATCTCGAACCTCGCGGCGGTGCCGTCCATCATCTACGGTCTGCTGGGGCTGGGCCTGTTCGTGCGGGCCCTCGGCATGGAACGCAGCGTGCTGGCGGGCGCATCCACGTTGGCGCTGCTGGTGCTGCCGGTCGTCATCCTGTCGACGCGCGAGGCGCTGCGGACGGTGCCGGGCAGCATCCGCGAGGGGTCGTATGCGCTGGGCGCCACCAAGTGGCAGACCATCTGGCATCAGGTGCTGCCGATGGCGCTGCCCGGCATTCTGACCGGGCTGATTCTGGCACTCTCGCGCGCCATTGGTGAGACCGCCCCGCTGATGACGATCGGCGCGGCCACGTTCATTCCGTTTGCGCCCGACAGCATCTGGTCGGCGTTCACGGTGCTGCCAATCCAGATCTTCAACTGGGTTTCTCGGCCGCAGGCGGACTTCCAGGCGAATGCGGCCGCCGGCATCATCGTGCTGCTCGCGCTGCTGCTCCTCATGAACGCGACCGCCATCTCTCCTGCGCGATCGCTATCAGAGACAGGGTCGGATCATGAGCGTCGTCACGCGCGGTCAGATCCCCTTGTCGCACGCCGATGGTTCGCAGCGGCCAGCCCCCGGCGCCCGAGCGCCCGACGAAGATCGACGTCGAGGACCTGAACTTCTACTACGGCCCGAAGCGACGCGCTCGAAGGCATCACGATTCGGATGCAGTCGAACCTGGTGACCGCCTTCATCGGGCCGTCGGGCTGCGGCAAGAGCACGTTCCTGCGCACGCTCAACCGGATGAACGACATCATTCCCGCGACGCGAGTCGACGGCCAAGTGCGCATCGATGGCCAGGACATCTACGGTGCGGGCGTTGACGTCGTGCAACTTCGCCGTCGGGTCGGCATGGTGTTTCAGAAGTCCAACCCCTTCCCGAAGTCGATCTTCGAGAACGTCGCCTACGGCCTGCGCGTCAACAACATGGCCCGCTCGAAGGCGGAGACTGGCCGAGCGTGTCGAGGAAAGCCTGCGCTCCGCCGCCATCTGGGACGAGGTCAAGGACCGGCTGCACGACTCGGCGCTGGCGCTGTCGGGCGGACAACAGCAGCGTCTGTGCATCGCACGTGCCCTGGCGATTCGGCCCGAAGTGCTGCTGATGGACGAGCCGGCCTCGGCCCTCGACCCGATCGCGACGCAGCGCATCGAAGAGCTGATTTACGATCTGAAGAAGAACTACACGATCATCATCGTCACGCACAACATGCAGCAGGCGGCACGGGTCTCGGACTTTACGGCCTTCTTCTGGCTGGGACGGCTGATCGAGTTCGGCCGGACCGACAAGATTTTCACGGCTCCGGCCGAAAAGCTGACAGAAGACTACGTGACGGGGCGATGTGGATAGACGTGAAGTTCCAGTGACAGTTGCCAGTTTCAGTGTGACCACTGTTCAACTGAGCAATCGTCGGACGCGTTTGAACTGTGACAACTGGTAACTGGAACTGATGGCGGAGGCACCAAGTGGAGCGCGTCACCAGACACTTTCAGGAGGAGCTCGAATCGCTCCAGGAGCGCCTGCTGGCCATGGGCGGGCTGGCCGAGGAGCGCGTGCGCGAGGCGGTCAGGAGCCTGTCGAGCCGCGATCCGGCGTCTGGTCGAGCACGTCCTGATGGGCGACGAGCCGATCAACGATCTGCACATCGAAGTCGACGACCGCTGCTTCAAGCTCCTGGCGCTGCATCAGCCCATGGCGGCCGACCTGCGCGCCATCGTCGCGGCCGTCAAGATCAACACCGACCTGGAACGGGTCGGCGACCTGGCCGTCAACATCGCCGAGGCCGCCAAACGATACCTGCAGCACCCGCCGGTCAAGCCGCTGATCGACATTCCGCGGATGGCCGACATCGCCCAGGCGATGCTGCGCGACGCGCTCGACGCCTTCGTGCGGCGGGACGTCGCGCTGGCCGAGGCCGTCATCGCCGAGGACGATACGCTCGACGGCCTGAAGACGCAAATCTTCCGCGAGCTGCTCACCTACATGCTGTCGGACCCGACGACGATCGAGCCGGCGCTGGACCTCATCCTGATCTCGCGGCACCTGGAGCGGATCGGCGACCACGCGACCAACGTCGCCGAGGACGTCATCTTCATGGTCTCCGCCCGGGACGTCCGCCATCACGTGGCGGATCATCATCGTAAGGCGTCTAAGGTGCCTGCGGTGCCTGTGGTGCCTGTGGTGCCTGCAGTGCCTCGGGTGCGTAGGGTGCATAAGGTGCGTAGTGTGCGAAGGTGCTTGGGAGTGCCTTCTCGTGCTCTGTCGTTGCTAGGACTCGAGCACCTCATGAACCCGAGCACCTTATGGCACCCATGCACCCTACGCACCTTTGGCACCAGCACGTTAGGCACCCCAGGCACCGAGGCACCATAGGCACGCTACGTAATACAATTGCTTGGATGGATCGGCCGCGGTTGTGCGTGCTGTGCCGAGCGCGCCCGGTCGAAGCCACGCTGGCGTCCGTTCTGCAGTCAACGGTGCCAGACGCTGGATCAGGCCCGATGGGCCGAGGGCACGTATCGCGTGGAACATCCATCCACCACACCCCCACTCGCACAGGATGCCGACGACGAAGAAGATGGCTGACACGCTGACGATCACCGACAACCGGACCGGCAAGCAGTACGAGCTGCCGATCACCGACGGCACCATCCGCGCCACCGACCTCAAGCAGATCAAGACCGGCCCCGACGATCTCGGCCTGGCGACCTACGACCCGGCCTTCATGAACACGGCGGCGTGTCGAAGCCGGATTACGTATATCGATGGCGACAAGGGCATCCTGCTGTATCGCGGCTATCCCATCGAGCAGCTGGCCGAGGCCAGCACCCACCTCGAAACCGCCTATCTGATCCTGTTCGGCGAGCTGCCGACCGCAGCCCGAGCTGGCCAAGTGGACGCATGACATCACGATGCACACGATGGTGCACGAGAACATCAAGAAGTTCATGGAGGGCTTCACCTACGACGCCCATCCGATGGGCGTCTTCGTCAGCACCATCGGCGCGATGTCGACGTTCTATCCCGACGGCAAGCAGATTTTCGACGAGCAGTCGCGCAGGCGACAGATCCACCGGATGATCGCCAAGATGCCGACCATCGCGGCCTACGCCTATCGCCACAGCATCGGCCGTCCCTACGTCTATCCCGACAACGACCTGAGCTTCACCGGCAACTTCCTGAACATGCTGTTCAAGATGACCGAAGTGAAGTATCGGCCGACCCCGGCGCTCGAACGCGCGCTCGACGTGCTGTTCATCCTGCACGCCGATCACGAACAGAACTGCTCGACGAGCACGATGCGCAACATCGGCAGCTCGCACGTCGACCCGTATTCCGCGCTCGCCGGTGCGGCCGCTGCGCTCTACGGCCCGCTGCATGGCGGCGCCAACGAGGCGGTTCTGCGCATGCTGAAGGAGATCGGCTCGACCAGCAACATCCCGGCCTTCATCAAGCGGGTCAAGGCGGGCGAAGGCCGGCTGATGGGCTTTGGCCACCGCGTCTACAAGTCTGTACGACCCGCGAGCCAAGATCATCAAGAAGACGGCGTACGAAGTGTTCGAAGTCACCGGCAAGAATCCGCTGCTCGACATCGCGCTCGAGCTCGAGCGGATTGCGCTCGAAGACGAGTACTTCGTCAGTCGCAAGCTGTATCCGAATGTCGACTTCTATTCGGGGCTGATCTATCAGGCGATGGGCTTCCCGGTCGACATGTTCGCGGTGCTGTTCGCCATCGCCCGCACGGTGGGCTGGGCGGCGCAGTGGGAAGAGATGCTTGCTCGACTCGAGCAGAAGATCGCGCGACCCAAGCAGATCTACGTCGGCTCGCAGGCGCGTGACTACGTGCCGATGAACAAGCGGAAGTAGGGTTGGTTTCGATGCGATCTACCGCGACCGCGTTGGTCCTGGCCGTAACGGCCTGCGCGGCGGCCAGCCAGGCGCCGACCGGCGGATTTGACAGCACGCGAGCCTATGGCCACATGCGCGACCTGGTCGAAATCGGGCCGCGCGTGTCCGGCACGCCCGCCAACGTCAAGACGCGCCAATACATCATCTCGACGCTCGGCTGCCGCCGGGCATCAAGGCCACCGAGCAGCCGTTCGAGGCCCGAACGCCGCTGGGAACGGTGGCGATGGCCAACGTGATTGCCACGCTGCCGGGCACGCGCCCCGAACGAATCATCCTGGCCAGCCATTTCGACACGAAGCTGTTTCGCGAGTTCCGTTTCGTCGGCGCCAGCGATGGTGGATCGAGCACGGCCGCCTCCTCGAGCTTGGCCGCGTGCTCAAGGATCGTCCTCGCCCCTTTACGATCGAGTTGCTATTCCTCGACGGCGAGGAGGCGGTGGTCGAGTGGAGCGCCACGGATTCCACTTACGGGAGCCGCCACTACGTGCAGGCCGCCCGTGCCGCCAACCGCTGCTGAGCATCAAGGCGCTCGTGCTGCTCGACATGATCGGCGACCGGCACCTCAATATCCGGCGCGAAGCCAACTCGACGCCCTGGCTGACGGACATCATCTGGACGCCGCCCGCCGGCTCGGGCATCAGCGTCACTTTCTTGACGAAACGACACCGATCGAAGACGACCATCTGCCCTTCCTCCAGGCAGGCGTTCAGGCCGTGGACATCATCGATCTCGACTACGAAGCCTGGCACACGGCGGCTGACACGCTCGAGAACGTCAGCGCACAGAGTCTGCAGATTGTGGGGGATGTCGTGCTGGCGGCGCTGCCGGAGATCGAGCAGCGGCTTCTCAAGAACTAGGTCAGTGAGGCTTACCGTTTGATAGACCGCCGCTAGATCTCCTCCTCGGTCAGGACGGTCGGTGACGCTTTCGCCTTCGCGGAAGACGCGATCGACGATCACGTCGGTCGGCGTGATCCCTCGCTTTTCCAACCAGAACACGACGTTCGACTTGCCTGACATCGGGCCGATGTCGATTTCCTGCTCGCGGCCGACGAGGCTGGCTGGAATCGCTGAGTACACCGCGTCCATCAGCTCGCGGTCGCCCTTTCTCCACGCCTTGATGACGGCCGCGGCGTGAACGCCAGTCGCCGTGCGAAACGCATCGCGTCCGATCACTGGGTAGTTGTCGGGAATCGGAATGCCGCACGCCTCCGAGACTGCCTGGCAGTACTCGTTCAGCTTGCCCAAGTCGTGGTCGCCGTATCCCATGAGCACGAGGTTGACGAGGAGCTGGTCCATCGGCGTATTGCCAACCCGCTCGCCGATGCCCAGCGCCGTTCCGTGCAGCCGCGTCGCCCCGCCTCGAGGGCGGCGATGCTGTTCATCACCGCCAGATCGCGATCGCGATGACCGTGCCAGTCGATCCCGACGTCAGCGCCGGTCTCGGCGATGACGCTGGCCACGAATCGCACGACGGCGGCGGCGCCGACTGGGTGTCGCGTGGCCCACGGTGTCGGCGATGCAAATCCGCTTGGCGCCGGCCCGAATGGCACAACGATAGATCGCTCGCAGCGTGTCTGGATCCGCCCGCGTCGTGTCCTCGGTGACGTACATCACGTCGAGGCCATGGCGAACGGCAAAGGAGATCGCGTCCTCGGTGCACTTCAAGAGCCACTCGAGCGTCCACCCTTCCGTGTACTGCCGGATCGGCGATGAGCCGATGAATGCACAGCATTCGATCGGCACGCCGGTGCGCTGGACGATGTCGACGATCGGCGCGATGTCGTTGACGTGGGTGCGCGCGGCGCAGTTCGCGCGCACGCGCAGGCGGCGCTCGGCGATCTCGCGAGCCAGCGCTTCGACATCCTGCGACGACGTGCGGACCCGCCCCGGGCAAGCCCGATGTCCGCGGTGTCGATGTTCAAGGCGTCGATGAGGTGGAGAATTCGAATCTTCTGGTCGATGCTCGGCGCCCGCACCGACGGTGACTGCAGCCCGTCGCGCAAGGTCTCGTCGTCCAGCATGACGACCGGCGGCGGCGCGCGCGCCGACCTTGTTCCAGTCGTAGATCAGATGCGGATTCATGGGTCGCGAACGGGCGATGCACGACCGCGCCGCACAGCGAGCACGGCGCCCGCATAGAGCGAGGCGTGGAGCGCGGCCGACCAAACGTCGGGCTGAAGCCGACGTCGATTGGAACGACCGGCAGCACCCTCCTGGTAGCGCATGATCTGCTCGCGGGTAAAGGCGAGAGCGGCATCAGCAACGCGGCGATCGAACACTACATTCCAGGTCACGAAGGCAAACGTCAGCCACAGGGCGATCACGAACCGACGCTGCGTCATCCCGTGAACTTCACGACCATCGCCGTCACATCGTCGTGCTGCGCGGCGCCCCGGGCGAACGTCTTGACCGCATCGACGACGGCTTCGAGGATGGCGGTGGCCTCGTCGGTATGGCGCTGCTTGAGGATGCTCGACCAACCGCTCCTCGCCAAACTCGTGGCCGTCGACGTCGAGCGCCTCGGTGACGCCGTCGGTGTAGATGATCAAGCACGTCGCCGGGACTCAGTTGCTCGGTTTGATCGGCATATGGGGCATGGCCGAAGAACCCGACCGGCATGCTGCCGGATTCGAGTCGGCGCAGACCCGAAGCCCCAAACAGCAACGGCGGATTGTGGCCGGCATTGCAGTACGTCAGCACACCGGTCGGGCTCAGCGTGGCGTGAAACACGGTCGCGTACTTGGCTTCGACGGCGCGGCGCGTCAGACCCTTGTTGACGATTCGGATCGTGTGCGCTGGCGAGGCCTCGTCGAACTGCGCGCTGAACAGCCCCTGAATCTTGGCCGTCAGGAGTGCTGCCGCCGGTCCCTTGCCCGAGACGTCCCCGACCGCAAAGCCGAAGTTGCCGTCAGGCCGATCGGTGAAATCGTAGAAATCGCCGCCGATCGCCCGCGACGGCAGCGATGTGCTCATCGCCTGATAGAAAGCGCCAGCATGCTGGCCTGGCGGCAGGAGCGCGCGCTGAATTTCCGCCGCAATGCGCAGTTCGTGCTCGATCCGGGCCTGTTCGAGCGTCTGGCGATAGAGGCGAGCATTCTCGATCGCGACGCCCGCTTCGCTCGCGAGCATGTCCAGCGAGGATCGTGTGTTCGCGGAGAGCAGTGACCCTTTCTCGCGGCTATCGAGATACAGCACCCCGGTCGTCTTGGTCTCGCTCGGCAGATCGGCCTTGTCGAGATAGCGGACCAGGCGCAGCGGCACGCACAAGACGTGGCGAATGCCGAGCGCCACGGTTCCCATGTGGACGTTGGCCAGGTCACCGTCGAGCAGGTCGGCGACGATCTTCGGCTCGCCGGTCGCGTACACCTCTTCCGGAATCTTGCGGCTGGTGTCGAACCGGTTGCCGGGCAGCGTGATCTTGCCGCGCGCGCGCGCCAGCTTCATCTCGAGGTTGGTGCCCTCGATCGCGAGCATGATGAAGCCGCGTTCCGCGCCGGTGAGCTCGATCGCCGAATCGAGCACCAGGGCCAGCACCTCGTCGAGCACCCGACCCGATCCAAGCGCCCGCAGGCCTTCGAGCAGCGTGGCGAGCTGTCGGATGTCGCCGACCGCCGTCTGGTGATGCCGCTCCGAGGACAATGGCGGAGCGGGAGAGTCCTCGGTCAAGAAGACGACGTCGGTACCAGACGCTCGACCGAACTGGAGTCGATCGCCGTGGCGCAGCGCGCGCTCGGTGACCTGCTCGCCATTGACGAACGTGCCGTAGCGCGACCCCTTGTCGCGGATCACGTAGCTGCCATCGGACAGGGCGATCTCCGCATGGTCGCGCGAGACATCGCTGCCGGTGAGGCGAACGTCGTTCTCGCCGCGACGACCGATGGCGAGGCGCGGCTTGTCGATCGGGATGACCCGGCTACCCAGCCCGTCGTTGACTTCGAGGCGTGCTCCTGACATTGGTCCTTATGTGGGGGTGGCAGCAAACTGCCCATTGCTGCTGGTTTTGCCCCCTGGGGGTTCGACATCTCCTGGGTGCATCCCCAATGGGGACCACCAGCAGGAATGATAGCGCAGACCTCAGAACCGTTTCCGACGGCTGATGGGTCGCAACACCCATGCCGTGGCGGCGGCGACAATTGCCGCCGCGACCCAGCCGCCGATGAGCGCGTCGCCTGTCCAAGACCCGAGGCAACCCAATCACGCGCCGCGACGATGATCAGAAGAAGCGCCGCCACCATCGGCACCACCCCCGCTCCGGGGGGCGGCCGGCGGGGTGATGCGAGGCTCGCTCGTCGCGGTGCCACAGCGATAACAGATCAACGCCTTCTCGGCGATCTCCGTTCCACAATTGCGACACTTCATCAGGGGTCACGGCAGAATACTAGAATTGCGCGACTGTTGTTGGGGCTTGTGGCGTGATCCCTATCCAGGACGTGATTCCGACCAGGCTCGTGCCGGTCGCAACCTATACGCTGCTGGTCTTGAACGTTATTGGGTATCTGTCGCGAGTTCAAGCCAGCGACCACCGTTCCTGTCGGCCGACGTCTCAGCGGCCCGACGCTCGTGGCGCCTCATCGAGGCTCTGCGATCGACATTCCGTCCACGCAGCCCTGCTGCAGTTTGCGATCAATGAGCTCTTTCTTGTGGCTCTTTGGCGGGACCGTCGAGGATCAGTTGGGTCGTTTTCGCTTCGGCGCGCTCTATCTGGGCCGCGGCACGGCGGCGTGGTGCTGCTGGCAATCGTCAACCCGGCGGCGCATGTCCCGAACATCGGGGGCAGCCTCGCGATCGCCGCCGTCATGGGGGCGTACTTCGTGCTCTTCCCCAACGGCAAAGTGCTGATGCTCATACCGGTCCCCATCGCGCTTCACGAGGTCCCTGCCGCCTGTGCTGTTCACGATTTGGTTTGCCGCGCAGTTTCTCGCGGTGTGGTCGCTACTGGTGCAGACTGGCGCTCCTGACGCGGCCGTTGGATCGGCGCTTGCCGCTTATGTGCTGGCTTTTGCCATCGGCGCGGCACTCTGCCTGGCATTGCGGCGCAACGAGCGGGCGCAGGTCGAGTGGTGGGATCCGCAGGACTGAGCGCGGCCCAGCCCGTCGGACTTCCGCCTCAAGGCGGAAGCCACAGTAATGTCCTAGCTTCGGGCGCGAATCTCGCGCGACACTTTCGCCAGCTCGATCATCAGCTTCTCGTATTCGGCCTGCCACGTCGGCTCGGGCATCGCGCCTTTCTTCTGCTTGAGCGCCTCGGCATCGGTTTCCAGCTCGCGACGCCGGCGAATCAATGCCGCCAGCTCGGGGTTGTTGGCCGCCGCGGGCGACTCGGCATCGAGATAGAGCAGGCGCGCCATCGATCCGTCCGGACCGGGGCTTCAGCTTCGCGGCCCACGCCGTCCCCGTTGTCGTCGAACACCGCCCGCTCGGTCGTCAGCTGACCGCGCTGCTGATAATGCTGCTTCACGGCCGCGCTCGTCGCAGAAAACACTTCGAAAACGGACGTGCGGCCGTTCTTGTCGAGATCGCTCGACGCTTCGCCCATCGCCTTGACGAAGTACTCCGGGAACACGGTGGCGTATTTCTGGGCCGCGGAGTCGGTCGCGGTGATCACGATTCGATTCGGCGCCGGCCAGGCGCTCGAGAAACGGAAAGCTTGCCGAGGTCGTGTTGACCACGACTAGCCGTCCGGCGATCGCCGTTGAGCAAGCCCGCCCAGTCGGCGGCGGTGAGATCGGGACCGACCAGATTGAACTTGGCGGTATCGCCATCGTAGGTGCCATGGCCCAGCAGCATGATGAGAGCACGATCGTCACGCGTCAGCGCCTTGCGAATCTCGCCGATCGCCGCTCGCACGTTGGCGGCGGTCCCCTGCTCGCCGGTCTTGACGGTTTCGTCGACCAGCACGCGGACCTTGTCGGCAGCGAACCCATAGCGATCGACCAATGCGGACGAGATCCCGGTGCGCCACTCGCGCATTTGCTCGGCGTACTTGGGTCCGCCCGAAGCGCCTGACAAGACGAGCGCCCAGCGCTCCTCAGCCTGTGCCTCGGACATCGGCCACAGAACCACCACCAAAATTGCTGCGATCCGCATATGCGTACTTACCTTAACTCGCGGAAGCACGGAAGCTCGACCGGAATGCCGTGCTTCTTCGCGTCTCAACCATTATGCCAAGCCGACGCGCCGACGAACGAGCCACTCGGCCGCCAGCAACGCCACGATGATCGCCAGGCTGAAGCCGTTGTGCCAGAGATCCCTCATTTCTGTCGGGCGGTCGGCCGACCTCGCTCTGGCGCAGCAACCCCGGCAGTGTGGACACCTCGGATCGGCCGAGATGTACCTGTCCGCTTCGTCGCATCGGCGATTCGCCGAAGCACGGCCTCGTTGAGTCGCGGCTCGCTCAGCTCGACATCCGCGCCGCCTACCAGCGTCGGCCGACTCGCCGACCCCAGCGGCTGCGTGCCGCGACGCACGTCGGCCGTCATCATGTAAACGCCGGGCTGATCCAGACGCACGGCAGCGGAGTAACGGCCCTCGCGGGGGTCGGCCAGCGCCGCCGGCAGCGCTCGCTCCTGACCGCCAGGTTCCCTCACACGCAAGCGTCACCTCAGCATCGCCGATTGGCTTGAACTCCTCGTCCCGGACCAGGACGCCGATGGATTCGGTGGTGCCGGGCATCGCGGCCGAAACCGGCAGGGATCTCGATACGCTCGGCGGCGCTGGCAGCAAGCCAGCGTGCGAGTCTGCCGCCACACGAGTTCGTGGGTGATGTCGGTGGCGGGTCGCATCATGCGCCAGCGCCACGATGCTTCGCCGGCAAAGATCATCGACCGACCGAGGCCGTACCGCTGAGTCGCGAGCAGTGGGCGAATCTCCCCGCCGGCGCCGGTGCTGACCGCCAGAACTTGAGCGCCTGGTCGAGGCGCGCCGGTCACCGCTACGGCGGCCAACGGCGGCAACTGGCTCCATCGCTTGCGGCTCTCGTCGACTGTGACCGCCAATCGCGTCGCCGGATGTGAGACACCGTCAGGCGTGAGACTGAGGGTGTTTGCCGCAGGCGCCGCCCGCGTCACCGCAGTGCGCCGGCGCGCGACGATCGGTCAAGTCGAGCGGCAGGGCCTCCTCGATCGGCGTGCCGACGAGACCAGCCCGCTCGAACGAGCGCGCGCCGAGAACCAGGAGGCCGCCGCCCCGGCGCGACACGAACTCCGTGGTCATCTCGAGTTGATCGCGCGTAAAGAAATCGCCCTCGATGTTGCCGAAAATCACGGCGTCGTAGAGAAACAGCTCCGCTCGTTTGGCCGGGATACCCCGCGGCCAGCGCTGCCGACCGGCTCGGCAGCGGCCTGGATGAAGAACGTGTCGCGCCCTTCATCGTTCTGTCCTTTTCGGACGACCGAATCGACCTCGAGGCCCCGGTCGCGAGCGAGGGCGCGCTTGAGAAATGTGTGCTCGAACCCTGGCGCGCCCTCGACCAGTAGCACTCGACGCCGGCGTCCTTGTGCCGGCACCAGCAGACGGCGGCTGTTGTTCTCCGCTGCCAGTTCGCCCGGACTCTCCCGGAATCTCGACCGCATAAATCGTCGGCGTGTCCGAGCGGGGGAGACGGTGAAGACCTCGTGGACCGGCGGCGCCATCCGCTGGGACGGCGACATGGCGCGTTTCGATCGGCCGACCGTTCGCGCTCAGCCGCAAGCGCCATCGAGCCCGTGCCGAACCCGCTGCTCGTGGCCGTCACGCTGAGATCCACGGACGATTCCGACAGCAAGCGGCTGCCCGGCAGTGAAATTGAGAATCTCGCGATCGCGACCGATCGATCGGCCGCCCGACGCCCACCGTGAACACGGGGACACCCAGCGACTCCATCGTGCCGGCTTCCGTCGTCGACGTATCTCCGCCGTCCGACAACACGACGACGCCAGCCAGCCGCTGGCCGCGATAGCGATCCACGAGGGCGGCAAGTGCGCCACTGAGATCGCTCCGGCGCGCGTTGGCGCTCAAGCGAGCCGCATCGGTGCGCTCGAGGGTCTCGCCAAACGAGAAGAGTTCAGTGCGAAAGTCCCCGCTGATTTGCTTCTGAAGCGTCGTCGCCAGCTCGCGCGCCTGCTCGATCCGCGGACTTCCCTCATCTGCAAGCCGCATGCTGCGAGACACGTCGACCAGAACGGCTACCAGGCCGTCTCGTGCGCCCGTCGCCTGGACAAAAACCACGGGTCGCAGGAGAAAGAACACGATGAGCAGAAGTGTCAGCGCGCGCAGGCCGGTGAGTGTGAACCGCTGCCTGGGAGTGAGTCGAATCGCGACGCGAGCGTACGCCAGCCATGCGAATGACCATGGCGGCGACAAAGACCAGGACATAACCCCAGATAGGCAGGGCAACGGCGAACCGCATGTCAGCTCGGGCGTCATCGAGGTGTCAGATACGACACCTGTCGCCATCGTACCCCGAACCGGCGATTGGCTGCTCGGTTCGGCTACTCCAGGATGCTGAAAGAACATGCGCTCTTTGGCGGTGAGGGCGACGCCAGACCACGGACAAATATGCCCGCAATGCAGCTCGTCGCCGGCCATGGAACTCCGGGGCGGTCCCTGCCCATGTCGTGGCTGAACTCATCCCAGTTGCGGCCGTTGACCGTGCTGATCACGACCGCGACCGAGGGCGTGAGCATTCGGGTCGCGTGCCACCATCCCGCCGGGTTGAAGATGGTTTCCCCAGGGCCGAGAACGAACCGGCACTGGAGGGCCTGTGTGAACAGCGGGAACCTTTTCCGGTCGGGTTCAAATGGATCATTCAGGTCCGAGTGCCGGGATCGTGTGCGAACTGGTAGAGGTACTTCCCCTCGCTCGGAGGGAAAGACGATGAACTCTTTGTCGCCGTAAATCTGGTTGACGAACCCGAGAGCGTGGAGTGCGTCGTAGTGCAGACTTGAAGCGTCCGCCAACGCCGCGAGAGGAACAATTCCGGAATACCGTCCTTCGATCGAATCTTTCCGATCATCAATTGGCTTCGGAATCGGTCCGGCAGTGTGTATTTCAGCTCCGGGAGAATATCCCCCGCGATCTCGGGGAACTGTCTGACGGATCATGCAGTCCCGACAAGTAGGGACAGGGCTTCTCGTTCGTCGACGCCAGGACCAGATCGATGTAGTCCCCGAATCGCAGGACCTCTCCCGTGCTCACCTTGACTGGCTTGTCGCCGAAATTGGACTTGAAAAACTCCGGCGTCCATCTCTTGAGCGCCGGCCATTCGGCCATGCCGTCGGTAATGATGACCGGCCGCTGAGGCCTGAGGTATTCGTTGACGAATTCCTTGTATGAGAGGCCGCTGCGGCGATCGATCGTGAAGGTCTTGGAGGCCGAGGATATTAGCTATTGCCATTTCAACTCCCTTAAAGTCATGTCGACTACTACGGAATATTATGGCACAGCTGGATTGCTTGTAGCCAAAGTTGAGCTGGTAACTTGCTGGAAAATTGGTCCGAGACCAGCAAATGGATGCAATTTTGAGAATTGTCTTATTATCGGGCTTTCGCGGCGTGGCGAGCGATCGGGTGGTACTTGTCGACGAGCTCGCGGTAAGCCTCGCTCACGGTCTCGTGGCCGCCAGCGTTGAATCGCTGCTTGTTCTCGAGCGCGCGCAGCTCGCCCGACAGCTTCGACTCGACGTCTTCAAGGGACACCAGCAGGTTCTTCTTCAGCGACTCCCAGCGCGAGAAGTCCTGCTTGAAGGCTTCGGTTCCCGGCGCCGAGATGCTGCGCCACCATGACTCTTCCTGATTGGGACCCTTGCATGCCCGGGTTCTCGCGGCGGAGCTCTCCAGCAAGCGCTCGATCTCGCGCGCGCTCGTTGGCTTCGCGCTGCAAGCTGTTGCACTCGCCCGCCGCTGCCGCCCGTGCTGCCGCCAGACTGGCCGCTGGCGCCCTCGCGTCCCTGCGCCGACTGGTTGACCATTCGAGGAGCCTGGCGTTTGACCGCCCTGCGCCTGCTGCGGACCCTGTCGTTCCGCCGCTTGCTCGCGGCCTTGGGCTCGAGCGTCACGCACCGTCCGCGGAGCCCGATTCTTCCCTGCCTGCGCCTCTTTGGCTTCACGCTGCAGTTGTTCGATCGTCCGCTCGAGGTCCGCGACCTTGTCACGCAGCTCCTGCGTCTTGGACAGGCCGTCGGACAGGCGACGGGAGTCGCTGTCCTGCGCGCCGGTTGCCGCGCCCAAGCGATCGGCGATGCGATCCAGCGCGCGCGCGACATCCTCGCCTTGGCGAGCCGCCTGTCGAGTGCCGATCAGATGCGGACGTGATCCGCCCGCTTGTTCTCCGGCCGGTTGACGCAGCGATTCGGCTGACTGGCGCATCCGCTCGCCGATCTTCTGACGCTCGAGATCCCTTGCACGCTTCGCTGGTCGCCGACTGCGCTCGCTCGACTCGCCCTGTCCGGTCCTTGCGAGCTGGCGCACGTGCTCTTGCGAGTCGCTCGGCGCGCTCGGCCAGCCGCTCCTGATCACCAGCCAGACGGCGCCGCGCATCGTCGCCAGCGGTCCCGTTCGCGGTTCGGTCGGCTTCGTTCGCGAGGCGCCGCTGCGCATCGGCCAGCTGCCGGGTCTCGAGTTGCACGTCACCGAGCGCGCGCCGACGATCGTCCGGCCGTGCGCCCTGCATCTGTCGTTCGAGC
Organism: uncultured Acidobacteriota bacterium; assembly: GCA_963734095.1. Classification (GTDB taxonomy): domain Bacteria; phylum Acidobacteriota; class Vicinamibacteria; order Vicinamibacterales; family UBA2999; genus JACCSI01. The sequence continues at coordinate 104,009 of CAVTGK010000042.1, read as the reverse complement.
TCGCGCAACCGCTCGGACGCGCGACTGCCGCTGTTCGCGGCCTGTGTCGGAATCCTGCCGCCTGAGGCCGGTCGCGGCGTTCCGCATGTCCTCGGAGATCTCGCGCAGCCGACGGTGTCCTGTCGCTCTGTCCGCCAGCGCCCTGCTCGCCGGACTGCCCGCCCGACTCTCCATTCTGCGATGACTGTCGTGATCCCTGCTGCTGCATGCGCTCGGCAAGCTGTTCCGCCTGTTGGCGCAGTTCGTTTTGCTCCCGGGTCAGCCGCTCGAGCTGACGCTTGAGCTCCTCTGCTTCCATCCGTTCGCGATTGCGCATCAGCGTCGCGCTGCTGGCGATTCAGTGCGTCCTGTCGGCGCGCGAGCTCGCGAATACGCTCGAGCGGATCCTCCTGCGTCGTCTTGCGCGCTCCTCGGTCGAGTTCGGCGTTTCGTAGTTGGTTTCCTGCCGCGCCGCAGTTCCTGATCGAACAGGCTCGACAGATCCGCTTCGGGGCGATTCATGCCGCCGCCACCGCCGCCTGCTGCTGACGCGTAACCTCGCGGCGCCGATTCTCGGCTTCGGCCCTGAGCAGCTGATTGAGGGCCTCCATCTCGTGCGGCAGCGCGCGTCGTGGTGTCGATCTTGTCGAGCTCGTTGACCGCGCGGCCCATCGCTTCGACGGCGCGGCCGAGCGGATCGTCGCCGGGCGCCGCTCGATCCGTCCCGCGACGTCGCCGCGGGTCGCCACTCGAGCCGCGCGACCTGCGCGCTCGCCTTTTCCGCGCGATCGCGCAGTTCGGATCTGCGCCTTCGCGACGGCCTTGATGTCCCGCTGCGAGCCCGCGTCGCGCGCCCTGCGTGCCCGCGCGTCGAGCTTCCACGTCGCGACGATGATCTGTTTCTGCGCTTCGGCCAGTCCCTGCAAGGCCGCCGCTTTGCCCGCCGAGCCCTGCCCCATCGACTGGCTCTGCGCCGCGACGAACTCCTCTTCGAACGGCTTGACCTCGAGGAAGAAGATGTCGCTGCGCGCCTCGGTCGACCGGCGGCCGCGATTCACGTCGCGGGCGCGCGCGTAATAGGTCACGAAGTCGCCGGGCTGCACGCCGAGATCCTCCATGAACAGCGTATGGAGGCCCGACGCGGTCAGTCCCGCCCTTGCTTCCGCCTCAGCGGGACCATGCGCTCCTTGCCTGCGGGAGTCTGGAACACCAGCTCGAACGACGCGATGCCGAAATCGTCGTCGGCGCGCGCCTCGATCAGGACCTCTTCCAGCGGCGGTCACTTGCTTGTCGCTGGCTGGGCGCAAGGATCCGCACATCGGGCGGCCGGTCGTCGAGCGTGCGGATGAAGTACTCGGTGTCGCCCGAGCTCTCCAGTCCATCCTGATCGTGCAAGCGCGACGCGATACGACCCGTCGTCCTCGATCGTCAGGCGACCGTCGAGCGACTGTGGCTGGCCGGTCAGCTCGAGGCGGCGTTCCGTCGGCCAGCAGCAGGTAGCCCTGGGCGATCGGCTTGTCGGTGATCACATTGAGCCGAACCTTCGTGCCTGCCGGACCGTAGATGTCGCCGCTGTCTTCGTCGGTTCGCGGCTCGAGGCCAAGACCCTTGGGAAACTCGTAGTGCAGGTCGATGCGCTCGACGCGCGGCGGGCTGACGACGGTAACATTGAAGTCCGCCGACGCGCGCCGACGGCAGCAGAACGTGATAGTTGAACGACGCGCGTGACCTCGTCGAGGGTGACGGCAAACACTCCAGGCGGCTGCGGCAGGCTGCATTCGAATCGTCGCGAGACTCGGTGCCAACCGCGATGGTCAGCGTCGGGATCAACTCGCCCGCGAATCCCTCGACTCGCGCAGTGATCGTCACCGGCTCGCCGGCTCGTAGCTTGGTCGTGCCCGGCGTGACCTCGACATGCAGCCGGGCGGGAAACAGATACGCGGCGGCGACGTTCGTCGCGCGCGAGAACGGCTGGGAGAACAGCGCCACGGCCAGTGCGAGCGCAGCTGTCGCGGCGCCAGCCTTCAGCGCATGCTCGCGGATCGACGCGCGCGACACGATCGCGTCGAGGTCGAGAGCCGCCAGGGCCCGAGCAGCATCGCCCGCCAGCGCGTCGATCATGCGCGGATTGAGCGTCGGGTCGCGCTGCGTAGTCCACCGCCGTTACGACGACATCGTCGAGCTCAGTGTGTTCTTCGATGAGCCGCGCGATCTGCGAATCGGTGGGCCGCCGGCGAAATGGCCAAAGTGTGTAGACGAGGATGGCGCCAACGAACGACACCGATGACGACGGTCGGTGAACACCAGCGGAAGGCCGTCGCGCGCCACGAGCAGGGTGGCGCCGAAGCCTGCCGCGACGAATCAGAGCCGCGGCAGCGGCGCCGAGCGTCCACGCGCGCAGCAGGGACCGGAGCGTCCATCGACGCCTGACGTCAGTGAGAATCGCCTGGAGCTCAACCGGTCGCTCGCTCATCTCGTTGCCTGACTCCCCGTCCCCGAGCGGGCCGATCGTCATGCATATCCTACGCCTTCTCGGGCGCGCCTCCGGTTCGCCGATTACGGTCGCCTGACGCCCAATCAGCCCCTCCCCGGCCAGCGCCAGAAACATGACGACCAATCCGACCTGCCACAGCCGCTGCCGGTCTTCCTGCTGCCGTGCCTCGACCCGAGCGCGCTCGCCCGCCACCGGATTGAGCCGCGTGATCGCCCCCATGAACTCTTCGACGGACGTTCGCGCCGGATTTGACTCACGGACGTCAGGCATTCACGGCGACCCGAACGGCCTGGCGCTCGGTGTCGTCGGATCCTGGCCGCGCTGCACGCGGACGAGCAAGTCGTAGACCCCAGGCGCCGGCGCTGATCCCCGAGGCACGTTTGGCAGCGTGTAGCTCTGGCGCTGCTCGCGCCCCTGCGCCAAATATCGGCGGTTTCTATCGCCCAAGGCACAAACGCCGGATTCAGCGGGAAATCGGTTCCATCGGTTGTCGAGATCCGAGGCAAAGAGCAGCAAGCGACCCCGGCCGACGGCCTGCTCGGTCATCGCGATGCCGGCGCCGGAAAAACGCGCGAGCACGGTTCGACCCTCCTGATCATTCAGACGACGGTACTGCTCAACATAGACGTCCCCAAGAGCGCCTGTCGGGCTCAGGAACGGACGAAAAATGGGATGGCGGCCATCGACGGCCACCAGTGTCACGGTTCTTCTGGCGGCGCTCGTCTTCGACCGTCGCTTACCTCAACCGCAGTGCCCGAGCGGTATCGTCCAAGCGTCTCCAGGTCCATATCGGGCCCAAGGTGACACGAGCACCCTGCCACCGTCGCGGATAAACGCCGCAATCAGTTCGCGGCCGCGGCGGTCGAGCGTGGTCGTGCCCGAGGACGATCAACGGCGCCTGCGCCAGCGAGCGGCCGCTCGCCCGGCAGGGCGGAAAAGTCGCGGCCGTCGATCACCTGCGGATTGAACGCGCGCCCGTCGTCGGCGACGGCGAGCGCGCGCTCGACGTAGAGCCCGGCATTCGACGATCCCGGCGGCTCCGACGTGATGACGTAGACCGGCACGGCGCCGGGAGGATCGAGCACCAGGTAGCGCGCGTTGTCCGCCTTGATACCCGGCTGCGTCGTCGATGGCACCGATGGCAGCTGCCGCGCGGCGGCAGCGGCGCCTCCGAGTCGCACTTCCGCCGCGGCCTGCGGCGCGATATCGACCGGTCTGCGCCGCCAGCTCGCGGTCGTCCACGCGGAGCCGCACCGGCACACGGACCGGCGCGATGCCGAAGTTGTGAATCGCGGCCACGATCGCCGCGCCGTCGCGACGCGCCGCCGTCACCGCCACGTTACCCGCCGGCGGCGCGATCTCGATCGACTCGACCTCGATGCCATCGGGCACGGCGCCTTCGTCGCCCGCTTCCCATCCCACCTGCTGCAGATCGGTGATGACGACGATGCGGCCCGGCCGGACCGATGGCTTCGGCCGCGCGCGCGAGCGCGGTGCGAAACCGCGTGCCGCCGGCCGTGACCGTGGCGGCGTCGATCGCCCGGAGCACGCCGCCGCGATCGGTGGTCGGCGGCACGACCAGTGATCGCGGAATCCGCAAAGGTCACGAGCGCGACCGTATGGGTCGCGGGCGCAGCTCTCGACCGCGCGGCGCGCCGCCTGTTGCGCGGCGCGAACTGGCCCGGCGCCGACAGGCTCAGCGACGTGTCGAGCGCCACCACCGTGACCGGCGCCGGAATGCGCGCCGGCCGCTCGATCGAAGTACGGCCGCGCGAACGCGAAGGCCAGCAAGCAGCAGCGCGCTCGACGCGCAGCGCCAGCAGAATCAGCTCGCGAAGCCGGCGGCGCCGCTGATGCTCGACCGGCGCCTTCTGCAGCAGCCGCACCGCCGGAAAGTCGACGACGATCTCGGTCCTGCGCCGGAACAGGTGCAGGACGATCGGAATCGCAACCGCCAGCGCGCCGAGGAGAAAGAGCGGATACAGGAACGACACTGAGTGCCTCAAAATGACCGCCGTCTGCGTCATCAGGTAGGACATCAACGCCGGTCTCGAGCGGGCACCGACGTGTCGAGCATGACGTAATCGATGCCGGCCAGTCGCAGCTCGCGCCGATAACGCTCCTGCAGCTCCGCGAGTCGCCTCAGGTATCGCGCACGGACCACGTCTGGCACCGCCACCACTTCGTCGAGCGTCTCCATGTCGCGGAACCGCGCGGCCTGGTCGAACGGAAAGTGCAGCTCCGCCGGATCGAGCACGTGGAAGACGATCACTTCGGTGCCGCGATAGCGAAAATGCTTCAGCCCTTGCAGCACGCGGTCGAGGTCGTCGAGCAGATCGGAGATCAACACCACCAGGCCGCGCTTGCGAATGGCCTCGGCCAGATCGCGAAGCGGCTTGGCGACGTCGGTCCGCGCGCCGAGCGGCAGTCGCTCGAGCGTCACCAGCAGCGACGTCAGATGGCCGCTGCGCGCGCTTGGCCGGAGCATCTTGACGATCTTGTCGTCGAAGGCGATGAGCCCGACCGCATCGCGCTGTCGCTTCATCAGATACGCGAGCGCGCCGGCCAGATACGAGCCGTACTGCAGCTTGGTCACCGCCCCCGAGCCGTAGCCCATCGATCGCTGACGTCGAGCAGGATATGGCACTCGAGGTTGGTCTCTTCCTCGAACTTCTTGACGAAATGCCGATCGGTCCGCGCATAGACCTTCCAGTCCAGCGTCGTCAGATCGTCGCCCGGGCAGATACTGTCGATATTCCGCGAACTCGACGCTGAAGCCCTTGAAGGGACTCCGGTGCAGGCCGGTCAGAAAGCCTTCGACGATCGCCCGCGCCTTGAGGTCGAGGCTGCCCAGGCGCGCGATCGTCGCGGGATCGAGAAAGGTCGTGCGCGCGTCGGACGAGCTCATAGCCCGCTCGCGGGCGCCGGCACCGCGTCGAGCAGCAGCTCGACGATGCGATCGGACGAGATGCCTTCGGCTTCCGCGTAGAAATTCGGGATGACGCGGTGCCGCAGGATCGGCTTGGCGAGCGCCTGGATGTCCTTGACCGAGACGTGATGCCGGCCGTGCATCAACGCGCGCGCCTTGCTGCCCAGAATGAGCGCCTGCGACGCGCGCAAGCCGGCGCCCCACTTGACCCACTTCTCCACGAAGTCGGCCTTGGCGCCGCGGCCCGGCCTCGTCGTGTCCACGAGACGCACGGCATACCGCGCGACTTCGTCCGCGACCAGCACTTCGCGCACGCTCGTCTGGAACGCGTTGATGGCGGCGCCGTCGAGCACCCGCGAGGGCGTCGGGCGCTCGGCGCCAGTCGTCTGCGTCACCACCCGCACTTCGTCCTCGGGATCGAGGTAGGTCATGACGACGTTGAACATGAAGCGGTCGAGCTGCGCCTCCGGCAGCGGATACGTGCCTTCGAGTTCGATCGGGTTCTGCGTGGCCAGCACGAAGAACGGCCGCTCGAGCGGATAGGTCCGGCCCGCGGCCGTGACGTGATATTCCTGCATCGCCTCGAGCAGCGCCGCCTGCGTCTTCGGCGGCGTCCGGTTGATCTCGTCGGCCAGGATGATCTGCGCGAAGATCGGCCCTTGCAAGAATCGCAGCGTTCGGCGCCCGCCATCATCGTCCAGAATCTCGGTGCCGGTGATGTCCGCCGGCATCAGGTCAGGCGTGAACTGGATCCGCTTGAAGCTGAGATCGAGGATCTCCGCGAGCGTCCTGATCAGCAGGGTCTTCGCCAGCCCGGGCACGCCGGTGAGCAGGCAGTGGCCGCCCGTGAAGAGCGCGATCAGGACCTGCTCGACGACCTCGTCCTGACCGACGATGACCTTTCGGAGCTCCTGAAGAATCGCTCGCGACCTTCTCGCACTTCGGCCGCCGGGGTGCGTGCGCTGAGAGTCTCTTCCATGTCGAGATTGATCGCGCTCGTCTGCACCCGTCAATGCGTCAGTGAATAGATCACTTCGTTGATCATCATCTGGTAGGCCTGCGCGGTCCACTTGATGTAGCCGGGATAGTCCTCGGCATTCGACCACTCGACCCCATCGCCCATGTCGGTGTTCCAGTTGATGAGCACCATCGGCCGGCCGGTCGTCGTCGAGAATGCCGCGCAGGTGCGGGACGAAGCCGCCCTTCTCCCAGGTGCGGCCGGAAAAGAACGAGCCGAGGCCCGGGACCTGCGGATACTTGTCGAGCTTGTAGAAGCACGTGTAGATCGGGATGCGGCGGCTCGATCTCGACGATCTCGCGATCGGGGAAACATCATCCGCAGCTGACGCACGGTAGATCCCATTCGTAGGGACCGTGGAAGTCGTCGAGCGTGAGCGTGCCGCCGCGCAGCAGGTATTCCCGCAGCGTCGCGGCATCCTTTTCGGTCAGCACCAGGTTGCTGGGCTCGACCAGATACACCCAGGGATACTGCCAGAGTTTCTCGTCGTCCAGCGTGATGACGACCGGATCGGTCGACCGCGATGGAGGTGACGCTGCGGATGCGGCGGGTCAGGTTCTGCTCGGCGGCGGGCGCATCGATCGCCCACGGCTCTTCCCAATAGCCGACTGCGCAGGTTGGTGCGGGCATCGCCGCGCGTAGGAGTTGTATTTGATCCGGGCGAACGTCCACTGCAGGCCGGCAAAGCGCTCGTCGCCCGGTGACGGCGTCCTGCGCCGTCGCCAGCGAGACCAGGTCGGGTCCAATGCGCCAACAGAGCGATCCCGCCAAGAGCGACCGCGGCCCGACGCAGGCGTTTCCCGCCGCGGTCGTGGGGGCGCGACGTTCCGGCCGGGGTCTGGCCATCGATCGCTTATCGTGGACCGTCGACCAACTTCAGCAGCAGCTGTCTGCGCCCGTTCGTAGGTCGGCGCAATCTCCAGCGCGGCCAGCGCCTCGCGCTTCGCGTCGGCGCGATTGCCGGCCTGGAACAGACCCTTCGGCCAAGTCCGCATGCGCCGAGGCGCGGTCGATCGGACCGGCGGCGAGCGCGACGCGAAACGCGCGCACCGCCTCGGCCGTGTCACTGGATGCAAGAGCCATGCGACCGAGCGTCGTGTGCGCCGCCGGAATCGAACGGGTCGATGGCGACGACGCGCCGCAAGCGCGAGTGCGCAGCCGTTCCTTGTCCTTCTCCGGATCGAGCAGCCCGACCAGCTGCCGGGCCGCCTCGACGGCGGTGTGATCGTGCGCCGTCATGGCGTCCAGCGCCTCGGCCGCCTTTGCCTTGTCGCCCGCCGGCCATCGCCACCTCGACGATCTGCATGTACGGGCTTTCGGCGCCCGTGATCATCGGCGCCAGCTTGACGGCCCGCTCGAACGCCGCAATTGCGCCCGGCCGATCCGATCCGACGCAGCGCTCGGCCGAGCGCCATCTGCACGGCGAAGCTCTCGGGATGCGTCGGCGGCCGCCGCCTTCAGCTTCTCGATCGGCTGATCGGGCGTCAAACCCTTCGGGGGCGTCGAGCGCGCGGCGCAGGCTCGCGAACCGTTCGGTCGAGAAACGCGTCGAACGTGGCCTGCAGCGCGTCGATGTCGCTCGAGAGCACTTTCTTGATGGCGCTTCTCGGTGTCGATGCCGTCGGCAAACGACTTGACCAGCGCCCGCAGCGCCGGCTCACCATGCTTCTCGACGATGTGCTCGACGAGCAGCGACGCTTCGTAATACGCGAGCGAGATCGTCTCCGGGTTCTGGAAGCCCGCGTTGAGCTCGCGCAGCTTGATCGCCTCGCCGGTCCTCCAGCGCGCGCGCGAAGGCACTTCCATCTCGCGGCCCCATTCGGGACGCGCGCGCTTCTCCTCGAAGACGGAAATGCCTTCGCTCAGCCAGCGCGGAAGTCGCTGATTGGACAGCTGCAGCGTGATGACGTGCGCCATCTCGTGCCACAGCGTCGCGCCCCAATTGAAGTCGCCGGGCGGACGCGCCTTCGGCGAATCCATCGTCACCACGCGGCCGAAGCAGGCGCCCAAGCGCGCCAATCATCCCGGGCAGACCGACGTTGCGGACGGCAAAATCGTCGTGCAGCGGGAAGATCTCGATGAGGATCGGCCCCTTGGGCGTGAACTCCCACCGCTTGCTGAGCGCGGCGAGCGCCTCCTTGGCGAGCGGCCGGCACGTACTCGCGCATCACCCCGACTTCGTCGGCATGCAGCTTGATCGACAGATCGCCTTCCTGAACGGTCTGGAAGCTCCCGCAGCGTGTCGAGCACACCCAGCAGGTTGTAGGTGATCGAGGTCGTACGGATCGGCGCGAAACGCGGTTTCGAGCGCGCGCCGCGCGTTGCGCTCGTCGCCCGGTCCGCATCAGGTGCGCGCCGAGATCGGCGTGCGCGCGGGCATTGTCGCGATCGATCGCGATCCCCCGGCGCACCTGTTCGGCCGCTTCGTCGAACCGGTAGTAACTGCGCCGTGATCGCGCCGACGACGCGGTAGGCTTCGCCGTAGAGCGGATTGATCTTCAGCGCCGCGGCGATGGCCGCCTTGTACTCGGCGTCCTTGCCCTCGACGAAATCGATCGGCGGCCGTCAGGGCGAACGCCTCGAGGCTGTTGGGGTTGATGGCCTGCGCCTTGGCGATGCGCCTCGCGCGCCAGGTCTTTCTTGTCTTCGTCGATTGCCAACTCGGCGAGGAACAGATACGCGGCGGCGTCCGAGGGGTTGAGCTCGAGCGCGCGGCGCACGTAGCGCATGGCCGCCGGCGGGTTCTCGTCCGCCACGGCCTGCGCCATGCCTCGCTGCGCCGGCGCGTAGTCGGGCTCGGTCTTGAGCGCCGCCTGGAACGATTTCGCCGCGTCCTGCCGATTGTGCTTCTCGAGAAACAGCTCGCCCCACTCGGTGTTGATCGACGGCGTCGTTGGGGGCCAGCGCGATCGCTTCGCGGAAGTACGCGTTGGCGTCCTCGAACATGCCGAGCGCGCGCGCCGCGCGAGCAGCGCGGGCGTAGTCGCGGGCCGTGGCGGATCGCGCGCATCGGCCAGGAGAAGCAGCTGCAACGTCGCGGCGCCCTTCGCTGCGGCGGCCGAGCACAACTGCAGCAGACCCAGCTCGAGCGCGGCATCGCTGGCCGGCGTCGCACTGGCGGGACCGGTCAGCAGACTCTCGGCCTTCGCGTACTCGCCGCGGGCGATGAGCGCTCTCGCCCGCAGCACGTTGCAGCCCTTCGTCGGTTCCCCGCGCCTTGTGCGAGCCGTTCGACTTCGTCGTATCGCCCGGCGCGAAACGCCTTTTCCGCCGCCGCACGCGCAGCCGCAGCCGATTGATTCGCGGACGGCTGAGCCGCAACGAAGAACAGTGCGACCACAACGCCGTGCCCGCGCACACCCAGCCGAGCCGTTGCAGCGACCACGACGCTGGGTGGCGAGACTCCGGCAGACGGGGAACGCTCATGGAATGTGGCCAGTATAGCGTGCGCGTCTGCGAGTAAGAGTGGCTGATGGTGAAACGCGTACGGTGCCTGAGTGCCTCGGGTGCTGAGTGCCCGGTGCTGGTGCCATAAGCGCTAGGCCGTTAGGTGCCTGCGTGCGCTGCGGCTCTGCACGCACGCGTGACAGCGCAGCTTGCAGCACGCTTGGCGCACCGCTAGGCACCTACGAGCACCTAAGGCACCAGCGCACGCGTGCACCGTGGCACCAGCATCCGAGGCACGAGGCACTCGAGGCACGCAGGCACCAAGTTTCAGTACAGCGGACACCACGTGAAGAACAAGATCGCGCACAGCGCCTGCAACACGGCAAACACGGCAATCCAGGCGTAGCGCTGCGTGACCGGCAGGACAGCCGCGAGCCAGAGAAACGTCGGGAACAGCACGGACGTCACCCGGCCCATCGACAGCAGGCCGCCCATCGTGAGCGGCGGCACCACGTTGACGACGATCATCACGGCGTACGGCAGACCGAGGCGACGAAACACCGGCCACACGCTGACCAGCACGAAGATCACGGCCATCGCCTGCAGCATGTCCAGCGTCCGCGTCGAGGCGTAGTCGTAGAAGCCGTCGCTGACCGATCAAGGAAGCGTGTTGGCCGACCAGCACATCCAGACTGCGATAGACGCGTCCCCACGCGGCGTTCTGTCCGGCCCACTGCAGCGGATTGCCCGTGAGGAAATAGATGTAGGTCGAGTAGATCAGCATGCCGATGCCGGGCACCGCGGCGGTGGCGATCCGATCGGCGAGCCGTGGTCCACTCCATCGGCGGCGGCCACGTCGGTCGCCAGCCCGATGACCACAGCGGCCGGATCGCCATCAGCGCCAGCACGACCGACAGCAGACAGCCGTTCGGCCGGGTCAGTCCCGCGATCAGTCCCCACAGCCCTGCCTGCCACAGCTCGTCGCGCTCGAAGTGGTAGCAGGCGGCGACGACCGTGAGCAGAAACAGCGACTCGGTGTAAGCGGCGCTGTAGAAGAGCGCGAAGGGATAGCGTCGCCAGCAGCGCCACCGCAAAGCCCGCCGCCTCGCCGCCAATCGATCTGCCGCGCCAGCCTGAACAGATAGATCGAGGCGAAGAAGAACGAGACCAGCGAGATGATCACGCCCGCCCACATCGTTGTCCCGCGCGACGAAGCAGCGACGTGTAGCGCATCAGCATCGGGTACACCGGGAAAGAACGCGATGTTCTGCTGCCGGTCCGTCTGCCGACGGGTTCCACCGATAGCCGTCGACGGCGACCCCGAGATACCAGCCCGTATCCCAACGCGCCGGCAGGTTCAGCAGCTCATTGTCGTAGATGCGAAAGGGCGGCGTGTTGGGAGCGTAGCCAATCATCGCGACCGCGAGAAAGCCGACGCGAACACGCCGACGCGCGTGGCAACGAAGATCGGCCCAGATCGAGCGCGCCTCCGATGCGCGTCCACCAGTGCGAACGCCGACGTGATACAGCTGGACCGGCAGAATCGGCCGCGGACGCAGCGCGTGCCGGACGGTCAGCGCACACGAGCGCGAGCACGAGCGGCCGGATCCAGGAGGTCACCGAGAGGCGGCCGACACGGCGTCCATTCGCGAAATCCGCCAGTGATGAACACCGTGAGCGCGAGCAGGAGGCCGCGACAGTGATGATGTCGAGCGCACGAGCCCACCAGGGGAAGCGCTCAGACAGACGAGCCGGTCGGACATGTGCGTCGCCTATTGTCTCCCGAGCGCGCGATCTTCGACGGCCATCCGCCGGCCAGCAGCCAGCCGAAGCCGACGAGACGACAGGACCCCGGTGACCGGCGCCCACACCATCAACGCCATCCCGACGATCTCGCCCAGCACCGCCACGTAGTTCGGATGACGGAGCAGCGCATACGGGCCGCGCGTCGATCAGCGGCGCATCCGGCAGCACCAGCACGCGGAAGGTCCAGCGCACGCCGAGCGTGGTGATCGCCCAGATCTTGAGCGCCTTCGCAAACCCGAAGACGGCCAGACCGGCCGCGAGAGCGTCTGCGCTGGCGGGCCCGGCCCACGCGCCCTCCATCGCCATGGCGACGAAGCTCGCCGGATACGCCCAACGCATCGTGTCGATGACATCGTCTGGCGGCTCGATCGCGCCGCGCTGCGCGCAGGACGCCGTTCGTTGTGAGCCGACAGCACGGCTTCGCCGAGCATCATGAGCAGGACCGCGACCAGTGTCGCCGCTGCAATCGCGACCGCGGATGATGCGGCGTCGTGGGCCGTCAGAGACGCCACGAGCTCGTGCCATCTCGTGGCTAGCGTCGCTCGCGGCGCGGCCATGTGACAGTCGCCAGCGTAGCGGATCATGCGCTTCGAACGCAGCCGGGCAGCACCCGCGCGCCGACGGCTGCGGCCCGCACTGCCGTCGAGTGAGCCGACCAACGCGCGCAGCGTTCGGTTGAATCGCCACTTGGCGCTGAAACGCGTGCCGGCGCATCTGCGGCGAGCCGCGCCGGCGCATCGTTCACGCGAGTCGGCCCGCGAGCACGTCGAGGCGGCACCGTGCCGCAATGGCGGCGCCGGCCAACGCAAATCGCAGGCCGTCGCCCGTCATGGGATCGATGAAGCCCGCCGCATCACCGGCCAGCAGCAATCCCGGCACGCCGACGGCACGAGCATCGACCGCCATCGGACCGAGCACATGGGGACCGCCACCAGTCGCGCGCCGCGCAAAACGGCGGCGCCAACTCCGGATCGGACGTGCCAGTGTGGCGGTGAGCGTCTTCGGCTGGATCGCGCAACGCGCCGCCGCTGCGATGGTGCGGGAGCACGAGACACGCGTTGGCGATCCGCCCGGCATCGGCGCGACGCCGATGTAGTGTCCGCGGCCGTATGTGCATCTCGCCCGCCGTGGTCAATCCGCTCGACGCCCTCGAAGTATCCGCCGATCGCCCACCGGCGCGGGCGCGGCGGATGTGGAGAAGTCCCAGCGCGCGAGCCAGGCGCGACTCGCGACCGTCGGCGGCCATGACCAGCCGCGCGCCATGTTCCTGGTTCGCGGCCATCGCGCCCCTTGAGTCGAACGCCACATCACGCTGCCCGGTCGGATCCACGTGGTCGGCGCCGGCCACCGATACGCCGTCGTCAAACGACGCGCCCGCGGCGACCGCCTGCCGCACCAGGATGGCGTCGAGCTCACGACGTTCGATCGCACGACCCGTCAAGCCCGTGCCGTAGCGCCCGCGGACAGCTGACGCCGTCCGGGCCGGTCAGCAGCATGCCGTCCAGCGGAATCGACCGTTCGAGGACCGCGGTCGATGGAGAGATGCGCGCGACAGGACCTGCATCGCGCCGGGATTCAGCGTATCGCCGCACAGCTTGGCGCGCGGAAACCTGGCGCGGTCGAACAGCCGCACGCGCGCACCGGCGCGCGCGAGCAGCGTCGCCGCCATCGCGCCGCCGGCCCGGCCCACGACATCACGTCATCCATCGACGAATCGGATGGCCGCCAGTGCCGGTTCCAGTGCCGAGCGCAGGCTGAGCCACCCCTCCAATCGCACGGCCGCGCTACACGCACCAGCGAGCGCGAGTTCTTCGATCCGAAGCCCAGGCAGTTGCACAACGCCGCGCCGGGCTGCGCCGCGCGGCCTTCGTTGGCGAGAAAGTCGAGGTCGCAGCTGCGGATCCTGATCCGTCAGGTTGATCGTCGGCGGCAGAAACCCGCGCGACAACGCCAACGCCGCGGTCGACGACACCGGCCGCGCCGCTCGCGCCCTGCGGATGGCCGATCATCGACTTGGTCGACGACCCGGGCACGTGATCCGCGCGCTCGCCGAACACCTTGCGCGTGCACGTCGCCTCGACGGCATCGTTCAGCTGGGTCGACGTCCCGTGATAGTTGATGTAGCCGATCTCTTCGAGCGCGCGGCCCGAGCGCTCGATGCACTGCGTCATGCAGCGCACGATCTGCTCGCCGTCAGGATCCATCTGCACGCGATGGTAGGCGTCGCACGTGCTGGCGTAGCCGTCGATCGTCGCGTAGATTCGCGCGCCTCGGGCCGCGCGCGCGATCGGCGCGCTCGAGCGACGACCATCCACGCGCCCTCGCCCAGCACGAACCCGTCGCGACCGCGATCGAACGGCCGCGACGCCGTCTCGGGTCGATCGTTGTAATGGGTCGAGACGGCTCGCATGCGCGAGAAGCCGAAAATCATGCCCGGCAGCACGCAGCCGTCGGTGCCGCCGGACAGCAGCACGTCGAACTCGCCGCTGCGCAGCAGCATCGCCGCATAGCCGATCGCGTCGGTCGAGCTCGTGCAGCCGGTCGAGAGCACGTGGCTGATGCCGTGCAGCCCGAGCGAGATCGAAATCTCGCTCGACACCATGCCGCAGATGCCGAGGCGATCGCGTACGGCGTCACGTGCTTGCCGCCATTGGTGAAGAAGTCCTGATACTGGCGCTCGCCGATGTCGATGCCGCCGCCGCCGGTGCCGATGATCACGCCGGCGTTGGGCTCGCCCGCCGAGAGGCCGGCGTCGTGCCACGCCTCGCGTGCGGCGAGCACGCCGAAGAGCGCCGCACGCGAGTAGCGCCTCGGATCGGCATGCCCATTCCCGTTGCCGTTGCGTCTGCGTTTCACCTTCCAGCCGCTGCGCCGAGTCCATCGTCAGCGGCGGCACGGCGGCCGCCACCCGACAGGGATAGCTGGTGGCGTCGAACTCGGTGATCGCGCGCGTGCCGCTGACGCCACGGCGAACGTGGTCCCAGAACGTCTCGCGACCCAGACCGAAGGTCGATACGACGCCGATGCCGGTGATGGCGATTTTGGTCACGCTGTATCCACATGGACTCTCAACGACGTTTCGTTACGATGGTTCTCTACACAATGGTTCTACGATGGTTCAATCTACGGTTGGTTCTACCCGGTGGTTCTCGGCAACTGCTACGGTAGAACCTTCTTCTGGCACGTCGTGGAACCCTCCGGGTTAAGAACCTCCGGGTTAAGAGCCTTCGTGAAGAACCTTCGTAGAGAACCTCGTAACGAACCTTCGTGAAGAACCCCGTCAATAATAGTGCCGTGGCGCGCGCGTTCGCCTGGCTCGGCGGAGCGGCCTTTGTCGGGTCGCTCGGCTATCTGATCTATTTCTACGGCGTCGAACTGCGGTGTTCCCGGCGACAGCGATGACGCCGTGCTTCGCAATACCACGATCAACATCGGGCTGTTCACGGTTTTTGCGCTCCACCATTCCGTGCTCGCCCGCTCAGGGATGAAGCAACAGCTGTCGACCGGCTGATACCAGCCTCGGCGGAACGCTCGTTGTACGTCTGGGTGGCAAGCGCGCTGCTGGTGCTCGTGTGCGTGCTCTGGCAACCGCTGCCGGGCGTCGTCTATCAGACGTCGGGGGCGTACCAGCGATCGTTCTCCACGCTGATTCAGCTGCTCGGCGTGGTGCTCACGGTTCGAGGCGCCAGTGTGATCGATCCACTGGAGTTGGCCGGCATTCGACAAGCGTCAGAGCCAACTGCCGTCGAGCCCGCTCAAGATCGTGGGCCCCTTCCGACTCGTGCGGCACCCTATCTATCTGGGGTGGATGCTGATGGTCTTCGGTGCGCCGAACTTGACCGTCAATCGGTTGCTGTTCGCCGTCATCAGCTCCGCCTATCTCATCCTCGCCATCCCCTGGGAGGAGAGGTCACTCGTCGCGGCCCACGGCGATCAGTACCGCGCTTATCAGCGGACGGTTCGCTGGCGGGTGATTCCTGGGGTGTGGTAGCGTCTGCGCCCTCTTCGTCCTCCACGTCCTTGGGCAACCCTTCGAGTTGATCGACGAACAGCAGCGAGTGCAACGACGGGATCTCGAACTTCTTGCCGCACGTCTTGCAGACGAGCTCGTCCTCCACGCGAATCAGGTGATCTCGCAGCTTGGCGAACTTCGCGCGATCCCGTTCGTCGGCGCCCGGCGGCAACCGATCCTTCTTCACGCGCCGGACCCAGCGCACGCTGTATTCGTTGGTCCGCCGGCAGCGCGGACACGCATAGCGGGCAGGCCGGGTTTCGTTCTTGTCGAAGAAGAAGGCGCGTTCGTCGAGGGACATTGGGGTCTGGTTGGCCTAGTGGGTCGGGTTGGGCTGGTTAGTCTGGTCGGTCCGGTCGGTCTTAGTCAGTCTCGACCAACCTAACTTACCAGATCACCAGCCCGACCTGCCCCACCCGCCCAACCAGCCCGACCTGCCCTTCCTGGAACCTCGTCGTTATGCCGAACCGGACAATCCGAGGCGTCAGGATCAACGAGGGCCGACTCCTCGTCGATCCAGTGGCGGTGTTCTGGTTCATCACGTGCCGTCCCCTCGAACCGGGATGTGCCAACCGAGAATCGCTTGGCAACACGGACGTCGACGATCTTGTTGACGGTCTCGGTGCGATCCTCGCGGAAAATGGGGAATTGGGGGGCGAGGGCAGGACCGGTCGGCCGGGCAACGCCCGACCGACCGGTCGGATACGACCTAGAAATCGAGGCTGAAGCCGACGCGGATAATTCGGGGCGACAGAATATCCACCGGCGCCAGATACGACCCACCCAGCGCGTTGGTGCGCGTCGTCACTGCGTCGGCGTTGGCGATGTTGAAGATGTCGAGCTGCGGGTTGAAACGAACGCGGCCCATGCTGATTGGACGCGACACTCGCAGATCGACCATCGTCACGTTCTCGAGACGCTCTTCACCGCGTGGCGTCAAGGGCACGTTCTGACCCGACGCGGGTCAACGTCTGACCGAAGGTTGCCGCATATGCGCGCGTGACGTTGTAGGTCGTCACAACCGGATATCCGGTGTTCGACACCAACGAGCCCGACAGGCTGACTTCCCACGGCAAGCGATAGCTGCCCGACAACCGGAACGCCACCTCAGAGTCGTTGCCGATCGTGCCCTCGGAGAAGATCACGTTGTTCGGATCGTTGAGATCGCCTGTCGTGGCGGCCTGCTGGCCGCTACCAGTCGGCGTGTTCAACCCGCCAGTGTTCTTGCCGACCGTGAGTCCCCCGACCATCTGCCAGCGATTCGAGAACCGCTTGGACGCCGTGAACTCGACCCCTTGATACTTGGTATCGAGAAAGTCCTCGTTGTCCCTGATGAAGTTCTGCGCGCTCGCCAGCGACGACGCCAGGTTGTAGACCGTCACACTGGTGACACCGAGGGAGTTCGCCGGGATCGGGATGCTGAACGGCGTGTACGCGCTCGTCGGAACCGCCGTGTTGCGGATGCCAAGCTGCTTCTTGTTGGTGCGGTAGTAGTACATCACGCCCACGCGCATGTCGCGCATCACCTGATGCTCGACACCGGCGGTGACTTCATCCGAGTACGGCCACTTGACGCCGTCGCGCATAGAAGGTGTTGACGCCGCCGCTGAATCCCGAGCACGCAGCCGTGATCTCGTTGGCCTGGAACCGCCGGTCGCCGTTGGCGTCGTTCCACGGGCAGGTGCGGTTGCCGGTTGCCAACGGATTGACGGCGGTCACGCGATCGATGCCCACCTGCAGCGCGTAGCGGCTGTAGCTGGCCTTCAACGCGGTTTGACCGTTGCCGAACAGGTCGTATGCTGCACCGGTTCGCCACACGCCGATGTTCTGCTTGATCGGCTCCGACCGCTCGATGCTGCGCGCCGGGGCGAACTGACCCGCCGGGTTGGACTGCTCGGGAAGAATGCCGACGTAGCGGTCGAAGCGCAACCCGAGATTCAGCGTCAGCCGGTTGGCAACCGTCCACGCAGTCCTGCAGGAACAAGCCGAGGACGCGGCCTCGTTCTTGAACAGGTTCGGCGTGTTGAACTGACGCACGCTGCAGCGGCGCTGCCGTTCGAATACTCGACGTAGTGGTCGCCCTGCACGTTGTAGTCGGAATCGTAGGACAGACGCGCAAACTGCACGCCGGCCTTGAACAGGTGCTCGCCGCCCCAGTCGTTCTGCGAATACGAGACGACGTTGTCGAACTGCAGCCGCGAGATTCGGCTGGTGGTCCTCGCGGTCGGCCGCGAAGTCGCCAATGCCAGCATCAGCGTCTTCCATGCGGATCGCGTCCGCCGGCGTGCCGGGCTGGTAGGTATAGTTCGTCTGGCCATCCATCACGCTGAAGTTCGACTCGAACACCAGCGTGTTGCGGATGCCCGTGTACTTCGCCTGCGTCGTCGACGCCGGGTTGGTCTGCACGACCGACGCGATGTCTGGCAGTCGCAGCGTACCGTCGCGGCGGTGGCCGCGGATCTTGTCGTTCCACAGGTACGAGAACGAAGCTTCTGGTTCGCCGTGAGCGACGCGACGACCTTGCCCGGAGTAGTTCTTCAGCGTGTTGTCGTCGAGCGCCTGAGAGCCGTCAGAGTTCTTGGCGTTGGTCAACTTGTCGACGACCCAGCGACGGACCGTGCCGTTGACCCACAGGCGGTTCTGGACGATTGCGCCGCCACCCGACAGGTTGATGTCATACGTCTTCTTGGTCGGATTGCCGAGCAGCGTCGGGAACGTCTCGCGGAGATCGCGATGGTTCTCGCGACTGCAGGTCGTCGTTCGCGAACGAGTAGCGCAGGTTGCCGCGCCACTGGTTGCCGCCGATCTTGGTGACCATGTTGATCGACACGCCGCCGACCAGGACCTCGGCCGGAATCGCCGAGGTCATGTAGTTCACCTCCTCGAACATGCCCTGGTCGTAGTAGATCATCGTCGCGCCGCCGCCGCCCCCCGGCCAGTTCACCGTGGCGCCGTCGATGTTGTAGCTGACGTCGTTGGTGTTCGAGCCGTGCGCAGACAGGCCGCTCTGCTGCATCGACTGCGTGCCGCCGACGTCGTAGGTGGCGACCTGCACGCCAGGAATCAGCTTGGCGAGCGACCACGGGTCGCGCCCGGTCGGCACGCCCTCGAGGACTTCCTGATTCATCACGGTCTGCTGCAGAGTTCGACCGCGTATCGATGGTCGGCGATTCGCCGGTCACGGTGATCGTCTCGGCGACGCTGCCCGACTTCGAGCTTGATGTTGACCGTCGCGGTGAACGCGGCATTGATGCGAATGGCGGCGCGCTCGATGGTCCGGAATCCCTGCAGCTCGAACTTGACGGTGTAATCGCCCGGGGGAAGACGATCGAACCGATACGCGCCGGTCGCGTCGGTGGTAAATGTCTGAGCGCCGCCGATAAGGCGGTCGCCAGACAGCGACACCAGAACGCCCGGCATGACGGCATTGCTGGAATCAGTCACGATGCCGACGATGGATCCGGTCTGGACCTGCGCGGCTACGGCGGGCGCCGAAAATAGAACAAGCGAACAAAGCACATACATGCTCGACAGACCTCATGTGCCTCTCCTCGCGAAAGTCAACTCAAGTGAATGTTGCCGCGACGTTACGCTCCCTGCGGCCGGACGTCAAGCTGGAAGGGGCGAAACCCCCGAAAAATGACGCGAATGGCGGGACCAGCCCAGCCGAGCGAGCGCAACAGGTCCTGGCGGCCCCGGCGTATGATTTGATGGACCCGCGCGGTCGCCCGCGTCCCAATCAGCAGCCGTCGAACCCATGGCCGAACCGTCCCCCCCTGCCGTGTTCCCGTCCGAGCTGCCGGTCCTTCCGCTCCGGCGCACCGTCGTCTTTCCCGCTGACGCTGCAGCCGCTGGCCGTCAACCGCCCGATGTCGGTCGAAGCGGTCAACGCCGCGCTCGCCGGCGATCGGCTGATCCTGCTGCTGCTTGCAGAAAGGCGACGAGGACGAGCCCGACGCATCCGAGAACTGCACGACGTCGGCACCATCGGCATCGTCCGGCAGATGGCGCGCGGTCCACAGGGGCTGAACATCATCGTCGAAGGCATGGCGCGCGCGCGCGTGCGACATCGGTCGCTGTCGAAAACGGGCATGCTGCGGGCGCAGCTGACGCTCGCACCCGAGCAGGTCGACAAGGGCGTCGAAGTCGACGCCTACGTCCGGCGCATCCAGGAGCTCGTCGATCGCGCGCTCTCGCTGACCTCGGGTCTCGCGCCCGAAGTGCGGCAGCTGGTGGCCGGCATCGACGACCCGATGCGGCTGGCGTACCTGCTCGGGACGATGCTCGATCTCAAGGCCGAGGAGAAACAGCAGCTGCTCGAAGCCGATCCGCTGCCGAAGAAGCTCGAGCTGGTGCACTCGCTGCTGACGCGCGAAGTCTCGGTGCTCGAGCTCAAGGGCAAGATCGAGTCGCAGGCGCAGCAGGAGATGACCGACGCGCAGAAGCAGTACTACCTGCGCCAGCAGATGAAGGCGATTCAGGAGGAGCTTGGCGAAGGCGAAGGCGACGAGATCAAGGACCTGCGCGCGCGGGTCGCGGCCGCAGCGCTGCCCGAGCACGTGCGGACGGTCGCCAATCGCGAGCTCGATCGCCTGGCGCGCATGGGTCCGGCTTCGCCCGAATACCAGATGATCCGCACCTACATCGACTGGATCCTCGAGCTGCCCTGGGAAACGGTCGACCGAGGATCGCCTCGATCCCGTCGAGGCGCGGCGCGTGCTCGACGAGGATCACTACGATCTCGACAAGGTCAAAGAGCGCATCGTCGAATACCTCGCCGTGCGCAAGCTCAAAGGCGACATGAAGGGCCCGATCCTGTGCTTCGTCGGCCCGCCCGGAGTCGGCAAGACGTCGCTCGGCCAGTCGATTGCGCGCGCGATGCAGCGCAAGTTCGTCCGCATCTCGCTCGGCGGCGTGCGCGACGAAGCGGAGATTCGCGGGCATCGCCGCACCTACATCGGCTCGATGCCGGGACGAATCGTGCAGGCGCTCAAGCAGGCGGGCTCGGCCAATCCGGTGTTCATGCTCGACGAGCTCGACAAGGTCACCGTCGGCTATCAGGGCGATCCGGCGGCGGCGCTGCTCGAAGTGCTCGATCCCGGCGCAGAACAACAGCTTCCGCGATCACTACCTGGAAGTGCCGATCGATCTGTCGAAGGTGCTCTTCATCGCGACCGCCAACCAGATCGGCCCGGTGCACCCGGCGCTGCGCGATCGCATGGAGATCGTGTGGCTGTCCGGCTACACCGAAGACGAGAAGGTCAACATCGCGCGGCGCTTTCTCATCCCGCGCCAGCTGACGCGAGCACGGCTTGCCGCTCGACGCGGTGACGATCGCCGACGAGGCGCTGCGCAGTGATCATCAGCGAATACACGCGCGAAGCCGGCGTGCGGAACCTGGAGCGGCTGATCGGCACCATCGCGCGCAAGATCGCGGCGCGCGTCGCGATGGGCACGGCGCAGCATCGACCACCATGGTCGAGGCCGACGAGCTCGAGGACTATCTCGGGCCCGGCGCGCTTCAAACGCGAGGTGGCGTTCCGCACGTCGCGGCCCGGCGTCGCCACCGGCGTCGCGTGGACCGAGACCGGCGGCGACGTGCTCTTCATCGAAGCCAGCCTGCTGCCCGGCGGCCGCGGTCAGTTCATTCTCACCGGCCAGCTCGGCGAGGTGATGCAGGAATCGGCGCGCGCCGCGGTCAGCCACATCCGCGCCAACGCGCGCGAGCTCGGCGTCGAGCCCAACTTCCTCGAAGGACGCGACCTGCACGTCCACGTGCCCGCCGGCGCGATTCCGAAGGACGGCCCGTCGGCGGGCGTGACGATGGCGACCGCGATCCTGTCGGCCGCGCGCGGCGAACCGGTCCGCCAGGACGTGGCGATGACCGGCGAGATCACGCTGAGCGGCCTCGTGCTGCCGGTCGGCGGCATTCGCGAAAAGGCGCTCGCCGCCAAGCGCTTCGGCCTGCAGCACGTTCATCCTGCCGGCGCTCAACGAGCCCGACCTGAAGGAGCTGCCGGAGGAGATCCGCAAGGACATGCGGTTCGTGCCGGTCGCGACGCTCGAAGAGGTGCTCAAGATCGCCCTGCCCGCGCTGCAGCCCGGCGGCGGCCGGCCGCCGTCTGCGCCAGAGCCGCTACGAACCATCGTGGCGTCGGAACCGCGATACATAGAGAGCCCGCGTGAAGAACCGTCGTCAAGAACCAGCGTGAAGAACCGCCGTTGAGAACCCTCGTCTTCTACATCTCCGGCCACGGCTTCGGCCATGCGTCCCGCGACATCGAAGTCATCAATGCGCTGCTCGCGCCGGCGGCCCGATCTTCGAATCATCGTTCGGACGAGTGCGCCGAAGTGGTTGTTCGATTTGACTGTCAAGGTCGACCGGGCATCACGCCTGAAGTCGACGTATCACCATCTCGAAACCGACACCGGCATCGCGCAGATCGACAGCCTCCATCTCGACGCCGACGAGACGGTCCGCCGCGCGCGCGCGTTCATGGACGGCTTCGACGAGCGCGTGACCGAGGCGAAGTCGCCTTCCTCCGGCCAGCGTCGATGCCGCTCTCGTCGTCGCCGACATTCCGCCGCTCGGCATCGCCGCTGCGACGCAGCCGGGATCCCGTCGTCGCGCTCGGCAACTTCACGTGGGACTGGATTTACGCGGCGTACCCTGGCACCGAGGACACTCGTCGAGTCGATCGGCGGTCACTATCGCGAGCGCCGAGCTCGCGCTGCGGCTGCCGATGCACGGCGGCTTTTCGACATTCACGACGATTCGTCGATCTGCCCTTCGTCGCGCGACGCTCGCGCGCGACCCGGTCGAGACCCGGCGGCGATGGGCTTTCCGCTGGACGAGCGCTCGTGCTGGTCTCGTTTGGCGGCTACGGCCTGGATGGCTTGGATCTCGATGCGCTGAGTCGCTCGAACGGCTATGTCGCCTGGTCAGCGGCAGCGTGCCGCTCGCCGATCGGCAGCGGACGGCTTGCCTGTCGCCTCGCCCTTCCCGCGGCGAACGGCGAGGCAGCCTGCATGTCCGTCGACGAACCGGCGATGTACGCCGCCGGCCTTCGCTACGAAGATCTCGTCCGCGCCGTCGATGTCGTCGTCACCAAGCCTGGCTACGGCATCATCGCCGAGTGCCTCGCCAACGACACGGCGCTGCTCTACACGTCGCGCGGCCACTTCATCGAGTACGACGTGCTGACCCGCGAGGCGCCGCGCTTCCTGCGGACGGCATTCATCGATCACGACGATCTGTTCGCCGGGAAGTGGACGCCGCCATCTCGACGCCGTGCTCGCACAGCCAGCGCCGCCCGAGCGGCCGGCGGTCAACGGCGCGGACGTCGCCGCGGAACCGGAGTCGATGCTGCCTGCGCGACAGGATCATCGGGAACGACAGCTAGCATTCAGCCATCGTGCAGACAGTCAGCTGAATGTCGCGCGATGGCACTGCGCGAAGCGGACTGACGATTCGATCGTTTTAGCGAAGCTCGCTAGTCCTGTGGAGGATGGATGTCGCATCGCGTCAAACAGCAACCGCCGCTGCCAACACCTGTGCCCGGGTGGGTTCCGGTTCAGCCGTTCCCGTCGCCGACCGCGCCCAACTCCTTCGTCTCTGGCGAGCAAGCGGCGGACCGGACCCGCGTCGATCTACTTCCGTCAGCCGGCGAGCGATCACCTGTACGCGTGCGTGTGGTTCGGGCCGGCGAGCGAGGGGCCGCCCGAGAGCTGTTCACGGCGGAGCGATCGCCGCGGTTCTCGACGAAGCCATGGGCGCCGTCTGCTGGATGAACGGCCATCCCGTCGTCGGCGCGCGCATCACCATCAACTACCTGCACCTGACGCCGCTCGGGTTTTCCGGCCGCGTCGAGTCGTGGATCGAGACCATCGAACGCCGCAAGATCTTCATCAAGTCGCGGCTGACCGACGAAGCGGGCAAAGTTCACGCCGAGGGTGAGGCGCTGTTCATCAAGCTGCTCGCCTGAGCTGACAGATTCGCTGCGCGAGGCGCGGAAGCGGGCGAGGACTGAGCGGCGAGTCCTACGACTCTTTGATACAGGTCACGAGCGTCCACATCTTGAGGATGTTGACCTTCTCGATCGAGACCGGCGTCAGGTCGGCCTGCGTCAGGAAGGCGTTGAGATCGAGGTCGGTCTTGAAGCCGATGTGAACGGTCAGCGGCGAGATCGCGGTTTCGACTTGCGCGAGCACACGGGTTCTGGCTCTTGAAGTGATTGAGGATCACGATGCGGCCGCCGCGGCGGCAGACGCGGCGCATTTCCTGCGCGACCTGCACCGGGTCGGGCACCACGCTGATCAGATACGGCGCATAGACGATGTCGAACGACTCGTCGGGAAGGACATCGGCGGCGGCATCCATCTCGGCGACGCGGCAGTTGCGCAGCCCCTTCTTGATGATCCGCTCGCGCGCCTTCTCGAGCATCGGCGTCGACAGATCGATGCCGGTGATGGCGCAGCTCGACGGGTACAGCGACAGGTTGATGCCGGTGCCGACGCCGACCTCGAGCACCGAATCGCCCGGCCGGATGTTCATCTTTCGGATGGCTTCGAGGCGGCCGGGGTGGAGCGTCGGGCCGAAGACGAGGTCGTAGACGTTGGCCAGCTTCTCGTAGACGCCGCGCAACGAAATCGTTCTCGACAACCGTGACCGAGAGCGCGCGCGTCGCCGCGTCGCCGCTGAGACTTTCGGATCGCTCCCGGTCGTTGTCGAATAGCGCCATGAGGTCTCCTCTGCTGGATTCGCTGACGAATCAGTCGACTGCCGCCCAGCCGCTGGCAGAACGCTGGCCAACGGCTGGGGTTTTCTGTTGCGCGCGACTGGCTGACGCCCCATGCCGCCTAAACGACCCCGAAGCCGCTCGGCACTATATCAGATGTGTAATCGCTCAAGTTACGGATCCGTCGTCTCAACGGCCCTTCGCGAGGTCGGCAAGGGATTAGGCGCCCTCCAGAGTCTGCAGCGCGAGGTCCAGCCGGCCCGACGGGGCCGACACGTGCAGCCCCTGCACCATCGGTCGCAGAGCCGCCGCCGAGCTCCTGGGCAATGCGCACGCCCTCCGGCCGCAGCCGCGTCGTTCCCGGCCTGCATCATGCGTTGCAACAGCGCTGCCGGGCACCGTCACGCCCGGCACCTCGTTCGCCATGAACTCGGCGTTGAGCGCGCTCTCGAACGGCCACAGCCCCGCGATGATCGGAATGCGAAAGTCGCGTGTCCGATCGAGGAACCGCTCCATCGCCGCCACGTCGAAGACCGGACGCGTCACGGCGAACTCCGCGCCGGCCTCGACCTTGTACTCGAAGCGCCGCAGCTCGGCATCGAGATCGTCGGCGGCCGGGTTGACCATGACGCCGACGTGAAACGCCGTCGGCGCCCCAATCGGCTGGCCGCCGATGTCGAGGCCGTGATTGAGCCGCGTCAGCACGTTGGTCAGCC
This sequence comes from uncultured Acidobacteriota bacterium, assembly GCA_963734095.1. GTDB lineage: Bacteria > Acidobacteriota > Vicinamibacteria > Vicinamibacterales > UBA2999 > JACCSI01. Next base: position 78,930 of record CAVTGK010000042.1, on the reverse strand, counting down.
CGATCGAGTCGACGTCGAAGACCGCGGTCGCGTCGGGAATGTCGCCGAGCGTCCGCACGTCGCCGGTGATGCCGAGCAGGTTGCGCAGCCCCATCGCGTAGGCGCCCGAGCAGGTCCGACTGGATGCCCAGCAGGTTCTTGTCGCGACACGAGTACTGCAGCAGCGTCTCGACATCCGGCCTGCTGCTGGACCAGCACCGCCAGCGACAGCGCGCTCATGCGCGCGCCGCTGCGCGGGCCATCGAGGACGGTCACCACGTCGACGCGTCGGCCGGCGAGCAGCCTTGGCGTCTCGATCGCCTCGGCGCACGCCAGCCCGCGCGGCGGCACGAGCTCGACGCCGATCGACGAACCGCCGCTGCTCAGCTGCCGCCGCGAGCCTCGACTTGGCGCTCGCGGCACCGGCGTCTGCGCGTGCAGGGCGCCCGCCACCGACACGGCGCGCGTATCGACTCTTGCCCGCCGCGCCGCAGGCCGCTGCCGGCGCCATGCGCTTGACCGCCGCGCTGATCTGCCGGATGTGCTCGGGCGTCGTGCCGCAGCAGCCGCCGACCAGGCGCACGCCGTTGGCGATGAAGCGGCGCGCATACGACGCCATGTATTCCGGCGAGCACAGATAGATGTTCCGGCCTTCGATGTCGCGCGGCTTGCCGGCGTTGGGCAGCGCCGACAGCGCGCACGCGTCACCGCCGCGGCAGCCGCTCGATCGACTCGAGCATCGGCGCGGGCCGACGCTGCAGTTGACGCCGACGACTTGCGCGCCGCGCTCGAGAGCACCGGCGCGAACTGCTCCGGCGGCGTGCCGTCGAGGCTGTTGCCATCCTCCTCGGTCGTCATCTGCGCGACGATCGGCAGGTCGCACACACGCGCGGACGGCGGCGATCGCGGCGCCAATCTCGTTGAGATCGCGGAACGTCTCGAGGATGAACAGATCGACGCCGCCCTCGACCAGCGCCTCGGCCTGCTCCGTGAAATACTGCTCCGCTTCGTCGATGCCGGTCTTGCCCCAGGGCTCGACGCGAATGCCGAGCGGGCCGATCGCGCCGGCGACGAAAGCGCCGCGGCGCCCGCTCCCGCTGTGTCGAGCGGCCGGCGCGCGCGATCCGCGCGCCTTCGAGTTGATGGTCGCGACCTTCTCGCTCAGCCCGAACGCGCGCAGCTTGATGCGATTGGCGCCGAACGTGTTGGTCTCGATGACGTCGGCGCCGGCGCGCAGGTACTCGGCGTGCACGCTCCGCGACCAGCGCCGGATCGGTCAGGTTCAGCGACTCGAAGCAGCGGTTGATGAACACGCCCTTCGCGTACAGCTGCGTGCCCATCGCGCCGTCGCAGACCAGCACGCGGTCGTCGATCGCTTCGAGAAGCGGCTGGCCCACGTTACGCTCATCCTCCGTCGGGACGCGACTTCCCACTCGCAGTGTCCTGGCGTCCACCAGCAAATAGGACCGATTGACGCGATCGACGCAGACCGTCGGAATGCCGTTCGCGTGAACGACGCGTGGACGTGATGGTGGCCGAAGCAGTGCAGCCGCGGCCGCAGCGCGTCCGCCAGTTCGGCGATCGGCGTCTTTGCCGACGTCGCGCCGCCACCCTTGGACGGGCGCTGTCGACGAGGGCAGCTCGACCCAGAACGGCTTCGGCGCTTCGTGCGTCAGCAGCACGTCGACGCGCCCGAGCGCTTGCACGCGTCGATCTCCTCGCGCACGAAGTGCCGGCGCTTGTCGTCCTTGCGGCTTCGCCGGCAGCGCGGCCGCCGGCGTGTCGTACCACGTCGGCGCGAACGTGCCGCCGAGCCGGCCACCGTGATGCCGCCGATCGTCACGAGCGTCCCGTTCGGGATGTAATGCAGATTGGGAATCGAGTTCGGTGCCCGCGCGAAACGCCTCGATGCGATCGAACGTCTCGTTGTTGCCTTTGATCCAATAGAGCGGCGCCGCCGGCGCGGGTACGCGCCGTTGGCGCTCGCCACGTCGCCGACGCACAGCCAGAACGGATCTCGGGATGCCGCGCGAGGATGCGATCGACGGCGCTGAAGTTGCCGTGAATGTCGCCGAGGACGCCGAACAACGATGACACGTGCCGGAGAAGCCGGTCGCGCTCCGACCCGGGGCGGCGCGTGACCGGCGACTATCTGGCCGGCGGCGGCACCAGCAGCTCGGTCTTGTCCCACACGAAATCGTCCTTGCTGTAGACGGCGAGCTCGTAGTCCTTGCCCATGAAGATCGCCGACACCGGGCAGGCCTCTTCGCAGTAGCCGCAGAAGATGCAGCGCGTCTTGTGGATCTGGTAGACCGACGCGTAGCGCGGGCCGGCCATGACCGAGCCGTCGTTCTCCGCCGCCTCGAGGTAAATCGCGTCCGCCGGGCACGCCACGGCGCACAGCCCGCAGGCGACGCACTTCTCGAGCCCGTTCTCGTCGCGCATCAGCACCTGTTTCCCGCGGTATTTCGGGAACATCGGCACCTTCTGGTCGGGGTAATTGACGGTGATCGGGTTGCGGAACAGGTGCCTGAACGTGAGCGCAAAGCCTTCAATGAGCGGACGGATCATGCGGTAAATTGTAGCAGGCACCCAGATCGCCAATGCCTCAAGACGCCCGACTCCTGTCCGCCGAGCAGTTCCTGCTCGCCACGCTCGTCGGCAAGCTGGCCGTCATGGCCGCGCTGGCGACGATGCTCGCGCGCTACCGGCGCTTCCGCCACATCCTGATCTTCGAGCGCCGCGACTGGCCCGACCGGCTCGCGTTCGCGCTCGGCCTGACGTCCCGCTCACCGCTCGGCGTCGTCTCGCGCCTGCTGCTCAACTACGACGCGGCCGATCTCATGCTCGAAGGCGCGTTTCTCGCCGGCCTCATCGCCGGGCCCGTACACCGGCGCCATCGTCGGCGCCGCCATCGCGCTTCCCGGCTTCTTCGCCGGCGAATGGGGCGCCATCCCCTTTGCCGTCGGCTGCGGCTTCGCCGGCGGCGGCCTGCGCGAGGCCTGCCCCAAGGAACACATCTGGAACTTCTCGCCGTTCGTGTTCTTCAGCCTGCCGCGCTATGCTGTGGCGCATGATGCGCGAGCTGACCATCGACTGGCAGGTCGTCCTGCTGTTCGTCCCGATCGGCCTCGAGGCGATCCGCCAGACCGTCGGCACGCGCTTCGGCGAGCAGCGCCTGTTCTACTTCGAGGCGCCGTCGCGCGTGGCTGACGGTCGATGATCTACGTCGCCACGGTGCTGACGGTGTCGATCCCGATCAAGATCTGGAACAACGCGCGCATCGAGCATCGCCTGCAGGAGCAGGAGAAGCTGCTGCTCGCGGCCAAGATCGAAGCGCTCAAGAGCCAGATCAACCCGCACTTCCTGTTCAACACGCTGACCTCGGTCTCGTCGCTCATCCGCTCGCAGCCCGAGACCGCGCGCACGGTCATCCAGAAGCTGTCGGGCCTGCTGCGCAAGCTGCTGCGCAGCCAGGAGCAGTTCGTCACGCTGCGCGAGGAGCTCGAATCGATCGACGAGTACCTCGACATCGAGGTCGATCCGCTTCGGGCCGCGGCTTGGCGTCCGCAAGGACATCGCCGCCGACACGCTCGACGTCATCGTGCCCGAGCATGATTCTGCAGCCGCTGGTCGAGAACGCCATCAAGCACGGGCTCACCCGCAAGGTCGGCGCCGGCCACATCACCCTGCGCAGCCGCCGCGACGACGACCTGCTCATCCTCGACGTCGAAGACGATGGGCTCGGCATCTCCGACGAGCGGCTGCAGACGGCGATGTCGAGCGGCATCGGCCTGAGCAACGTGCACGAGCGGCTGCGCGTCATCTACGGCGCCACCGGCCGCGTCGTGCTTCGCGGCTCGCCCGGCAAGGGCGCCTGCGCCCACCTCGAGATCCCGATTCTCGTCGCCGCAGGAACAGGCGACCGCGTGATGACCAGCCGGCCCGCTGACCGCCGTCGGTCGCCGACGACGAGCAGCTGGCGCGCGACGAGCTGTGTTTTCTGCTCGGCAGGATCGAAGGCGTCGAGGTCGTCGCGCAGGCCGCCGACGGCGTGCAGGCGCTCGACGACATCGCCCGCCTGGACCCGGATGTCGCCTTTCTGGACGTCCAGATGCCCGGGCTGACCGGCTTCGAAGTGGCGCGCCGGCTGCTCGAGACAGGGAACCGACCTGGCGGTGGTGTTCGTCACCGCCTTCGACCACCGGGCGGTCGAGGCCTTCGAGGTCAACGCCGTCGACTACGTGCTCAAACCGGTCGAGCCGGCCCGGCTGGAACAGGCTGTGCAGCGGGTCCGGAAGCGGCGGGCAGGGCAGCCGCTGGGCGACCAGCTCGAACGGCTGGTCCGGATGATGGCGGGGCAAAAGGACCGGCGAAACCAGATTGCGGTCAAAATGGCCGATCGGATCGTCCTGGTCCAGGCCGACGACATCATCTATGCCTCGCTCGCAGAGGATTCGATTAGTATTGTGACTGGGCAGGTTTCGGGCACGTCTAACTACCGGACACTCGACGAGTTGCAGGCCCGGCTGGATCCCGACGTGTTCTGGCGGGTCCACCGGTCGCATCTCGTCAACATCAACAAGATCAAGGAGATCGTCCCTTGGTTCAGCAGGAACTACATCCTCAGGATGAAGGACGCGAAGGCGACCGAAATCCCGGTCAGCCGATCGCAGACCCGCCGCCTGCGGGAGTACCTGAAGCTGTAGACACGTCCCGAGGAGCTTCTGCTGCCCGAGCCGGTTGCCTTCGAGAGCGGCGCGGAACAGCCGCAACCGTTGCCGGGCTTCGAGCCGCGACTTGCGCCTCCCGTGTTCGGCGGGTTCGACAGCGGCCTCGGCGATCGCGAGCTGACGCACGCCGCGTTCGCCGCTGCCGGTCCCGTGCCGCGCGGAGCGAGCTCGAGGAACGTCCGTCGGTGATCGTCCGCCGCCTCGAGCTGTGGCGCGACGAGTTCGTCGCCTGGGTCAAGACGCTGGCCTCGGCCGCGGTCTACGCCACGCTGATCGTCACGTTCGGCTTCCAGGTCGCGCGGGTCGAAGGCCAGAGCATGGCGCCGACGCTGGCCGATCAGGATCGGCTGATCGTCAACAAGCTCGCCTATCGCCTCGCCGATCCGCAGCGCGGCGATATCGTGATGCTCTACTACCCGCTCAACCCCGACAAGTCGTTCGTCAAGCGCGTGATCGCCGAAGAAGAGCGACACGGTCCGCATCGTCGACGGCCGCGTGTATGTCAACGACGTGCCGCTGCGCGACGACTACGTCCCGCCCGAATACCGCAGCCACGACGACTGGGGCCCGCAGGTGATCCCCGAGGGCTACTACTTCGTGATGGGCGACCACCGGAACAACAGCTCCGACAGCCGCCACTGGGGCTTCGTGCCGAAGAAGTACATCATCGGCAAGGTGCAGCTGCGCTGGTGGCCGGTGCCGAACGGGCGGGTGTTCTGAACGAAGTTACAAGTTACAAGTTGCAAGTTCAAAGCGATGGCAGACCAGGCGATTCGTCACACGCGATCGGCACGTATGGCTCGAGCTTTGAACTTGTAACTTGTAACTTGTAACTCGATCGTGGACCGTTCCGCCGCCGTCTCCCGCGTTCTCTTCCGCGTCCTCGCTCTCAACCTCCTCGTCGCGCTCGCCAAGATCGCGCTCGGCCTGCGTCACGGGCGCGGTCAGCGTGCTCTCCGACGGCTTTCACTCGCTCACCGACAGCGCCTCCAACGTCGTCGCGCTCGTCGGCGTCAAGATCGCCCGCCAGCCGCCGGACGCCGATCACCCGTACGGCCATCGCAAGTTCGAGACGATGGCATCGGTCGGCGATCCTCCTGTTCCTGCTGCTGGTGCTGGTGCAGGTCCTGCTGGCCGCGGTCGAGCGCTTCCGTCGCCCGCGAGCGCCCACCGTCGACGGCGATCAGCTTTGCCGTGATGGGCGGCGACGTTCCTCGATCAACGTCGGCGTGGTCTGGTACGAGCGGCGCGAGGCCCGACGGCTGTCGAGCGAAGTGCTGCTTGCCGACGCGCATCACACGCAGAGCGACCTGCTCACATCGGCCACCGTGATCGCCGCGCTCGATCGGCGTCAAGCTCGGCGTGCCGGTGCTCGATCCGGCCGCCGCCCTCGTCGTGGCCGGATTCATCGGCTACGCGTGCTGGGAGATCTTCAAGGAGACGACAGGGATCCTGGCCGACGAGATCGTCATCGCGGCCGACGACATCAAGGCGCGTCGTGCTGCGGCATTCCCGAAGTCCTCGGCTGTCACCACATCCGCTCGCGCGGATCGGCCGATCACGTCTTTGTCGATCTGCACATCTGGATGGACCCGGCGATGCGGCTGGACGAGGCGCATCGCGTCTCGCACGTCGTCAAGGACCGCATCATGGCGCGCTATCCGCAGGTGAAGGACGCGGTGATTCATATCGAGCCCCCGCCCTCGAGGTAACCGGCGGCGGAACGCCGCGCCCTCGGCCTGCGTATCCCTCACGAGGGAGCGACGATGAGCGTGATTCTTGGCGGACTTGCGGCACGGATTGCGGCAGTTGCGGCGCCAGCCGCTATTCGCTGCGGCCGCCATTGGATCTCTCGCGCTCGGCATCGGGCTCAACACGACGCTTTTCAGCGTCGTCAACGCCGTGCTCTTCCGCGACAGCGTCGTCGCGGCACCCGACCGGCTGGTCGAGATCTACAGCGGGCTCAGCAAGGACTTCCCACAGCTCACGACGTCCTATCCAGACTACCAGGACATCCGATGCGGCGCCGACGCACTGCAGAGCATCACCGGCAACGCGTATGTGAGGGGCATCCTGTCGACGCCTCAGCGGGGCGTGCTGGTCACGGGCGAAGCCGTGACCGCCAACTACTTCGATGTGCTCGGCATTCGACTGGCACTGGGCCGCGGGTTCCGTCCCGACGAAGACCGCTCCCCTGGCATGGCGGCCGTCGCAGTTCTCAGTCACGCCCTGTGGCGCGATCGCTTCGGCCAGCGAGCCGAGGTGGTTGGCGAGACGGTGACGCTGTCGGGAGTGCCGTACACCGTCATCGGCGTCGCGCCGGCCGCATTCACCGGCACCCTGCCTGGCATTCCCGACCGAGTTCTGGGTTCCGGTCACGATGGTCGAGCACCTGCAGTTTTCCGGTGTGCAAGCGTCGACCGACGACGACCCAGGTACGACGAGGCTCGAGCGGCGCGGCACGCGCTGGCTGTTCGTCAAAGGCCGCCTCGCCGACGGCCGGTCGGTCGGACGAGGCCCGCGCGCAGATTGAAACGATCTACGCGCGGCTGAGAGCCACCTATCCCATCACGAACAAGGACGTGACGGCGAGCGTCGTGCCCGCGACGAGCGTTCGCTTTCACCCGATGCTGGACGGATATCTTCGCGCGGCCAGCGCCGGGCTGCTGGCCGCGGTCGGACTGGTGCTGCTCATCGCGTGCGCGAACGTCGCGAACATGTTGCTCGCACGCGGCGCGTCGCGGCGGCGCGAGCTGGCAGTTCGTGCGGCGATCGGCGCCAGCCGACGCCGTCTCGTCGGTCAGCTGCTGGCCGAATCCATGCTGCTCGCGATCATCGGCGGCAGCGTCGGGCTCCTGATTGCGTGGTGGGCGGGCCAGCTCTTGTCCGGGATCGGCTCGGACGTGTTCCCGATGCCCATCCGGTTCGAGTTCTCGATCGATCGTCTGGTCCTGATCTTTGCGGCGGTCGCGTCGATCGTGACGGCCGTTGCTGTTTGGCCTCGCACCGGCGTGGAGTTCGTCCAAACCTGAGCTCGTGCCGGCGCTGAAGGACTCGGGCGCAGCCAACGGCCGGCGCCGCACGTCGGTCCGCAACGTGCTCGTCGTGGGCCAGCTGGCGCTGTCACTGATCCTTCTCGTCTCCGGCGCTCTTCTCACGCGCGGGCTGCTTGACGGCACAGAACACGGACCTCGGCTTCGATCCCAGGACCGATCTCCTCGCTGTCGTTCAACCTGCAGATGAACGGCTACGACCGTGATCGTGCCATGGTCGTTCCGCGATCGTGCGTTCCAGACGCTCGGTGCGCTGCCAGGCGTCACGGCCGTCTCTACGGCATCGCGTCTCCCGCTGGCGCCCGACATCAACATGGACACCGTCAATGTGCCCGGGCATCACGCGCCCGACGAAGATGGCCTGCCGGTCGATACGGTGTCGGTCGGGTCGGACTACTTCGACGGCGGTAGGCGTGCCGCTCGTCGCGGGCCGGGCGTTCAGCGCGGACGAGGTTCGCGCCGAACGGCGCCGTCGCGATCGTCAACGAAACGATGGCGCAGACAGTTCTGGCCCGACGGATCGGCAGTCGGCCGGGTCATCCGGATTGGCGCAAGCGACCCATTCGAGATCGTCGGCATCGCGCGCGATCACAAGGTTCGCTCGGTCGGCGAAGCGCCTCGGCCCTATCTGCACGTTCCCGCCGGCCCGTCGCAGTCCGATGGGCTTGGTCGTCCGCACGACGATGCCTGCCGCGGCTGCGCTGCCAGCACTTCGCAGTGCGTTGTGGAGTCTCGAGCCGAACATCGTGTTCACCGAGGACGTGCCCGCCCAGCAGGTCGCCGACACGACGGTCGCGCCGACGCGCATCGGCGCCATGGTGCTGATGGCGTTCGGCGCCCTGGCGCTGGTCTCGCGGCCGTCGGCGTCTACGGCGTCATCGCCTACTCGGTCAGCCGCCGCACGAGAGAAGTCGGGATCCGCATGGCGCTTGGGCGCGGAGCGAGGTCAGGTGCTTCGAATGGTGCTCGCCCAGGGAGTGCGGCTCGCGGCGCCGGCATCGTCCTCGGTGCAATCGCCTCGGCAGGCGTCAGGCGCCTGCTGGAATCGCTCTCTACGGTGTCAGCGGCTTCGATCCACTCGCCTACGTCGCGGCCGCAGGTCTTCTGCTGTTGATCGCCGGCGCCGCGAACCTCGTTCCCGGCGATCACGGCGTCGCGAATTGATCCTGTGCGCGCACTGCGGAGCGAGTAGCCGCGTAGCGAAAACGGTCCTTCAGACCGTTGATGGGCCGCTCCATCAGGTGCCACGAGACTGCCGCCACGGCGAACGTGAGCAGGCAGAGAATCATGAAGGCGCCAAGGCTCCGGCAGCGAGCGGCTGTTGACCCAATGGCGGCGAGGATATCGCCAGCGAATCCGTGAACGAGGTAGATGCCGTAGCTGATTCGACCGGTGTAGACGACAGGCGCAGCGGACAGGACGCGGCCCGGCAGCCCGCGAAATCCCGCCGCCGCCCGCATGCACGAGCCAGGCGAAGACGACCGCCTGCAGCGTCTGCTTCACCGCCATCAGCGGAAGCGGAAGCGGGCCGACCGCGACCTTCTGCCGACGAGCAACAGCGATCAAGAGCGGCCAGGCGGAACACCTGGACTCAACCGACCCCAACCTGCCAGCTGGATGGCCGCAGGATGCGCCAAGAGTGCGCCCATGCCGAGCGAGTCGAGGCTGCCTGGCGTCAGGACTCGCTAGAAGATTCTCGCGATATCCCTGCGTCGCGAGCCACCAGCGAAAGATCGGCGCGCCAGCGATGGCCATCACGATCGCCGGCGCCAGAAAGCGCCGCGGCGCAAAGACGATGAGCCATGGCCACACGAGATAGAACTGCTCTTCGACGGCGAGCGACCAGAAATGGCTGATCGATCCGGGCCACGTCTCGGTCAGGAAAGATCTGAACGTTCGACAGATAGGTCGCATGCCACGCGAACGTCTCACGCACCGGACTGACATCGGCCCACCACGCCAGCGCGAGCGTCAGTAGAACGCCGGAAAGATCCGCAGCGCGCGACGCATATAGAACGCTCGCAGGCCGCGCCATGCGATCCGTCTGCTCGCGCACGTCGAGCAGGATGCGCGTGATCAGGAAGCCGCTGAGGACATAGAAGAGGTGCACGCCCGCACCGAACGGGATGCCGAACTGGTAGGGCCGCTCCCAGTGCGACCACGCGACGGCGGCGACCGCCAGGCACGAAGTCCGTCGAGCTGAGGGGAGTAGCTTCGCAAGGTGCCTTGAAGGTGCCTGGGGTGCCTAAGTGCCCTGGGTGCCTGGTGCTGGTGCTGGTGCTTATGTGCCTAGGTGCTTAAGTGCTAGTGGCTGATGGGCAATTGAATCCTAGCGGCACGGCACGAACCCGCACCAGCACCAAAAAGCACCCGAGGCACCCCATGTACCAATGCACCTTGGCACCAGCACCCAGGCACACAAGGCACCCAGGCACTCCGGCACCTGGTTAGTATCCCAACTCCGGTTCCACGCGAAAGCGGACCGGCTCGCCGCGCTGATACCGCCGCAGGTTTTCGCAGAACAACTCGATCACGTCGTCCCAGTGGCCCTGGCGAAATCCGGAAGTGTGCGGCGTGAGGATGACGTTGGGCGCCGCCCAGAGCGGATCGTCGGCGGGCAGTGGCTCCCGGTGAAAGACGTCCAGCGATGCCCCGCCGAGATGGCCCGAGCGAAGCGCGTCGCTCAAGGCTACGTGATCCACGATCCGCGCGCGGCCGACGTTGATCAGGACCGCGCCGCGCTTCATTCGCGCCATCTCGGCCGCGCCGATCATGTTCAGCGTTTCCGGCGTCAGCGGCGCGGCGATCACCACGACGTCGGACTGATTGCAGCAGATCGTTCGAGCGCCGCCAGGTTCATCCACTCGATGCCGTCGGCTCCGTTCGTCGCGCGGCCGCCTGGTGATCGCCACCACTTTCATCCCGAACGCTGCCGCCAGCCGCGCGATCTCGGACCCGATGGTTCCGGCGCCGATCAGGCCCAGCGTCTTGCCCTTGAGCAGCCACGGCAGCCGGTCGCCCAGCATCTCGTTCTGAGCCCAGTGCCGCTCGCGCTGCTGCTCGACGACGTACGGAAGCCGCTTGGCGAGCGCGAGCAAGACCGCGAACACGTGCTCGGCGATCGGCGCCGACTGAACGCCCCGTGAGTTGCTGACGATGACCTTGCGGGCGAACAGCTCGGGAAGGCAGAACGTCTCGACGGCGACGGCGGACGTGTGCACCCACTTCAGACGCGTGCACGTCGCGAGCTCGGCCTCGTTCATCAACCATGTGAACGCCACGTCGCAATCGACGAGCGCCTTCGCGCGCGAGCACAGTCGTCCGTCGCATGAGTGAAGCGTGAGTTCGGGAAACCGCTGACGAATGCGTCTCGACTGCCTGCGGCGGGATCTGCCACGCACGCACGGGCTGCTGAATCGAGATCAGAACGTTCATCGGACCTTGAACGGCTCGAACGCCTTTCGGGCGCTGGACCGGTGTTTCGCGATGCCTCCGCAGTACTCGCCCGACTTGCCGCCCCGCTTTTCGAGCAGGCAAATATCGCCAATCACCATGCCCTTGTCGACCGCCTTGACCATGTCGTAGAGCGTGAGCGCGGCAACCGCGACCGCTGTCAGCGCTTCCATCTCGACGCCGGTCTGTGCCGACGTCCGCACTCGCGCCTCGATTGCGAATCCTTGCGGCGTCGGCGTGATGTCCACCTGGACGACGCGTGAGCGGCAGAGGATGACAGAGCGGGATGAGCTCTGACGTTCTCTTGGCCGCCATGATGCCGGCCAGCCGCGCGGCCTGCAGCGGGTCGCCTTTCTTGACGGTCCCCGCGCGGATCAGCCGGCGTGCGGTGGCCGACATGCTGACGGTCCCACGCGCGACGGCTTCGCGGGCGGTGACGGCTTCTCGCCCACATCCACCATCCGAACGCGGCCGTCGCGCCCGACGTGAGTCAGGCGCTGACTCGGTCTTACTGTCGTCACTGACGTCGATTCCCTGCGCAAGATAGAACGACAGGCTTTCGAGCGAGACGGTCAGATCCACGCTCTTCAGTTTGACGCCAGGCGGCGCCTTCAAGGTGCCGGGCGAGAAATTCAGAACCGCTTTGATGCCGGCCGCGACGACCTGTTCGAGCACCGGTTGCGCCGACTCGGCGGGAACGGCGATCACGGCGATATCGATCCGTTCCTTGCGCACGACCCGCTTCAGCTCACGGATGTCGAAGATGGGCACGCCGCTTCGCGATTCGTCGCCGATCTTCGCGTCGGCGACATCGAAGAGCGCGACAATTTCAAATCCCTCGCGGCGGAATCCGGGATAGTCGGCGAGCGCGAGCCCCAGATTGCCGGCACCCATGACTGCGACGCGCAGCTTGCGGTCGAGCCCGAGAATCTGGCGCAGATGGCGCTTGAGATCCTTGACGTAGTAGCCGACCCCCCGGACGCCGAACTCACCGAAGTACGCCAGGTCCTTGCGGATCTGCGCGGCGTTCAGATGGAACTGCTCGGCGAGTGACTGGGACGAGATGGTGTCGACGCCCGCCGATTCGAGCTGGGTCAGGCAGCGCAGGTAAACCGAGAGTCGATTGGTGGTGAGCTCGGAAACCTGCTCGTTGCTGGGCTTTCGCTTGTTCGGTGAATTCACAAGCCGGCTTCAAGAATAGCACTGAAAACAGGGTGCCGAGGTGCCGGTGTGCCTGGGTGCCTTGGGTGCAGGTTACAGCCCTTGCCCTAGGCACCCTGACCTTATAATTCCGCCCCCATGGCTCACCCCGACGGCATCCGACAAGCCCTGCAACCGCAACCCGCGCGAGGGTTTCAACCGTACGTTGCCCGCGTCGGATTCGCCGGCCGAGTTCACGGCCAAGGCCATCGTCATCGGCGTGTTGTTCGGGGTCATCTTCGGCGCGTCGACGGTCTATCTCGGACTGCGCGCCGGGCTGACGGTGTCGGCGTCGATTCCGATCGCGGTGCTGGCGATCTCCGTGCTCAAGCGGCTTGGCGGATCGACGATTCTCGAGAACAACATCGTCCAGACGATCGGGTCGGCGGGCGAATCGGTCGCCGGCGGGGTCGTCTTCACGATCCCCGCCCTGATCTTCCTGCTGCCGCATGGTCCCGCGTACTTCAACTACACGCAGATCCTGCTGCTGTCGTTTGCGGGCGGCATCCTCGGCGTGCTGATGATGGTGCCGCTGCGCCGGGCGCTCATCGTCAAGGAACACGGCGTGCTGCCCGTATCCCGAAGGCACCGCGTGCGCGGAGGTCCTCGTCGCGGGCGAGCGCGGCGGGCAAACTGGCGGCGCTGGTGTTCAGCGGCCTCGGGTATCGGCGCGCTGTGGAAGTCGCTGTCCTGGATTTTCAACCTGTTCCGCACCGAAATCGGCCATTCGTTTGCCCGCACGGGACTGTTCCCGAACGCCACGGTCAACGTCGACATCTCACCCGAATACATGGGCGTCGGCTACGTCATCGGGCCGCGCATCGCCGGGACGATGGTCGCCGGCGGCGTGTTGTCGTGGCTGGTGCTGCTGCCGCTGATGTCGATCATGGGGACGGCGATCCCGACGCCGTTCCCGCCGTTCACGCCGGCGAACGCGCTCAACCCGGCGACCGGCCAGCCGTTCCTGTTCGCCGAGATGAGCCCCGGGCCAGATCTGGAGCGCCTACATCCGATACATCGGCGCGGGCGCCGTGCTCGCCGCCGGGCTGATCACGCTCGGCCGCACGCTGCCGACCATCGTTTCGTCGGCGCGCGAGGGGCTCGAAGGGCTTCGGCGCGGCTGCCGCCGGCAGTGCAAATTCGCACCGAGCGTGACATCCCGATGACGCATCGTGCTGGCCGGGTCGCTGGCGCTGGCGATCTTCCTGGCCGTGATGCCGGGCCTGCCGACGCAAGGCAACCTCCTCGTGTCGGTGCTCGTCATCCTGTTCGGGTTCTTCTTCGCCACCGTATCGTCACGCATCACCGGGCTGATCGGATCGTCTTCGAACCCGATCTCGGGGATGACGATCGCGACGCTCATCATCACGTGCGTGATCTTCGTCGCGCTCGGCTGGAACGACAGCATCTACGCGCCCGTGGCGCTGTCGGTCGGCGCCATCATCTGCATCGCCGCGGCCAACGCCGGCAATACGTCGCAGGATCTCAAAACCGGCTACATCGTCGGCGCGACGCCGCTGTACCAGCAGATTGGTCTCGCCATCGGCGTGATCACTTCGTCGTTCGTCATCGGCTGGACGCTGCTCAGCCTGCACCAGACGTTCGGCATCGGGTCGCAGCAGGTGGCCGCGCCGCAGGCCACGCTGATGGCGACGATCATCCGCGGCTTGCTCGAGCCAGGAGCTGCCGTGGGGGCTCGTGCTCGTCGGCGTGTTCATCGCGATCACGCTGGAGCTGTGCGGCATCCATTCGCTGTCGTTCGCGGTCGGGTCGTACCTGCCGATCGCCACGACGGCACCGATCTTCGTCGGCGGCGTCGTGCGCTGGTGGGTCGAGCGCAAGACCGGCGTGACGTCGGACTCCGATATCAGCGCCGGCACGCTCTTCAGCTCGGGACTGATCGCGGGCGGGTCGCTGGCCGGCATCCTGTTCGCGATCCTCGTCGGCACCGACACGATCGCGCCGTTCCAGGCGATTGGCAACGCGCTGCCGTTCCTGCACGGTGAAGACGCCATGGGCCACATCCTCGGGGCCTTGCTGTTCTTCGCGCTGGCGGTGATTCTGGCGCGGTTCGCGCAGCGCAGGCTGACGTATAGCGGCTGATCACGGAAACAAACGCGGCCACGAGGCGCACCGTCACGACGGGACACGCATCTCCAGAGGATGCCATACGCCACATACACCAGCTTGTTTGTCACAGTTCCGATCGCTCGAGCCTTGAAACGTGCTAAAGAGAGCAGGTGCGCCAGGTGCTCGCCCTTGCCGTCGCATGGCTGTTGCTGACGGATGTCGTGCGAGCTCAACCAGCGCCGTATCGCCCGGTCACGATTGCAACGGTCCACGCCGATCCGGCCGGCTTTCACGGTCAGCCCGTAATGGTGACGGGACGAGTGGAGCAACGCGGCAACCGGATCATCGTTTCCAATGGAGCCGTCTCGCTTCGCGTCCTGGCCCACGTGCCGGTCGAGGATGGATCGTCACGACATCCGAGGTGTGATCCTCGACGTCGGACGCCTGCGAAAAGGCGACCCGATCCTCGATCGCCTTTCGTTCAAGATTCCGTTTGACGAGATCTATCACGGGGGGTGGCCCAAGCCAGGCGAGGAGCTTGTGATGGCGGCCGCAAGCGTGACCCGCGCCTCCGGAGCGATCGTCGAGATTGCGGTCCCGTCACCGCTCCCGTTGGAAGTCGATTTCAGCGTGCCGGTCGAAGGCGAAGCGGATGTTCGACTGGAGGCCCGGATTCGCCTCCAGTTCTCACGCGATGTGGATACGACTTCGTTGGACAATCGGATTCGAATGTCCTACTCGGCGAGCGACTCCACCGATCGGGGCGAGGCACAAGCGCCAGGCCTCACGTTCACGATCAATTACGACCCCGGGACGCGCGTCCTCGAGATCCGCCCCGCTCAGGCCCTCGAACGGTTTCGACCCGTCAAACTCGATCTCCTCGAGGGCATCGTTGGCACGCGACGGCTCGGCACTGCGTCCGTGGTCGCTGCGATTCACGACGGGCGGAAGCTGATCAGCGGTCGGCTGGCCGACCCTCCGTTCGCACCGCCCTAATCCCTATGCCCTCATAGCTATTCAGCCTTTCTCACCCTTCTCTCACGACTTCGGTCACCGACGTCCCGTAGGTTGTTGGTAGGACGCGATGAGACCGATGACCCGACGAACAGGCGCGGCGCCAGTCGGAATCACTTGCGCGCTTTGCACGGTGATGTCGATCGACGCGCTGACGAAACAGATTTCCCTGCCGGAGAGCGAGCGGCGACACTTCGGCTTCAAGGGCTCGACCACGGCTACAACCTCGATTATCCCGGAGGCGTTGGATGCCTTCGAGGCAGCCATCGCCCTCGAGCCTGACGAGCCGACAAACCAGCGCCTTGCCGCGGCGACACTGTGGATGCGGCTGCTCTTCGAACAGGGCGCAGTCACCGTAGAGGATTACCTCGGCCAGGCGCGCTCCAACGTGCCGCGGCGCCCGCCATCAGCCAGTCTCGCTGCCGCCTTTCAACATCATCTCGATCGCGCGACCGCGCTGGCTGAACAGCACCTTCGAGACCATCGAAACGACGCCGAAGCGCACTTTCAACTCGGGGCGGTGGCCGCACTCCGTGCTTCGTACGTCGCCACGGTCGAAGGGCGCGTTCGGGATAGCGTAGGCGCCGCACGACGCGCCTACAAGTCACACGAACGCTCGCTTACGCTTGATCCTCAGCGACGCGGACGCCGCGTTCACGGTCGGCCTCTATCGATACGGGATCGCCAGCCTGCCCTTGGCATTGCGGCTCATTGCTCGGATGTGCCGGGTTCGACAGTGGCCGCGAGACTGGAATTGGCCTTGTCGAGCAAGCGGCGCGACACGCGAGCCATGTGCCAGACCGATGCGCTCTTTACGCTGTCCTCATCTACAACCGCGAAAGGCGTCACAGCAGAGGCGCTTCGCATCATTCAGCAACTGCAACAGCGGTATCCGCGGAATCGATTGTTGTGGCTCGAAGCGGCCGGCACCGCGCTTCGCGCCGGCCGTCATCGCGACGCCCTCGAAGCGGTTGACGAGGGGCTGGCCAAACTCGCGGCGGATCCGCGACCGCGAGCCTACGGCGAAGACGCGCGATGGCAGCGGCAGCGCGAAGCAATCGTCAAGGCCATGCGCGGACCGTCAACGGGGGGACACCAATGAAGTCGAGGCATCGGATGCGACTGCTCGCTGGGTTCGCGACCGCCGCAGCCTGGTGGGCGTCTGGGTTGTCACGAACCTGGACACCGACGTCGGCGCGGCCGATGACTCGCGAGGGGCTCGCAGCAGCATTTGAATCGGACATCCGCAACCTTGTGTATCGCTGGAACCCCGAGGATGATCGTCCGCCGACCAACGGCATGAGGCGCTATTTGCGTTCGTCCATCAAACCTACGATACGACCGCCTGGATTCCTCAATCGTTGTTCGACAACAACCTCCTCACGCAGGTCGTCGCCGGGGACGTCGAGACGCATCGTCCGCGACGATGTCGGATTGGTGCTTTGGCCTGAGAACAAAATCATCCCCGCGTACGGGATGGCCCCAATGTGTGGTCAGACAACACCGCTTAGCTGGACGGTCAATTGCCTCGTCTGCCATACCGCCGAGATCGATGGCGTCGCGTATTTCGGAGCGGGCACGAAAGTATTCGACGACAAATGGCTGGGCGAGTCGCTGAAAACGATGACCGATGAACGGTGGCGGCCGCTTTTGGCCCGTGACGCCGGAAGCACGGGCCATCGCGACCAATGCCCACAGGATTCTGTCCAGCCACCATCACGACAAGATCGATTCGCTGACGCGCGCGCGCTCAACCGCGTTTGCCGCATCGCACGTGGAGCTCTACATGCGTCCCCACGGCGGCAAGATGCCGGGCGTTGACGAGGTCGGGCGGGGCGATGTGAAGACACCGCCGTTGTGGCACACCGTGGCGAAGATGCCGTCCGGTCGCTGGTATTCCGATGGCAGCTTCCATGGCCGTGTCCCGCTGATGGCCTCGTCGATGGAGCTGGAGAAGGATCGAAGCTTTGATGCGCTCGTCGAGCACGTCATCCCGACCATCAAAGGCGAGTTCGACTCGGTCATCCGTCACCTGCGGCCGCCACCCTATCCGTATGCCATCGACTCGAAACTCGCGGCACGAGGCCGCGACCTGTTCTACTCGCCGCGCATCGGCTGCCATCGCTGTCATGGTCGATACGATGGCCAGGGCAACGTGGACTGGCCTGGCGTTCACGCCGATGTCGGCACCGACCGCGCCCGACTGCGCGTCGTCTCCGACGCATTCATCGATGCGTTCAAGAACAGCCCCATTGCCGACGGAAGGGGCGCTGATCAAGAGCCACGGCTATGCAGCCACCCCGCTGACCGGGGTCTGGGCCAACTATCCGTATCTCCACAACGGCAGCGTGCCCACGTCTGCATCACCTGCTCGGACCCGTCTCGGAGCGGCCACGCATCTTCGACGTGCAGGCCGCGCGCCAGTTCGATCGCGATCGTGTCGGACAGCAGCTGTTTCGCGATCCCGCTCACGCACGCGCGGGCGAAGTGGAGCTCCTCCGGAAGTTTGGCTCGAATCGCGACTGGTTCAATAGCGGGCGCGAAGGGTCGGGCAACGGCGGTCACGACTTCTGGCGGCAGATTCAGACCGACGCCAACAGACGCGCGCTGATCGAGTATCTGAAGACGCTGTAAGACGGTGTCAGTTACAAGTTCCAAGTTGCAAGTTACAAACACGCGCGCAGACGGTCAACGGCTCGTCGACCGTGAACCCGAAACTCTGAACTCAACTTTGAACTTGTAACTTGTAACTTGTAACTTTCGCTACGGTACCAGCCGAAACCCGTACGTCGTTCCCTCTTTCTTACCGTTGGCATCGAGCGTGACCTCGAGTCCGTAGTCGCCTTGCGCGAGTGCGGCGAGTGGCACTTCGGCGACGATCAACCGGAGCCGCAACGTCTCATCGGTGCGTTCGCTGACCGTGACTGGCAACGCCAACGGCTGGCCATCACGTCCCAGAAGCCGGGCCGAAACGGTGCCGTCGGTCGCCAGCCGAGGCACCTCGACGCGCAGCCGCTCGGTCCGACGGAACCGCGGATCGGCGGTTGCGACGAACTGCAAGCCGGTATACGGGCCGCGGCGCAAGACCAGGCCGCTCTGACTGATCAGCGCATCAGCAGTCCGGCACGACGACATCGGCCGTCGTCTGGATTGGCACCGTGCCCGCTGCGGGCGTGAGCTGCAGGCGAACCACATAGCGGCCGGGCGCCACCGTCGCGCCTGGAGGAAGCGTGACGTTGAACGTCGTTGCCCGGCGTTCCAGCTGTGATTTGCTGTTCGATCGGCGGCGCGGCGCCGCTCTCGTGTTCGATCAGCACGCGGGCGCGCCCGCCTTTCTGCCACTCCGGCAGCTTCAGGGTCGTCGGGTCGAGCTCGGTCGTGACCCAGATGCGTGACGGTGCGGCAGCGGCCTGCACTCGCACCGGCAGATTCCCGCGCGTCGGCGTCAGACGTTCGAGCGCCCGCGCAAACTCCTTGGGCGCGGTCGAGTGTCCCGGCGGCGCGCCGTTCATCAGCGCGTCGACGCGAGACGACGCCAGTTCGGCTTCGGTCGGCGCCAGATAGCCGGGCCGGGCGCGAACGTCGGCGTTGGGCCGCTTCACCTTGACGGTGATCTTGCGGAACTTGCCGTCGAGTTTGGTGTTGGTGGAGTAGTAGCCCAGCAGGTAGTACGAGTTGGTGTCGGCAACGATCCGGTCGAGGCCCGGCGTGATGTTGTTGGTGTTCAGGATGGCGAAGCCATCGGTGTTCTCCGCCAGGGTCCGCAGCGACGTTTGACGCGACATCAGTCGCGCGGTTGTCAACTTCCGGCGCTCACGAGGCTGTTGTGTGAGATCGGTCGTCGAACACCACCAGACCGCGCGGATCGACCGTGTAGAAGCTGACGTTGGCGCGGTTGGCACGCTGGAGCAGCGAATGAAGTCCGATCTCGAGGTCATCAGCCGCCGCTCGCAGCCGCTCGCGTTCGCACGATGTCCGAGTCGGTCGTCCCTGGCGATGGATCACCTGGTGGTCAGCTTGCCTTCCGGTCCCACGCCAATCCGCGGACCGGCGGGACATCGTCCTCGGGATGCGTTCGACGAGCCAGGCTGTCGTCGCGCCGCGGCAGCAGCCAGCCCGCGGACAGCATCACGACGAACTTGCGCTCTTCGCGAATGCCTTCGAGATGGATGATGAGATCTTCGATCGCGTCGAGCGTCTGCCGCTCGCGCAGCGACGAATGATCTCTGCGGCGATGCCTGCCGTCGCTCCCGATGTCCGGATAACACGTCTCGATGGCCTGCTCGCGCTCGTCCGTCGTCGCGACGCGATCGCGCTCGCCCCAGAACCAGTTGTCCTTCAGGATGCCTTCGATGGTCTCGGTCCGCCGCGCCAGCGTGAGATTGCGCGCCGACATCTCCGGCGTCATCACGCCGACCATGTCGTCCTGGCCAATCACGCGATCGAGCAACTGGACGAGCGGCTTGCGCGCATGGAACGAGCCCGACAGAGGCACGTGGCGCGATGTCCAGGAACAGCACGAACAGGCGCGCGTCCGCGTCGGCTGCCATGGCTCGCGACTCGGCCACGGTCTTCGGCTCGCGACGCTCGCTCTGCGGCGCCGGGCCGCGCGGCCGCATCAGCTCGAACGATTCCACCCGCTGCGGCACGTTGTCTTCGAGCACCTCGAAATCCTGCGCGGTGAGATCGGTCGACCGGCGCGCCGTCGAGCGTCACGTAGGCGTCGAGCCGCACGAGGTTGGCGCCGCCGCGAAAGCGCGGCTGCTCCTGTCGCCTCGGCTGCCGGTCGGCGCAGGAGTTCCCTGCTGAGCGACGACCGAGGCGGCCAACAGCAACGTCAGCGGAACGAGCGAGCGGAGCAGTCTCATGCGGTCGGCCACCGGGCGCGTCAGCTCGCGTGAGCTTGCGAATGATCCAGCGCAGCGCCAGGACGATCATGATGAGGATCGCCGACCGTGACGACGAACGCCACCAGCGGGTATTTCAGCGCCAGCACCCCCAGGCCAATGACGAACAGGCTCCTCGAAGAAGCTCAACGCCCAGTTCGAGAACGGTTCGGGGCTGGCGTTGGCCGCGACGCGGGTGCTGGCCTTGGTGAAGTGGCTGCCGGCCGCGATGGTGCCGCCGACGAGCCCGATGATCACCTCCATCACCGGCGATGCTCGCCCAGCGTCGCGACCGCGACCAGCGCGCCGCCCGCCGGCCGGATGAACGTGTGCACCGTGTCCCACAGCGAGTCGACCCACGGAATCTTGTCGGCGACGAACTCGATGGCGTAGAGCGACAGCGCGACGCCGATGATCCAGTCGTTGGCGAAGACCTGATACTGCGGCGGCAGCGCGACCCAGTCGAAGCGCGCCGCCAGGCCGAGAATGGCCACGGTCGCGTAGAGATTCACGCCGGAGGTCAGCGAGAACCCGAGCGTCCGGCCGAGGGAGACGAGCAGCTCCATGTCGACAGTATCGAGCAAAACGCCGGGCCTGGGCGCGAAAAATAGCCCTAGGTCAGGACGCTTCCCGGACCAAGCTCCTCGATGCGCTGCCGGACCTCGGCGATCGATGGCGTCCCGCTCGTCGGCCGTCACGGCCCGGCGGTCTTCGACGGGGCGCGCCGATTCGCACCGTGACGTCTGGACGGGACGCATGATGGCGCTGCCCTTCCGCATCGCCGCGCGCCCGCCCGTGATGGCCACCGGGACGATCGGCGCCTGCGCGTTGATCGCCATCACGAAGCCGCCCTTCTTGAAGGGCAGCAGCTCATCGGTCCGGCTGCGCGTGCCCTCCGGGAAAGATCAGGAACGAGTTGCCGGCGCGGATCGATTGCGGCGGCGCGCTCGATCGAGCGCAAACGCCGCGTCGCGGTTCTCGCGCTGCACCGGCGACGAACCCGCCGGCCTCGATGACGCGCCCAAGCACCGGCATCTTGCGCAGCTCGGCCTTGTAGAGGATGTGCAGCCGCGGGTGCAGCGCCCGAAACAGCACCGGCGGATCGACGTTGCTCTGGTGGTTGGAGCAGAACACCACCGCGCGATCCTGCGGCAGATGTTCTCGCGGCCGATGACCCGGTAGCGAATGCCGGCAGTCCCAGCGCCAGCGCGACGCCGCCGTGACCGAGCTCGTAGAGCAGGCCCTTCCAGCCGAGCGGGACGACGATCAGCAGACGCGAACGGTCCCGACGATGAGCACGTAGAGCGACGTGAGGATGTAGGTGAGGACGGACCGGACGAGGGCCATCGAGTGCACTGAAAGCAGCGAACCACTGCGCGGGACGAGTGTTCGTCACCACGAGCGTGTGGTCGCGATGCGGATGCAGGCGTCGCTCTCGGACGTTAGTCTCGAGGAGCGCGGTTACGACGCGCGCGCCTGACGGCGCGCAACGGCCGCGCGCGTCGTCGTGGCCTTGGCCGGCGTCGCCTTCGTGGTCGCGGCTGCGCGGTCGTCGCGCGTTGGGCCGCGCGCGCCTTCATCATGAAGCAGCGCTCGAGCGCCTTCTCGACCCGGTCTTCGATCTCGGCGACGGTCTCGCGCATCACCTCGGACACTTCCGAGACGATGAGCGACTTGGCGCGATCGAGCATGCGCTTCTCGCGGAACGAGAGGCTCTTGGACTTGGCGAGGAACGTCAGGCTCTTGAGCACGTCGGCCATGTCGTAGATCGAGCCGGTGCGCATCTTGTCGGAGTTGTCCTTGAAGCGGCCCTTCCAGTTCTGGTGATTGTCGATCTTGCCGTCGCCGAGCAGATGGAACAGCCGCTCGACCTCTTCGTCGGTGATCGCGCGCCGCAGGCCGACGTTGTCGACGTTGACCACTGGAACGAGCACCGTCGTCTCGTTCGAGAGGATGCGGAGATGGAAAAACCCGCAGGTCGTGCCGAGGATCGTCTTCTCCTCGATCTTCTCTACGACGCCGAGACCGTGGTTTGGGTAAATGACCTTGTCGCCAACCTGAAATGACACGTGCCCCTCGCTTCGGGATGGTGATTGGGAGGACCTGAGACCGTGATGCCGAGCACAGAAGTATACCGCAGGCGAGCGGCCAGAATCAACGGAAATGCCCGAAAAATCGGCGCTTTTCGCGTCATCGGCGCCGATCGCGAGGCCGCTCGTCTGCTAACCCCTGATCGCATCACACGGTTAACTGCAAGTCCTTGCAGTCTCGAGACTCGGATGCACGCATTCATGGCTCCGGCTCAGCTGGGTCGTATCGACCTTCGGCTCGCACTAGCCGTCAATCTGCAGCAGGCATCGCTTGGGCTATTCTGGCGGCCATGCGTTCGCGGTCTCGCTCGAGTCGCCGGCGTCCTGGCGCTCGCCGCTCACTGGTCGCGCGCCGGTGGCCCTCGTCGCCGAGCCAGGCGCCCGCAGAAACGGCCGGACGCGCCCCACCTGGCGCCCTACGTGCCGACGCCCCAAGAAGTCGTCGACCGGATGCTGCAGCTGGCCGCGGTCGACGAAGGCCGACGTCGTCTACGACCTGGGCTGCGGCGACGGCCGCATTCCGATCACGGCCGCCAAGGTCTACGGCGCGCGCGGCGTCGGCGTCGACATCGACCCGCAGCGGATTGCCGAAGCCAACGCGAACGCCAAGCACGCGGGCGTCACGCACCTGGTCACCTTCAAGCTGCAGGACGCGCTGACCACCGACGTGTCCGAGGCCACCGTCGTGACGCTCTACCTGCTGTCGGCGTCGAACCTCAAGCTCCGGCCGATTCTGACCCGGCAGCTCAAGCCTGGCGCGCGCATCGTGTCGCACGCCTTCAGCATGGGCGACTGGCAGGCCGACAAGGTCGACACCTTCACCGACACGGCCGAACAGCCAGCGCACGCTGTACCTGTGGAAGGCCGACGGCAAGGTCCGGCCGTAGACGCGACCTACCGGTCGCGACTGGCCGCGCGGCGTGCCGAGGGCGATCGCGCTCGAGCGCCTGCACGCGACGGCTCGTCGTCGGCGCGGCTCGCGCTGTTCCTCGCCGGCGTCGGTGCTCGTCGTCGCGTCGGGCGCAGCGAGCGCGCCCTGGCTGCTCGATCCCACTCGCTCGCCTTTGTCGCCGCTGCTTGTTCGTTCACGCACGCGTGCTGAACGCGCGTGATCGCGCGACTGCGAGCGGCGGCGTTCTACGAGCGCGGGCTCGCGCGCCTCGAAGATCGCTGGCAGGGCGGCGGCGAGCGCGGCGAGCGGTTCCGCGATCCGTCGCACCTCTACGCCGAAGATCTCGACCTGTTCGGCGCCGGCGGGCTGTTCGAGCTGCTGGTGACGACGCGCACGCACGGCGGCGAGGACGTGCTGGCCGACTGGCTCCGCGCGCCCGCCGACGCGCCGACGATCCGTCGCGACGGCAAGAGCGCCGTCGACGAGCTCGCGGCCGCGGCTCGACCTGCGCGAGGACCTCGCGGTCCTCGGCCCGGAGGTCGAGGCGGCGGTGCGCACCGCAGGATCTCCTGGCGTGGGCGGCGGCGCCGCCGCAGCTCACGAGCCGGTGGCCGCGCGTCGTGCTGCCGCTCGTGGCGCTGGCATCGACGGCGCTGCTCGTGCAGTGGATCTGGACCGGCGCAACCGCCGGACCTTCTGGTGCCGGCGCTCGTCGCTTCAGGGGCTGCTGGCGCTTCGATTTCGGCATGCCGTGCATCACGTCAGCCACGGCGTCGAGCAGCGCGAGCAGGAGCTGCGCGTGCTGGCGACGCTGATCGAGCGCATCGAGCGCGAGCCGTTCGACAGCCCGCTCCTCACGTCGCATCGTCGGCCGATTGCGCACGACCGGGCCATCGCCCGCCGACGAAATCCGCCGGCTGGCGCGGCTCGTGGAGATCCTCAGCTCGGGCCACAATCAGATCTTCGCGCCGATCGCGGCGCTGCTGCTGCTCGGCACGCAGCTGGCCTTCGCCGTCGAGCGCTGGCGTGCGCGGTGTGGGCCGGCGGTGCGCGTGCTGGCTGGCGGCCGTGGCGGAGATACGAAGCGCTGTCGGCGCTCGGCGACCTACGCCGCCGAACACCCCGAGGATCCGTTTCCCGAGATCGCGACGAGGGCCCTGCGGCCATTACGAGGCGACGCGCTCGCGCATCCGCTGCTGCCGCCGACGGCGGCCGTGGCCAACGATGTGCGACTGGGCGAGCGACGCACCGCACCTGCTGCTCGTCAGCGGCTCGAACATGTCGGGCAAGAGCACGTTGCTGCGGACGGTCGGCCTCAACGCCGTGCTCGCGCAGGCGGGCGCGCCGGTCCGCGCCCGGCAGCTGACGATGACGCCGCTGCGCGATTGGCGCGACGCTGCGGATTCAGGACTCGCTGCAGGCGGGCCGGTCGCGGTTCTTCGCCGAGATCACCCGGATCAGCGAGATCGTCGACGCTGACCAGCGGGCCGGCAGGGATCGTCGCGTCTTGTTCCTGCTCGACGAGCTGCTGTCCGGCACCAACTCGCACGATCGGCTGCAGGGCGCGACCGGGATCCTGCGCGGGCTGGTCGAGCGCGGCGCGATCGGCCTGGCCACGACGCACGACCTCGCGCTGACCGCGATCGCCGACCGACCTCGGCGGCCGGGCGGCGAACGTGCACTTCGAGGATCGCTTCGAGAACGGCGTGCTGACGTTCGACTACCGGCTCAAGCCCGGCGTCGTGCGGTCCAGCAACGCCATCGCCCTGATGCGCGCGGTCGGCCTCGACGTCTGAGTGACAGGGTGTCCCCGATGACAGGGACTGTCCCCCGAAGCAAGTTCGCAGAGCGTGGCGCTTTTTGATATCAATGTCGGCATGGATTTCGAGAAGCTCGGGCTCTTTTACCTGGGACGGCAGGTCGATCCGCGACCGGCACAGACGACCGACGTGCCGCTGCTCTACGACGCGAGCGACCTGGTCACGCATGCCGTGATCCTCGGCATGACCGGCAGCGGCAAGACCGGCCTCGGCATCGGGCTGATCGAAGAAGCGGCCATCGACGGCGTCCCGGTGCTTGCGATCGATCCGAAGGGCGACCTCTCGAACCTGCTGCTGACGTTCCCCGAGCTGCAGTCCGTCGGAGTTTGCGCCGTGGGTGAACCCCGACGAAGCGCGGCTGCAGGGCGTCAGCGTCGAGGCGTTTGCCGAACGCGAAGCCGCGCGCTGGAAGGCGGGCTCGCCGAGTGGGGACAGAGCGGCCGACCGCATCGCGCGACTGCGCAAGGCCGCCGACTTCAGCGTCTACACGCCGGGCAGCCGAGCGGCGCGGCCGCTCTCGATCCTGCGGACCTTCCAGGCGCCGCCGCAGCCATCGCGAGCGATCCCGAGCTGCTCGCCGAGCGCGCCTCGGCCGCTGCCACCAGCGTGCTGACGCTCGCGGGCATCGACGCCGAGCCGCTGCGCACGCGCGAGCACATCCTCATCTCGACGCTCCTGAGCGAGGCCTGGCAGCAGCAGCAGGTCGCTCGATCTTGCCGTCGCTCATCGCGCAAGTGCAGGCGCCGCCCCTTCAGCGCATCGGCGTCCTCGAGCTCGACAGCTTCTATCCCGCCGCCGATCGATTCAAGCTCGCGTCCGATCTCAACCGGCTGCTGGCCGCGCCCGACTTCGCGGTGTGGCTCGAAGGCGATCCGCTCGACATCAACGCGCTGCTCTACACCGCCGCAGGGGCAACCGCGTGTCAGCGTCCTGTCGATCGCCCACCTCGACGATCGCGAGCGGATGTTCTTCGTCGTCGCTGCTGCTCAACGAGGTCGTGGCTGGATGCGGGTGCAGCGCGGCACGTCGACGCTGCGGGCGATGGTCTACATCGACGAGATGATGGGCTATCTGCCGCCGGTCGCCATGCCGCCGTCGAAGCCGCCGCTGCTGACGCTGCTGAAGCAGGCGCGCGCGTTCGGCCTTGGCATGACGCTGGCCACGCAGAATCCGGTCGACCTCGATTACAAGGCGCTCTCGAACGCCGGCACCTGGTTCCTCGGCCGGCTGCAGACCGAGCGCGACAAGGCGCGTCTGCTCGACGGCCTCGAAGGCGCGAACGCGGCCTCCGGCCACGGCTTCGATCGCGCGACGACCGACCGCACGTCTGTCGAGCCTCGAAAAGCGCACGTTCCTGCTGCACAACGTGCACGACAGCCAGCCGGTGCTGTTCAAGACGCGCTGGACGCTGTCGTACCTGCGCGGCCCGCTGGGGCGGGAGGAGCTGGGGCGGCTGGCGGCAGGCGGCCAGCCGCGCCAAGGTGCCTCGGGTGCCGAGGTGCCTGGTGCCGAAGGTGCAGGTGCCGAAGGTGCTGGTGCCGTCGGAGCAGGTGCTGGCAGCAGTGCTGGACTGTCGGCACCACAGGCACCTCCGCACCCCATGCACCCCAGGCACCTGCACCTCAGGCACCTCAGGCACCTCCGGCACCCCAGGCACCTTCGAGCGTCCAGCGCCCCCTCCTCGACCCCGCCATCCCGCAGTTCTTCGCACCGGGAACCGCGCTCCCGCTGGGCGCCGGCGCTCCTTGGCGCGGCGCGCGTCGCCTACTCCGACGCCAAGCTTCGATGTCGACGAGATCCGCGACATCCTCGTCGTCGCACCATTCATCGACTGGACCAGTCCCAGTCGATTGGGAACACGCCGAGCCGGCGGCGTTCACGATTGACGAACTCGACGCGGCGAACCGCAGCAGGCCGCCGCGTTCGAGCCCGCTTCCCGGCGGCCGCGTCCACGCCGAAGAAGTACGCGCAGTGGACGCAAGGACTTCACGCAGTGGGCTGGCCGGTCGCAGGCGATCGAGCTGTCGAGAAGCCCGCGGACGAAACTCGTCTCGCGCCATGGACGAGAGCGAGCGCGACTTCCGCATCCGCCTGCAGACCTCGCTTCGCGAGCAACGTGACGCCGAGCTCGCCCGGGTGCGCGAGCGCTACGCGCGCGGCTCGCGACCGCCGAGGACCGTCTGAGACGCGCCGAGATCGGCCGTCCAGCGCGAGCAGGAGCAGGCCTCCGAATCGAAGATGCAGGCGGGCGTTTCGGTGGCGGCCACGATCTTCGGCGCGATCCTCGGTCGCAAGGCGGTCAGCGCCAGCACGCTCGGCCGCGCGACGACGGCGGCGCGCGGGTACGGCCGGGTCAGCCGCGCGTCGCAGGACGTCGCGCGCGCCGAAGCCGAAGTGACAGCGCTCCGCGAGAAGCGCGATCAAATTGCGCAAGCGCTCGAACAGGAACTGCAGACCATCGCAGCGCAGTGGGACGCCCGCGAAGACGCCGCTCGAGCGCGTCCTCGTCAAGCCCAAACGCGGCGGCGTGTCGGTGCAGCTCGTCGCGCTCGTGTGGCTCCCGAAGTAGAATCGACGCAATGCAGCGAATTCATTGGTTCGTGGTCCTCGGCGCTCTCATCCTCTCCGCATGCGGCCGGGCTCCAGCGCCGCCCCCTTACAGACCAGTCGCGGACGTCAAGCAGCTGATGGCATCGGTCGTCGAACCCGCGGCTGAAGTGTATTGGGATGCGGTCGGCACCATCATCGACGCGAACGGCATCACCGAGATCGAGCCGGCAGACCACCGAAGAATGGGACGCGGTGCGCAACGCCGCGTATGTCGTCGCCGAGTCGGGCAACCTGCTGATGATGAGCAGCCGCGCCAAAGATGGCGGCGATTGGATGACGATGTCGCAGGCGCTGATCGACGTCGGCCAACGGGCGATCCGCGCCGCAGAGTCGCACGACAAGACGGCCGTCTTCGATGTCGGCGCCGAGGTCTACGACGCGTGCACCAACTGCCACGCGAAGTACGCGCTCGGAGATCCAGACGGCCGAACTATCAGAGCCGCAGTAGACGGATCAGACTAACTCGCCAGTCTCAGCCGCCGTGGCGGCTTCGGCTTGCCGTAGTCCGGCCGATAGTTCTTGTGGCACGTCACGCACGACTCGTAGAGCTGATCGCTCAGGGCCTCGAGCGCGGCGACGTCCTTGGCTTTCGCCGCCTTGAACGCCGCCCAGCCCGCATCCAACATCAAGCGCGCATCCTTCATCCAGCGATCCTGGTCGCGGGCGCGGCCGGGCATCATCAACAGATTGGCGGATTCGGCCAGCGTCAGGGTCTTCGCCTGCAGCTCCGCCCATTCGGCGTCGGTCTTCGGCGTGCGTGACGAGATGTAGAAGACCGCATCCGACGTCGGATAGATCATGTGCACCATCAGCTCGCTCATCGTGCCGATGCGCTGATGGCTGTGCGGCGCGGGTGCCGGGCGCGACGACTGGCCAGCGGACTTTTCTTGCGCGCCCATGCGTCGTCACAACGAGGCAGGTCACCAGAAGAACGCTGATCCCAGGCTTCGCATGTCGGGCGAGTTTATACTTAGCGCTTCGTGTCCTTGCTGAGTTTCCTCGAGTGGCTCGCCAGCACGACGTGGAGCATCGCGCTGCACGAGTCGCTCTACATGTATCCGCTGATCGAGTCGACCCACGTCCTGGCGCTGACCCTGTTCGTCGGCCTGGCGGTGATGCTCGATCTGCGGCTGCTCGGACTGACCCTGCGAACCGTGCCCGGTCTCGCAAATGCTCGACGCGCGTGCTGCCCTGGACGAAGGTCGGCTTTGCCGTGATGTTCACGACCGGGCTGCTGCTCTTCTACGCGATCCCCGTGCGGAACTATCAGAACATCTTCTTCCGCGTCAAGGTGGTCATGCTGATCCTGGCCGGGCTCAACGTCTGGCTGTTTCCACTCGCGCGTCGAGACGCACGGTCGCCGAGTGGGATCTGTCGCCCGGTCGTTCCCAAAGCCGCCCGCGTCGCCGCGATCGTCTCGCTGGTCTTATGGGCGGGCATCGTCGTCGCCGGCCGCATGATTGCCTACAACTGGTTCGACTGCGACATCCAGCCGCAGCCCGCGTTGATCAACTGGGCCGCTGGCTGCGTCGTGCGGGATGGCAAGTCCAGTCGCCAGTTGCCAGTCGAAGTTCGACTCACTCCTTTGAACTGACAACTGGAACTGGCACTGACAGCGTCGTTCTGAGACTTCAGTGGATTTCACAACCTTCTCCTTGCTGCCGTTCTTCGAGTGGTGTGAGGCGTCGTGGATTGGCAACAGCATCCGCACGTCGCTGTGGCTCTTCCCTGTCATCGAGGCCGTTCACCTGCTCGGCCTCTGCCTGCTTGGCGGCGCGGTTCTGATCGTCGACCTGCGGATGCTCGGCGCCGGACTGCGCCAGCCGATCGCGCGACATCGCGCGCAGTGCACGGCCCTGGCTGATCGCCGCATTGTCGTCATGCTGACGACGGGCACCGCGCTGTTCCTGTCGGAATCGATCAAGTGCTACTACAACACCTCGTTCTGGGTGAAGATCACGACGCTGCCGATCGCACTGCTCTTCACCTTCACGCAGCACAAGCGGATCGCGCTGCCGCAGCGGCGAAGCCACCCCCCTCACAAGCGCGATCGGCCTCACGTCGATCGCGCTTGTGGTTTATCGTCGCCGCCGCCGGCCGCTGGATCGGGTTTTCTTGAGTGCCGCGTTCCAGGTGCCGTTGCCAAGGTGACGTCTGCCAGTACCTGCCGTTGCACTGGCATCTGCAACTGCACTGGCACCTGTACCAGACCTTACTGCGGCGCCGCGATCGGCTTGCCGCTGATGTCGACGAACGCGATGTCCTTGAACGCCGCGAGCTGGTCCTTGACCTTCGTGTAGTCGCCGACGATCACGATCACCGAGTCCTCCGAGCCCAGCAGCATCTGCGCCGCCGTCTTGATGGCTTCGGGCGACAGCGTCGAGACGGTCTTCTGGAACGTCTCGAGGTAATCGTTCGGCAGCCCGAAGCTGTACATCGTGTTCAGCGTGTTGGACAGGCCGCTCTGCGTCGCGTTCTGAATCACGAACAGTCCGCGCGCGTAGACCTTGGCGTTGTCGAGCTCCGTCGGTGCCGGGCCCCTCGGCGCGGAACTTGTCGATCTCGCTGTAGATCTCCTTGATGCGTCGCGCCGGTGACGTCGTTGCGCACGTCGGCCACGGCCCGATAGAGGCCGGCCTGCCCCATCGCCTGAAACGACCGACTGCGGCGAGTAGGTGTAGCCCTTCTCCTCGCGGATGTTGCGCACGAGCCGCGAATCGAAGGCACCGCCGTAAATCTGATTGGCGACGTTCAGCACCGGCCAACGTGGGTCGTCTGCGGCGAATCGTGAAGTTGCCGACCGAGATCGACGACTGCACGCTGTTGGGACGCTGCACGAAGACGATCTTCCGGCCCTTGCAGCGTCGGCACCGGCGCCGCCGGCGGCGGCGGAACCGTGCCGCGCGCCCAGCCGCCAAACGCCTTCTCGGCGGCCGCAAACGCCGCCTCCGGCGTCGACGTCGCCGGTCACCAGGAGGAAGGCGTTGTTCGGCCGGTAGTAGGTCTTGTGATACTCGACGATCGACGCGCGATCGATCGCCGGCACGGTCTCGAGCGTCGCGCCGACGCGCGCATACGGATGCGGCCCGAACAGCGTCTGGCGATAGATGCGGTTGTTGACCGCCTGCGGCGACGCCAGCTGCGCCTTGAGCGCCTGCGTGGCTGTTCGCCTTCAGCAGGTCGATCTCCGCCTGCGGGAACGTCGGATTGCGGACGATGTCGGCGACGAGCGTCATCATCGCCGGCAGCGTGTCGGCCAGCCCGCGCATCGTGAACGACGAGGTGTCCTGCCCGGCAGCCGCGGTCAGACTCGCGCCCATCGCGAAGATCTCGCTGCCGGATCTTGACGCTGTCGCGGGTCGTCGTTCCTTCCTGCACGGCGTCGGCGACGAACTGCGCCAGGCCCGGCTTTCTCCGCGGGATCGACGGCCAGCCCTGACTTGATCGTCAGCACCACCGACACCTTCGGCACGGTCGGGTAGCGCACGGCGATCGACGCGCAGGCCGTTCGACGAGCGTGCGCTCGACGCGCGGCGGCGGCACGAACGGCCGCTCGGGCGCGACGGCGGGGCGCGCCGACGGCGTGCGTCTGCGCGACCGCCGTGATCGGGAACGAGGACGAACCGCCGCGGCCAGCGCAACGACGAGCGGCTTGACGAGTCATCGCCGACCTCCTTCGGCCGTCGGCTTCGCCACCGGCCGGCTGTCGATCGACGTGCGATTGGTCGGCACGAACCAGCGCTCCGCGGCCGCCTTCACGTCGGCGACCGTCACCTTGTCGAGCTCGTCGAGAATCGTGTTGATCCGCGTTCGGGTCGTTGTCGAACAACGCGAAGGCCGCCAGCAGGTTCGCGCGGCCGAAGCGCGGCATGAACCCACCTTCCATGTCCTCGAGGAACGAGGAGCGCAGCGCCGTCTTGGCCTGCGTGAGCTCCGCCTCGGTGATGCCCTTGGTCCGCACCTCGGCCAGCACGCTCTCGATCGCATCGAGCACCTGCTGCGCGTTCTTGTCGTTCAGGTAGTCGACGCGCATCGTGAACAGCATCGGCCCCTTGACGTCCCAGTTGTTGCCGAGGAAGTTGAACGCGCCGATGACCGACATGGCCAGCCGATCCTGGCGCACCAGCTTCTGATACAGGCGCGCGCTCTCGTCACCGACGATGAGCGGGTCGAGCACGCTCAGCGCGAAAAAGTCCTTCGTCATGCGCTCGGGCAGATGCCAGCCGATCGCCAGCGCCGGCGTGCGCGCCAGCTTGTCCTCGCGCGTGAAGTGCTTCTCTTCCTTCTGCGGCGGCTCGGAGACGTCGGCCGGCGGCGGCAGCGGCTGCTCGCGGAATGCCGCCGAAGTGCTTCTCCGCCAGCTTGCGGACATCGGCCGCCGTCGTGTCGCCGACGACGACGAGCACGGCGTTGTTCGGGGCGTAGTAGGTCTTGAAGAACTTCTGCACGTCCTCGAGCGTCGCCGCCTCGAGCTCGGCGAGGTCGCCGTAGAAGTTGTGCGCGTTGTACCAGTTGGTGTTGGCGCGCTGCCAGATGTCCAGCCACTCGAAGGCCGCATGCGGCTGGTTGAGGACGTTGACCCGCACCTCCTCGCTGACCACGTTCTGCTGGTTCTTCAGGTTCTCGGCGCTGACGTCGAGCGACCGCATGCGATCGGCTTCGAGCCACAGCGCGAGCTCGAGCGCGTTCGACGGCAGCACCTGGAAATAGTTGGTGTAGTCGAGGCGCGTCGAGCCGTTGACGACGCCGCCGGCCTGCTGCATCAGCGAGACGTGCTCCATCTTCTTCACCTGCTTCGGAGCCCTGGAACATCATGTGCTCGAACAGGTGGGCGAAGCCGGTGCGGCCCTTCGGCTCGATGCGGAAGCCGATGTTGTACATGACCTCGACCAGCACGACCGGCGCGCTGCGGTCCTCGCTGACGACGACCTTCAGGCCGTTCGGCAGCGTGAAGTACTCCACCGGGCACCTTGAATCGCGTCGGGACTCTGCGCCAGCGCCAGGGCGGGCACGAGCAGCATCGCGAACAGCCATCACTGTTTTCGTCACAAATGCCTCTCCAAACAAAAAGTTCCAGAGTTCCAAGGTCCCAGGGTTCCAAGGTTCCTACTGTGAAACCTTGAACCTTCGAACGTGCCTGGAACTCTGGAACCCTGGAACCCTTGGAACCCTGGAACCTTGACTATCGAACCGGCGGCGGCTTCTTGGTGCCGCCTTCGGTCGGATCGCGCCCGTCCTTCGGCGCGCCGGTGCCCGGACGAGCCCATGAACATCTTGCGGCCGTCGGTGAACGTCACGTCGCGGCCGTTGGCGCGCTTGAGCGAGTGGTCCTTGGTCTGATAGCCGTCGACGACCAGCTCGGTGCCGATCGTCAAGCGAGTCGCGCGTCAGGCCGCGGCGCAGCAGCGTGTTCGGCGTGCCGCCCTCGACCATCCAGACTTCCTTCGTGCCGTCCGGCTTGGCGACCTCGATGTGGATCCAGGCGTGCGGATTGACCCACTCGAGCTTGACCACCTTGCCCTGCAGCCGGATCGGCGCATCCGGATCGAACTCCGCGCCAAACGCATGATGACCCGACGACGGGCACCGTTGCCGCCAGCAAGCACGGCCCCGGCCACGAACATTGAAGCTGTCGTTCGCATAGCGTGTGCCTTCCGTTCTGCACTTGGTCCAGCTTGCTGTTACTGCTGCGTCTTCTTCTTCTCCGCCTCCCGCCGCTCGCGATTGCGCTCGCCGCTCAGCACGTTGGACAGCGCGTAGTTCCCCTCGTGGCAGGCGTACTCATAGATTAACTCCTCGGTCCGGTTGAAGGGAACCTCGCCGCTCCACGGGCCGGTAAAGGTCGTCGGGTCGTCGATCGTGAACTTGTAGAGGATTGTGTCCGGCCCGGTCGCGGGTGAACCGCTCGGTCACCTTGAGGTTTTCCGAAGCGCCGCGGAACACCTGCAGCGGGTGGAAGTTGGTGGTTTCCACCACCAGCGTGTCGCCTTCCCAGCGGCCGATCGAATCGCCCATCCACGGACGCACGCGTCTTGGGCAGCCGTTCGCCGCCGATCCGGATGACGCGGACGTCGTGCACCATCTCGACCAGGATCATCATGTGATCCTTGGTCTGCACGATCTGGTAGTTGTTGTTGTAGAAGTAGTTCGGCAGCATCGGCGGCCCGGCGTTCGAGCCGAACGACATCAGGCAGCGCTCGGCCAGCGGCCGCAGCTCGGGATGGTCGTACTGGCCGCGTCCTTTCGCCATCGCCAGCCGCGCCTGCCCGCGCTGCCGCGCCTCGGGCGTCTGCGCCGGGACCTCGCCCGTTCGGCGGATCGACGATCAGCGACGACGCGGTACTCGCCGTTGACGACCGCGACGCGATCGCCGGGATCGATCCAGAAGTTGTTGTAGCCGCCGACCTTGCCGGCCGCGCCGGTCGAACCGTCGCCACCCTTCGGCGGCGCGGGACGATTCGGGTCGCTGTCTTGCGGCCAGCCGCTCGACGCGGTCGGCGAAGCCCTTCTCCAGCTTCGCGACCTGTTCCTTCGGACATCGACGAGCGGCGTGTTCCCTCGGCCGTTCGAGCGGCGTCAGCGTCGCGTTGGTCCAGTTGCCCTGCAGATCGGGCTTGCCGTCGGGCGTGCGCGGCATCGTCCACGGCTTGGCGATGCCCGCAGGCGCCTGGGCCGCCGTGGACGCGTGCAGCGGCCAACGCGATCACCGACGCGACCGCCAGACCCAGCGCAACGCGACGACAGACGATGCGTCTTCATGGCGTCACCTACTGTTGTTGTCTTTTCTGTTCGGCTCTGACGCCGTTCCTTCGCGCGCTCGCCGCTCGAGAATGTTGCGTCAAGCGCGTAGTTGCCTTCGTGGCAGGCGTACTCGAAGATCATCTCGTCGATCCGGTTGAACGGCAGCTCGCCGGTCCACGGCGCCGTGAACGTCGTCGGATCGTCGATCGTGAACTTGTAGACGATCGTGTCCGGACCGGTGCGCGTGAAGCGCTCGATGACCTTGAGGTTCTCCGACGCGCCGCGGTAACTGCTGCAGCGGGTGGAAGTTGGTGGTCTCGACGACCAGCGTGTCGCCTTCCCAGCGGCCGATCGAGTCGCCCATCCACTGCCGCACGTGCTTCGGCGGATGCTGCGTGCCGCCCATGCGGATGACGCGGGCGTCGTGCACCATCTCCGTCATGATCATCACGTGATCCTTGGTCTGCACGATCTGGTAGTTGTTGTTGTAGAAGTAGTTCGGCAGCATCGGCGGGCCGGCGTTGGAGCCGAACGACAGCAGGCAGCGCTCGGCGAGGCCGCGCAGCTCGGGATGATCGAACTCGCCGAACTTCTTGCGTCGCGGCCGTCCGCTCGGCGTCGCGCTGTGCGCGCCTCGGCGGTGAGCGCCGGCACGCGGCCGTCGGGCGGATCGATGACGATCGAGCTGCGCGGCTTGCCGTCGATGCGCAGCACGCGTCGCCGGGATCGAGCCAGAAGCTGTTGTAGCCGCCGACCGTGCCGCCGGCCGGCTGCCGAGATCCGCTCGATGAAGGTCGGCTCGCCCGGCGGCAGCGCGCCGCTCGTCGCCGCCCTTGGGCGGCGGCGGGCGATTCGGGTCGCTCGGCTGATCGCGGAACTCGGCGACCTGCTTGCGCGCGATCCTCGATCTGCGTCGGCCTGCTTCGTCGGTGAGCGATCAGCGCCTGCTTGCCCAGGCGCTCGAGCGGCGTCTGCGTCGCGTTGCTCCAGTTGCCCTGGAGGTCGGGCTTGCCGTCCGGCGTGCGCGGCACCGTCCACGGCTTGGCGACGCCGGCCGGGCGCCTGCGCCTTCGACGCGGCGTCAGCGCCAAGCGCGCCGGCCGCGACCGAAGCGGCCACGACGGCCAGCGCCGAGCGTGAAACCGATCACTAGCGACTCCGAATCGCGCGGCTGAAGCGCCGCTCTACTTGACCGGCTCCTTGCGCAGGTGGCCGTACATCAACTCTTCGACGAACTCGACGCACTTGAACTGGCCGAGCCGCGCGCCCGCTTCGACGCGGCGATAGAGCGGCATGCTGATCTTCCACGGCCGCGTGAACGTCTTGGGATCCTCGATCGTCGCTTCGTAGCTGAATGTGATCGGCGATCGGTCATCGTGTAGCGCTCGGTGACCTTCAGCGCTTCGCTGTGATGATTGCCCGCGCGATCGAACCAGCTCTGATCGTGGAAGCCGTTGGCGTCGACGACGAACGTGTCGCCTTCCCAGCGCCCGACCGACTGCCCCATCCAGGCAGTCGACCTGCGGCGGACCCGGATCCTTCAGGTAGATGTTGCGGAAGGCGCCGGCGTACTCGTAGGCGATGGCGACCGCCTTGTCGCTCTGGAAGATCTGGAACGGGAACGGCATGTAGGTCGCGCGCGGCACGCCCGGGCAGGTAGCACTTGATCTCGGGATCGCGCGTGCAGCCAGTTCGCCTGGTTCTCCTCTCTCTTCTTGCGGGCCTTCGGGCGTGTACGGAATCTCGCCGCCCTCGACGACGCCCAGGCCGCCCGGCACGGCGCCGACCGCGCCGAAGGCGAGCACTTCCTTGGCCGGCACCGGCACGATCGGGCCGGGCCGCATCGCCAGCGCGGGCCGCGCCATGTGCGGCTCGAGGTCCCAGTTGGCGGTGTTCATCGCCTGCCAGATGCCGTTGAGATCGGGCTTTCCGTTGGCGACGCGCGGGATGCGCGGCGCGCGGCGCCTGCCCTTGCGAGCGGGCAGCGCGGTGTAGAAGACGACAGCCATGACCGCGGCGCCCGCGGCCGCGAACGTCAAATCGCGAAGCTTTCTGCGCATCGAACCGACAACCTCCAGAGGACCGGGGTGATGCGTGGCACTCGCGCCTGACGAGTGTCAAGGCGACAGCCGCGATAGAATAGCGAAATCCGCGCCGGAAGTAACCCGGGGATTTCCGCGAGGCGTGGACGAGGTGCCGGAGTGGCGGAACTGGCAGACGCGCGGGACTCAAAATCCCGTGCCCTTTACGGGCGTGTGGGTTCGACCCCCTCCTCCGGCACCAGTTTTATAGGGTTTTTCGCGTACGGAGTCGTAGGGGTCATGGTTGTCGATCGTAAACCTGAACGCTCGAGTACTCCGTGCCGTCCCTGTTGCCTTTGGTCGTAACCGTCAACACCTTGCCGTCGTCTGAGACGGTTCGGGTCTCCGTCTCCACGACCTGCCCCCGAATCTTGCCGGTCCGCTCGACCGTGCGGTCGTCCACGCGGTTCAGTGACACCGTGCTCAGAATGGAATTCGAGATCGGATAGTCGTTGCCGTCGAATCGCGCGGTGTACTCGACGAGGACGCTTGGCTGGTCGCTGCTCATCGTGTAGGTGGTTTCCTTGATGGCATCGCCAACCACCTCGAACTTCGTGACACGCCGTTCCGGCACGGCGCCGCTGAAGGTCGATTTCGCGTGATTCAGCGTCCATGCCCCGAGGGCCGAATCGCTCACACTCTGGGCAACCATCACGCCCTGACCAACCGAGAGAACCGAAAGAAGTCCGAAGATGATGACGCGCTGCATCTGCCCTCCCCTGAGCCTGAAATTATGCGGCGTCGGGCGGCTGCAGCCGCGAAAGATCCGGCAGATTCTGGCTCAGCAGAATCAGCTCATCGCCGTCGCGCAACGGTCCCGCTTCCTCGCCAACCGGGTTGAGCATCATTGTTTCACCGCGATAGAGCCCGATGAGAAGGCACGCCTTCATATTCGTGCGATCGGGCAGGAACACATTTGCCGCTGCGACGAAATCCATCCCGACAAGTTGGGCAGGCACCGGCACCAGGTACATCTCGTTGGCGTCGCGCCGGACCGATAGCAGCTCTTGATAAACGCGCGTCATGCCATGAAAGAGCGAGGCACGTGCCATCAGCCGCAATCCGAAGTCGGCGGCCGAGATGACTTCATCGGCACCCGACTTGCGCATGTGCGGCCGGTACTTCGGATCCCGGCACTCGGCCACGATGTTTGGCTGGCGCTCTTCCACGCAAACGTTCTTGACGGCAATGCAGCACACGATGGTTTTTCCGTCGGCGTGCTGGTCCTGGCGGTCATCCGACAAGATGACGACGGAATGCGCTTGCGCAACCTTGGCGCGGCGCAGGATCACTTCGTTGGCTGGGTCACCTTTGACGATATAGACGTCGTTGAAGGCGGTTTCATCCAGTTTGTCAGGCAGCACGACTTCGTCGGGTGTGTCGTGAACGATCACGACTGGCCGCTTGTCGATGACGATTCCGCTGTGCACTTCGCGTATCCAGTCTAGGGCTCGCGGCGACCAGTTGCACAGCACCAGATGGCCAGACATTTCAAGATTGGACACCTCACGACTCCTTAGTGAGCGTTCGATCAGGATCGACGCCACGCTGGCCGTGAACAAACCGGCCAAGGCGACACCGAGGACAAGCACGGCGGAAACCACGAGCCGCCCAACAGGAGTGTTGGGCGCGTCGTTGAGTCCGCTGAAGAGGGTGACCCAGACGTTCCAGAGGGACTCGCGCCACGTCGCGAACGCTGGATTCGTGCCACGCTCCGCGAAGTGGAGTGCTGTGCCGCCGACGATCCAGATCACCACGATCAAGGTCACGATTTTCCAGACCTGATTGCGGTTCCACGCCGAAAGCACGCTCAGCAAGGTGTCGCGCCACGACGCCTTGTCCCGAGCTCGGCCGAGCTCGCTCAAAGCCGAGCCTCTGCGCCGGAGCCATCACTCATGTCATTTTCCGTGTGCGAAGCTGTCACGATTGGGGCGAGCCGAGAAGTCACCCTTGCCTTCGCCCGTAAACACTCTGTCTGCGGCCGATTATCGCCAAATAGGGGGAGGCCGCCAAGCACCTTTCCGCTCGGATCAAGCATCTTGCTCAGTGACCTCCGGAGGCCGCGCCACGGAAGCGTGTTCATTCCAGTTGCGCGGCCCCAGATCTCGGAGGTTGACGGCTAATCGATTCTAGTTTGGAGAAGAATCTACGAGCGAACTTCCGACCAGCGCACGCTCTGTCTGACTGACGGGCAGCTCGCCTTCCGCGAGAGCAAAATCGATGGCTCCGAGGGTCACTTGGGTCGTGTCGGGCGGGCGGATTTCGTAAATCACACGGGCGCGGTCTCCGCCGACGAGCTGATGCCCGACGGCCGTATCGATGATTTCGCAGATTCGGTCGGAGTTCAGCTCGTCGCCGTGCGCGATCAAGACAACCACTTTCGTCAGGTACATACTTCCGTCCTCCAGCGAACGCGAAAAGGGATTGTGGGGGACGGATGAGTGTAGCACGACGGTTGAGCTTCTAACCGACGCCGAATGTCAATGCCAGCGAACGATTTTCGCGTGCTTGAGCACAACACTCGTGATCGCGTGCGGAGTTTTCTCGCTGAAAACTGGCAGAGAACGGCACCTCGGCGTCTGGCACAAGTGTTGATGGTCCCATCCGGATCACGGAGGGGATCATGAGACGTGCGATCACACTTTTGATAGTTACGGCATTTGTCGCCGTGGGCTCGGCCTCCCCCGCCGCTCAAGGGAAGGGCCGAGGCCCCAAGACTACCGCCGCGCCGCACGGACCCAAAGTCACCGCCGCTCAGGCAGGACCGAAGAATACGCACGCGGCTGGCCCGAAGACGAAGGCAAGCGGGCGCGGGCCTCAATCGACATCGCATGGCAACAAGCCAGCCAAGGGCCCGACGACAACGACCAACACAACACCGTCACCCAACCTGCCCCGCAATCAGCGGCTCGTCGACCGTCTGCGAACGCTCTTGGATCTGCCACCCGGAACCGATATGGCACCCTACGCGGCTGGCTTCAAGAACCAGGGTCAGTTCGTGGCGTCGGTGCACGTCTCGGAGAACCTGGGAATCAACTTCACCGATCTGAAGTTGCTCATGGTGGACAAGAACCTGAGTCTTGGCCAGGCGATTCATCAGCTCAAGCCAGGAGTCGACGCGAACGTCGAAGCACAGCGCGCCGTCAGCCAGAGTCGGGAGCGATGAACCGCGCATGCCGCGTGACGTGGCTGGCGATCTGTACTCTCGCATTCGCCAGCCTTGTCTTCGCGCAGGGTAACCCCCATGGGCGTCCGCCGGGTCAAACCAAGCGCCCTCCGCCGGTGCCGAACACTTCGGGCCTCGTCGAACCGGTCAACGGAGCCGTGGACGTGTCGCTCGGTACTCGTGTGCGCACCTTCGGCGCATGGCTCGACGATGCGAGCGCGTTGCAGCCCGGTGAGGCTTGGCTGGCTCTGTCTATGAGCAAGTGGTCGATGCCGGTAGCCACGGGAGCTGACGCCCCGGTGGTTGATCTGAGCGTGGGGGTAGCGCCCGGTGTTCAAGTTTCAGTGACGCTGCCGTATTTCAGAGTTTCCGATCGCGCAGGCAACAGTCTGAACGGATTGGGCGACATGTACATCGCGAGCAAAGTTGTTCTTCGCGATGCCGCGTCGAAGTCATTTGGGGTGTCAATTGGTCCGACGCTGGAATACCTCAGTCAGACCTCGACCACTGGCACTGGTCTCAACCGCATCAATTGGATTCTGCCACTCAATCTCGAGCGGCGGCTGGCCGTCGGACGCGTGTACGGAAGCACGGGTTACTTTTCACGCGGCGTGTTCTTTACCAGCGGCGCGTTCGAGCGGGTGATCACCAACAAGATGGTCGTCTCCGGAGCCCTTACTCATTCCTATGCCACTGACGACCAAGCGATCAGCGAGGAAATTGGCCTCAGTCGTCGGCGGCTGGACGCAAGTGGCACGGTCTCCTACAGCGTCTCGCCCGCGTTGGCGGTATTTGGATCGCTCGGTCGGACCGTGTGGAAGCGAGATGATGACAGCACGACCCTGCTTGCGACGGCGGGTGTGTCGGTGAATATGAGCGGCCCGAACCCGCCGCGCAAATAGACGCTACTCCCCTCTCCAGACGCGCTCGGCTGGTCCGAAAGTGAACAGTACGCCTCAGCACACTGCCGGCCGCTTGTAGTCCCGACGTGACCGTGAAGGTGTTGCTCGTCGCCAGCTTCGTAAAGCCGTCGTCGCGGAACAATCGGAATTGATAGTTGCCTGCGCCTAGCCCTGTGGTCGGAAACGCGCAGGCGCCGGCGGCCGCCGCACTCCCCGGCGTCTGTGAACAGCTCACATACCGCCAGTCGATGAACGACTGGTCCCCGGCCGCGGTCGTGTAGATCCCAATCCAGTCCCTGGCGGCGGGGCTCGCGATCCCGCTCCACGTCGCCGTCACCGGGCTGCCGGCCGTTAACGTCGATGGGCTCGCCGTCACCGTCGGCGTGCTCTGACCCGTGACCGTGAAGTTGTTGCTCGTCGCGAGCTTCTCGTAGCCATCATCGCGAAGCAGCCGCAGCTGATAGGTACCGGGAGCCAGCGTTGCAAGAATCGGCATCGCACAGGAGCCCCCAGCCGCTGGACTGCCGGGCACCTGCGAGCAGCTGACATACCGCCAGTCGATGAATGTCGTATCGGGTGCGGTGGTCAAGTAAAGACCAATCCAGTCTCTGGCGGCAGGAGCCGCGATGCCGCTCCACGTCGCCGTCACCGGGCTGCCGGCCACGACCGTCGGTGGGCTCGCCGTCAGCGTCGTACTCCCACTCGGTGACCGTGAAGTTGTTGCTCGTCGCCAGCCTGCTGTACCCATCGTTCCGGAACAGCCGGAACTGATAAGCGCCCGCGGCCAACGCTGTGGTCGGGAAGGCACAGGAGCCGGCGGCCGCCGCGCTCCCGGCACTTGTGAGCAGTTGACATAGCGCCAGTCGATGAACGCCACGTCCGCGTCGGTGGTGGTGTACAAGCCCACCCAGTCCGTGCCAGTGGGGCTCGTGATGCCGCTCCATGTCGCCGTCGCCGGGTCGCCGGCCGGCACACTCGCTGGCGCTGCGGTTACAGCCGCGGGGCTCCCACCGGTCCCCACCACCGCCACAAGTTGGCGGATCATGCCGTCGCTCTTGCTCAAGATGTAGATCTCGTCATCACCACCCAACGCAAGTCGGATGTCGGCGCGTCCGCCGCCGTACGGGATGCCGTCAGGATCGTTGCCGCCGGTTACAGTGGCACCGCCCGGAAGCACGCGAGCTACCGGGAGCATCGCCGCCTTTGCTCGCGTACTCATCGGCCACGATGTCGAACAACCGACGATTGACGGCGCCCTGGTCGGGGTTGTCGTGGGGGCTGTCGAATACCACCTGCAGCTCATGCACCGCGGCGAGCGTGGTGCGGTTCCCATCGTCATTCACCATCAGGTCGGCCAAATCGGCGAAAAAGAGCCGTGCGGTCGAGATGTCGGCGAAGATGTACTTGCCGGTGAGCTCCGGCATCAGCGAACCGCGGTAAACAAAGCCGCTGCTGATGGCATCGCCATCTTCATGGCTGTACTGCAGCGGCAGGGTACAGCGGCGTGATCGGAGTCGCAATGCCGGTTACAGTCAACAAGTCGGGATCGGG
Source organism: uncultured Acidobacteriota bacterium (assembly GCA_963734095.1). Classification (GTDB taxonomy): domain Bacteria; phylum Acidobacteriota; class Vicinamibacteria; order Vicinamibacterales; family UBA2999; genus JACCSI01. The sequence continues at coordinate 36,689 of CAVTGK010000042.1, read as the reverse complement.
AAAGGGTGTCGGTGGAACGGTCTGACCACCGGTTTTGCCGTCATTCGTGCCGCCAACGAACAGCTGTTCTGTGCCTTCACGCTCCGCGTATCCATAATTCGACCCTTTGGTGAGAATGTTGACTTCTTCCCACGCGTTCAAACCAATGTCCATCACGAGTGGCTTGTCAGAGAACGGATCCCAAAGCATCCGGTGAGGATTGCGAAAGCCGTACGCGTAGATTTCCTTTCTGAGGTTGGCAAGGCTCAGTGCCGCGAAGGGGTTGGGGTCTGAACCGGTGGTGGGAATGCGATACCGACCGTTTGGGCCCAGGAGGTCGTCGGGACGCAGGGCGATATCGGGCGTAATCCGCAAGACCTTGCCCTGCAGCGCATCAAGCCGTTGCGGGATGGCATGCGTAACGCCGGCTAACTCTCCCGCGCCACCATCGCCTACCGAGATGTAGAGGTTGCGATGGTCGGCATGACCTGGTTGTGCCAAGGGGTTGAAGAGCAGATCGCCAATTGGATGGATGTCGGTGTTGAACCCCACCCGCAGAATCTCGCGGGCTGTCCCTTCGAATGTCAGGTTATTGCGGTTGGTGTCCGTCCATTCGACGAGAACTGCCTCCCGGGCGACCGCGCCCGCAGGCGGATTGATCGGTGCGGTGACAGTGTAACCACCGCTCAAATCGAGTCCGGGCAAGCTGGCGTTGGTCGGGACGGCGGAACCAGCTTCGTTGGGGTCCTCCGTGTGGACACTGTAGAGCTTGCCGTTGCCCGCATAGTCCGGATCGAATGCAAAAGTAACGAGGCCGCCCGCATAGCCGGGACGATTGTCGAACTTGGGAAAGACTTCCTCAAAGTTGATGTAGGGCGTGAACGTACGGCTGGCTTTCTCGAGGATGTACAAATTGCGATTCAGGTCGTTGACGAAGAAACGAACCGGTGACTCGGGCGCGTTGGCCGGCTCAGAGCGCAAGAAGTTCACCCGGCCCAACTGGTCCGCGAAGTCAATTGGGGGCGGATACGAACCGCTGGTTCTGCTTGACAGCCGGCAGGCTCACGTAGTCTTGCAGCAGGACCGCCGTGCCATCCTTTGCAACCTGAGGCCCAAAAGGATACTGGGCCGACAAGCCGGTGCTGGACCAGACCATCAAGCTAACCAGCAGAGCCCGTTGCGCCGCCACTCCCCAGCGATGTGCAGGTCTCTCTCCACCATGGCCGTCTCTTTCGTTGCGCTCTCGCGCTTTACGGGTCATTCACGCGCACGCCCTCATAGCATCATTAGACGTCCGAGAGTGAACGCTTTCCGCCTTTTCGGCGATACTTCGCGCTTGAGGCGCACGATGACTATTCACCGTTCAATTGGCATCTCCACCCTGCTCGTCGTAGTTGCCGGCGGCGTTCTCGTTGCGACGCAGCAAGGACCGCGCGGCGAAGGCGCCGACCGTCGCGCGCCGTCGTTGCGGCCCGCGGTCATGGGGCCGCATGGCGGCGTGTCGACGGGACATCCGCTCACGACGGCGGCGGCATTCGAGATCCTCTTGAAGGGCGGCAACGCCTTCGATGCCGGCGTCGCCTCACTCATCGTCGGTGGCGTGCTGGAGCAAGACCTCTATAGCCTCGGCGGCGAAGCGCTGGTGCTCGTCTATCCCAAAAAGGAAGGCAAGGTCACGTCGATCGTCGGCCAGGGCTGGGCGCCCAAGGCGGTGGACGTGGACTGGTTCACGTCGCGCAGCAAGACGCTGGAAGGCGCGGGACTGGATCCGGCGGTTGTCCCCGGTGCGCTGCATGCGGCGCTGACCGTCCTCGAGAAGTGGGGGACGATGAGCTTCGCCGACGTGTCGGCGCGCGCCATCCAGTATGCCGAGAGCGGCTTTCCGATTCGAAACAGCACCGCACAGGGCATCGAGCGACAACTGGACTTCTTCAAGCAGTGGCCGGACAACCAGCGCTATTGGCTCAAGCCCGATGGGACGACCTACAAACCGGGCGAGACGATCAAGCTGCCGACGCTCGCACGAACGCTCAAGCGCATGGTCGAAGCCGAGCGCAACGCCAGGGCCAAAGGTCGCGTCGCTGGCATCGTCGCGGCCCGCGACCGCTTCTACAAGGGCGACATCGCCAAGGAGATGGTCGCGTTTCTCCAAAAGCACCAATCGCCGTTCGATCTGAGCGACTTCGCCGAGTACTCCGCACGGATCGAGGAGCCGGCCAAGACGACGTATCGCGGCTATACGGTCTATAAGCACTCGTTCACGAGCCAGGGGCCAGTGCTCCTGCAAGCACTGAACATCCTCGAGAATTTCGATCTGCGCGGGATGCGACACGACAGCGCGGACTACATCCACACCGTCATCGAGGCGCTCAAGCTTGCCTACGCAGATCGCGACACCTATTACGCCGACACGGCGTTCGTGCAGGTGCCAGGCGAAGGGCTGCTGTCGAAGGAGTACGCGAAGGAGCGCGCCGCGCTCATCGATCCCAAGGTCGCCTCGAAAGCCTTCATCGCCGGCGATCCGCTGAAGTACGACTCGAAGGTGAAATCGTGGCCGTACGCGAGGTTCAACATCCCTGATGGCACGCGGCTCACGACCGCCGATCAAGGCGAATCGTTCGGTCTCGACTCCGCCGGCGTGTCGAAGGACACCACCCACATGGCCGTCATCGACAAGGACGGCAACGTGTTCGACGTCACGCCCAGCGGCGGCTGGATTCCGGGCGCGGTGATTCTGGGCGACACCGGCATCGGCATGAGCGTCCGTGGCGAGCAGTTCTGGCTCGACAAGACGATGGCCAACCAGATTCGCCCGCGAGCCCGCCCGCGCTACACGCTGACGCCGAGCATGGTCTTCCGCGGCGACACGCCGATCATGGGAGCTGGGCACGCCCGGCGGCGACAACCAGGATCAGACAATCATCCAGGCCTTCCTGAACATCGTCGAGTTCTGGGACGACTGGTATCCGAACCTGCATACCGCGTTCGAGTGGCCGCGATTCCAGACGCTGCACTTCCACGGATCCTTCTGGCCGCACACGCGCGGGCTTCAACAAGCTGAATCTCGAGCAGACGATCCCGGAGGCCGTGTTCAACGAGCTGAAGGCGCGTGGACACGACGTCAGCCGCATTCGCCCGTTCGGCATGTCGGGATGCGCGACGGCGGTGATGATCGATCCGGCCACGGGCAATCGCTTCGCCGCAGCAGATCCGCGACGGGACTGTTACGCGATCGCCTATTGAAGGTTCCAGGGTTCCAAGGTTCCAGGGTTCCAGGGTCCTAGACTCAAACGTTCAGTTGACGTCCAAGAAGTTGAACTCTGGAACCCGAACCCTGGAACCTTGGAACCTTGGAACCCTGGAACCTTGGATTGTGAAAGGCCTAAGAAATGCTGATCAGACCAGAGCGTCCGGAAGACCTCGCGGGCATTCGTATGCTGCATCGACACGCGTTCGGCACCACGACTGAAGCGGACCTCGTCGATGCCCTTCGGGAGCAGGCGCAGCCGATCATATCCCTCGTCGCCGACGTCGAAGGAGTCATCGCCGGCCACATCCTGTTCTCGTCCGTGACACTCTCGCCACACCCCGAAATGCGGATTATGGGACTGGCACCGATGGCGGTGTCGCCGGCGAGGCAACGGCAAGGCGTTGGCTCGACGCTCGTGCGGATGGGCCTGGACGAGTGTCAGTGGCAGGGCGTTGGTGCCGTAGTCGTGCTCGGGCATGCGAGTTACTACCCGAGATTCGGTTTCCGACCGGCATCTGCCTTCGGGTTGGCCTGCCAGTACAACGTCCCTGACGATGGGTTCATGGCGCTCGAACTGACGCCGGGTGTGCTGCGAGGGAAACGGGGCACGATTCGCTACCATCCGGCCTTCGCAAGTGTATAGAGAAGCCCACGCGCCCTCGCCTCTCAGAATCGACCAGCAAACGTTCTCGTGGTGCCTGCGGCGCAGCACTCAGGTCCATTTTGTTACAGGCTCTTAAGAACTTTGGAACCTTGGAACTTTGGAACGTGGAACTGTGGAACTGTGAAACCTAGAAGGAGAACGTCATCCCCTCTCGCACGACGTCGGGCGCATCGATCTCGGCGTTCGTGTGATTGATGTGAATGAACAGGAGCCGCGCGCGGCTGCCCTTCAGGAGCTCGCGCGTGCGGCTCATCATCGGGTGCGGGATTTCCTCGATGTTCCGATTCACCTCCGTCGGCGAGGCAAAGGTGCCGTCGAGAAACGCCAGGTCGACGCCGTCGGCGATCTCCTTGATGCTGCGATCCCACTTCTCCCACCGGTCGATGTCGGGGATGAACAGCGCCTTCTGACGAGGGCCTTCGATGCGGTACCCGACCGTGTCGGAAAACTCGTCGCGATGGGGCACGCGAAACGCGGTGACGCGTAGCCCCCCGGGCAGACTGAGCGGACGGTCGTACTCGACAACGCGCCGCTCGATGTTCCCCAGCGCGGTCAGCTGGCTCCACGGTCCGTTGGCGTCGAGAAACTCGAGCATCCGATCCGTTGCGTACACCGGAACGGCGCGCGCGCCAATCGACTCGCGTCCGAGATACATCAGTCCGGTGTAGTGGCCGATGTGCGCATGGGTCAGAAATATCCCGTCCGGAGGCCGCCCGTTCGTCAGCGCATGAACCTGTGCATTGAAGTCCGGGGTCGCATCGAACAAGTACGCAACGCCACTGACGCGATCGACGAGGCCGAGGCTCGAGACTCGCTCGGCGCGCCGCTTGCCCGCCCGAATCGCCGTGCACAACGGCTGCTGACAGTTGAGATGTGGAATGCCGGCGTCCTGCGCGATGCCCAGGACGATGAGCTGCCAGTCGGCGGGCTTTGGCTGTGCGGCGACGATACCAAGCGCCGTGACGCAACTAGCCACGATCAAAGCTTTAGTCACGACGAACCTTGAATGGCAACTGGAAACTGACAACTGACGCGGGGCCACGGGCCACTGGCTACCGGCCACCGGCCACCGGCAACTGGCCACTGTTTATTTCATCGGCCATGACCAGGTCGCGCCGATCGACGCGCGCCAGTAGTCGAAGAACCCTTCCTCGACAAAGAACAGTTCATCCTGTCGCCCGAGGTACCGAACATATCGGAGGTCGCCTCGAATGGCGACCGCATCGTCCAGCATCACCAGCACTCCGGCTCCCGCGTTCATCCCCCAGTCGGTGCGATTGAGCGCTGGCGCATCGAATTGGGGCGTCGCACGTACGCGCAGCAGCCCGGCCCCGACCGTGGCGAACGGCCGAACCCGCATTTCGGGCCAGAAACCAATCACGTTGAGCATCAACGACGTGATCCCGCTCTCGTCATACGCCTCGTCGATAAAGCTGGCGGTGTGCGCGAATTCGATCTCGGTGCCCCAGCCGTTGCTCTCGATGACCGCCATCGACACGCCGGGTGACACGCCTGTCTCGGTGTCGCCGCCTGAGGCGACACCCAGGTGAACGGACAGCAGGCCAGTAGTCGCCATCTGCGCCTCGGCATCCATCGCCACTAGGACACCTAGAGCTGCTACGAGCAATCGCACTCGGACCACAGGTCCTTCCCTTCTTTGCGCAACCAGAGCCGGGCCTCGGCGTGACGCGGACAGCAGGCGGCAACCAACCGCCAGAAACGGGGGGAGTGATTGAGCTCGCGGCGGTGCATCAGCTCGTGGAGCAGCACGTAGTCGCACACGAACGGTGGCACCTGCACGAGGCGCCAGTTCAGCGTAATGGTGCCAGACGGCGAGCAGGCGCCCCAGCGCGATCGCTGGTTGCGAATCGAGATGCGAGGCACCTCGATCCCGTGTGTTGCGGCGAGCGCGTTCAGCCGTGCCGGCAGCACGCGGGCCGCCCGGGCGCGAAGCCAGGCTTCGACGGTCCGTCGAACGTCGCGACCGGAGGCATCAAGTCGCACTTCGGCCTCACCCTCGCAGCGGATCCGGACACGCCTGTCTCCGTCGATCGTCACGGTGGCGTCCCGACCATCGACCAGAACACTCGTCCCGAGATCCCACGACGGCTGTCTCGCGGCAGCACCGAGGGCTTGCCGCTCGCGCTGTCGCGCAATCCAGGCGCGGCTCGAATGCACGAACGCCCAGGCGTCGCGCTTGGCTCCCCACCTGGGGACGGTAACTCGCACCACCCCGCCTGGGAGCACGCGGATGATGTACCGGCGCGCGCGGCGATGACGGACGAACAAGACCGATTCCGAGCGACCGACGTCGGGCTCGGACCATGGGAGGCTGAGCTGCACCGTGGACTACCATAACGCATTCATGCCCATCGACAAGGCACTCATCGACGTCGTCCGCGGCTGCACGTTCGACGACTTCCTGCTGCGGCCACAGTGCAGCGTGCTCGAGCGCCGGGACCCGACGGCCATCGATCTCGTCCTGCCGGTTTTCCGAGCACATCACGCTCAAGCGGCCATTGGTGTCGGCCAACATGGACACCGTGACCCGGGCGCCGATGGCGATTGTGCAGGCTGAAGAGGGAGGCCTGGGCATCATCGACCGCGGCTTCAAGTCGGGCGACATCCTCCCCCAGGTCCGCGAGGTCCAGAAGGTCAAACGCACGCAACACCTGATCATCCGCGACCCCTATGCCGTCGCGCCGTCAACGCCCCTGGCCGAAGCCGTTGCCGAGATGCGCAGGCGACGGATGGGCACTCTTGTCGTCGTCGACGACAAGCGCCGACTGAAGGGGCTGCTCACCGAGCGGGATGTCCGGTTCGTGGCCCACGATCAGGGGACGGTGGCGACGCGGATGACGCCAATCGACAAACTGGTCGTCGGCCATGGCGAATTGAACACCGAAGCGGCCGAGCGGCTGATGATCGAACGTAAGGTCAAGAAGCTTCCCCTGGTCGATCGCGACGGGACGCTGGTTGGACTGATCACCGCCAAAGACATCGGGCGCCAGGAGCGCCTTCCGTTTGCCACGCGGGATGCCCACGGACGCCTGCTCGTCGGCGCGGCGATTGGCGCGCAGGGTGACTATCTCGAACGCGCCGCCGAGCTGATCCGCACCGGGGTGGACGTGATCGTCATCGACATTGCGCACGGGCATTCGATGGTGATGGAAAAGGCCATCGCGGCGTTCCGCGCGCGATTCGGTGACTTCGAGCTGGTGGCGGGGAACGTCGCGAGCGCAGATGGTGTGCGCTTTCTGACCGAGCGCGGCGTCAACGGCATCAAAATCGGCATCGGCCCCGGCGGAGGCTGCACGACACGAATCACCACGAGCTTCGGCGTCCCGCAAATCGAAGCCCTGGTCGAATGTCGTCAGGCGGCCGACAGCGCGCGACGAGTCCCGCTCATCGCGGACGGAGGCGTGCGCCGCCACGGCGCGATTTTCGAGGCCCTGATCTTCGGCGGAGACACGGTGATGCTCGGCAGTATGTTCGCGGGCACTGAAGAAACGCCGGGCGACATCGTCCAGAAGCCCGTCGTCCTGCCCGACGCCCAGCGCACGGTCAAGGTCCCCTTCAAAGTGCTCCGCGGCATGGCGTCCATTCAGGCCATCCGCGACCGTCTCGATGTCGAAGACGCTGACACGCTCGACATCGAAGCGCTGGGCGCGGAGGGGACGGAAGTCAGTGTGCCCGCACGCGGATCGGTGCGGCCGATCGTTCAGGACATCCTGCGGCACCTCTGCTCATCAATCAGTTACAGCGGCGCCAGCAGCCTCGAGGAAATCAAGCAGATGTTCTGGAAGGATCCGTTTCGGTACCTGATCAAGCTGTCGGCGTCGGCCCGCCGCGAGTCGTACGAGCGGTGACTCACGCACGCGCTCGCGCCGGCGTCAACGGTGCGCCGCGAAGTACGACCATCCGATCTCCAGGACGTGAGCGTTGATACCGGGATTGCGCTGGAGGCGATTGCCGTTCGAGATGTGGTGAAAGCGATAGCCGACGACCACCGCCTGGCGCGGCCGGACGAAAATGCGGACCGCCGCTGACCCATGGGCGGTGAAGTTGGAGGAGGTCGTCAGGACAGGAACAGCGTTCTGCGTCCACAGCGCACCGCCGCCCACCTCGAGGAACGGCGCGTACTTCCCCTGCGGCTCAAAATTCCATCGCGCCACCATCGGCGTGATCCCAAGGCCGTAGATGTCGTCGGGCGCCAGCTGCCCATACAGTGGAACCGCCTCGAATGCCCAGGCAAACTGCCCACGCAGCACCCCCGACCCCCGGGGGCGCGTGAGGATCTTGCTCCACGACACCGTGGACATCACGTAACGGTGGTCACGCTCCGAATGAAAAAGCACCCAGCTGAACGCAGGACCCCCGGTCACCTTCCACTCGGTTGTACCTGCCTCGACGCTGGTCGAGGCTTCAATCGCAGTCGTGCCTTCGGCGGCAGGCGAGGATGATGGTGGATTCCGTGGTGGTTGCGCGAAGGCAGCGGACGCGCACACGAGCAACACTGTGGTCGCGAAACCCGTCCGACGTCGCATCGCTCAGCATGCTAAGGCAATCCGTCGGGAGTCGACAAGGTTCGATCGCGGCGTTCGCGACGCCGGGCCACAATGGAGGCCACCAATCTGCCCTCGACATCGCCTTCCCGCCACCTCAGGATCTCGAGCGGTTTGACGAGTCGCGCAACTCGCGATCGCGCAGCAAGAAATCCGGGTTGCGAGGATGCCCGCGCTGCGCCTGTCCGATAGTAAACGTCTCGTAGATCAGGACGCCGTTCGGTGCGAGCGCTTCGATCAGGACCGGGACGAGTGGCCGGTGCAGATAGTTGATCACGACCACCGCGTCGAATCGATTCGGCTCGATCGGCGGGCGGCCGCTTTCCAGATCCAGCACTTGCGTCTCGACGACAACGCCTGTCGCCTTGGCCCACAATCCCAGCTCACGAATCACTTCTTCGCGGCGATCGACCGCATGCACCGAGAAGCCCGACATCGCGAGGAACAGTGCATTGCGTCCCCGACCGCAAGCGACGTCCAGCACCAGGCCGCGGTCCCGGATGTAACCGACGTTTTCGGTCAGCCACAGCGCAGGATGGTCGGGGACGCCTTCTCTGGTCTCCTGAATCTCGTGCTTCAAGGTTCACGCCTCGACCAGAGAACGTGTCTGGTCACGACACTCGTTCCGCGAATGTCAGGATGTGCCCGTCGGGATCTTCGATCGCAAATTCGCGCATGCCATAGAACTGCGTCTTCAGCGGCATCACGACCTTCGCGCGAGCCGAGATACGGTCGTGATACGCGTCGACGTCGGAGAGGACGAAGAACAACGTCGCCGTTCCGCCAGGCATTCGTGTGCGCGCGCCGGGCATGTCCTTCTCAACGGCGCCAGGATCGTTGAGAAACACGGGCACCCATCGCGTTCGAGCCAGACGAACACGAAGGGCGCGGATTCCGGAACGGTTGTCTTGATCGTAAAGCCGAGGACGTCACGGTAGAACGTGGTAGCGCGATCGATGTCCTGGACGATGAGATTGGGCGTGACGGAAGTGAAGGTGGTCATGAGCTCCTCGATGCGGGCACACAACGCCCGCTCGCTCGCGTCACCTCCGTCTGCCGTCCTGCGAGCGAGGACGGCAGGTAGGGGCCTCCTTTGCACGGAGCCCCGCGAGGAGCGGCTCAATCTTACCTTGAGCGGTGTACGATCAGCGGATGGCACGAGGCTGGGAGAGCAAGGCAATCGAGTCGCAGCAGGACGATGCGCGGGCGGCCAGGAAGGTACGGCCGGCTCTGACTCCCGCGGAGCGCGAACGAGCCGAACGCCGCGCCTTGCTGGAGCTGGCGATGGCCCAGGCGCAGGCGGAACTCCAGGCCGCCTCCCGGCCGGCGCACCGGGACATGCTGCGGCTCAAACTCGATGCGTTGAAAGCCGAGCTTGGCACGCTGTAGCGTTTTTGCTATGCTTCGCTACAGCGGACCAACCGCACTCTTCCCTCCTTCCACGATCCCGTGCCGCCTGTTCGACTGTTCATAGGTAATCTCCCGTACCAAGCCACCGAAGAAGACCTGCGGACGCACTTCGCCGCGGTCGGTGAGCCCACGCAAATCGTGCGGCCCCTCGATCGCGAGACCGGCCGGGCACGCGGATTTGCGTTCGTCGAATACGCCGACCGCGCCGTCGCGGAAGCGGCCATCAAGCAATTCGACGGTCAGCTGTTCATGGGCCGGCCGCTGGCGGTCAGCGAAGCCCGGGCGCGCGAAGATCGCGGGCCCGGCGGGCCGCCACGTCCCGGCGGGGGCTACGGCGGACCTCGGCCAGGGGGCGGCGGCGGCTATGGCGGTCCTCGACCGGCGGGCCCCGGCGGGCCTGGGGGTGGCTATGGCGGCCGCGGCCGGCGGGCCTGGCGGTCCGCCGCGGCCCGGCGGCTTTGGCGGTCCGCGTCCCGGCGGCTTCGGCACGCGTCCGGGCGGTCCGACGGAGCCGAGCGGCCGCGAACGCAACTTCGGTCCTCCCGCGCCGCCCAAAGGCAAGAAGGGCGCAAAAGGCAACTTCCAGCAGAAGGAACGCGGGCCCAAGGGCCCGATTCCCGACGAAGTTCACCGGCCGGATGTACGACCTCGACGAGGTCGACGCCCCGGAGGATGCGGTCGACGAAGTCCCGGAGTTCATGAAGCCGGAGAACGACGAGGATAAAGCGCCGGAAGGCACCGAGTCGGACGTCGATTCGTCAAACGAGCCGGACGTCGATTCGTCAGGCGACGACGAAAAAGACGACGAGTAAGTGCCCGATCACGCCGTAACTGAAAAGTATCGTCGCTGCGCAGAGGCACCTTCATCATCTCTTGACACGCCATGAGCGCGGCTCATACATTGATTGAGCCATGCCATCGCCGACGCTCGAAGTCCGGCATCTCTCGCTGGTCAACGAGATTGCCGCGACCGGCAGCGTGACGCGCGCGGCCGAACGGCTGCACCTCACCCAGTCCGCGCTCTCGCACCAGCTGCGCGACATCGAGTCGCGGCTGGGCCTGCAGCTGTTCCTGCGGCTCGGGCAAGCGCATGGTGCTGACGCCGCCGGGCGAGCGCGTGCTCGGCGCGGCCAAGCGGGTCCTCGACGAGATCGGCCGCACCGAGGACGACCTGCGACTGATGTCGCAGAACGGCAAGGGCGTGCTGCGGCTGTGCACGCAGTGCAACACCGGCTATCACTGGCTGCCGCCGCTCCTGCAGTCGTTCCATCGCAAGTTTCCCGGCGTCGACGTGCAGATCATGGTCAACGCGACCGATCGTCCGCTCGAGGCGCTGCTCGAAGGGCAGATCGATCTGGCGATCGTGACCAGCGAGGTCGACGACAAGCGCCTGTCAACGCGCGTCGCTCTTCGAGGACGAGCTCGTCGCCGTCGTCGCGCCGTCGCATCCGTTCGCCAAGCGCGCGTTCATCGAGCCCGACGACTTCGCCGAGGAGCATCTGATCATCTACAAGGTCGAGCGCGCCGACAGCTACATCTTCACGCGCGTCCTCGGCCCGGCGGGCGTCGAGCCGGCGCGGGTGTCGCAGGTGCCGCTGACCGAAGCGATCCTCGAGCTGGTCAAGGCGGGCCTCGGCGTCAGCGTCATGGCGCGGTGGGCGATCGAGCCGGCGATCAAGACCGGCGCCGTGCGCGCGGTGCGCATCACCCGGCGCGGCGTGTTTCGCGCGTGGACCGCCGTCACGCTCACCGATCGCGTCGAGCCGAAGTGGCAGAAAGAGTTCGTCGCGCTGCTGTCGCGGCAGGCGCTGCCGGCGAAGATGGAACGCGTGCGATAGAGCCTGAGTGACCTGACTGCCAGCGGACCTCTCGAGGGCATGCGCCACGTGACTCGGACGCGACGCTTCGTACCGAGATCATCGCCGGCATCACGACGTTCTTCACGATGTCGTACATCGTGATCGTCAACCCCGCGATCCTGTCGACCGCCGGCACGGGCATGCCATTCAGCGGCGTGCTGACGGCCACCGTGCTCGTGTGCGCGTCGATGACGCTGCTCATGGGCCTCTACGCCAAGCTGCCGTTCGGCGTCGCGCCGGGCATGGGGCTGAACGCCTTCTTCACCTTCACGATCGTGCTGCAGGAGCAGGTGCCGTGGCCGGTCGCGCTCGGCATCGTGTTCTGGGCCGGCGTGTTGTTCCTGCTGGTTTCCGTGACGCCGCTTGCGCGAGTCGATCGCCATGGCGATTCCGCACTCGCTGCGGATCGCCACCGCCGCCGGCATCGGCCTGCTGCTCACGTTCATCGGTCTGAAGAACGCAGGATTCGTCGCCGGCAACCCCGCGACGCTGGTCGGCGTCGGCCCGCTCGACCATCGCGCGGTGCTCACCTTGCTCGCGCTCGGGATCATCGTCTGGCTGACGGGACGCCCGTGGCCCGCCAGAGGCGTCCGTCCGCAGCGAGTCAACCGAGAATCCGCTCGCCTTTCTGGCCAGCATTTTCGCCGTGACGGCAATCGCGTGGATTGGCGGCTGGGTGTCGCCACCAACGCAGTGGTTGAGCGCGCCGGACTTCTCGTCGGTCTTTCTCGAGCTCGATCTCGCTCGGCGCGCTGCAGCTGGCGCTCGTGCCGGCGATCGTCACCGTGATGATGACCGACCTGTTCGACTCGCTCTCGACGTTCATCGGCGTCGCCAGCGCCGCCAATCTCGTCGACGCCGACGGCCGTCCGTTGAATCTGCGGCGCGGGCTGATCGTCGACTCGATGGCAACCGCGAGCGCGGGACTCTTTGGCAGTTCGCCCGGAACGGCGTATGTCGAAAGCGTCGCCGGGATCCGGATGGGCGGCCGCACCGGCCTGCACCGCGATCGTGACAGCGATCTGCTTCCTGCCCTGCCTGTTCATCGCGCCGCTGGTCGCCGCAATCCCGCCGTACGCCACGGCCGGCGTCTTGATCATGGTTGGCGTCGCGATGTTCCAGACCGTTCGAGGCGTCGACTTCGATCGGCTCGAGATCGGCGTGCCGGCGTTTGCGACCCTGATTCTGATTCCGCTGACGTTCTCCATCACGCAGGGTATCCTTTGGGGATTCATCCTGCACGTCGGCCCTTCTCGTTGTCGCCGGACGCCGCCGTGATCTGACCCGCGGTGCGTTAGCACTGGCAGGCATCTCGGCTTTGCTCCTTGCGCTGGAGCATATGTGTTAGAACATGCGGGCTGAGGTGCCTGGGTGCCTTAAGTGCCTGAGTGCTGGTGCATGGGGTGCATTGGGTGCATAGGTGCAGTTCGGACTGTCATCGGTGCGGATGCTCGGTGCTGGGGTGCACTAGTCCTGGCACCATGGCACCATAGGTACCTTAAGCACCTGAGCACCTTGGCACCAGCACCAAGGCACACAGGCACCTAGGCACGAGGCACCCTCTATGTCCTCCTCCCCGATTCTCGACGTCGCGCGCGACGAACTGCAGAAGATCAAGAAGCTGGCCGACAAGTCCATCGCCCAGCTCGACGACGCATCAGCTCTGGGTCAAGCTCGACCCCGAGGCCAACAGCATCGCGATTCTGATGCGCCACATGGCTGGCAACATGCGGTCGCGTTGGACCGACTTTCGGACCTCCGATGGCGAGAAGCCCGATCGGCATCGTGATCAGGAGTTCGAGGACGTGCCGATGGACCGCGCCGGTCTGCTGGCGGAGTGGGAAGACGGATGGCGGCGCGTGTTCGAGGCCCTCGATCCGCTGACCGACGCAGACCTCAATCGAGATCGTGCTACATTCGCCAGGAGCCGCACTCGATCTACAAGGCCATCAGCCGTCAGATTGCGCACTATGCGGGCCACGCCTATCAGATCCTCCTGATCGCCAAGCATCTGAAGGGCGCTGACTGGAAGACGCTCTCCGTTCCTCGCGGTCAATCCGAAGAGTTCAACCGCCGCATGATGGGCAAGGGACGGGGGTGAGCGGACCGCTGCGCTGGGGGCTGCTCGGCACGGCGCACATCAACGGACGTCTGATCCCGGCCATGCGCGCGGCGCGGCGCTCGGTGGTCGCGGCCGTGGCCAGCCGCGACGCCTCGCGGGGCGACGCGTACGCCCGTGACCTGGAGCATCCCGACGGCTCACGCGAGCTACGATGCGCTGCTTCGCGACTCGTCGGTCGACGCGGTCTACGTCCCGCTGCCCAACTCGCTGCACGTGGAATGGACGCTGCGTGCGCTCGATGCCGGCAAGCACGTGCTGTGCGAAAAACCGCTCGCGATGAGCCCCGACGATGTCGACCGCGTCGAGGCCGTGGCGCGCGCCCGCGAGCGAGTCGTGGCCGAAGGCGTTCATGTATCGTCACGAGCCACTCTTCGGCGCGCCTGCTCGATCTCGTCCGCAACGAGACGATCGGCACCCTGCAGACCATCAACGCGGGCTTCACCTTTACTCGCAGCCGGCAACCCGGACGTTCGGCTCGATGCGTCGCTCGGTGGCGGCAGCCTCTGGGACATCGGCTGCTACCCGGTCAGCGCGGTCGTTGGCTTGATCGGCCAGCCCCCGGTCGAAGCGTTCGGCTGGTCGTGCATGACCGACAGCGGCGTCGACGAGTCGTTCACGGGCATGCTTCGATTTCCCAATCAGGTGGTGGCAACCGTTCACAGCGGATTCCGGGCCGCCCTATCGCACCTGGCTCGAGATCGCCGGCGTGGACGGAGTCATCACCGTTGCCAACCCGTTCAAGCCATCGCCGCGAGAAACGATTGAGATCAGGCGCGGGCAGGCGGTCGAAAGCCTCGTGGTCGAGGGCTCGTCGCTGCTGTTCGTTCGCGAAGTCGAGGATTTCGTCGCCGCGGCGCTCGACGGGCGGGAACCGACGGTGACATTGCGCGACAGCCGCACGATTGCGGCGGCCTTGTCGGCGCTGTACCGCTCGGCCGAGCTCGGTCGGCCGGTCCAGCTATGATGGTGAGCATGAGTGCCACGGCGCCAACGGTCTTGTGGCGGCTCTTTCATCCCGAGGGGCGACATGCGCGCGCGGTACTGCTTGCCGGGCACACCCCAGCTCACGCTCACGTTCTTCGTCGACAACCAATTGGACCGCGCTGAGAACTTCGATTCCATGGACATCGCGCTGTTTCGCTCGGAGGATGTGAAGCGGACGTTGATCGCCGACGGCTGGAAGAACGACGAATGATTCACCTCTCGCAACGTCACCGCACCGTGCCCGGTTCGCGTCGGGCCATCTCACCGTCGGCGGGAGCGCCCCAATCGTCGTCCAGTCGATGACGATGACCGATACCGCGGATGCGGCGGCTACGGCGCAGCAGTGCGTCGAGCTGTGGCAAGCCGGCTCCGAGATGGTGCGCGTCACCGTCAACGTCCCCGAAGCGGCCGCCGCCGTCCCCGAAATCAAGCAACGCATGGTGGACGCCGGCTGCACGGCGCCGCTGATTGGCGACTTTCATTACAACGGCCATCTGCTGCTCACGCGGTTCCCGGCCTGCGCGGAGGCACTCGACAAGTACCGCATCAACCCCGGCAACGTGGGCACGGGACGAAGGCGCGACGAACAGTTCGCAACCATTTGCAAGGTCGCCGTGGAACACGGCCGGCCGGTCCGCATCGGCGTCAATGGCGGCTCCCTCAACCAGGAGCTCGTCATGGCCAAGATGCAGGAGAACACCGACCGGCACTCTGAATCGCACGTCCGAACAGATCATCAACGAGTGCATGGTCCTGTCGGCGTTGCAATCCACCGAGCTCGCGATCGAGTCGGGGATGCGAGCCGATCAGATCATCATCTCGTGCAAGACCTCGCGCCCACTGGATCTGATTGAGATCTATCGGGCGCTCGCGCGACAGACGAAGCAGCCGCTACACCTCGGGCTCACCGAAGCGGGAATGGGCACGAAGGGGCTGGTGTGGTCGGCGTCCGCGATGGGGACGCTGCTCAGCGAAGGCATCGGCGACACGATTCGTGTATCGCTCACGCCGCGGCCCGGCGGTGATCGTCGCGAGGAAGTGTATGCCGCGTGCGAGCTGCTGCAGGCGCTCGGGTTGCGATCCTTTGCACCGAGCGTGACCGCCTGTCCGGGGTGCGGTCGCACGACGAGCACCACGTTTCAGGAGCTTGCAGAACGCGTGCAGGGCTACATCCGCGAGAGCCTCCCGCGATGGAAGCGCGGAGTACGAAGGGGTCGAGGACCTGACCCTCGCGGTCATGGGATGCGTCGTCAACGGACCGGGTGAGTCGAAGGCTGCGAATATCGGCATCTCGTTGCCTGGCACGGGAGAAGCGCCGAACTGCCCCGTCTACATCGACGGCGAGCACGTCACGACCCTCCGCGGGACGTACGACGAGCTCGCCGCTGCGTTCCAGAAGTTGCTCGACGATTACGTCGACAGCAAATACCCCAAACGTCCGCGGAAGGACGGCGCACCCGAACACTCGCTGGCGTGACGCTCTCCATCGCAAGTCGTCAGGGCACGGTGACAAACTGAATCGGAGTGGCCGCACTCACGCCGCAGTCGTTTGTCGCGACGACACTCAGCCCGTACGATCCCGGCGGCGCGGTCGCGCTCACGACCCGGCTTGTCGTCTGCGCGTCCCCGACGAAGGACCCGCTGACACTCAAGGCAAACCCGGCTGGCGCGGGGCCGGTGGCTGCCGGGTCCCATAGCGCGTTGACGGTCGAGCCCATGTTGTACGCCAGGAAATTGATTGGCGTCAGCGGCGGGCCCGAACAGGGGCCAGGGAACGTCAACGTGATGGCATTCGACGAAGCGCTGAATCCGCCGTCGTTCGCGGCGCGCAGGCTCATCGTGTATGTGCCGTCCGGTGTCCCCGAGAATGCCAGGTGGTCGGTGAGGCCGAGCGGAACGGTCGCGTTCGCGGAGCCGCTCACATCGAGGACGAGTTGAGTGGGCGCGCCACCGCCGAATGTGTTCCGCCATGCCAGATTGAAGTTGCTGCCATTCACGGTGCCGACCAGGTCCGACGGGGCCGACGGGGCCACTGGCACGTTGACGTGGATCTGGATTTCATTCGACGGTCCACTGATGCTGCCGCCCGCGATCGTTTTCAGACGCACGTAGAACGAGCCGGTCGGTGCGACGAACGAAAAGATCGGGAGGGGACTGCCCGTCGGGATGCTGGCCAGGACCTCGCCGGGCAAAACTCCACCCTCCAGCAGGTACTCGGTCGGGGCCGGGCCGATCGCGGGAGGCGTCCAACGCAACGTGACGGTGTCGCCGACGATCGACGAAGCGAGCAGAACGGTGGGCGGCTGTGCGACGGTCGGAGTTTGAACCGTTATGGAAACGGTCGCTATGGAGCCAGTTCCCCACCTGTTCGCCGCTCGATAGGTGAAGGTGTCAACGCCAACAAAACCTGCGTTCGGCGTGTAGGTAAAGTTTCCGTCGGACCCATGACCGCAGACGAGCACCATTGGCGGGTCCGCGTTATCTGAATGACTGTGAGCGGGCCCCCGCCATTGCTGTTCGTCGTTTGCCAGCACACCAGGGGCGGCGACGCCGAGCGGCGTCTGAAACGCAGTGGTGAAGGCATCATTGGCTGACGTCGGGACCTCGGTCGCGACAATGGTCAGCGTAAACCCGGAGGCGATTGCGCCGACGTCTCCCGCCACGTCGTCTGCCACAAACAGAGACCACGTTCCGTTCGGATTGGTTCCGTTGAAGTCTGAGAGGGCGGTGCCATACGGCTCGAGGGGCGCCGGTGCAGGAAACGTATCTCCCTCCCCGAAGTTGGTTGGCGCGAACGTACCGCTCACAAGCGGGCCAAAATCAGGCAACGCGGCCGCACCGTCCTCGAACGTCAGTGTGAGGTCGCTCACGTCTATGGAGCCACCGGCGTCCGACATCAGTAGCACGCTCTGCCCGCCCGGTCCCACGAGCAGGATGTCGACGTCGTCAGCGAACGTATGAGAGAAGCCGTTGAGCGTTACGGTGACGCCGAGGACCTCACCAGAGAAGCCACTGACGTTGACTGTCGAGGGATACAGGTTCGCCTTACCGATGGTGCCCGTCCCCGGTATGACGATGGTAGTGGTGTTGCCAAAGGTCGCGACCACCGCCGGCCAGTCTAGAAGTTCGGCCGGCGCCGCCGACTTCGATGTCAGGATCGTGATGAGAATGGTCAACGTCAGCCCAGTCAATCGGTTAAGAACACGTGCGGCGTGAACAGGAATCATGCCCTCGTGAACCAATCTACCCAATTAGGTGGGTCTGTGCTACTGGCTAGCTCGTCAGTCGGTCCGAAAGTCACGCACGTCTCGGCTGTCACAGCCTGTGCTATCGCCAGTGAGCATGACGGCCGTGGATATATCCTCTCCGCATGCTCAGCCGCTTCCTGGTCGCTGTGGCACTCGCGGCAACAGCGTCGGTTTCCGCGGACCAATCACAACAACCATCTCGCTTTGATCTCCTGATTCGCAACGCGCACGTCTTCGACGGGAACGGCAACCCGTGGATCCGCGCCGATGTCGGCGTCACCGGCGATCGCATTCAGGCGGTTGGCACGTCTCGACGGCGCCCTGGCCACCAAGACGATCGATGCCAACGGCCTGGCGTTGACCCCCGGCTTCATCGATGTCCACTCGCACGCCGGTGGCGGCCTCGCCACCGACGAGCTCAAACACGGGCAGCCGGTGCTGGCTCAGGGCATCACGACCGTGCTCGTCAACCCTGATGGCGGCGGGCCCGACCGATCTCGCGGAGCAGCGAGCGCGCTACGAGCAAGCAAGGCATTGGTCTCAACGTCGGCCTGATGGTGCCGCACGGTTCGATTCGCCAGGCGGTCATGGGGATGACGGATCGCGATCCCGACTCCGAGCAGCTGGCGAAGATGGTGGACCTCGTGCGACAAGGCATGCGGGCAGGCGCGTTCGGGCTGTCGAGCGGCCTCTATTACGCTCCAGGCTCGTACTCGAAGACAGGCGAAGTCGTGGCCATGGCCCGCATGGCGGCGCAATTCGGCGGGCGTCTACAGCAGCCATATCCGCGACGAAGCCGACTACTCCATCGGCGTCGTCGCCGCCGTCCAGGAAGTCATCACGATCGCGGAGGAAGGCGGGCCTCATCGGCGTCGTCAGCCACATGAAGGCGCTCGGCCCCGCCAGTCACGGACTGTCGATGGCCTTGATCGAACGCATCGAGGCGGCACGCGCGCGCGGTGTGCAGGTCTACTCCGATCAGTATCCGTACAACGCCAGCGGCACGGGCATCGGTGGCGCGCTCATCCCGCGATGGGCGCAAGTGGGCGGACGCGACGCGCTGCTCAAGCGCATCAAGGGACCCGAGCGCGCGAAGATCCTCGAGGAGGTCAAGAGTC
The DNA here is from genome assembly GCA_963734095.1 of uncultured Acidobacteriota bacterium. Lineage (GTDB taxonomy): Bacteria > Acidobacteriota > Vicinamibacteria > Vicinamibacterales > UBA2999 > JACCSI01. Next base: position 17,490 of record CAVTGK010000042.1, on the reverse strand, counting down.
AACATCGCCCGACGAGGCGGCGCGGAGACGCTGGTCATCAGCCGCTACGCGCCGGATCCGTCGATTGAGGGCCAGCACATCGGCGAGCTCGCGCAAAAGGCCGGAACCACGCCCGAAGAGCATGCGCTCAGCCTGCTCGAGACGGGCGACGCCAGCCTCGTCTCGTTCAACATGTCCGAGCGCGATATCGAGCTCATCATGCGCCAGCCCTGGAACATGACCAGCACGGATGGCGACCTGGTGCCCGATGGGCCGCGGCAAGCCGCATCCGCGCGCCTACGGCGCGTTCCCGCGCAAGCTTCGGCTCTACGTCCGCGAGCGCGGCGGTGGTCGATCTGCCGTTTGCGATTCGCTCGATGACCAGCCTGTCCAGCACAGGTCTTCGCGCTGAAAGACCGCGGGCAGATTCGGGCCGGAGCGTTTGCCGACATCCTCCTGTTCGACCCTGCCAAGGTCAACGACGCCGCGACCTACCAGGAGCCGCACCAGCTCGCTGAGGGCATGACGCACATCGTGGTCAATGGCGTCGTCGTTCGCGAGAACGGGACGCTTTACCGGCGAGCTGCCTGGCCGGGTGCTGTCGCCCGAGCGTCGGTAGCACGCGCATCGGTCAGCAGGTGCCGGCCCTGCGCGGCGTGTCGCCGGTGATGAGGCGCACGCTTCGCTGATAAGTGAAATACGCTGCTGCCCACTGCAGCAGGACCGATAGCCGGTTGCGGAACCCAATCAGGAACAGGATGTGGACGAACAGCCACAACAGCCATCCGATGAAACCCGGACACGCGCAGCCCAGCCGAAGTCGGCAATCGCTTCGGCGCGCCCGATGGTCGCCATGTTTCCCGGGTCGCGATAGTGGAACTGCGTCGTCGGTCGACCGGCGATCAGTCGGAGCACGTTTCGAGCGGCGTGCTTGCCCTGCTGCTTCGCGACTTGCGCGACGCCGGGCAACGGCTTGCCGGTCTGATGCGTGAAATTCGCCAGGTCGCCGGCGATGAAGACCGTCGGGTGGCCCGGCACCGACAGATCGGGCATGCACGGTCGACGCGACCGGCGCGATCGAAGCGGCACATCGAGCGATTGGCCAAGCGGCGATGCCGGCGACGCCCGCAGCCCAGATGATCGTGTGCGCACGCAAGACGATCGGCGCCGACGATCACCGTTTCGGCCTCGACGCCGGTCACCGCGCGCGCTCCCAGACCTCGACGCCGAGCTTGCGCAGCGCGCGCCGCGCCGAATCGCGCAGCGATGGCGGGAACGTCGGCAGAATCGTCTCCCCCGCCTCGATCAGGACGATGCGCGCCGATTCGGGATCGATCGCATCGAACTCGCGGCGCAGCGTATGGCGCGCGATCTCGGCCAGCGCGCCGGCCAGTTCGACGCCCGTCGGCCCGCCGCCGATCAGAGACGAACGTCAGCAGGTGCCGCTTCCGCGGCGGGTCGGTCTCACGCTCCGCCTCTTCGAAGGCGAGCAGCATCCGCCGCCGCAGCTTGAGCGCATCGTCCAGCGTCTTGAGCCCTGGGGCGTGCTCCGCCCACTCCTCGTGGCCAAAGTACGAGTGCGCCGCGCCAGGCGCGAGGATGAGATAGTCGAAGCGCCAGCCGCTGTCCATCGTCCAGCACGACGGCCTTGCCGGCGGCGTCGATCAGCAGTCACCTCGGCAAGCAGCACGCGCACGTTGTCTCTGCCGCCGCAGGATCCACCGGATCGGCGACGCGATATCGCCGGGCGACAGCGCCGCCGCCGCCACCTGGTACAGCAGCGGCTGAAACACGTGGTGATTGCGGCGATCGACGACTGTCACCGAAACCGGCGCGCCGCGAAGCGCCCGCGCGGCGTCGAGCCCGGCGAATCCGCCGCCGATGATCACGATCTGCGGGAGTGGCCCAGCTTCGTTCATGGCGATGATGAAATGATATTGCGGTTCGCAGCGCGGCGTTCTCGTACGAAATCCTCGCCAGCCTGCGCCGCAGAACGGTCTAAGCTGATCGACATGATTCGCCCTGCTGCTAGCCATGCCGGAATCGCACGTCGAGACCGCATGCCCGCTCGACTGTCCCGATGCGTGCACGCTCACCGTCACGCTGCGCGGCGGCCGCATCACCAAGATCGACGGCTCGACGCTCAACGAGATCACCCGCGGCTACATCTGCGCCAAGGTCCGCCAGTTTCAACAGCGCGTCTACGGCGACGACCGCCTGCTGCGTCCGGCGCTGCGACAAGGCGCCAAGGGCTCGGGCGTCGGTGCGCCGGTCACCTGGGATGCGGCGCTCGACCTGATCGCCGTCGAAGGTCGCATGAGGTACGCGAAGCAGTTTGGCGCCGGAAGCCATCCTGCCGCTGTCCTATGGCGGCTCGAACGGCCTGCTGACGCAGGACACGACCGACGCCACGCTTCTTCCGCCGCCTCGGCGCGTCGCGGCTGCTGCGAACGGTGTGCGCCGCGCCGACCGGCGCCGCCAATCTCGGGCTCTACGGCAAGATGCCGTCGGTCGAGCTACCAGGACTATCCCGAGGCGCGGCTGATCGTCGTGTGGGGCGTCAATCCGGCGACCTCCGGCATTCACATCGATGCCGTTCCTGAAAGAGGCGCGCGAGCGCGGCGCGAAGCTGGTCGTGATCGATCCGCGCGCGACGACGCTGGCGCGGCAGAGCGACCTGTTCCTGCAGCCGCGACCGGGCACGGATCTCGTCGATCGCGCTGGCGCTTCATCGCTATCCTCTTCGAAGAAGGCCACGCCGACGTCGCGTTCCTCGCCGAGCACGCGACCGGCGCCGACCAACTGCGCGAAAAAGCCGCCGCCTGGACGTTCGAGCGCGCCGCCGAAGTCAGCGGCGTGCCCGCCAGACCGCATCGCGCAGCTCGCCGAGCTCTATGCCTCATCGCTCGCCGGCGCTGGTCAAATGCGGCTGGGGTCTCGAGCGCAATCGCAACGGCGGCAGCGCGGCGGCCGCGATTCTGGCGCTGCCCGCCGTGGCCGGCAAGTTCGGCGTGCGCGGCGGCGGCTACTCGATGAGCAACTCGGCGTCGTGGAACATCGAGCGCACGTGGCTGCGCGATCCGGAACCGCCGACGCGCGCCATCAACATGAACCATCTGGGCCGCGTGCTCGCCGGCGAAGGACTCGGCCGACGGTCCGCCGATCAAGCTGCTCTTCGTCTACAACTGCAATCCTGCCGTCACGCTGCCGGATCAGACGCGCGTGCTCAAGGGGCTCGAGCGCGAAGATCTGTTCACCGTCGTCTTCGATCAGGTGTTCACCGACACCGCGCTCTACGCCGACGTCGTGCTGCCGGCGACGACGTTTCTCGAGCACTACGACTTCGTGAAGATCGTACGGGCCGATCACGCTGCAGCTGGCCAGGCCCGTGATCGAGCAGGTCGGCGAATCGCGGTCGAACCCGGAAGTGTTCGCGGAGCTGATCCGGCGCGTCGGACTCGACGCGCGACGGCGATCCGGCCGACGAGCTCGAGGCGATGCTGCAGGTGCTCGATGGGCTGCCCGCGCCGCACGGCGACGAGCTGCGGCAGAGTTCGAAGGCGAAGGCCCCGTTCGACGGCCGGCCGGTGCAGTTCGTCGACGTCTTGCCGCGGACGCCCGATCAGAAGGTTCACCTGTTTCCCGAGGCGCTCGATCGCGAGGCGCCGATGGGACTGTATGGATTCCAGCCAGACCCGGCGACCGAGCAGTATCCGCTCGCGCTGATTTCGCCGGCGAGCGAGCGCACGGTCAGCTCCACGCTCGGCGAACTGCCGCGGCCCGCCGTTCGATTGGACATTCACCCGGACGATGCCGCCGCGCGCGAGATTGTGGACGGCGAGGTCGTGCGGATGTTCAACGACCTCGGGCGAGGTGCGGCTGCCGGTCCGAGCATGACGCCGCTCGTGCGGCGCGGCACCGTGTCGATGCCGAAGGGCGTGTGGCGGCGCAACGTCGCCAACGGCTTCACGTCGAACGCGCTGGTGCCCGATTCGCTGACCGATCTCGGCGGCGGCGCGTGCTTCAACGACGCACGCGTGCAGGTCGAGAAAATTGCGATGTAGACGACGGGAGATTCGTGACGGCTTGCAGGTTGAAGGAAGAGTGCGGTCGGAGGACACCGCAACCCTGATCTTCAACCTGCCGTCGGGTCCCCGACGACGCTGGAGCCGGCTGCCCTACGCAGCGGGTTCGGTCGGGTCGATCGGGCTCGAGTGACGCTACGGGGGATGTATCCGACGTCACCACCGGCAGCTTGCCACGGCCGCCGCGGCTCGCCATTCCGCCCTTGCGGCCCGCTTCGCGAGCCTCGTCGGACGACCACTCGTGGGCGGTCCCCTTCTGATGCGCGGCGCGACCGCCCTTGCTGGCGATCTCCCGCTGCTTTTCGGAAGACATGGACGCGAATCCTCGACGTTCCTTGCGCGTTTCGTTCACGGTGTTACTCCCTTCTTCCCAGCCCTATCGCAAGGGATGTGCCGCCACCTCTTCCTTCGGACTATCCATTGCAAACTACTGATTTCTAACGGTTTACGGCCAACTGAGTCGGTACCTAGACAAACTGTGGCGAGTGAACAGTTTCACTACAGTCGAGGTAGCGCCATGGTGTAGATCAATACGCCGCGCTGCCCTTTCTAGGTAACACGCGTTCACGTGACTTCGCACGTGCTGGCGCCGATCCGCTTGATCCATATCTCACGTATCGGCCCTTCTCTGCACAGCGTCAGGGCCTTTGGTCATTCGCCCATAGTCGACACATGCCAGCGCGTCGCGCCATTCGCTGAAGTCCAGACGTACAATGACGCCATGAGCATGTGCGGCGGGCCCACCGGCGTCAACCCGGAGCCGGCCGGCAATCAGACCGGCCGCAAGGTGTTCTGCGTCAAGTTTCAGAAGGAGCTTCCGGGCTCGACGCCCCACCCTGGCCCGGCGAAATCGGCCAGCGGATCTTCGAGAAGTCTCGGCCCAGGCGTGGAAGCTCTGGGAAGAGCGGCAGAAGATGATCCTCAACGAGTACCGCCTGATGCCGTGGCAGAAAGAAGCGCAGGAGCTGATCCTGAAGCAGATGGAGGATTTCTTCTTCGGCGAGGGCGCGGCGCTGCCACCTGGCTACGTCCCGCAGCAAGCCAAGAGCTGAGCGCCGTTCGCCGCGCCGAGACAACGTCGGCTTTACTTCGATCCCCGCGGGCTTCTGCTACGGACGACAGCGTCGCGGCTCGTTGACGACGATCGCGCGATCGATCGCGAACGCCAGCCGGCGGTGCGCGTCGCGCAGCGCCCGCTCGACTGCCTCGGGAGCGTCGGCCCGCGCGAAGATGAACCCCAGATAGCTCGCGCCTTCCGGCAGCGGCACGAGCTGCTGATCGGGCTTGGCCGTGATCTGCACGTCCTCGATCCCCACGACTTGCTCGCGCGGACTCGACGCCCTCGACGCGTCGGTAGATCCCCTCCGCCGGAATCGGGAATCATCATCACGCCCGAGGCCTCCGCGCCTCGCCCACCGTCGACGGAGCTCGCCGAGCGCGTGGCGCAGCAGCAGCTCTTCGAGTCCGATCGCGCGCGCCTCGTCGTCGACCAGTCGAAGGGCGCGCGCGCACAGGCCGCCGATGGGCCGCGCCGCCACTTCGAGCACGTACACGCCGCGCTCGTTGACCCGGCACTCGGCGTGCACCGGCCCGTGGTGCAGCCCGAGCGCCTGGATCGCCGCAACGACGGCGCTCTCGATGGCCGTCTACGCGTCGAGCGGGCAACGCGAGCCGGCGTCACGTAGATCGTCTCTTCGAAGATACGGGCCGTCGAGCGGATCGGGCTTGTCGAAGATCGCGAGCGTCACGCAGCCGCCCATCGTCGACGATGCCCTCGAGCGCGTACTCGCGCCCCTCGATGAACTGCTCGATGACGATGTCGTCGGCGGCCGGATCCTGCAGCGCGCGCACGTCGGCGCATCGAGCAGCCTGGCAGACGCGCGGAAGGCGCGTCGAACTCGATCGGCGTCGTTTGCGCGCATCACGCCGCGGCTGCCGGACAGCACGGTGGGCTTGACCACGACCGGCCACGACGCCGGAGCGATGCTCGCCGACCGGCGTGCGTCCGCCGAGCGATCAAAAACCACGGCACGGGCAGGCCCGCGCTGCGCAACCACTCGCGCGTCTGCCGCTTGTCGCGCGCGACGCGAGCGGCGTCGGGCGGGTGCCCCGGCAAGCCCAAGCGCGTGCGCCGCGAGCGCCGCGACGACCGTCGGCCGATCGCCGACCGCAAGAATGCCATCGAACGGCTGGAGCCGCGCGGCCTCGACGCGATCGCGTCGACCGCGCTGCGCTCCTGATGAAAGCGAACGGGGATGGCGCCATCCCACCAGGGATCCTCGAGCTGATCGCAGCGATCGGTCGCGAACACCAGCTTCACCCCCAGCCGCTCGGCCGCCTCGCCGAACATCCGGGTCTGATACCCGGTCGTCGTCGCCAGCAGTAACAGCCACTTCGCCTCCAACATCCCCTTTCCCTCGACCCGTGCGCCCATCCCGTCCCTGTGCCCGTGCCCTAGTGCCTACGCCCATGCCCTATGCCCTATGCCCTACAACAGAGCCACCTGCTCTGCATTCGGCTCCGCTCAACAGTACCAAGGCTCGTTCGAGATACGGAATCGACGGATCGCGACGGCAGCACTGGCGCGCCACGAGCTCCAGGCCCGCGAGCGCGCGGACCGCGTCGAACAACTCGCGCACGCGGCCGCGGTGAGGCGCGTGCCGACCATCGTCATGATCGCCGTTTGCAGCGCGATCGACGCCCGGGTCGCTCGTGGCGCCACGGATACGTCAGCGACCGTGGATCGAACGGCAGAGACGCGCCGTCGGATGTCGTCGAGTTCCAGCAGCCGCGAGCCCTCCGTCACCAGCAGCCGCAGCCCCCACTGCACCGGCGCGACGTGCTCGACGAGATCGAGCGCCGCGACGCGTGTCGCAGCAGATCGGCGATACGCCGCGATCGTGGTCCATGGCGTGAACGCCACGAATGTCGGCGACCAGCAGCAATCCGGCGTCCCGGCAGAGGCTGACCGCCTCGAAGAAATCCGCGCGCGTGTGCCCCTTCTCCAGCTTCGCGAGCACGTCGTCGTCAATCGACTCGACGGCGCTCGTGACGAACAGGCACCCGGTCTGCGCCAGCACCGGCAGCAGGTCGCGATGCTTCAGCAGATGCTCGACCTTGATCGTGACGTCGTAGGTCACGCGCCGGATGGCGCTGCGTGCAGCTGCTCGACGATGCGACGCGCGTGAGTCGGACCGTTGAAGAAGTCGGGATCGCCGAACGTGATGTGCTCGGCGCCCGCGGCGACCTGCTGATCGATGTCGGCCAGCACGACGTCGACCGGCACCACGCGAAACTGGCCGTCGTAGACCGGCACGATCGGACAATGCCGGCAGCGATGCTTGCAGCCGCGCGTCGCATCGGTCGCGCCGGCAACCCGGCGGGTGCCGTCGGGCATCAGCAGCGTCGCGTAGCGGCCGAGCGCGCGGCAGCGACGAGCGATCGGGCACGATCGAATGGCAGCCTCGGCAATGCCGGCGCGCTCGAGGCTGAGTCGTGCGAAGCGGCGACGCGGCCGCGCCGCCAGCTCGACGAGGTCGGCCTCGGCCTCGGGCCCGAGCACGTGCTGAACGCCGTGCTCGCGAAGCAGGGCGTCGCTCAGAGGCGCGTAGAGGCCGTAGGCGCACGATCGTCGCGTCCGGATTCAGCGCGCGGACGCGATCGATCACGGGAAGCGCCAGACGCGTCGCGGTGTGCATCGGGCAGGTAGATGGCGACCATCGACGCCGCGCTGGACCTGCGCCTCATCCAGGCGATCGCGCGAGACAGGTCGCAGGTCGCGACCGTGAACCCGGCATGCCGCAGCCAGCGCGGCCGGAGACGCCAGCCCAACGGCTGGCGTCCGAGGTCGTAGGTCGAGAGCAGCAGGACCGACACGTTCAGATCGATTGTAGGCGTCAGGTCGTCGGCGTGTCCGAGCGCCACGATCGATGAACGAGGGCCGCTCGTCCATCGTTGTGCACAGAGAGTGGCGATTACTTGGTGGCCGCGCCGCCGGTGATGGTGACCTTCACGTGCGCGTTGGTCCAGCAGCACTGGAACCCGCCGCCGCCGTCGCCCGAGCGATCGTTGACCTGCGCGCGCAACGATGTACTCGCCGGGCGCCGAGAAGGTCGCTGTCGTCGACACCTTGCCGTCCTTCTCCACCGTGGGGCGCCCGTTGGCGAACGTGACCGTCACCGGGCCCGCGAAACTTGCGTCCACACCACCGCGATGGGCGGCTGCTTCAGCTGAATCGGGACTGAGTTCCGGATCGTTCTCCGCGCCGTCGGTGACGATCGCGTCGAGGGTGACCGGCTGGCCGACGGTGCCGGTCAGCGTCGCGGCAATCCCAACCGGCGGGCCCGGAAGACGTCGGCCCCTTCGGGTCGAACTGAATCCTCGGTGGCTCGTTGCCCTGCGCGACTTCCTTGAACGGCTCGACCTGATAGCCCTTGATCACGCCGACCGGGATCGATGGTCGTCTGGCCGTTGGCGACGATCGTCCACGTCAGCCGCTTGTCGCCGAAGTCCTTGGGCACCTTGATGGTGAACACGCCCCACTGCCGGCGCGGCAGAAAGTGCGTCGGCTGGCCCTGGTCCGGCCCGCCGGGCTCGATGCGGTTGTTGGGTCCGACCGGAATGTCGAGCGTCTCTTTGAGATTGCGATTGAAGTAGCCGACCAGCAGCGTGTAGCGTGCCATCGGTGATTCTGATACCAGCCTTCGAACGCTGCGGTGATGCTCTGACCGGACTCGCGCGCGGGCTGCAGCGGCAGCTGGCGCGCGCTAGTCGAAGCCGTCAAGGCCAGGCCGATGGCGACGGCCAGCACCGCATTGCATGACAACACGAATCGATATCGAGACATCCTCACTCCAGACATGTCAGTGATCAGTGACCAGTGACCGGTGGTCAGAGGTCAGGCACAAAAAAAGGCGCCGCACTCGCGCGCGGCGCCTCTTTCGCAATCCTGTCTACTCGCTGCTTGCTGCGCTCGTCGTGGTGGTCGAGGTCTTCTGCTTGCGCTTCTCGACTTCGACCTTGAAGTCCTCGTCCTCCATGTAGGTGATGTTCACCCACGCGTGCGCCATCTCGTCGACGGTGCGATCGCCCCAGCCCACCCACTGATTCGGGTCGGGGTTGTTCTTGTTGGCGGCGGTGTTGTCGTGCCACGACGTGATCTTCAGGATCGTGCCCTTGGGCAGGAGCGGCGCGGCGTCGTCGGCATAGACGTAGTTGTTGTGCCAGTTGAAGCTGAAGTTGCTGACCATGCTCAGCATCTGCGTCTGCCCGGTCGGCAGGATGGCCTCCATCGACATCGCCTTGCCGCGCAGGTGCATGTGCGGCTGGAAGTTCTCGACGCGGCCCGCCTTGCGCATCACGTGGAAGTTGGTGCCGACGTAGACCGAGTTCGGCTGGATGTCGAGGCTGCGATTGCCGCCGGTGATGCCGCTGAAGAGCGCGAGCGCCTGGCGATACTTCGGCTCCTGGCCCTTCGGATAGAAGTAGATGCCGAGCTCGACCGAATCGGTGATGTCCTCGCCCGACGGCGGAGTAGTGGATGTCCAACACGATCTTCGAACCGGGCAGCATCAGCTTGCCGGAGTTCGGCCGCATGATTTCGCCCTGCTTGCCGACGGCCCACTCCATGAAGAGGCCCGGGCCCGGATCGTCGCCGGTCGCGGCGGCGCGCTGACGGCTCGTCGTTGCCGTTTTCGGTCTGCTGCAGGCGGGCCAGCGCGTGATGCGTGATCTTGCGGCCCTTGACCGTCGACGGGCCGGATTTCGATGGCGCGGACCCAGCGCGCCTCGGTGAGGCCGGTCGGCACGACCGGCTTGAACCACGCGTCCTGGGCCAGCGCCTTCTGCGTGTAGGCCGGCGACTTGACGATCGAGATCGGGCGGGCCGCCGAAGAGCGCGGCGAAGTTCCAGACGTTGTCGTCCGCCCACTTCACCGGCGGCGGCATGTCCTTCGGGTCGCCCTTCGGCGCGCCGGCATCGACCCAGCGCACGATGGTGTCGATCTGCGCGTCGCTCAGCGACCGATCGTTCTGGAAGTGCTGGATGCCGATGGTCTTGTCGATGTGCCAGGGCGGCATCTGGCGAGCGGCGACGCGGTTCTTGATCGACCGCGCCCACGGCCGCGCCTCTTCGTACGTGACGAGAGACATCGGCGCGATCGAGTCGGGCCGGTGACAGGACTCGCACTTCTCCTGGAAGATGCTCGCGACGTCCTTGGTGAACGTCGGTGCCGGCTGGGCTGTCTGGGCGGCCGCCAACAGCGGGAAGGCCAGGATGGAACCTGCCAACGCTCCCAACCGAATCAGGCCGCGGAACTCTACGTGCGCCATCGCTCTCTCCCTTCGAGCGGATGCGTGAACGTACTGACTTGGGTCCAATATTTTACCCGAAATTCGGTCCACGTCCTGTCACCATCGAATCCTCTTATCGGTGCAGTCGTCGAACTCCTTCTGGACGAGGCACATTACAGGCATCTCGCAGCTTGACGGGCCGTCGGCAGGCGTAGCCTCGACGCGTTTACATCCGGTTATCTGCGGCGTTTCAGCGGTCTCAGTCGACGTTCGTCGGCGCTTGCGGTCAGTGCCGCTGTCGTTCGGTGTCGTTGTTTGTCTTTGGAGGAGCCGACTATGACCAGATCGTTTCGTGCTGCGCGGTCGAGCGTCACTGCTGGCGTTGCTCGCTGTTTTTGCCAGTCACGCGCTGTGCGCGCAAAGCGCCATCACCGGAGTCGTGAAGGACGCGTCCGGGGCGGTGCTGCCCGGCGTCACCGTCGAGGCGGCCAGCGACGCCCTCATCGAGAAGGTCAAGACCGCGGTCACCGACGGCCAGGGCGTCTATCGCATCATCGATCTGCGGCCCGGGACCTACGTCGTCACCTTCACGCTGCCGGGCTTCCAGACGTCCGCCGCGACGGCATCGTGCTGGCCGCGGAGTTCACCGCCACCGTCAACGCCGAGCTGCAGGTCGGCGAGCTCGCCGAAGCCGTCACCGTCACCGGCGAAGCGCCGATCGTCGACATCACGACCGCCGTGCACACGCAGGTCCTCGATCGCGAAGCGATCGACGTCCTCCCGAGCGGCCGCATGATCCAGTCGATCGGCCAGCTCGTGCCCGGCGTCAACCTGAACCTGCCCGACGTCGGCGGCGCGCGCGCGATGCAGCAGACCTACATGTCGACGCACGGCATGACGGCGGCGAACAACACCGTGATGGTGGACGGCATGACCATCAACGGGCTGCAGCTCGATGGCGCCGTGCAGGCCTACATCAACGAGGCGATGAGCCAGGAGATGAGCTACCAGACCTCCGGCATCAGCGCCGAGACGTCGGCCGGCGGCGTGCGGCTGAACATGATTCCGCGCGAGGGCGGCAACCGCTTCAGCGGCGACTTCCGCTACTCGATGCGGCCGGGCGACTGGCAGTCGAGCAACCTGACCGAGCGTCACATCGACGCGGGGCTTGCAGGCCGGCAACGCCATCGACCGCATCTTCGACGCGACGTTCTCGCAGGGCGGGCCGATCATGAAGGACAAGCTCTGGTTCTTCGTCACCGGCCCGCTACAACACCGGTGAACAACTTCATCGCCAACACGTTCTTCGACGACGGCAGCCAGGGCGTCGACGACCAGTTCATCAAGCAGGGGCTGGTGCGGCTGACGTGGCAGGTGACGCCGCGCAACAAGCTGTCGGCCTACTTCGACGAGATCGACAAGTACCGCGGCCACGACATGCAGAGCAACGACGATCCGGAAGACGGCGGCGCTGCAGTGGTTCTCGCCGGCCTATCACACGGCGCAGATCAAGTGGACGTCGACGGTCAGCAGCCGCATGCTGCTCGAGGCGGGCTGGTCGAGCAACCTCGAGTACTACACGAACAGCTATCAGGCACGGCGTCGGCAAGCCGCGCGTTCACAGCCGAGTGGTTCGCCAGCGCGTCGCGCCTCGAGAATCGGTCAAGGGCGGGCCGCAAGACGGCGGCGACCGCCGAGAACACGCAGAGCCCGGAGCGGCAGAACCTTCAGGCGTCGGTGTCCTACGTCACCGGCTCGCACAACTTCAAGTTCGGCGTGCAGTATCAGTGGGGCGACTTCCTGCACACGCGTCGACGCCAATGCCGATCTCACGCAGCAGTATCGCAGCACCGTCGGCACCGGCCCACATACTCGGTGCCCGACTCGGTCATCGTCCGCAACACGCCGCTCGTCGTACGGCGAGCGCCTGAATCGCGACTTCGGCATCTACGCGCAGGACTCGTGGCGATTCAAGCGCCTCACGTTCAACGCCGGCATTCGGTGGGAGAACGTCAAGGCGCAGGTGCTCGCGGCGAGTCGCCGGCCGGCCGCTGGGCGCCGGCGCGGCAGCTTCGAGGAGATCGAGAACGTGCCCAACTGGAAGGACTGGGCGCCGCGGTTCGCGATGGTGTACGACCTGTTCGGCAACGGCAAGACGGCGCTCAAGTACTCGCTCAACCGCTACAACCAGTCGCGCACGACCGGCATCGCGGCCGACTACAACCCGCTGGCGTCGCTGACGTCGGCCGTCGCTGCCGTGGCGCGACCTCAACAGCGACGACATCGCGCAGGGCTCCGAACGTTCAACGCCGACGGCACGGTCACCAATTGCGTGTTCCAGACGCCGGGCTGCGAGATCGACCTCAGCGAGCCTGTCGCCGAACTTCGGCGTCGGCTGCGCTCAACCGATACGGCGACTATCCGCGGACCTGGAACCTCGAGAGCGCGCTCGAGCTGCAGCACGAATTGATGCCGCGGCTGTCAGGTCACGGTCAGCTGGTTCCGCGGCAACTTCCACAATCTGACGACGACGATCAACCGAGAGCTGGTCGCTCGCGGACTACACGCCGTACACGTTCTACAACCCGCTGACCGGCGAGCCGATTCAAGTGTTCGCGCGCAGCGTCGCAGCGCCGGCGCGACCGACGCGCAATCTCGACACCTTCGATCCGGAGCGCGAGCGGCTGTACGAAGTCGTTCAACTTCGAGTTCACGCGCGCGGCCCGGTCGCGGCATCACGCTCTTCGGCGGGCTCGCGATCGAGCGGCAGCTCGACGTCGCGTGCACGGCGCCGGACGATCCGAACGTTCGACGGCATCGGGAGCCGCCAACGCCATCTTCTGCGACGACCACGAGAACGGCATCCCGTACCGCAAGGGCTTCAAGCTCGTCCGGCGTCGATGCCGCTGGTCTGGGGCATCACCGTGAGCGGCGTGTTCCAGAGCAACCACGGCATCGCCGCCCGCAACAACGCGACCGGCGGCGAAGTGATGGCCGTCACGCGCAGCACGACGCGCTACCCGCGCACCTGCCCGGCGCCGTGCCCGGCGGGCCAGATCATCATGCCGACGGCGATGTTCGGCCAGGCGTCGATGACCGTGAACCTCGTCGACGGCGACACCGTCTACACCGAGCGCATCAATCAGCTCGACCTGCGCGTCGGCCAAGACGTTCCGCCTCCGGGGCATCAGTCGTCACGCCGTCGCTCGAGATCTTCAACGTCAACAACACCGACGCGATCATCACCTACGCGTCGACCAACGTGCTCGTCGGCGTCGTACCTGCGGCCCAATAGCATCATGCAGGGCCGGATGATGGGCTTGAACGTACAGACACGTGGTAGATCAGTGGCCGGTGGTCGGTGGCCGGCAACTGACAGTTACAAGTTACAAACTGCGGCGCCTTACGGCGCCGCAGCTGTGTACGGGTGACTTCGGAAGTTCAGAACTTCGAACACAACTTGTAACTTGCAACTTGGTAACTGTCAGTTTGTCAGTCCCAGTTGTCAGTTCCCTCGACTTCATCCGCCGCGCACGTTCAAGGTTCTGACGCGCGTCGTCAAGCTTCGGATTCAGTCGCAACGCGGCTTCCCATTCGACGATGGCTTCTTGGATGCGCCCTTCCGACGCGCAAGGCAATCCCGAGGTTGTTGTGCGCCTCGGCGTAACCCGGCCTCAGCCCAATCGCCTCGCGCAACTGTTTGATCGCCCGTTCGAGGTCGCCGCTTTCGATTGCCGTCGTCGCATCATCGTACAAGAGCGTTCGCCAACGATTCGCGGGCGTGCGTCGTTGGATCGAGCCTCAGCGCCTCGCGGAAGGCCGCAATCGCTTCCGTCATCCGTCCCTGCGTCATGAGCGCGTTGCCCAGGTTCAGGTGCGTCGTCGCCCGCGAACTGTCGTGCTCCAGCACCTGGCCGTAGACCGCGACCGCCTCGTCGACGCGCCCCACCGCTCGCAGCGCCGTCCCGAGATTGGTGAGCGCCGGCGCGTAGCCGGGCTTGTACGCGATCGCACGGCGATAGTGGTCGATGGCCTCGGTCGGGCGACCGCCCTCCTGCAACGCGACGCCGAGATTGTTCTCGGTAATCGCCTGTTGGTCCGCCGCCGAATAGGCGGGCCAGGCCGCAAGCACGGCCACGAACACGGCCGCGACAACGGCAGGCGCCCAGCGAATCCGCGGATTCTCTGGTCCCTTGCGATGAGCGAGCAGCGACGCTAGCCGCTCGACCGCTACCGCGGCGAATAGCATCAGCAACGGCACGAGCGGCAACCGATAACGCGCGACGACGAAGAACAGGACCACACTCACGGCATAGACCGCAGTCATCGCATAGAAGCGGCCACAACCGCCGACGATCCGGCGTGGCGATGAACATGCCGAATACCGCGATCGGCAGCAGCACGCCGAAGTGCCAGACGGGGCTCAGGAACCGCAGCACCAGCGATACTCCGCGTGGCTCTCCTGACTCTCGGTGTCGATAATCTCGGTTCGACTGACCAGAAGTCGCATCTTACGCAGCAGCAAGCGCAGCCAGTCGCCGGGCTGCGTCTGAACGTATCTGATGCGTTTGCGTCGTCCAATAGCGCGAGACTTCCGCAGGCGTCAGACTCCGTGCCCGTGGCCTTCTCGGCAAGCTGAGTCGCATCGACCCGCTCGAATTCCGGCGAGCCTCGTCCTTCGCGGAGCGACATGTAACTGCCATCACTCTTCGGGTTATTGCCGATATAGAGATTCGAGCCGAACTGAGACGTCGTGAGGTGCCACTCGCCGCTGACGGCGTAGTTGCGAAGCGCGACCGGCGCAACCATCACCATGACGCCAATCGCGAACACCGCAACCGCGCGTACGCCGGACGCCCGGTAGGCCCAGCAGGCAATCACTGCCGCGAGCAGCAAGGCGTTTTCTCGAGTCAGGCTCAACGCGCCCATCGCGACGCCGACCGCGATCCAGTGCCGCATGGACGCGCCGGCATTCAGAATGTGCGCGCACAACGCGAGCGCCAGACACACGAAAAACACATCGAGAACGGACTTCTGAATCAGACCGTCGAAGAAGATTGCCGGCGGATACACGGCCAGCATCACGCCGGCGATCACCCCGACTCGATGGCCGAACAACCGCCCCGCGGCGTAGCCGAGCAAACCGCAGGACGCGGCACCGATGGCGGCTTGAACCAGGCGTGCGACCAGCAGGTCGTGTCCAAAGACGCCAAAGATGGCGGCGAGCAGATACGGGTACAGGGGCGCCTGATAAAAGACTTCACGACCCATCCACTCGCCAGCCGCAATCTGTTGCGCCCACGCGTCGTAACCCTTGGAGTCGCCCATCAGAAGCGTGAGAAACAACGTGCCCCGCATCTGCCAGACATGCACGAGCCGCAAGTGTGAGAGCCAGGAGAACGACGAAGGCCAAGCCGATCCACGACTCGAACCCACTCCTGCCCGGGGGAGCGACGATCGCCTGTTCGGCTCGGGGCCGTGCCATCCTGCGCTTCATCGTGTCGTCGCGTTTGTATAGCATGGGCGGTATGTCAGCCGGCCGTGCTGGTTGGGCAGTGCTCTGCAGCTTTCTCGTCGTGGCCGCGGCGACGTCAGCGACCGCCCGCGAGCTCCGGCTGGTCGATCTGGAGGGGCGCCCATTCGACCCGCTCGCCGCTCGGCCCAGTGCGCGAGCCACGGTTTTGCTCTTCACGACGACCGACTGCCCCATCGCCAATCGCTATGCACCCGAGATCAACCGGCTCCAGGCCGCATTCTCTGCGCGTGGCATCGCATTCTGGCTGGTGTACGCGAATCCCCGAGAAAGTCGAGAGGCGATCGCCTCGCACGTCGAACGCTTCGGCTATACGATCCCGGCCGCGCGCGATCCGCAACACGACGTGATCAAGCAGTTGGGCATCACCGTCACACCCGAAGCCGCGGTGATCGATCGCGAGGGTCGAACGCTCTATCGCGGCCGTATCGACGATCGCTATCTCGATTTCGGCGTCGAGCGGCCAGCACCGACCCAAAGAGACTTGAACGAAGCCCTGGACGCGATCGTCGATGGCCGAGCCGTCACAACGCCAACGACCCAGGCGGTCGGCTGCATCGTCGCCGACTTGCAGCCCCCCAGCTTTGCCCGCGACATCGCACCGCTGATCCACGAGCGGTGCGCGAGCTGCCATCGAGCCAACGGGCCAGCACCGTTCAGCCTGTGGTCGTACGACGAAGTTCGACAGCGCGCGTCACAGATCGCGGCCGTCACGCGTCGCCGATACATGCCGCCGTGGAAGGCAGACTCGCCGCCACGGCCGTTTGTCGGGCAAAAGCCGCTAACCGATGACGACATCACGAGGATTCAGCGATGGGTCGACGCTGGCGCCCCGCGCGGCGAGGGACCCGATCTGCCATCGCCTCCGGCGTCGAACGATACCTGGCAACTGGGAACACCAGACCTTGTGGTCACCCTGTCCGAGGCGTATACCCTCCCCGCGGGCGGGAGCGACGTCTTCCGCATCTTCGCCATTCGCCTCCCGGTCACCACCACCAAGTTCATCACCGGCCTCGAGTTTCGGCCCGGGAACGCGCGCGTGGTCCATCACGCCAACATCAGGCTCGATCCGACGGACGCTTCGCGGCGGCTCGACGATCGCGATCCCGCACCCGGTTACGACGGGTTGATGGCGCGCTCCGCCGTGTATCCGGATGGTCACTTCCTGGGCTGGACGCCGGGGCAGATCGCACCGCTGGTTCCCGACACCATGGCGTGGACGCTCGAGCCAGGCACCGATCTCGTCGTGCAACTTCACATGCAACCGAGCGGAACGACCGAGAACGTGCAACCCAGCATCGGGTTGTTTTTTTCCGACGAGCGCCCAACGCAGCGGCCCACCATTCTTCGCCTCGGCTCGCAGGGCATCGATATCGCGCCAGGCGAGGGCGAGTACGCGGTGGACGATGCGTATGTGTTGCCGGTTGACGTGGACCTGCACGCGCTGCAGCCACACGCTCATTACCGACTCCGCCGTCTTGTCGGCGCCGCGACGCTGCCCGATGGAACGTCAGTGCCGCTGATTCAGATCAAGGACTGGGACTTTCGCTGGCAGCACGTGTACCGCTATGTGGAACCGATCGCCCTGCCCAAGGGGATTGC
>CAVTGK010000041.1:0-102895 GCA_963734095.1 uncultured Acidobacteriota bacterium | reverse complement strand
GGGGCGGCTCTCCCCATCGCGGGCGGACTGCTCGTGTACGTCGCGACGCTCGCGCTGCTGCTGACGCTCTCGCGCATGGGCCTCGTCGCCGGGGTCGCGGTCGTCGCGTTCTGGTTCGCGTTTTCGCGCGAGCGGGTGCAGGGTGGGCTGCTGCTCGTCGCGTCGGCGGGGCCGGCCGCCCTCATCGCCGCCTGGGCGTTCACACGTCCCGCGCTCGTCGAGGACGCGGCCGGACGCGCGGACCGCGTTACCGACGGAGCGGTGTTCGGCGTCCTCGCGCTCGTGGGCGCGGCGTTCGTCGCCGGCCTCGGTCTCCTGCTCATACGCCGTCCGCCTCCCCACAACCTCGCCAAGCGCGCCCTCCTCGCCGTGGCCGCCGTCGCCGCGGTCGCGGCCGTCGCCGGGCTCGGAGTCGCGGTCGCGAACGGGAGCTCGTCCGTCGTCTCGTGCTCCGAGGTCGCGAACGAGCCGAGCCGCTTCGGCTCGCTCAGCTTCAGCAATCGCCGTTGCTGGTGGGCCGAGGCGAAGGACGTCTTCGTCCAGCACGCGCCCGAGGGCGCGGGTGCCGCCACGTTCGAGATCGCGCGCAAGCGCTTCCGCACCGACGCGCGCAACGTTCCCCAGCCGCACAGCGTCCCGCTTCAGCACCTCGCCGATGGGGGCATCCTCGGTCTTCCCCTCGTCTTCTCGCGTTTGTCGCAGCCGCTGCGGCCGCGTGCGTCTGCGCGCTCCGCCGGCTCCAGGGAGCAGAACGCGCGGCGGGTGTCGCGCTCGTCGCCGCACCGCTCGCATACCTCCTGCATGCGCTCGTCGACTACAGCTGGGACTTCCTCGCCGGCGACCGCCCCGACGCTCTTCGCCCTCGGTGTGCTCGTCGGCGCGGGCCGCCCGCCCGGAGCAGTTCGCCGTCGCCCGCTTCTGGCCGTCGTCACAGCGCTCCTCGCCGGCGCGTTGCTCGTGTCGTTCGCGTCGCCGCGACTCTCCGAGCGAAGTCTCCGGGAGTTGGACCGCGCGCTCGACGAGAACGACTTCGGGGACGCGCTCCGCGAGCGCGCTCCACGCCCCGTTCGTTCAACCCATACTCGACGGCGCCGGTGCTGGCGCTCGCGCACATCGCCCAGCGCCAGGGATTCCCTCGCGCGGCCGAGAAGCGGTACGCGCAGGCCGTCGAGCTCCAGCCGGAGAACCCGGAGACCTGGTACGCGCTCGGGATCTTCGAGTTCGACGTCCGGCGGAACATGTGCGCGACCTACCGGTACCTGCAAACGTCCTGGAACCTCGACCCGGCCGGCGACCAGTGGCTGCCGGGCGGCGAGCTCGATCAGTCCCGCGAAGCCGTCAACGGGGGATCCGCAGCAGGAGTTGCTGGCGCGCTTTTGCAGCGAATTGGGCGGAGGCTTGTTGATGATGGGCGGACCAGCCACGTTCGATGCTTCGTGGCAAGGAAGTCGTCTGGAACAACTGTTGCCCGTCGTGTTCGCCGGCAGCCAGGGCGTGGTGGGACTGGACCGGCCTTTTCGCATGCAACTCACCGAGGAAGCTTTGCAGCATCCGGTTTTTCAGATCACGGACCGCCGCGCCGCGGCTGAAGTCTGGGCGCAGGTGCCCGCGTTCAGTCAATATGGGCGGGTGGATTCAGCCAAGCCGGCCGCGCAAATCTGGGCGATTCACCAGCAGGACGAAGGGCCCAGCGGGCCGCCGGATATTGATGGCTTCGCAGCGGTATGGAGCGGGTTTGTCGGCGGTCATCAGCATCCAAAACTTCTGGCGCTGGCGATTGGCGAAGGATTCGGAGCCTTCGCAATTCGATCGCTTCTGGCGGCAACTGTTCCGGTTCCTGAGCGAATCAAGCCGGCAGGACGTCATGATCCATCTCGCCGACCAGAACCTTCAACCGCAAACGGACATTCATCTGTTGCTGGAGAAGCAGCCCAATCCGAAGAATCTCACCAACGTGAACCAGAAATTCGTGGTGCGCGTGGAGGATGAGCAAAAGAAGCCGATCCTGGAGCAGACGCTGGAGCTGGCTCCAGGGCGGGCGGTGGACGCCAGTTTTCGCGCCGAAAAGGCTGGCCTCTACAATGTGACCGTGCAGGACATGGCCAAACAACCCGTCGCCACTCGCACGATTGAGGTTCGGGACATCAATGTGGAATTCCAAAACACCGCCCGCGACATGGAAACGCTTCGGCAATGGGCGGCGCTGAGCGACGGTCTGGCCTTGAAGGCCGAAGAGTGTGACGATACGGGCGCGGTGATTGAACAAATCAAAAGCAAGGTGGAACAGATCCGCCGCGGTAAAGCGATGCGCCAGCCGGTGGGCGTCAATGGCTGGATGATGGCATCTGTGCTTGGCTGCCTCGGAGCGGAATGGGTCTTGCGAAAAAAATGGGGATTGGCTGAAAACGAAATTGATGGAAATCGTGCTGGCAGCAGGACCCCTCGGCCTGATTACGATCGCGTCGCGCGGCCAGGAGCACCACGATCCACTCGCCACATTTTTCCTCGGCCGGCTGAGATACATCATGCGAAGATTCGCGATGATCTCGTCCTGGGTCACCGGCCCGACCTGGTGTCCACCGATCGCCATATACCACTGCTGTGATCCGTACATTTGTCGAGTCTCCTCATCCTGGGTTCCAGGGTTCCAAGGTTCCAAGGTTCCAAGGTTCCAAAGTTCCAGGATTCGGCAGCGCGCACGTTGGAACCCTGGAACCCTGGAACCCTGGAACCCTGGAACCTTGGAACTTCGTCCTTAGGGCTGCGTGTCGGGAGTCGCGTCGATCCTCGACGCCGTGTCTTGCTCGAGCTGTGCGGTCGTCGCGGCATCCAAACCCAGTTGATGCGCGAGCTGCGCGAGATAGACGCGCTCGGCACCGGTGACGTTTTCGTCCGCGCGAATGATCGTGTAGGCGAGGACGTAGAGGTCACGTCGCTTCTGGCCGTCGGTGACGCCGCTGACGATTTCCGCCAGCGGTCGCGAGGTCGCAAGCTCGTCCTCGACGGCCGTCTCGACGCCGGCTTCGCGAGCGTGACTGAGAATGAGCGCCCGCTCGGCGGGCAGCAACGCGCCATCGGCGCGCGCAGCCGAAACCGCCAGCCGGACGACGCGAAGGACCTCCAGCGGCAAGCCGCGATCCTCGGCAGAGAGCGGAGGCGTGGCGATCGCTGAAACCACACCAGGAATTGGCGGCGGCAGCACTGCACCCGACCGCACCGGTCGCACTGTCGCACCCGCACCCAGTCGCACCGGTCGCACCCGTCGCACCCGGTTTGCAGGCTGTCGTAGATTCCCCACGCGACCCCGGCCGCGCCGAGCAGCGTGCTGGCCGTCAGGAAACCTCTTTTGCCGCTGAGAAAGTTCGCCGCGCGGCGCGCGCGTTTGCGCCCACGGGAACCGAGCGCGCCGCGGAGGAAAATGGAAAGGATCTCGCTGTTGTCCACCCCTGCGTTGATCCCCCTGCAGAACAGAATACTGCAGCAGGCCGGCAAAGGTTCCGTCGCCGCCAGTAACGGCGCCACGCCGAGCCGCGCCGATACGGGAAGGATGGAACCCCGTCGAACCGACAGCGTGTCGGTCCTTCGTCCTCCTTTCAGGAGGCGTCGCCCGCCGGCGCTCAATCCCGATCTCGAATCTCGCCAGGCACGACCGTAAGCAGCCGCTCGCAGGACGGTCGACGGCCGCTGAACCCGTGGGAGCAGTACAAGGCGCTCAACGATGCGATGGACGAAGTCTACGAGGTCATCGGCATCAGCAACCGCGAAGCCCGCTTCGCGCTGCTGGTCATGGGCATTCTGAACGCCTTCGTGGTTATCGCGGCCAGCCGGCCCGAGGTCGTTGGCGCACTCGTCGGTGTCGTCCGCGTCAGCGCCGCAGCTCCTGCTCGGCATCTACGCCGTGACGGCCGTGCTACTTCCTGTTCCAGGCGATCGAAGCGCTGCGGCCCGGGCAAGTTTCGACCGCGGCTTGAGAACTGGGCCACCGAGCGATGACGATGCGCCGATCGGCATCCGCTACTACGAAGACGTGATCGCGCGCGACGTGCATGCACCACCGCCAGGCGTGGCAGGACGTCCAACTCGACCAGCTCAACGCGGAGCTCGCCGTCCAGCACCACAGCTTGTGTCTGAAGAGCAACGTCAAGCGCGCCGCGTTGCACCGGCTGTTCGCCGGCCTGCGCGTGATGACGATGCTCGTCACCGGGCTGATGATTCTGTTCGTCTCGGCGATTTGGTTGTAACGGTTTAACGGGGGTTCTGGACGAGGGTTCTGCGAAGGTTCTCCACGAAGGTTCTCCACGAGGGTTCTACACAACGGTTCTGCACGAAGCTTCTGCCAGGTACGAACGCGTCAGAACCATCGTCGAACCGCCGTAAAGAACCGTCGTCCAGAACCTTCGTCGAGAACCAGCGTTTTACAATTGCGACGACACCGCCTTTAGTGGCGCCGCCTTCGGCGGTTCGGGCGTGAAGTCCTCGCCCGGATTGATGAAGCGGTCGGTTTCGAGCTTGTACTGCTTGTCGTGCAGCTGCCGATAGCGGCCATTCAGCGCCAGCAGCTCGGCGTGTGTGCCGCGCTCGACGATCTCGCCTCCCTCGAGCACGAGGATCTGATCGGCGCTGCGAATGGTCGACAGGCGGTGCGCGATCACGAACGACGTGCGTCCTTCGCGCAGGCTGCGCAGCCCGTCCTGAATCATCTCCTCGCTTTCGGAATCGAGGCTCGACGTCGCTTCATCGAGAATCAGCACGCGCGGGTTGGCCAGGATCGCGCGCGCGATCGAAACGCGCTGCCGCTGGCCGCCCGACAGCTTGATGCCGCGCTCGCCGACGATGGTGTCGTAGCCATCGGGGAACTTCAGGATGAACTCCTCGCAGTGAGCGATGCGCGCGGCCGCCTTGATCTCATCGACGCTGGCCGACGGATTGGCGTAGCCGATGTTCTCGGCGATCGTGCCATCGAACAGGAAGTTCTCCTGCAGCACCGAGGCCAGCTGCTCGCGGTAATCGTGCAGCGGGATCGTCGCCAGATCGCGGCCGTCGACGAGGATGCGACCCCGCAGCGGACGGTTGAACGCCATCACCAGGCTGATGAGCGTGCTCTTCCCCGAGCCGCTCGATCCGACCAGCGCCGTCGTCGTGCCCGCGAGTGCGTGAAAGCTGACGCCCTTCAGGACCGGGACGCCCTCGTTGTACTCGAACCACACGTCCTCGAACCCGATGTCGCCGCGGATGCGGTCGAGGCGCGCCTTGTCCGCGTCCACGTCGTCTTCGGTGGCGGTGTCGAGAATCTCGCGGATGCGATCGAGCCCCGCAAACGCCTCGGTGATCTGCGTGCCGATCGACGCAATCGACACCATCGGCGCCGCCACCAAGCCGACGAAGAAGATGTACATGATGAAGTCGCCGAGCGTCATGCGGCCGGCGAGGATGTCGCGACCGCCGAGCCAAATCATGATGATGCCGACGATGCCGATGATCACGGTGCTGCCGGCGGTGGTCGCCGAGACGCCGGTCATCGACTTCGCGACGTTGCGGAACAGCCGGTGAGCGCCCTTGGCGAACACGATCTCCTCGCGCTTCTCCGCGGTGTAGCTCTTGACGATGCGAATGCCGCCCAGCGCCTCGGTGAGCCGCCCCGTCACCTCGGCGTTGATCTTGCCGCGCTCGCGAAACAGCGGCCGCAGTGTGCGGAAGGCGTAGGACATGCCGACGCCAAACAACGCCAGCACGACGATCGTGACGATGGTCAAACGCCAGTTGAGATAGAACAGCACGCCGAGTCCGAGCACCGCGGTGACGATGCCGCCCACGAGCTGCACGAGGCCGGTGCCGACCAGGTTTCGGATGCCGTCGGCATCGCTCATGATGCGCGACAGCAACACGCCGCTCTGCGTCGAGTCGAAATAGCGCACCGGCAGACGCATCACGCGCGCCTGAACGCGCTTGCGCATCTCGGTGATGGCGCGCTGCGCCGCGACGCCGAGGATCTGCGAGTTGATGAAGGACGTGACCGCCTGAACTGCCGTCGCCACGCCGCCGGCGATGGCGATCGGCATCAGCAGATCGTGACGGCCCTTGCCGATCACTTCGTCGACCAGATACTTGGAAGAAGCCGGCAGAACCAGACCGGCCAGGCGGCTGATCAGCATCAGGACCAGACCGAGGATCAGCCGGTTGCGATGCGCGCTGACCAGCTCGCGCGCCTCGCGCCAGGCGGCGGAGGCCGAGACCTTCTTCTTGCCCGCCGCAGCATCGTCCGCCGAACGGTGGACCGGCGCCGCGACCCGAGGATCGCTCGGCGCGGCGCATGCTTGGAGTGGAAGATCTCAGTATTCTTCTAGGTTCCAAGGTCCAAGGTTCCAGAGTTCCAAGGTTCCAATGGAACCCTGGAACCTGGAACTAGTTGAGCGCGTTGGGAACGGCCAGCGTGAACGGCGCGATTTGCGCCTCGAACATCTCGCCGTCTGGCCGCACCATCGTGTAGCTGCCCTGCATCGTGCCGACATTGGTCTCGAGCGGGCAGTAGCTGGTGTACTCGTAGCTCATGCCGGGCTCGAGCACGGGCTGATCGCCGACGACGCCCGGCCCCCGCACTTCCTTCACCTCACCGTCGGCATCGGTGATGATCCAGTGGCGGCTGAGGAGCTGGGCGGTTTGCGTCACCGACGTTCGTGATCTTGATCGTGTAGGCGAACAAGAACTGGTTCTCGCGAGGCGAACTGCGGTCCGGCAGGAACATGGTCCTCACCTGCACGCGAATACCGTCGGTGGTCGTCGTTTCATTCGGTCTCAACTCACTCACCCAGCAATTATCCCACGCTGCAGTGTCAGTGGCCGGCGGTCCGGTGATCAGTGGCCGGTGATGGCTGCGCCATGATCACTGGCCACTGATCACCTGATCGACTGGCCAGTCAGTCCAGATGACCGCGCTCCGAATCTCCCATCTCGACCACTCGACCTGGAAAGTACTCGTGCCACCGGTTCGATACACGGTGCGCGATGTCGTCGCGGCAGGTGACCTCTTTCGGATACCACGGCTTCATCCGCGCGTCGATCACGATCGGCGCGGCATACGCGATGTGGTTGCGCACGATCGTCCGACTGGCAGCGTGGATGTCGGCCGCCGGCTCGAAGCGCGTGAACGTCGTCCACAGAAAGTTCATGACGCTCCGCGTCGCTCGCTCGGGCTCGTCGCTCAGCACGACCAGCGGCCAGTCGGTGAAGGCCGGGTGCGCGGCCAGTCGCGCGGGCGCCGTCGACATCCTCGGCGTAACGGCCGGCGCGAACAACCAGGCACCCGCCGCAGAAGACGCGCGCCTCGGAGACGTCGGCGGGCGGATCAGGATCACCGCGGAACTCGCGCGGCAATTCGCGCACCGGATCGCCCAGCCCCAGCCACACGCCCTTCGAGCCTTCGTTGACGACCGGGCCGGTGTAGTCGAGCGTGTCCATCGAGAGGTTCGAGAACACGTAGAGATCGGTCTCGGGTCGCGTGCGCGCCAGGATGTGCTCGAGCGTGGCACGAAAGTCCTTCAGATCGACTAGCCGATCGGTCAGGAGCAGGAACTTGGTCAGCGACAGCTGCCCTTCGCCGAGGATGCGGAATGCGCTCGCCATCGCCTCGCGCTTGTAGCGCTGCTTGACGACCGCGGCAGCGAGCGAGTGGTAGCCGGTTTCGCCGTACGACCACAGCCGCTCGACCGCCGGCATCACCAGCGGGAAGAGCGGCGAAAGCAGATCCTGCAGCAGGTCGCCGATGAAGAAATCCTCCTGCCGCGGCTTGCCGACGATGGTGGCCGGATAGATCGCGTCGCGACGATGCGCGATCTGCGCGACCTGGAAGACCGGGATAGTCGTGCTGCAGCGAGTAGTAGCCGTAGTGATCGCCGAAGGGCCCTTCGGGCCGGCGTGTTCGTGGCGGCACCTGGCCCATCAGCGCGAACTCCGCCGAGGCGATCAGCGGATGCGGATGGCCGTTGGGCGCCAGCGACCTGCGGCAGCCGCGCCGGCGATGAGCGACGCCAGCATCAACTCGGGCACGTTCTCCGGAAGCGGAGCGATCGCCGACAAGGATCAGCGCGGGCGGCCCGCCGAGAAACACGGTCGCCGGCAGCGCGTCGCCCTGCGCCTCGGCGACGGCGTAGTGAAAGCCGCCGCCCTTGCCGATCTGCCAGTGCATGCCGGTCGACTGCCGGTCGTAGACGTGCAGGCGATACATCCCGAGGTTGTGGCCGGGGCGAGCGGGATGCGTCGTGTAGACGAGCGGGAGCGTGATGAACGGCCCGCCGTCCTCGGGCCAGCACGTCACGATCGGCAGCCGATCGAGCCGGACGTCCGACGTGACGACGTCGAGCACGGGTCCGCCGGCCTGCTGCCGCGATGCCGACGCGCGCCAGCTCGAGGGCGACGTCGCGCGCGCCCCACAGCTTGGCGGGCGTCGGCGGCAGGAGCGTTTCGGCGAGATGGACGAGCCGCTTGATCAGCCGCAGCGGCCGCTCGCCAAAGGCGAGCTCGGCGCGGCGCGGCGTCCCGAACAGATTGGTGACGAGCGGGAAGTCGGCGCCGGTGACGTTGGTGAAGAGGAGCGCCGGGCCACCGGCGGCGATGACCCGGCGATGGATTTCGGCGGCCTCGAGGTTCGCGTCGACGGCGGCCGCGACTTCGACGAGATCGTTGTCGCGGCGCAGGCGATCGAGAAACGCGCGGAGATCGGGAAACACGCACGGGCTATGCGCTGGGTTCCGTGCGGCCCCTGCCACTGCTCGTCGAAGCTGCCGCCGTAGATGCTCGGCACCTTGCCGCCCATCGGGCGCAGATAGGTGGCGAGCTGGCCGCGGTGATGGACCATGTGGACGAGCGCGAACAGCATGTACTGCACGGCCGGCATCTTCATGCCGAAGAAATCGACGATCTGGGTCAGCTTGTCGCCGTCGAGCGCGAGCACGCGCTCGAGACGATTGGGAAACTCCTTCTTGTACCAGTCCGCGACGCCCGCCACGTCGGCGCCGGAGCCGTCTCGCTGGGCTTGCTCGAACTTGCCGTTGATCACGCCGTCGAGGAACCAGACGTCCGCGCCGGCCATGTGCGTGGCCAGCTCCCACGCGCTTCGCGAGTTCGGCTCCGGCTTGTAGTCGCGTTTTCCCTCCGGAACGGCCGCAATCACCTTGTAGGTCGTCATCCACTCGTTCTGCAGCTGCTGTCCGACGCTCTGGGCGACGGCCTTCGCCTGATCTGGATTCATGTGAGCCTCCTCGTGGGCCGCGGCCCACTTCAACTTCGGTGAGTTTCCGGTACTTGATGCGATGCGGCTGATCGGCCGCGGCGCCGAGCCGGCGCTTGCGATCCGCCTCGTAGTCCTGGTAGTTGCCCTCGAACCAGACGGCCTCCGAGTCGCCTTCGAACGCCAGGATGTGCGTGGCGATGCGATCGAGGAACCAGCGGTCGTGGCTGATCACGACGGCGCAGCCGGCGAAGTTCAGCAGCGCCTCTTCGAGCGCGCGCAGCGTGTCGACGTCGAGGTCGTTGGTCGGCTCGTCGAGCAGCAGCAGGTTGCAGCCGGTGCGCAGCAGCTTGGCGAGATGCACGCGGTTGCGCTCGCCGCCCGAGAGCGCGCCGACCTTGCGCTGCTGCGTGGCGCCCTTGAAGTTGAACCACGACACGTAGGCGCGCGACGGGACCGTGCGCTTCCCCATCACGATCTCGTCTTCGCCGCCGGAGATCTCCTCCCAGACGGTCTTGTTCGCTTGAGCGCGTCGCGCGACTGATCGACGTAGCCGATCTGGACGGTGTCGCCGAGGCGCAGCGTGCCGCCGTCGGGCTTTTCCTGCTCCCGTGATCAGCCGGAACGTCGTGGTCTTGCCGGCGCCGTTCGGGCCGATGACGCCGACGATGCCGCCGCGCGGCAGCGTGAAGTTCAGATCGTCGAAGAGCACGAGATCGCCGTACGCCTTCCGCAGGCTGCGCGCTTCGACGACGATGTCGCCGAGACGCGGACCGGGCGGAATGTAGATCTCGACCGCGTCGATCTTCTGCGCGGTGTCCTCGGCGAGCAGTTGCTCGTAGGCGTTGAGACGCGCCTTGCCCTTGGCCTGGCGCGCGCGCGGCGACATGCGGATCCAGTCCAGCTCGCGCTGCAGCGTCCGCTGCCGCTTCGACTCCGGCCTTTTCCTCGTTGGCGAGACGCGCCTTCTTCTGCTCGAGCCAGCCGGTGTAGTTGCCTTCGTACGGATATCCCGTGGAGCGATCGAGCTCGAGAATCCAGCCGGCGACGTTGTCGAGGAAGTAGCGATCGTGCGTGACGGCGACGACGGTGCCCGGATAGTCCTTGAGGAACCGCTCGAGCCACGCCACCGACTCGGCGTCGAGGTGGTTGGTCGGCTCGTCGAGCAGCAGCAGATCGGGCGACTGCAGCAGCAGCCGGCACAGCGCGACGCGGCGGCGCTCGCCGCCCGAGAGCGTCGCGACGTCGGCGTCGGCCGGCGGCAGGCGCAGCGAGTCCATCGCCATTTCGAGGCGCGAGTCGAGATCCCAGGCGTTCGACGCTTCGATCTGATCCTGCAGCCGCGACTGCTCGTCGAGGACCTTGTCCATCTCCTCGGGCGACAGGTCCTCGCCGAGCTTGATGTTGACCGCGTCGTAGCGATCGAGCAGCGCGCGAATCGACGCGACGCCTTCTTCGACGTTGCCCTTGACGTCCTTGTCGGGATCGAGCGCCGGCTCCTGCGGCAGGTAGCCGATCGTCACGCCCTCGCCGGGAAACGCTTCGCCGCTGAAGTGCGGATCGACGCCCGGCCATGATCTTGAGCAGCGTCGACTTGCCCGCGCCGTTGGCGCCGAGCACGCCAATCTTGGCGCCGGGGAGAAACGAGAGCCAGATGTCCTTGAGAACGACGGTGTCGGGAGGATGAGTCTTCCCGAGACCCTTCATGGTGAAGACGTACTGCGGTGCCATAAACCTACGAAGGATATCAGAAGCAGGTGCCTCAGGTGCCGCGGGTGCCAAGGTACCTCGGCTGCCTCGGATGCCGCAGGTGCGGTAGGCTGTCAGGGTGCGCTTTCGGGCTTCAGCGTCACGACCGTGTAGCGGTCGATCGGGAAGTATCTGCTTGAACGTCTCGTGCAGCACCTGCGGCGTCAGCTTCTCGATGCGCTCCTCGCGGCGCGTGATGCCGGCCGGATCCCAGCCCAGCATGTGGACGGTCTGCAGCGAGCCCATCCAGTACGCAGTTCTGCTTGCGTCGCCGTCTCGAGGTCGCGGCGCTCGAGCTCCTGCACCCGCGCGACGTCGTCCGCGCTCGGGCCCCTGGCTCTTCAGACGCTCGACCTCCTTCAGCACTTCGCCCGTGAGCTTCTCGATGTTCGCGGGGTCGCTGCCGAACTGCACGGTCATCGAGCCGTAGCCCGTGCTGCGGCAGCGAGTTGTCGTAGGCGACGCTGACGCCGTAGGTGCCGCCCAGCTCCTCGCGCAGGATGTCGCGCAGGCGGATGCCAAGCAGCGACGCCGCCGCCCGCGCGCGGTGCATCTCGAGCTCGTCGAGCTTGGTGTCGGCGAAGAACGACATCACCGTCTGGCCGCGCGGCTCGCGGCCCTTGCGCACTTCCTCCTTCACCATCGCGCTCGGGAAACCGCACGCCCGATGTCGCGGAACGTCGACGTCTTCTTGCCGGTCGACGGCAGCGTGGCCACCCACCGCTCGAGGAGCGGCGTGATCTCGTCGACCGTGAACGCGCCGACGATGAAGTAGGTGAAGTCGGCGGCGTTGGCGAAGCGCTCGCGGTAGAAGCGCTGCATCGCTTCGAGATCGAGCGCCTGGATGTCGGCGGCGTCAGCGCCTTGGCGCTGTAGTGATTCGACGTGTTGACCTGCTCGACTTTCTCGTTGAACACGAAGCGCGGGTTCTGCGCCTGGTTCTCGAGCGCGCTCGACAGCCGTCGCTTCAGCAGCTCGAACGCCTCGCGCGTCAGGTTCGGCGCCGTGAACGACCAGGTAATTCAGCTTGAAGCGCCGTTTCGAGATCGCGCGGCGACGCCTGGCCGTTGATGCCGTGCGTGTAGTCGCCGATCGTCGGCGAGGCCTGCGCGATCTTGCCGGCCAGTCAGCTTGCTGAGATCGACCGGGCTGAGCCCGCCGATGCCGCCGATGCCGACCAGCGCCGTGCGCCAGGCTCGCTTCGTGATAGTCGGCTTCGGACGCCAGCGACGAGCCGCCGAGCGCGTAGGCGCTGATCAGCACCTGATCGTTCTTGAAGTCGGTCGGCTTCAGCCACACCTCGACGCCGTTCGACAGCGTCAGCGACGGTCGCGCCGACCTCGGCCACCGTCGCGCCGCGCGGTGACCTTGCCCGGCGCCGGCGGCTTCTCGACCAGATCGCGGCCCGCCAGCGCATCGGTGTAGGCCTCGACCGGCGCCTTCTCGGCCTTGGCCATGCGGTCGCGCAGCGCGGCCTCGGTCGGCACCGGCGCGTCCTTCTTCTCCGGCGCCACGACCAGCACGACGCGGTTGTCGTCGTGAATCAGCTTGCGCGCCTCGGCGATGACCTCGGCCAGCGTGACGGTCGGCAGGAACGTCGACGCGATCTTGTACTCGAACTCGATGCCGGGAATCGGCTCCTGCTCGAGGAACGCGCGCACGTACTCGTTCGGCGTAACTCGGGTTTTCGCTGGTGTCGCGCTCCTTGAAGGCGCGCTCGTACGACGCCAGCAGCGCCGCGCGGGCGCGATCGAGCTCGTCGGCGCCGAACCCGAACTGCTGCATGCGCCGCGCCTCGACGATCGAGCGCCTCGAGGCCGGCGGCGATGCCGCCTTCCTGAACCGCGGCGCCGAGCTCGATACAGCTCCACCGAGCGGCCCAGGCCCGATCCGCCGGCCTCGGCCGCCGAGGAACGGCGCGTTCGGCCGGCGCGCGATTTCGCGCAGCCGCAGATTCAGCATCTGCGTCGCGAGCTGCTGGATCAGCGAGCGCCGATAGTCGCCAACCGTGCGTCTCGACTTCGACCGGCCGCTTGTGCGCGAGCGCGACCGACCAGCCCTGCGCCTCCGGATCGGTCGCGATCGTGAACAGCGTCTCCTTGTGCGGCGGCACGGTGCGATCGACGGTCTCGAGCGGCGTCCTTGACGCGCCGGGAATCGCCCCGAATCGCTGCTCGCACCATCTTCTGCGCCTCGGCCGGATCGATGTCGCCGACGACGACGACGGCCATCTGATCGGGGCGATACCAGCGCGGTAGAAGTCGACGAGGCGCTGGCGCGGAAACGACTTGAGGATCTCGGGCGTGCCGATCGGCAGGCGCTCGGCGTAGCGCGACTTCGCGAGCAGCACCGGCAGCTGCTTGTCGGTCAGCCGCGAGCCCGCGCCGAGCCGGCCGCGCCACTCCTCGATGACGACGCCGCGCTCCTTTTCGATCTCGTCGGCCGGCAGCTGCATCCCGGCGGCGAAGTCGTGCAGCGCGAGCAGGCCGCGATCGACGTAGCCCGGCTTGTCGGTCGGCACGTCGAGCATGTAGACGGTCTCGTCGAACGACGTGTAGGCGTTGACGTGCGGGCCGAAGCGCGCGCCGATCGATCTCGAGAAAGGTGATCAGCTCGCCCGGCTTGAAGTTCTCGGTGCCGTTGAACGCCATGTGCTCGAGGAAGTGCGCGAGCCCGCGCTGATCGTTCTCTTCGTGGATCGAGCCGACGTTGACCGCCAGCCGCAGCGACACGCGGTTGGCCGGCCGCGCGTTGCGGCGGATGTAGTAGCGCAGCCCGTTGGCGCAGCTGCCCGGTGCGCACCGACGCGATCGACCGGCAACGGCTGATCGAGCGACAGCGCCGGTTGTGCTGCGCGCGGCGGCTGGCTGCCTGCCGCACGTCGGCGCATGGCCACGGCGCCGAACACGCAGACCACCAACACGACAGTCGGAATCGCACGACGCATCACTCGCTTGCGCATCTGCTCCACCTGACGCACTTCCAGGTACACGCTCAGAACTCGAGCCTGGACTCTGCAGCCCAGCACCTCGCACCGCACCTGCACCGCACCTCGGCACCCAGTGCACCTCGCGCACTTACGTATTCTCCCATGCGCCTCCGCGTGACCCGCCTGAATCCCTCCGTCCCGCTGCCCGTGTACGGCAGCCGCGGGCGCCGCGGCTTCGACCTGGCCGCGGCCGAGGACTGTCGAGATTCCCGCCGGACAGA
Organism: uncultured Acidobacteriota bacterium; assembly: GCA_963734095.1. GTDB lineage: Bacteria > Acidobacteriota > Vicinamibacteria > Vicinamibacterales > UBA2999 > JACCSI01. Next base: position 88,713 of record CAVTGK010000041.1, on the reverse strand, counting down.
TCCGACTCGTCGGGACGGGCCTGGTGATCAATGTGCCCGACGGCCATTTTCTGGCGATCATCGCGCGCAGCAGCACGCCGCTCAAACGCGGCCTGATTGTCGCCAACGGCGTCGGCGTGATCGACTCCGACTACTGCGGACCAACAGACGAGGTGAAGATCCAGGTCCTCAACGTCACCGACCAGACGGTCATCCTCGAGCGCGGCGATCGCATCGCGCAGGGCATTGTCCTGCCGGCGCCCCGCGTCGAATGGGAGGAGGTCGCCGCGACCGCGCCCTCGCGCGGAGGGTTCGGCAGTACAGGAGTCTGATGGTGTCCAGTGGCCAGTTACCAGGTCGACGGTAGTAACCGAAACTCGCGATGCCATGAGTCCGACTTTGAACTGGCAACTGGCAACTGACAACTGACAGCTGAATGCCACTGTGCGACGCATTCTTCACATCGACATGGACGCGTTCTACGCGTCGGTCGAACAGCGCGACAATCCCGCGCTGCGCGGCAAGCCGGTCGTGGTCGGCGGCGATCCGACCAAGCGCGGCGTGGTGGCGGCGGCGAGCTACGAGGCGCGCGCCTTTGGCGTGCGCTCGGCGCATCCCGATGTCGCGCGCGGTGCGGCTCTGTCCCTCGCTCATCATCGTCCGGCCGGACTTTCAGAAATACCGCGCGGTCTCGGCAGCAGGTTTTCGCCATCTTCCGAGCGGTGACGCCGCTCGTCGAGCCGCTCTCGCTGGACGAGGCGTATCTCGACGTCACCGAAACGCGTGGCACGAAGCGCTGGGGGTGACCGTCGCGCGGCGCATCAAGCAGGCGATCCGCGACGACGACCGGCCTGACCGCGTCGGCCGGCGTCGCGCCGAACAAGTTTCTCGCGAAGATCGCGTCGGGCTGGCAGAAACCTGACGGCCTGACCGTGATTGCGCCGGAGCGCATCGAGTCCTTCCTCCAGGGCCTGCCGGTGGACGCGCTGTGGGGCGTGGGGCCGAAGACCGCCGAGCGGCTGCGCGCGCACGGCATCGACAAGCTCGTGGACGTCCGCGCGCGATCGCTCGACGAGCTGCGCGCAGATCGTCGGCAGCTCGGCGCGAGTGGCTGCGCGACCTGGCGCGTCGGCAAGGACGACCGGCCCGTCGAGCCGAACCAGGAACGCAAGTCGTGCGGCTCGGAATGCACCTACGAAAAGGACCTCACCGACCTCGCGCGCATCCGCGAAGAGATCGACGAGATGGCGCGCGACGCCGCGCGCTGGCTGGAGCAGTCACGCGCTGTTCGCGCGCACGGTCGTGATCAAAGTGCGCTACGACGACTTCACGACCATCACGCGCAGTCACAGCGACCCGCGCCCGACGCGCGATGCCGACGCGATTGCGCGCGCGCGTGCGCGCTGCTCGACAAGACCGACGCCGGCCGCCGCCCGGTCCGGCTGCTCGGCGTGAGCGTGCACAATCTCGAAGAGTCCGATCGTCCCCAAGACCCGCCGCTGCCGCGAGACGAGGATCCGCGGCTGCCGCTCGAGTGAGCAGGACTCGCTCGCTCAGGCTCGCTCGTAAGGATCGTTCGCTCGGACTGCAGCCTTCGGTCGCTCGTAGAGCGCCGCCGTTCGGCGGCGCTTTGATCGACTGTCTCCTTACGCAAGCGAGGCTGAACGGCGGGCCTCACGGCGCCGCGTCAGTCGCAGCGAGCCTACGAGCGCAGCGAGTCCTACTACCGCTTGACCACCCGCACGCGCCGCAGCTCGATCCGTTCGACCGGCGTTTCGCCGTTGACCGCGGCCGCCTCGATCTTCTGCACGACGTCGAGCCCGCTCACCACTCGGCCGAACACCGTGTACTTGTGGTCGAGCATCTGCGCGCGGGCGGTGACGATGAAGAACGACGTGTTCGCCGTGTCGGGCTCGGCGAGACGCGCCATCGACACCGTGCCGAGGTCGTGCAGCTGATCGTTGAACTCGGCTTTCAGATCGCGCACGAGACGCTGCTGCGCTTCGGCCAGCGGCTCCTTGCGCGTCGGCATGTGCCCGGTCTGGACGACGAACCCTTTCACGACGCGGTGCCAGCTGGTGCCGTCGTACACGCCGGCTGACGCGAGCCGCAGGAAGTTGCGCACGTGCTCGGGCGCCTTGTCGGGCGTGAATCCGATGGTGATCTCGCCCAGCGACGTTTCGAGCACGGCGCGATACTGCGCGAGGTCGGCGACGCGTCTCGGTCGAAAACGGCTCGGCCGTCGGCGCCGGCTTGTCGCGGATCGACACCTTGGTCATGACGAGGCGCTCGACGGCCAGCCCTTCTCGTCCACCGCCGCCTCCGAAATTTCTGCGCGACCAGAATCCCCTCGACGACGCGCGCGAACACCGTGTACTGCCCGTCGAGCGCTGGCTGATCGGCAATGCAGATGAAAAACTGCGTGCCGGCGCTGTCGGGCCGATTCGGAACCAGCACCGCCGACACCGCGCCGCGCGTGTGCTTCTCCTCGTTGATCTCGGGCTTCAAGCGATTCAGGCCGCCGGTGCCGTAGCGACCCTTGGCATCGGGATCCTTCGACAGCGGATCGCCGCCCTGGATGATGCCCTGACGAACCACGCGGTGGAAGACGGTGCCGTCGTAGCCGCCGTCGCGCGCGGTCTTGATGAAGTGCGCGACGTGATTGGGCGCGCGATCGGCGAGCAGGTCGAGCACGATCGTTCCCGAGGGCGTTTCGATCACCGCCTGCTTGTTGCGCAGTTCGTCCGGGCTGTAGGGGTTGACGAATGGCGCGGGGACTGCCGCCGGCTTGGGTAGCGGCGGCTTCTGCTCCACGCCAACCACAACCGAGAGAGCGACCACGACCATCCATTGGCGCATGGGTCATTCTAGGGCACAGGGCATAGGGCGCAGGGCACAGGGCGCAGGGCGGTCCGAACCGGTTAGATAGGTAACACATTGGACCGGATACATGGGTGACAGATTGTCAGGGCAATCGGCCAGAGTGGACGAATGCCTTGGACGGAGACGTGCCCCATGGATCAGCGCCTGGCGTTTATTGCGGAGTGGCTGCGAGACGAGTGGACGATGACCGAGTTGGCGGAGCGGTATCAGATCAGTCGCAAGACCGCCTACAAGTGGGCGGATCGCTACGCCGCGGATCCCGCGGCGGGGCTGGCGGACCGCTCCCGCGCGCCGAAGGCGCACGGACGGGCGATGGCCGACCCGACCCGCGATGCGATGTTGACGCTGCGGCGCGCGCATCCGCACTGGGGCCCGAAGAAGCTGCGGGCCATCTTGCTGGAGCGGCAGCCGCGCGCCCCGTGGCCAGCCGCGAGCACGATGGGCGATCTGTTGCGGCGCGACGGGGTCAGTCAGCCGCGTCGTCGCACGCGCTATGTCGTGCCGGTGACGCAGCCGTTGGCCGCGGCGCAGGCCCCGAATGACGTCTGGACCGCGGATTTCAAAGGCTGGTTTCGCACGGCCGATCAGACGCGGTGCGATCCGCTGACGGTGGCCGACGCGTGCAGTCGATTCATCTTCTGTTGTCGCATTGTGGCGCCCAGCGAACGCGGCGTGCGGCCGTGGTTCGAGCGGGCGTTTCGGGAGCATGGATTGCCGCGTCGCGCTGCGGACCGACAACGGCTCGCCCTTTGCGACGACCGGCGCGGGCCACTTGTCGCATCTCGCCGTCTGGTGGTTGAAGCTGGGGATCCAGCTGGATCGGATTGATCGCGGGCATCCCGAGCAGAACGGGCGGCACGAGCGCTTCCATCTCACGCTCCAGCAAGAGACGACGACGCCCCCGGCGGCCACCCCGTTGCAGCAGCAACGCCGATTTGATCGCATGCGGCGTGAATTCAACACGGAGCGTCCACACGAAGCACTCGGGCAAACTCCCCCGGCGCGGCACTATGTGCCGTCGCCCCGGCCCTATCCCGCGCGGCTCGAGGAGCCGTGGTATGACGCCACGCACCAGGTGCGCCGCGTCCAGCAGACCGGGCAGATTAAGTGGCACGGCGAGAGGGTCTTTGTCAGCGAAGCGGTCCGCGGGGAGATCGTCGGGCTCGCGGAAACGCCACGCGGCGATTGGACGGTCCGTTTCATGCACGTCGAACTCGGCCGCATTGATCGGCAGACGCGCCGCTTTACGCCGCCGTGGCACGGCCGCCGTATCGGCTGAGGGAAAACGACGGGGGGACGCTGTGGAAATGACGCACCCATGGAAATCACAGAACGATTTCCACAGGTGCTTGGGAATCTCGCACAGACCGCGAGATTCCCACATTCCCACAAGCGAATCTCCTTCTGGATGCGGGTGAAACCAGAAGGAACGGACATGCCGTGTTACCCATGTATCCGGTCTGTTTTGTTACCGATGTTTCCGCTTGCGCAGGGAGCGGGCACAGGGCGCCCGCCTTCGGTTCAATCAAAAGCCGTCCGCAGACCGGGGCATCGTCCGCGGCGAGTAGCGGAGCGAGCTTCGTCGCCGATCGCAACCAGTTCGGCGGCTTGCTTGACCCGACGGGCGCGGTGCTGGAGTTTTACTACGACCCCTACTACTACTCCGCCGGCGCGCCCCTCGCCGAGATCATCCAGGAGGCGACCTATTTGGTGTCCGATTCATTCTCGGAACTGACCACTGATCGCTGGCCGCTGACCACCGTGATCACGGGCCACTGACCACTGATCACTGACCACTGGCCACCGGCCTTTCGTCCCTTGGTCCCACGACTCACGTCCGGCAACTGCTTTAGCGGCTGAACCCTCCACACACAGCAGGCGTCTACATCACCAATTCGGATGTGGTTTGACGGGCCGACGGCTGGCCCGACTTGCAATGTGAACGCTGGAGGCGACATGACCGACGCTCGTGATCCACGAGCGATGGCGAGGCGGCTGACTGCCGGGAGACGGTCATGCGTACGCTTCGCCTGTTTGTCACAGTCGCACTGCTCGCCGCTCCCGTCGTCGCGGCGGCCGAACCCCAGCGGCCCGTTGATTACAACCCCGCGACCTGGAACGGCGGACCGCGCGTGCGACCCAACGACAGCCGCTCCGCCGCCATCGTGCTCGATGGCCTCCGACGCTCCGAGACCTTTCGCGCCATCGTGGAAGGGCTCGAGCAGCGCGACGTCATCGTGTACGTGCTGATTCAGCCGTCACTGAAGGGCCGTCTGGCGGGCGCGGTGACCTGGCTGAGCGCGACCAAGCGTTTTCGTTACGTGCGCGTCGGGCTCAGTCCCACCATGACGGGTGATGCTGCCATCGCGACCCTGGGCCACGAACTGCAACATGCTCTCGAAATCGCCGACCAACCGTCCATCGTCGACGAGAAATCGCTCACGGCGCACTACATGCGGATCGGCATCAGCATGCGCGCTCAACACAACGGGTGGGATACCGAGGGGGCACGGCAGATCGGAGACGATGTGCGCCGTGACCTCGCGGCGACGAGTGCGCGCGCCATGGAATCGGTTCGCGACTTCGATCCCGACACCTGGCACATCTTTTATCGCAGGGTGCGCGAGGCTCGATAGCGCACGAGGAGCCTTGCCGGCCAAGAATCTTCGCTAATGAGTCAACTTTTCTCCGTCAAGGCGACTGCCCGGCCGGAGGCGGGCCAGCAAACATAGTGGGCAAGCGAGGCGGAGCCTCGCTTGTGCTTTACGGCTGCCTGGCTTCGAGCTGACTGAGACGCTCGCGTAACGCCGCAAGCTCGGTCTTCAGGATCTCGTTCTCGCGGACGAGCGCATCGTTCTGCTCACGGGAGCGTGCCTCGAGTGCTTGAATCGCGCGAAGGCTGATGCCGCTCACGTCCATGTGGCCGATCGTCGTGTCGCTCGTGCCCAACCCGAACGCCTCATAGAAATCCTGCGGCACCGAGCCGATGTGCGTCACGGCCGGCGCGCCCCGAAAGCTCCAGCGCACGATCGGCATCCCGCGCAGTTTGCTCAGCACCAGCTCGGCGAGCTTAAAGTCGGTGCACCTGCGTGCCGATGATCTTGCTGCAGTGCGCCCAAGGGGCGACCTGATCCACCTCACACAGGCCTCGGCCGACATGATGTGGCCTCCCGAGTCGATAGGAGAGATGGATGACGAAGATCCGTTCGACGGCCCTTGGCCTGTTCTGTCTGCTGTTCGTTGGTGTCGCCGGAATCCCCGCGACCGCCTCTGCGCAGGGCACGATGCTGTTGGGTGTGGTCCGCAGTGCGAACACTCTCGTTCTGTTCAACAGCTCGAATCCCAGCCAGATCGTCTCGACGATTCCCATCACGGGGCTTACGGCCGGCGAGTGATTCGCGCCATCGATATCCGGCCGGCCAACGGAGTGCTGTACGGACTGGCGACTCCGGACAGCATAACCACGCAGGTCCGGCTTTACTCCATCAATCAGATCACGGGCGTCGCGACTGCCGTCGGGCCGGCCGTCAACGTGGCAATGGCCTCTGGCTTCTGGGGAATGAGCTTCAATGCAGTTGTCGACCGGGTGCGCGTCGTAAACACTGCCAACGCCAATGCACGGCTGCATCCCGACACCGGGGCGCTCGCAGCAAACGACACGCCGCTGGCCTTGCCAGGCCGTACAGGATTCGGTGGCCTACGACAATCAATTCGCTGGTGCTACCCAGACCACGCTCTACGCAATCGATACGGGCACTTCCAGGCTGCTCCGGATCGGTGGATCCCAAGGCAGCCCGAGTCCGAATACGGGCATCACGACTGAAATCGGGGACCTTGGCATTACACAGGACGGTTTCACCTCCGCGCTCGACTGGGCTCCGGACGGCACTCTTTTCGGCGCGCTCAGAAGTGGTGGGCAAGCCGTTTTGTACACGATCAGCGCGACCACGGGTACGGCATCGATCGTCGGCGCGATCGGCAACGGGACGCAAATCATCGACAGCCTGGCCGTGGGCGCCCCGGTCTCGTCATCACTCCGGCAAGCGGCATCTACACCACGCAACAGCGGTTCGACGTGGTCCTGCTCCTCGACGGTCAGGGACGTTCCATCGTGGGCGGCAGCGCGATCTTCGATGGCGTCGACGTCACTGGTTACATCGCGTTCTTGTGCGACGCTCGGCACACCGGCGAGCGGGCTCACGACCATCCGGTGCGCCAGGTTCGGTGGGCCGCTATTCGGGCCTGGCAACCATACGTTTACGGTGAATCTCAGCTTGAACACCGGAGAGGCCGTCAGGCGACAGTGAACTGGAACGTGCTCCCATCGACGGAGCCCTGATGCGGGCGTAGACAGTCCCTACTCCCGGCCGCGATCTTTGTAGAGTTGCCTGATCGCACGGCCGACGGTCTTCGCGCGCCGTTTCTCTTCGATCTGACTTCTCACGTCACGGCGGGCGTCGAGCGCACGTATCTCGCTCTGTAGCTTCTGGTAGCTGGCAAAGCGATCGGGAGCAAGCGTTCCTTCCGCGATGGCTGCCTTCACTGCGCATCGAGGCTCGTCCAGGTGACGGCAGTCGGTGAAATGACAGCCCTCGCCAAGCGCCTCGATATCCTCGAAGGTGTCCTGGACGGCGTCTGCAACGTCCCACAACTGCAGCTCACGCATTCCCGGCGTGTCGATGAGGATGCCGCGGCCGGGAGGACGATCAATTGCCGATGACGGGTCGTGTGGCGGCCGCGCGAATCGCTGGCGCGCACTTCTGCGGTCTTCAACTTCGCCGAGCCCAGCAAGGCATTGATAAGTGTCGACTTGCCCGCTCCCGACGAGCCGAGCAGTGCCCCGGTCCGACCGATGCCGAGAAACTGATCGACGGCTGACACCTCAGGCATCAGGCGACGCCCGTCCTCCAGCTCGCGAATCACGGCACTGATCGCGTGCACCGGCACACCCGGAGCCAGCGACTCGATTTCCCTCACGCGAGCCGACGCGTTCGTCTGTCAGGTCGGCCTTGCTCAGCAGAACGACCGGCGTCGCACCGCTTTCCCACGACGTGAGGAGATAGCGCTCGAGTCGGCGCGGGTTGAAGTCGTGATCGAGCCCCATCACCAGGAAGACGGTGTCGATGTTCGACAGCGACCACTTGCTCCTCCGTCAAGTGCACCGGCCACCTTTCGTGAGAACTTGCTCCGGCGCGGGAGGATTTTTTCGATGGTGCCAGTCGAATCGCTGGCGCTTCGTCGCACCGCGACCCAGTCGCCCGACCGCCGCCAGCTCATGACGACCGCTGGCGTGATGGAGCAAACGCCCGGCATGTTGGGCCTGAAGTTCACCCTCAGCGGTACTGACCCGATAGATGTGATTGAACTCGATCGTGACTCGAGCGGGAGTCAGACCGTCGGCGGCATGTCCAGCAAAGGCTGCCGCCCACGAATCGTCCCACCCCAGCTCACGCAGATCATTCATGCAACCTGCCTACGATAAGGCACCCGGCTCGAAACGGCTGCACGAATCGATCGACCACTGGTGATCAGCTACTCATAACGGAGTGCAACCACTGGATCGACGGCACCTGCTCGACGCGCGGGAATCAGTGCCGCAACCACGGCAACCAGGCAAAGCAGCAGCGGGACGCCAACGAAGGTGACAGGATCGCGCGGCGCAATTCCCGGCAGCAACGATCGCATGAAGCCTACGGCCCCCAGCGACAGCGCCAGACCAATCGCGAGCCCGATGATCGTCAGCGTCACTCCCTGCCGACACCGATGAACGATCCGAGGAACTTCTCGGGCGTGACCCCGATGATCGTCATCGGCGTGCTGTTGATCATGACTTCGCGGCCGACGATCGCTGGATCGCCCGCAAAGCGGCGTTGCCAGTATGCATGACTGATGACCGCGACCGGATGTCCGCCCGGGTTGCGATCGTCTTCAGGGCCAATCAGACGTCCGAGTGCCGGCGTGACACCCATGATCTGGAAGTAGTTGCCCGAGACCAGGCCGCCGTACGCGCGCTCGGCCTGGCCGCCGACAGCGATGCTCATCGCGAGGTCGTCCTGCGCGACCATCTCGACCAGGCGCGAGCGATCGCGCATGTCGCGATAGTTCGGATACGACCACGAGCGAGGCCGTCCCTCGCGGCTCTCGAGATTGGCGATCAAGAGCGAGCTCGGGATCGTGAACGCCCGGGAACGGGTTGAGGAGAATCGCCTGGACCCACGTGAAAACCGTGGTATTGGCGCCGATTCCAAGGCCGAGCGACAGCGACGACGGCCGCGCTGAGACTCGGCGTGCGCATCAGCGATCGCAGTGCGGAACGAAGATCCTGAGTGAATGTGCCCACGGGCGGACTCCTCCGGGGTCTTAGACGAGCGTGCCCGAGCGATGCGTTCATCCCGTCATTACAGCTTCGAGCCAGAGCGCAGGCGCGAGCGATGAATTTCGATCCCAGACGTGGCCGCCTCGAACACGTAGCTCTCGACGCGACGCGCCGGCGCCGCTCCAGCACATCGTCGATCGGCGACCGCCTTTGCCTCGGTATACCAGTGATCGGTGGTCCCGCGGCCCATGAGGATTGGCGGCAGCGCCGCGGCGAGAGGCGCGACATCGGGTGGCACGTCGCCGGCCAGAACGATCAAGGCCGCTGGCGGCAGGACCAAATGCCGCCGCTCGATACGCCATCGCCGACGCCTTGCGAGAATCCGACATACACCAGTGCGCACTGGTTGCGGTGCTGATCGCGCGGACGTCGGCCACGACCGCCGTCGACGTAAGCCAGGTTGTCGGCGATCGCGAGTTCGCGATCCTCGCGCGTCATCCAGTTGGCCACGATCGCGTCGTTCGACCGGTTGTAGAAGCGGTTGAGCGCCTGGACGCTGACGGCAGCCACGACGCTCGCCGCGGATGCGCAGCAGCTCCTCCATCATCTCCCCGGCCGCCTTCCCCGTAGCCGTGGAACCCGACGAGCATGAGGAAAGGGACCATTCCCGGGCCGGCACGATCGATCAGGTAGCGGCCATGCGTCTGCGCAGGCGATCGTCTGCGGTCGTCACCGCAGCACGTCGAACATGCGGCTGAACTTGATGATCAGGCTGCGGTCGGTCCGCTCGGGACGATCGAACAGATCGTAGAGGCCGCGCGTGTCGGTGTAGACGATGAACAGCCGGTGTTGGCCGCCTGCAGCCAGCCGAAGCGCAGGTTCATCGACCACAGGTCGGCGCGGTCGTTGTACTGCACCAGCCCCTGCACGAACGTGCGCGGGTTGAACGAGTACGACACGCGCGTCCGCACCAGATTGGTGACGAAGTCGCCCACCGGCAGATCGACGTCGTTGCGCTGATACGACACCTCGGTGCTGAACGTCTCGCCAGCACGCATGCGCAGCGTCGGGTTGAGCGTGACGCGATCGCCGCCGAAGAACCCGCCGATGAACGTCTGCAGGTTCAGGCTGAGCGGCGCGCCCTGATTCGTCATGAACACCAGTTGCGCCTCCTCGTGCTCGTAGGTGCCCGGCGGCACGAAGATGCCCGGGTAGATCTCGAACGGCGTCCGCACGCCCTCGAGCGTGAGGTTCATGCCGGTGTGGACCTCGTAGGCAGTTGCGGAACTGCCAGTGGTTGTCGAGGTGGATGTAGCCGGTCTCCTGGAACCCGTCGTGCCCCCAGAAGCCGCGGTACGACGCGTGCGGCCGCACCTCCTGCAGGTTGAGGAAGTCCTTCGGCCGGAAGCGCGTCAGCACGCGCGCGTCCGGCTTGCGATAGCCGCGCCGGCTGAGGAAGCCGACCTCCGGATTGAAGCTGGTCGCCGACTTCCTGGTAGCCGAGCTCGAGATCGTAGCGCGGCACGTTGGTCCGCGATCGAACGTTGAAGGCGTAGTCGTCGCGAGTCGACGCCCGGCGTCTCGGTTCGGGCGACGAAGCTCGAGAGCACGGTGGCTCTGCCCGATGCCCCACTTGCCGTCGACGCGCGTAGGTCCGGTTGTGGTCGTCGTCGCGCGGCGAGATCGCCGGTGCCCTGCCGATTGACGAAGATGCCGCCGATCGACGACCGGTTGGGCAGGTCGCGGCTGACGCGCACGACGGTGAAGTTGTTGCTGGCGAGACGGTCCTCGAAGTCGTCGGTCTGCATGTTGAGCAGGCCGATGTTGAACGCGCCGGCCTTGCCCGACACGCGGCCGCCGCCGATGATGCGGAATCGCCTCGCCGTTGTCGCCGATGCCGATCCGGCGGCTGAAGAACAAGTCGACTCTCGCCGGGATTGCCGACCGAGAAGAAGCCGGCGTTCTCGAGGAAGAACGGCCGCTTCTCGGGAAAGAACAGCGTGAAGCGATCGAGGTTCACCTGCTGATCGTCGACCTCGACCTGCGCGAAGTCGGTGTTGATGGTGCCGTCGAGCGTCAGGCTCGGCGTCAGGTTGTACTTGACGTCGCCGCCGACATCGCCGAGCACGTCCGAGTCGACCGGACGCTCGCCCGATGCGACGACGCTGCCGAGCACGTAGGGCGTGACCTTGAAGTTGCGAATCGTCGGGGTCTGGATGCCCGCGACCGTCCCGGCGAGCGACAGCCGGTAGAGGTTGTACTGCCGCGGAATCGGCGCCCAGTACGCGCGCTCGTTGCGGCGGCGGATGTTGCGCTGAAAGTTCACGCCCCAGACCTGATCGGCGCCCGACGGGAAACCGCAGCGTCCGGAACGGAATCGCGAACTCGGCGCTCCAGCCGCGCTCGTCGATCTTCGTGCGGACTTCCCAGGCGGCGTCCCAGTTGAGATTGAAGCCGCCGCCCGATCCGGACTGCTGGTTGCCGCCGCAACCCGCCGCCGCCCTGGCCTTCGTTGGTCACCTGGCCGTCGTACTCGATCGCCGCGGGATTGGTGCCGAAGACGAAGCCGTTCTGCCGATCGCTGATAGGTGTCGAAGATCATCCGGAAGCTGTCGGTGTCGTCGAGTCGGCATCGCGGCGCGAGTCGGACACGATGATCGACGCGGGATCGCGGTCGTAGCAGACGACGCCGATGTAGAGCGTGTCGCGCGTGAAGATCGATCCGCACTTCGGTGTTCTCCGAGGCCGGCTGGCCCTTCGTCGGGCTGCTCCTGCCAGAACCCGGTGATGACGGGCGCCTGTTGCCAGGCCGGATCGTCGAGCACGTTGCCGTCGAGCGTCGGGCCTTCGGCAACGCGCGACGGCGCTCGGCCGTCGGCTTGGCGCGACGGCGCTGAGCCGGCGCGCGACCTGCAAGCGACTGAGGCTGCGCCGAACGCGACACGACGCGACAGAGCACGACAGCGCACACGAACAAAGGAGACGACATCTGTCTCATGATGAACGCGATATTGTACTTCGATGAGCCCGCTGGCCTTTCACGTGCTCGGCGACAGCGCCTGATACGCAGGCTGCCCTGCTCTATCAGGCAGACACGGCGACACGACGTCGGCGTGCCTGTTCGTGCTCGCGCACGGCGCCGGCGCCGGGCAGTCGCACCCGTTCATGGTGCAGCTATGCGCGCGGCGCTCGCCGAGCGCGGCATCGACGTCGTGACCTTCAACTTCCCCTACATGGAAGCCGGCCGCAGCGCGCCCGATCGCGCGCCGGTCCTCGAAGACGCGTTCCGCCGCGTCATCGTCTCGGCGGCGGCGCATCGGCACGTCGATGCCGACGCAGGCTGTTCATCGGCGGCAAGTCGATGGGCGGCCGGATCGCCACGCATCTGGCCGGCCGCGCCCGACGCGTGGCCCGCCGACGCGCCGCGCGCTCGACGGCGTGGTCGTGTTCGGCTATCCGCTCAACCCCCCGGCGGTTCGCAAGCGCTCACCGGATCGCGTCTCGCATCTCTGCCGCGCATCGCGGTGCCGACGCTGATCGTGCAAGGCACGCGCGACACGTTCGGCGGACCCGACGACATTCGCGACGCAGTCGACGACGCGCGCCCCGAGCCGCCGATCGCGATGCGCGCATCGACGGCGGCGACCACTCGCTCGCGGTTCGCAAGTCACGCAGGAACGAGCGACCGGACGGATCGACGCGATCTGCGTCGATCAAGTGGCGACAGTGGATCGGAGTGCCGGGCGGTGCCGACAACTGACGACTGAGTCCTCGTTCTGCACTTGACTTGTGCTCCTTCTGTCCTTCCACATACGGCTGATGCAGCTTCACCGGCGTGACGCTCTTGCGCACGCGCAGGTTGATCATCTCGACGAACACCGAGAAGCCCATCGCGAAGTAGATGTAGCCCTTCGGGATGTGCAGGCCGAAGCCGTCGCCAACGAGCGACAGCCCGATCAGCAGCAGGAACGACAGCGCCAGCACCTTGACCGTCGGATGACGGTTGACGAACGCGCTGATGGGCTCGGCCGAGAACATCATGATCGCCGACCGCGATGACCACGGCGGCCACCATGATGGAGAGGTCGTCGGCCATGCCGACGGCGGTGATCACCGAGTCGAGCGAGAAGACGATGTCGAGCAGCATGATCTGGACGATCACGGCGCCGAACGACGGCGCCGACCTTCGCCGAGCCGTGGCCCTCCTCGCCTTCGAGCCGATCGTGGATCTCGAGCGTCGCCTTGGCGAGCAGGAACAGCCCGCCCAGGATCAGGATCAGGTCGCGGCCGGAAAACTCGTGGCCGAACAGCGTGAAGAGCGGCGCGGTCAGGCGGATGATCCAGGCCAGCGACATCAGCAGCAGGATGCGCATGCCCATCGCCGCGATCAGGCCCAGCCGGCGGGCCCGGAGCTGCTGATCCTGTCGGCAGCTTGCCCGACAGGATCGAGATGAAGATGACGTTGTCGACGCCGAGGACCACCTCGAGAAACGTCAGCGTCGCCAGGGCGATCAGGCCGTCGGTGGTCAGGAATGCGTCAAACATGGTTAGGTGTCGAGTGCCTAAGGTGCCGACGGCGCATGGGCCTCAGGCGCCAGAGGTGATGGGGCAGCGGTCGCGGCTTGTGCGGACACGTCGCCGTGTTGACGCACTCGTCCGGCAGGCGCAGCCGTTCGACCGGGCTCGCCGCCGACGATGTGGCGACTCGATGATTTCGTCGACATCGGCTTCGGTCACGCCGCCGTACCACACGCGCATCGGGATAGACGACCACGGTCGGGCCGTGCTCGCACTGATCGAGGCAGCCCGGCTCGTTGGCGCGCATGCGCCGATTCAGGCCGCGCGTCGGCCAGCGCCTTCTTGAATGCCTTCTGCAGCCAGTCGTCGGCATCGGGGTCGCAGCAGCCGCGCGGATGGCCGGGCTCGCGCTGGTTGCAGCAGATGAAGATGTGCCGTTCGAATGGCGCCATGGAGTCGGTCAGTGCGCGCGAACGCTCGACGTCCTCGCAGCGCTCAGTTCCGGCCGCCCTGCGAGCCGCCCCACGTCTCGGGATCCTGCCACAGCAGCGTCCAGAAATAGCGCGACACGTCGGCCTTGGGAAACTCGGCCGCCAGCGCCTTCGCGGCCTTGTCGAGCGTCTCGGGCGTCCGGCGCCGAGGGCGATTCGTCGGTGATGAGGCCGTTCTCGTGCGCGATGCCGAGCTCGTCGAGAAAGCGCCCCATCATCGGACGCTGATGCTGCAGGTGATACGCCACCAGCAGCCGCGCCGCCAGCAGATCCGACACCTGCGCCATCCCCGCCAGGTGCTTGGCCTTCTTCTCGACCGGCAGGGTGACCACGCTCTTCGGACGGAACTTGATCTGCCGCGCGATGAGGCCGACTGCCTTCGGCCTGCTCGAGGGCGGCCTGCTCGTCGGTCCAGAATGCGGTGGAGGCGGCAACGCGGACATCGGAAGGTAAATTGCGCCACAGCCGGGCCGGGCGCATCTCGTCGGACATGGCCGACTAGTGTACCAGACGACCGCAGGTCGCCGGCTATCGGCCTACGGTTGGCAGCTAGCGGTCTATCGGTAGACAGGGCGCGGCAACCGCCGCGCCCGGAGTCGGACCGTGAGACCGGGACTCAGGCTACGCCGCGTCCGACACGCGTCGCAGCAGCTGCAGTCGTCGAGCATCTTGCCGACGCCGCGCACGACCGAGGTCAGCGGATCGTCGGCGATGGTCACCGGCACGCCGGTTTCCTGGCGCAGCCGCTCGTCGAGGCCGCGCAGCAGCGCGCCGCCGCCGGTGATCGACGATGCCGTTGTCCGAGACGTCCGCGGCGATCTCGGGCGGGATGCCATCGAGCGCTTCGCGCACCGCCGCGACAATCACCTTCAGCGGCTCGGCCAGCGCGTCGCGAATTTCGGCGTCGGTGACGACGCACGACCCGCGGGCCGGCCCTCGCGCAGGCAGCGGCCGCGCACTTCCATGTTCAGCTTCTCGACTGTCGGCGCGGCCGATCCAATCTCGATCTTCACCTGCTCGGCCGTGCGCTCGCCAATCAGCAGCCCGTGCTGGCGGCGCATGAACTGAATGATCGCCTCGTCCATGTGGTGGCCGGCGGTGCGGACCGACGGTTGTAGACCATGCCGCCGAGCGCGACGACCGCGATGTCGGTCGTGCCGCCGCCGATGTCGACCACCATGCTGCCGCGCGCTTCGGTCACCGGCAGGCCGGCGCCAATCGCGGCCGCAATGCCTTCCTCGACCAGGTGCACCTCGCTGACCTTGGCGCGATAGGCGCTGTCGATCACCGCGCGCCGCTCGACCTGCGTGATGCCCGACGGAATGCCGATGACGACCCGCG
The DNA here is from genome assembly GCA_963734095.1 of uncultured Acidobacteriota bacterium. GTDB lineage: Bacteria > Acidobacteriota > Vicinamibacteria > Vicinamibacterales > UBA2999 > JACCSI01. Next base: position 73,185 of record CAVTGK010000041.1, on the reverse strand, counting down.
TGCGGCGCCACGAGTACGACCCCTGCGCCTTGCGGATGAAGCTGGTGAGCATGCGCTCGGCCGCCTCGAAGTCGGCGATCACGCCGTCGCGCATCGGCCGAATGGTCGTGATCGACGCCGGCGTGCGTCCCAGCATCGCGCGCGCGTCGTGACCGACCGCCTCGGTCTTCGAGTTGGCGGTGTTGATGGCGACAATCGACGGCTCGTCGACGACGATGCCGCGGCCCGCCGCGAACACGATGGTGTTGGCGGTCCCGAGGTCGATGGCGAGGTCGCGAGCGCCGAAGGGCATGATGTTGCAGCAGCACTGATGTTTCTCCGTTAGGGCCGAGGTGCGCGCGCGCCTATCGCAAGGGTCGTGCCCGATGAGCTTCACATGCCCTAATTCGAAAAGAACCGCGCAAAACCGATCCGTTGAGGCACTCTGAGCGACTTGCACGGACGAGGCAGCGAAACGAGTCGCAAGATCGCGATTGTGCAGGTCTCGTGTTCACGGCTGCAGACTGGCGAACAGAAATGTAATCCGCGAGCCGGTCGAATCGGCAGCGTGCTGGTGTCTAGATCATCCGATATGTCCGCACCCGCCAACTTCTTCGATGAGGTCAATCAGTACTTCGATCAGGCCGCCAGGTTCACCGACTACCCGCCCGGCCTGCTCGATCAGATTCGCGGCTGCAACAGCGTCTATCGCTTCGATTTTCCGCTGCGGCGCGCGCGACGGTCGCATCGAGGTGATCCGCGCGTGGCGCGTCGAGCACAGCCATCACAAGACGCCGGTCAAGGGCGGCATCCGCTACGCGCCCGAGGTCTACGAAGAAGAAGTCATGGCGCTGGCCGCGCTCATGACCTACAAGTGCGCCATCGTCGACGTGCCCGTTTGGCGGCGGCAAGGGCGGCATCCGCATCGACCCGCGCGAATACTCGGTCGAGGAACTCGAACGCGTCACGCGGCGCTACACGCACGAACTGGTCAAGAAAGACTTCATCGGCCCGGGCATCGACGTGCCCGCGCCCGACTACGGCACCGGCGAGCGCGAGATGTCGTGGATTGTCGACACCTACGCCGCGCTGAATCCCGGACAGCTCGATGCCCTCGGCTGCGTCACCGGCAAGCCGGTCACGCAAGGCGGCGTGCGCGGGCGCAAGGAAGCCACGGGCCGCGGCCTGTTCTACGCGCTTGCGCGAGGCCTGCGCCAGCCAGCCGAACATGAAGCGGCTCGGGCCTGTCGACCGGCCTCGAGGGCAAGCGCGTCGTCGTGCAGGGCCTCGGCAATGTCGGCTATCACGCCGCCAAGTTCTGCCGCGAAGGCGGCGCCGATCATCGATCGGCGATCGCCGAGCGCGAAGGCGCCATCACGCAGTGCCGACAGGGTCTGCACGAAGACGAGATCGTCGAGCATCGCAAGCAAGACCGGCTCGATCCTCGACTTCCCCGGCGCCACCAATCTGCCGATCGACGGCAGCCGCTCTGGAGATGGAGTGCGACGTGCTGATTCCCGCCGCGCTCGAAGGCGTGTTCACAGCCGAGAACGCGCCGCAGCGTCAAGGCCAAGATCATCCTCGAAGGCGCCAACGGCCCGACCACGCCGGCCGCCGATCCGATCTTCCGCGAGAAGGGCATCCTGGTGATCCCGGACATCTACGCCAATGCCGGCGGCGTCACGGTGTCGTACTTCGAGTGGGTGAAGAACCTGTCGCACGTGCGCTTCGGCCGCATGTCGAAGCGGCACGAGATGGCCAACGAGCTGGCGATGCTGCGCACGATCGAAGCGGCGACCGGCAAGAGCGTTCACCGACGCCGAGCGGAAGCAGCTCGCGAAGGGACCGGACGAACAGGATCTCGTCAACTCAGGCCTCGAAGAGACGATGATCTCCGCGTACCACGAGCTGGTGCAGACGAAAGAGGAACACCACGGCGTGCCGGACCTGCGGATTGCGGCGTTCCTGAATGCCATCCACAAGGTCGCGCGGTCGTACATGGAATTGGGGATCTTCCCGTAGCGGACGATGCGCGGACACACGGAAACACAGAAGAGGATGACAACGATAGCCACGAAGACACGAAGTCACGAAGCACCTCTGCAAGATTCTTCGTGTCTTCGTGCACTTCGTGGCTGTCTATCTCAGGTAGATCCGCAGCGCGACGACCGGATCGACGCGGCTCGCGCGGCGCGCCGGGATGTAGATCGCGATGCGCCGCGACGGCGAGCAGCACCAGCGGGATGACGACGAACGTCATCGGGTCGATCGCGCTGACGCCGTAGAGCAGGTCGGTCACCAAGCCGCGCAAGCAACAGCGCAGTCGCCGTCCCGACGCGCGATGCCGATGACGCGTCAGCAACAACCCCTGGCGCAACACCATGCCCCGCACCTCGCCGCTCGTCGCCCCGAGCGCGAGGCGGATGCCCAGCTCGCGGGTCCGCTGGCTGACGGCGTACGCCATCACGCCGTAGACGCCGATCGACGCCAGCGCGAGCGCCAGGCCGCCGAAGATGGCCAGCAGCAGGGCGCCCATCCGCGGCGCCCACAGCGCCTGATCGAAGATGTTCGCTCATCGTGAACACGCCCACGAGCGGCATGTTGGGCTCCATCTGCTGCACGATCGACGCGACCGTGCCGAGCGCCGCCTCCGGGTTGGCGCTCCGGATCGTCAACGTCACGGCCGGCTGCGGCGTCCTGCGGCGAACGGCGCGTAGATGAACGGCTGCGGCGGCTTCGCCGAGGAAGTTGTATTTGCTGTCGCGCGCGATGCCGACGACCTCGGTGGTGAACTCGTCACGAAAGAACCGGAAGCGCTTGCCCACCGCATCCTGGTCGGGCCAGAACTGCCTGCGCCATGGTCTCGTTGACGATCACGACCCGCGGCGCCTGCGCGGTGTCCGCGCTGGTGAAGTCGCGCCCGCGAAGCACCGGAACGCCGATGGTCTCGAGATAGCCCTCGCCGACGTTGCTCACCTGCACGAGCCGCGCTGCGCGCGGATCGGTCACGTCCTGCCCTTCGAGGAAGACGCTGCGCGCAAACCCGCCGCCGGCCAAGCGGCGTGGTGCTCGCGTAGGCCGCGCGCTCGACGCCGGCCACCCCGCGCACGCGCTCGACGATCTGGCGCTGCCGCTCGCGTTGCCGCTTCCGAGCGGCATCCCCTGCGAGCTGAGATTGAACGACAGCACGGCGAGCCGGTCGGCGTCGAAGCCTGGATCGATCGCACGCGCCTGATCGAGGCTGCGCAGGAACAGCCCGGCGCCGATCAGCGCGACGAACGACAGCGCCACCTGCGACGACGACGAGCGCGTTGCGGACCGTCACGCGGCCGCGGCTCGCCGCTCGGCTGGCTCGTGCGGTCCTTCAGCTCGACCGGCGAGATCGGGCCGCGAGAACTGCAGCGCCGGCACCAGACCGAAGAGCATGCCGGTGCCCGAGCGCGATCACGGCCGTGAACAACAGCACGCTCGGTATCCAGCGATACCGAAAGCGCATCGTCGGGCAGGAACGGCGGCCGCATGGCCTGCAGCGCCGGGTCGCGCCCAAAGCGCGAAGCATGAAGCCGACGAGCCCGCCCAGCACGCCGAGCGACACGCTTTCGACCAGCAACTGCCGAATCAGCCGGAGGCGGCTGCGCACCGAGCGACAGGCGCACGGCAATCTCCTGCTCGCGCGCCGACGCGCGGGCCAGCAGCAGGTTGGCGACGTTCGCGCAGGCGACCAGCAGCACGAGCCCGACGATCACCATCAACAGCGCGCCGGCCGTGACGAAGTTGCCGCGGAACGCCGGGTTGATCGTCGCCTGCGGCGAGCGGCACGAGCGTCATGCTGCGGCCGCGATTGTCGTTGGGATACTCCTGCGCCAGCGCCGTCGGCAATCGTGTTCATGTTGGCGCTCGCCTGCTCGAGCGTGACGCCGGGCTTCAAACGTCCCGTCATCTGAAAGAGCAACGCGCGGCGCGAATCCCAGTTGTCGAGTGCGAAGCCACTGACGTCGTTTCGCGGTACATCGCGAACGGCAGCCACAGCTGGCCGCCGCCGATCGCGTTGGTGCCTCGGAACGCCTTCCGCCGCGACGCCGACCACGGTGAACGCGCGGCCGTTGAGCGTGATCGTGCTGTCCCAACGATGCCGCGGTCGCCGCCAAAACGCCGCTGCCACAGGCCGTAGCTGAGCACCGTGACCGGCGCCGCGCCGACGGTCTGTTCCTCCTCGGGCAGAAACGCGCGCCCGACCGCCATCGGCGCGCCCAGAAGCCTGGAAGTAGCCGGGCGACACGATCTCCGCCGGCATCTGCTCGGGCTCTCCTCCGCCGGACAGGCTCACGGCCGGTGAAGCCGTGCGCGACGAGGCCGTCGAACACCTCGTTCTTCTGCGCGGTAGTCCTCGAAGTTGAGGCGCGACGTCGGCATGAAGCCGCCAAAGCGCCTGCTGCCGGTTGCGCTCGTCGGCGGTGAACACCGAGACCAGCGCGCGACGGATCCTTCAGCGGCAGCGGCCGCAGAAACACCTCGTTGATCAACGTGAAGATCGTCGTGTTGGCGCCGATGCCGAGCCCCAAGCGACAGCGCCGCCACCAGGTCAGCACCGGGCTGCGCGACAGCAGCCGAATGGCAAATCGAACGTCGTTGAAGAATGGTACCCATGCGATCTCACGATAATCGCAGTTCTAGACGCGGTTCGCGACGACGGTTCTTCACGATGGTTCGCCATGACACCTGTGACGAACCGTGGGTCCGAACCGCTGCAGAACCTAGTGTCCTTCTTCGGCCTCCGGTTGCTTTCGAGAATCTTCTTCCGCAACCGAATGTGTCTTTGGCGTCACTTCGACCAGCTCGTCGTCGTTGATGAACTCGATCGCCTGCTCGAGGCCCATGAGGTGCGGCGGAACGAGGCGAATCGCCTCGTCGGCCGACGAGGCACGCATGTTGGTCTGCTTTTTTTCCTTCGTGATGTTGACGTCGAGGTCGTTGTTGCGCGAGTTCTCGCCGACGATCATGCCTTCGTAGACCGGGGTCTGGGCGTCGATGAACATGACGCCGCGCTCTTGAAGGTTCGCGAGCGCATAGGCGGTGGCGACGCCGGCACGATCGGCGACCATCGCGCCCGGTCAGACGTGACGCGATCGGACCGTGCCACGGCTCCCAGCCGGCGAACAGATGATTCATGATGCCGGTGCCCTTGGTCTCGGTGAGAAACATCGAGCGGAATCCGATCAGCCCGCGGGCCGGGATGCGGAACTCCAGACGAACACGGCCGCTGCCGTGATTCACCATCCTCGTCATCGTGCCGCGCCGCTGACCGATGTTGGCAATCACGACGCCCTGGAACTCCTCGGCGACGTCGATGACCAGCTCCTCGATCGGCTCCATCTTCACGCCGTCGATCTCTTTGGTGACAATCTCCGGGCGCGACACCTGCAGCTCGTAGCCTTCGCGGCGCATCATCTCGATCAGGATGGCCAGCTGCAGCTCGCCGCGGCCCAAGAACCTTCACCTGCTCGGGAGTGTCGGTATCCTCGACCCTCAGCGACACGTTGCCGAGAAGCTCGCGCTGCAGCCGCTCACGCAGGTGGCGCGAGGTCACGTACTGACCGTCTCGCCCGGACACCGGCGAGGTGTTGACGCCGAAGACCATCGAGACGGTCGGCTCGTCGATGGCGATCGGCGGAATCGCGACCGGATGCTCCGGGTCGGCGATGGTCTCGCCGATCGTGATGTCTTCAATGCCAGCCAGGCAGACGATGTCGCCGGCGGCCGCCTCGGTAATCTCGACGCGCTTGAGTCCTTCGAAGGCGAAGAGCTTGGTCACGCGCGTCGGCTGCGCAGTGCCGTCGAGCTTCAACACCATGATGGGATCGTTGATGCGCACCTGGCCGTTGAAGATGCGGCCGATCGCAATGCGCCCCAGGTAATCGCTCGAATCGAGGTTCGAGACGAGCATCTGAAACGGCGCGTCGCGATTGCCGCGCGGCGGCGGGACGTGCTCCACGATGGCATCGAAGAGCGGCCGCAGGTTCTCGCCGGGCGTGTCGAGTTCGGCGCTGGCGGTGCCCGCCCGCCCGCTCGTGTACAGCACCGGGAACTCGATTTGCTCCTCGGTCGCGTCGAGGTCGATGAAGAGGTCGTAGACCTCGTTCAACACTTCCTTCGGCCGCGCGTCGCCACGATCGATCTTGTTGATGATCACGATGGGCGGCAAGCCCGCGCTCGAACGCCTTGCGCAGCACGTAGCGCGTCTGCGGCAGCGGGCCCTCGGCCGCGTCGACCAGCAGCACCACGCCGTCGACCATCGACAGCACGCGCTCGACTTCCCCACCGAAATCCGCGTGGCCCGGCGTGTCGACGATGTTGATGATGATGTCCTGATAGTGAACCGCGGTGTTCTTGGCCAGGATCGTGATGCCGCGCTCGCGCTCGAGTTCGTTGCTGTCCATCGCGCGCTCGGCGACCCGCTCGTTGGCGCGAAACACACCGGCCTGCCGAAACATCGCGTCGACCAGCGTGGTCTTGCCATGGTCCACGTGCGCCACGATCGCGACGTTGCGGCGGAAGGCGTTGGCAACCGGGGCGCGTACAGGATGAGGACAGAGATGCGGAAGACATCTCTTCAGTATAGGGTGCCTTGGGTGCCGGAGGTGCCTGGGTGCCCAGGTATCGCAGGATCTGGATGCTTTGGGTCACATATGGCACTCAAAGCACATCTGTCACGAGCACCAAGGCACGCCAGGCACCTCCGGCACCTACGGCACCCGGGACCGCGGGCGTTCCCGCGCGAGTCCGTATTATTCTGTAGGCATGCCGCTTTACGAGTACCAGTGCCGCCAGTGCCACCATCAGTTCGAGCTGCTGGTTCGGGAGCAAACGGTCCTGGCTTGCCCATCGTGCGACAGTCAGGAACTCGACAAACAGTTGTCGGTATTCGCGGTCGGCGCCACCACGACGACCCTGCGGGCGCGTGAGCCTGCGCCGTGTGGGAGTTGCGGCGATCCGCGCGGGCCCGGCTCGTGCTCGATCAATTAGGAAACATTGACGCGCCATAAGTCCGGTTGATGCCGGGACCCCCGGAAAGTCGTTGCTGGGCGCATGAAACTACTCAAAGTCTTCTGGCACCTCTTCGCCGTGATTGGCATTTGCCTGACGGCCGGCGCGGTGTGGTTCTCTCAACAAGGGATTGCGACGCGAACGCCGCCGACCGCCATCGAAGCGACCGTCGCGCGTGCGGCACGCAAGGCGATGATTCCCGCCTCGGCTCGCACTCGGCAGAACCCGGAAGTAGCTACCGAAACGACGTTGCGCGAGGGACTCGAGCACTGGTCCGACCATTGCGCCACCTGCCATGGCAATGACGGCAGCGGACTTACCGAGATCGGCCAGGGGCTCTATCCGCGAGCGCCCGACATGCGGCAGTCAGCCACGCAGACGCTCACCGACGGCGAGCTCTTTTACATCATTGAGAACGGTGTCAAACTGACCGGTATGCCAGCCTGGGGGAACGGGACACGGGAAGGCGAGGCTGCCAGTTGGCATCTCGTCCAGTTCATCCGCCACCTGCCGAAGTTGAGCGACGCCGAGTTGGCCGAAATGGAAGACCTCAATCCACGTGGGGTGGCCGAGTGGCGCGCCCTCGAGGAGGAACGACGCTTCCTTTCTGGCGAAGCGCCGAAACCGCCAGCTGCACCCGCTGCGCCGCACAAGCACAAAGGAGCCTCGCAGTGATTCGCACGTTCGCCCTGCTCATCGTCGGCCTCCTGGTTGTCGCCGCCGGGAGTGGCAGCGCATCCCGGTCACGGACACAAGCTCATGGGTGTTGTTGTCCACGATTCACGAGAACCATCTCGTGGTGAAGGACGCCAAGGGCAAGGAGACCACGTTCACGCTCGACCTCAAGACGAAAATCACCCGTGGCCCGACCGCACTGCGAAGCTCGGAGATCAAAGTCGGCGATCGCGTCGTGGTGACCTACGAAGAGACTAAAGACAAGGACGGCAAAACGGTGGTGACCGCCAAGACCGTCCAGGTGGCCGGTCAGCCAGTGATCAGTGATCAGTGATCAGGGATCAGGGATCAGTGATCAGGCCAATCTGATCACCGGCCACTGACCACTGACCACTGAGCATCGTGACCAGCGATGTGGATCGCCTTGCGCGCGTTCAGCGCGAAGCCGAGGTCGGTTGGCGGTCAGGCGATATCATCTCCACCATGACCAAGCACCTCTCCCTCCTCATGGCCGTTTGCCTGGCGTTGGTCTTCCGTCCGGCGGTGAACGCTCAGCAGGATCGTCTCGTCCCGGCGCCCGATCGGCGCAGCGGGCGAGGGCTCGGGCCCGTTTCCGACGCTGACCATCCGCAACGTCATGGTCATCGACGGCACCGGCGCGCCGCCGGCCGGCCCGATGAACGTCGTCGTCGAGCGCAACCGCATCGCGCGCATCACCAGCGCGGGCACGCCGGGCGTCGCGCCGCGTGCCGGCGCTCCGCCGCCGCCCACCGGCCCAGACGTGATCGACGGCACCGGCATGTATCTGATGCCGGGCTTCGTCAACCTGCACGCGCATCTCGGCGACAACCGCAAGGCGCCGGAAGCGGAATACGTCTACAAGCTCTACATGGCGCACGGCGTGACGACGCTTCGCGGCGTCGAGCTGGCGCCGCAGCCGTTCGCGCTGAAAGAGAAAGAGCGCAGCGCCGCCAACGCCATCGTCGCGCCGCGCATCTTCAACTATCAGCGCCCCGGCGCGGGCTGGAGCGAGGGCGTCGTCGACACGCCCGAGAAGGCGCGCGCGTGGGTGCGCTGGTGCGCGGCCAACGGCGTGGACGGCATGAAGCTGGTCGCCTATCCGCCGCGCATCATGGCGGCGCTGCTGGACGAAGCGAAGAAGCACGGGCTCGGATCGACCGCGCATCTCGAGCAGCGCGGCGTCGCGCAGATGAACGCGCTCACCGCGGCGAAGCTCGGTCTCGGCACGGTGACGCACTTCTACGGCCACTTCGAGGCGCTGCTGCGCGACTTCGAGGTGCAGCCGTGGCCCGATCAACATGAACTACAACGACGAGCAGCTGCGCTTCGGCCAGGTCGCGCGGCTCTGGGATCAGATCCATCCGCCCGGCAGCCCCGAGTGGAAGGAGTACCTGCAGGAGCACGTCAAGCTCGGCACCATCTTCGATCCGACGATGACGGCGTATGCCGCGGGCCGCGACGTGATGCGGATGCGCAACGCCGACTGGCACGAGCGCTACACGCTGCCGTCGCTGATGGCGTTCTACACGCCGAACCGCGAGAACCACGGCTCGTACTTCTTCGACTGGACGCTCAGCGACGAGGTCGCCTGGCGCAACTTCTACCAGGTCTGGTTCAAGCTGCTCAACGACTACAAGAAGATGGGCGGCCGCGTGACGGTGAGCGACGATGCCGCGTACATCTACAACACGTGGGGATTCGGCTACATCCACGAGATGACGCTGCTGCAGGAAGCCGGCTTCCATCCGCTCGAGGTCATCCGCGCCGCGACGATGCACGGCGCCGAGGCGCTGCACGAGCCGAAAGGCGCTCGAGCCGGAGTTCGGCATCGTCCGCGCCGGGCATGCTCGCCGATCTGGTGCTCGTCGATCAGAACCCGCTGCAGAACCTGCTGGTGCTGTACGGCACCGGGCACCTGCGGCTCAACGACCGCACCGGCCGCAACGAGCGCGTCGGCGGCATCCGCTACACGATCAAGGACGGCATCGTCTACGACGCGAAGAAGCTGCTGGCGGACGTCGCGGCGATGGTCGAGGCGCAGAAGAAGCAGCGGCCGCCGACGAGCCGGTGAGCGCGGCGTAACAGGAGTGTTCGGCACACGCCACAACAACTCTCTGTCAGCCGAGCGGGCGTTTGGCGGCGGCGATGTGAGGCCCGGAAGATCGCCGCTACGTGCGCAGGTTACGCGCGATGAAGGCCTTGACCATCTCTCGCGCGGATCCGTTTGCGGTCCCGGATTGGCCACCCACTGGTGTTCGGATCCCTCGAACAACTGGTAGTCGCAATAGCCGCCGGCTGCCTTATGTCTTCGCGAATTTTTCCTGAATGGACGGCAGCACGTTGTCGTCGAGCGCTCCCTGCATGATGAGCAGTGGTCCGAGTGCGTCGGCTTCTTTCCGTTCGAGAATCTGCTGTGGGTTCGATTCGGATCTCGTTTCCCACGGCTTGAAGAACGTCTTGTGATTGTCGATCATGCCCTGGCGCTTCTTTCTCTCCGCGTTCAGGAAGCGCGCATAGGGATCGCTGATCGGCGAGCGCGTCGCGACATAGGCAACCGTGGCATCGAGTGTCGGCGCCTCGGGCAGGGCATCGCGTTGTAGCGCGCATCGCGCGGACGCATGCTGAGGAGCTCGGCGACGTGGCCGCCGCTCGAGCTGCCGTACACACCGATTTTCGAGGGGTCGCCGCCCCACGAGGGCGCCTTCCACTTGAGCCAGCGCACCCCGTAGTTCGCATCCTGCACGCACGCGGGATACGGAGCTTCCGGCGCGAGCGTCAGGTCGATCGCCACGACGAGCACACCGCTCGCAGCCAAGGCGCGGTCCATCGGTTCCTCCGCGAGGCGGTCTTTGCCGTTCCAGGCCCCGCCATGCAGATCCAGCATGGTGGGAAACGGTCCGGCACCGTCGGGTCGATAAATGCGGGCCATCAGCATTCGTCCGGCCACATTCCGGCGGAACTCAACCTCGCTCACCTTGATCTCGAACTTCGCTGCGGGGTTGTAGGTGATCGCGCCAGGGCGGCCGCTGAATCAGCCGCGTACACCCAGCGAGGCCGTAAGGCGGGCACGACCGCAGGGAGGCCGGCGGCGCCGAGCGCTGTCATTGTCTTGAGAAAATCCCGACGTCCATGGAGCGACTCGTTCATGTTGAGCTCCTTGAGATTGGCGGCTGTATCTTACTGCGCATCGGCGTTGCAGCCCGAAGGTTTTGCAATCATTGATTCAGGCCGTTTCGTCCGGATGCGGCTCCAGCCCATCAATAGCGCAACCAGCGGAAGGGCCTGCAGGCCATCAAAGCCACTGTCGTGAGGGGAGGGGTGGCTTGAAGTCGAGAACGTGGCCGGCTGCGGCGGCAAGTCTGCTCTGCTACGTCGCCGTACTGCGTTCATCGGACGTCGTGTGCTGGATCACCTCGCGACTGGCATCGCGAACGACGCCGGCGATCTCTGCTGAATGCCGCATTCTCGAGTGGACGGCGACGACTCTTCCGCTGACCGACGCCTGGTGGCAGTTCCCGATTTTCCATCCAACTCGTGATGCCCTGACGTTCTCGGAACACTTGCTGGGCGTCAGCGTGGTGGCGTTGCCCATCCGCTGGATCACGGGCGATCCCGTTGTGGCCTACAACCTGACCATTCTGCTGACGTTTCCACTGTCAGCGATGGCCATGTTCGCCCTCGTGCTCCGGTTGACTGGAAGTGCGGCAGGAGCGTTTGTCGCTGGTTTGGTGTACAGCTTCGCGCCGTACCCGTGTCTTTCAGCTCGGACACATTCAGATGCTGACGGTGTTCTGGGGTCCGCTCGCACTTCTGGGTTTGCATGGTACCTGAGCACCGGCCGGCGGCGATGGCTGGTGTGGTATGGCGTCTGCTGGATGTTGCAGGTGGCCGCCAATCTCTACTGCCTCATCCTCTTTACGATGGTCGTTGTGCTCTGGGTGATCTGGTTTGTCGTGATGCGCCGTCGGTGGCTGGCGCTTGGACAGATTGCCCTGGCGACCCTGCTTGCCGCACTGCCGTTGCTGCCCATCCTTTACAAGTATGCGACCGTCCACGCCCAGCACGGGCTGATTCGACGAATCGACGAGGTGCAGTTCTTCAGTGCCGACCTCGCGGCAGTGGTCTGCGCTCCTGATGGTCTGACGTTTTGGGGATGGCTCGACGTCGGTTGTCGCGGCGAAGCCGCGTTGTTTCCGGGCGCCACGATTTTCTTATTGTTCGTCGTCGCGTGGCTGCGAATCCTGGTGTCACTTGGCCGCTCGAGCGCTGTGAGTTTCGCACCCACGTCAGGGGCGTTTTATGCCATCGCTACCGTCATCATGTGGCTCTTTGCGCTTGGGCCGACCATTACCTATTTCTGGACACCAGTGGGACTCGGTGGACCGTTCGGTTGGCTGCGTAGCTTCCCTGGCGGTGACGGTCTTCGGGTGCCGGCGCGGTTCTGGCTGATGAGCACGCTTTGTCTCGCCGTGGTTGCAGGCCTCGTGATCGCCGACCTGATCAAGAGCCGACGGCGCGGTGTGGCGGCGGTGATGCTGACAATCGTGACGATTGGCGTGCTCACGGATGGATGGTTTGACGGTATTGGCAGTGCGGCGCTGCCCCGACCCGCGCCGGAAGCGTCCGCCATGCTCATGGTACCGTTCTCGAATTGCCGCTCGGAACGGACTACCCAGACGCGGCGGCGGAGTGGAGAGCCGTGATCAACGGCTGGACGTCCGTCAACGGATACAGCGGTCACAGCCCCGGCTACTACGCCGCGTTGGCCGAGGCTGCCCGGGTCGGTGACGAGCGCTTCCTGCAACTCTTTCAACGTCAGAGCGAGCTTCACGTCATCGTGCGCGAAGAAGCAGGTAGCCTTCAGGCGCTGGTTGAGCGCCAGCAGGGCGCCACGCTGATGGCAGTCAGCGCGGCGGGGCTTCAATACCGACTGCCTCGGATCGCTCCGCTCCAGATAGACCTCAGCCAGCGGTTGCCGATTGTTGCGATTCGCTCAACCTGTAATCCGCAAGATTTGGATCTGTCATTCGACGGGGACGATCGAACGCGATGGGTGTGTGCTGCCGAGGACCGTCAAGAGATCACGATCGACCTGGGCGAATCGAGAACGCTCGGCAGTGTCGTGCAGATCACTGGAAACGACTTCGACAACTTCCCACGAAACCTCGCCATCGATACATCAGCCGATGACAACCACTGGCGAGCCGCCTGGGACGGGAATGTGTATGCAGAGGCCATCGCGGGGGCAATCCGTTTCCCGCGATCGCCGCGCATCGAGCTTCCGTTTGAGGCGCGGCTGGCACGCTACGTCCGCGTGACCGCGCGGCCGATTGAGCGTCGCAGGCCTTGGTCAATCGCGGAACTCGAGCTCCATGAAGGTGGCCGTCAGATCAGCGCTCGGCGTTGAAGCGGAGCTTGCTAGCGTCCGAGCGTGCCAACATCAACTGTGGTCGTGCCCACGTCGATGACGCGGTCCACCGGAGTCGGGCCATTGACCAGCGTGAGGCGATACGATCCGGGAGGCAGGTCGGCAAACTTGAACCGCCGGGAGCTGTCGACGATGGTCGAATAAGGTGCCGCGGTAGCAAAGATCGTGGCGCGCATCCCGGGGTGGACGTCACACGTCACTTCGTATCGACCGGCGCGATCGAACGTGTGCGCATATTTCTGAAACGCCGGCGTCGACGTATCGAAAATCTGCGTGCCAGCGGGGCTTCGAATCACGGCGACATTGTGGTCCTGGTCTTCACTGTTGCGAAACTCGACGACCTGCCCGACGCGAACGATCAGCACCTCTGGCACGAAGGCTTTCGAGATCTGGTCCAGGACCGCCGGCCCCGGCGGCAGTGGCGCCGCCGTGCCAGTTGGCTCGAGCGTGATGACAGCACCTAACGGAGCGCGCCCTTCGACCGCCGGCGCCTGAACCACCGCCGGCGCACTCGCCTGCGGTGTTGGGGGTGGCTCGGGTGAGCAACAGGCCAACAGCAGGACAGATCCCAGGAGAACGACTGACCTCATGGAGTGATTATCTCGCGCGGCAGCGCTACCGCACGCACGACGCATATCTTCCGCCTTAAGGCGAAAGCCACCGAAGGCCCACGACGCATAGCGTCCGCCTTAAGGCGGAAGCCACCGGCCACGACCGGTTCCGCCATGGCCAGGCCACTGGATGATGATAGGGGGGAGGGGTATATAATGAGAGCGACATGATTGAGACCGTCGAGCCCGTTGAAGCTCGACACATCACGCTGCCGGTCGAGGGCATGACATGCGCCGCATGCCAGGCGAACGTTCAGCGCGCGCTGTCCAAAGCGCCCGGCGTCGAACGCGCGGCTGTCAACCTGATGACCCACGAGGCGACCGTCACCTACGACCCGCGGCTGGCGTCGCCGGAGTCACTGGTCGAGGCAGTGAATGCGACCGGCTACAGCTCGCGCGTCCCCGAGGTCACGACGCGACACGGTCAGGGAGGACGAGGCACGCGAGGCAGCGCACGCCCGCGAATATCGTGGTCTGATCCGCAAGTCACTCGTCAGCCTTACGTTGGGACTTGTGGCCATGTTGTTCTCCATGCCGCTCATGGGCGGCGCCAGCGGGCACGCGGCGCACGGCGCAGATCCGCTGATCGCCTGGACGATGCGAGTGGTTGATCCTCCGCTGCGTACCGCGCTCCCGTGGCTCTATGCGATCGACCCTGACGTGCTCCGATATGCCCTGCTCGCCGTGAGCCTGCTCGTCATGTTCTGGGCTGGCCGCCGGTTCTACACGCGCGCCTGGGCCGGCCTGCGCCACGGCACCACCGACATGAACACGTTGATTGCGGTGGGGACCGGTGCCGCCTTCATCTACTCGGCAATCGCCACCTTCGCGCCTCGGCTCCTCGAAGAGGGCGGCGCACAGGCGGACGTCTACTACGAGGCCATCATTCTGATCATCGCGTTGGTCCTGTTGGGCAATGCCATGGAGGCGCGCGCGAAGCGTCAGACGACGCGCGCCCTGAGGGAAATGGCACAGCTGCAGCCGACGAAGGCGCGCGTCAGGCGATCGGATGGCGACCACGAGATCGCCGACCGGCCAAGTGGCATCGGGCGATGTGGTCATCGTTCGGCCCGGCGAACGCTTTCCCGTCGATGGTGTCGTGATGGCCGGGAGCGGGTCCGTCGACGAGTCGATGTTGACCGGCGAGTCGATGCCAGTCCCCAAACAAGCCGGCGATCGCGTGATCGGTGCAACCGTCAACTCGACCGGCGCCTTCGAGGTACGCGCCACGACGGTCGGCACGGCCAGCGTGCTGGCGCAGATCGTCCGGCTGATGCGCGAAGCTCAGGGGTCGCAAGCGCCGATTCAGCGGCTGGCCGATCGCATCTCATCGGTCTTCGTTCCTACCGTGATGGCGATCGCGCTGCTCACGTTTGTCGCTTGGTGGATCCTGCCCAACGAGCCGTCGCTCGTCCGCGCGTTGACCGCCGCCGTCGCGGTCCTGATCATCGCGTGCCCGTGTGCGATGGGCCTTGCCGTCCCAACCGCGGTGATGGTGGCCAGCGGTCGCGGCGCGGCAGAAGGCATCCTGATTAAAGGCGGCGAACCGTTGGAACGGCTTGCTGCCGTCGATACAGTCGTGATCGACAAGACCGGAACGCTGACCGAGGGCCAGCCACGGGTTGTCGACATGCTCATCGCCGACGACGTTGACCGACAGTCCGCTTTGCTGCGCGTGGCCGCGGTCGAGCGACTGTCCGAGCACCCGCTCGCGGATGCCATCGTCCGGTCGCTGCCCGCCGATCTGCCGCGTGCGACTGATGTCACCGACTTCGTCGCCGTGCCGGGTCGTGGCGCCAAGGGCCGTGTGGGCGGCGTTCCGGTCGCCGTTGGAACCGAAGCATTCCTCACCGCCGAAGGCATCGATACCACGCCGTTCGCGGCCCTCGTCGAACAGTGGGCCAGCGACGGCAAGACACCGGTGCTGGCGGCCGCTGATTCGCGATTGGCGGCAGCGTTTGCGGTGGCCGACCCGATACGGAGCAACGCGGCACAGGTCATCTCGAGGCTTGCGGGCGCTCGGCATCACGAGCATCATGTTGACAGGCGATCGACGCAAGACGGCCGAAGCCGTTGCGCGCCAGGCCGGCATTGGTCGCGTGATCGCCGAGGTGCTTCCAGACGGCAAGGTTGACGCTGTCGCGCATCTCCAATCCGAAGGCCTCAGCGTCGCGATGGTTGGCGACGGACTGAACGACGCGCCGGCGCTGGCGCGAGCGGACGTCGGCATCGCGATGGCTTCGGGCACCGACATCGCGGCCGAAGCGGCTGACGTCACGCTTGATGCGCAGCGATCTGGCGGGGCTCCCGGCAGCGCTGTCACTCGCCAGGCAAACCATGAGGACGATGAAACAGAACCTGTTCTGGGCGTTTGTCTACAACGTCGTGGGGATTCCGATTGCGGCGGGGGTCCTCTACCCTGCGTTCGGCCTGCTGCTGAACCCCGTGTTGGCCAGCGCTGCGATGGCCTTCAGCTCGGTCAGCGTCGTGGTCAACAGTCTGCGACTGCGCCACGCGAGGATCACATAGATGGCGAAGACCTACGCCGACAGGCGATGTGTGGCTGCGACGCTGCGAACGAGGGGCGTCGGGCGGTCGGCGTTGACCCCGCCATCAAAGCCGCGAATCTTCGACGGCTCCGCCGCATCGAAGGTCAAGTTCGCGGCCTGCAGAAGATGGTGGACGAGGACCGCTACTGTGCGGACATCGTCACGCAGGTGGCCTCGGTTCAGGAGGCGCTTCGTGGTGTCGCGCGACAATTGATGCGCAACCACCTCAAACACTGCGCGACGAGCGCAATCAAGCAGGGCGACGTCGAAGCCGAGGCCATGTACGACGAGCTGCTCGATCTCGTTTACAAGCACCTGCGGTAGCATTCGGAGCTGTGTTCAGCTCAATCCTCTGCCCGTTGGACTTTTCCGTGCACTCGGAGCTCGCTCTCGACTACGCCATCAAGCTGTCGACGCTCACGAAGGCGCACGTGACAGTCGTGCACGTCGTCGAAGCGCTGCTGGCGGCCGGAGCGGAGGCTGCGGGTAACCGCGAGACGTTGACCACCCAGACCCAACGCGAGATTCAAGAGATGCTGGCCCGGCTCGCCCCCGGCGTGAACGACAGCCGGCTGGGGATATCCATCGTCGTCGGGGAGCCAAGCGATCAGATTCTTCGGCACATCGACGACTGCCAGGCAGACCTTGTCGTGATGGGGACACAAGGGTTGGAAGGCGCGAAGCGATTCATGTTCGGGTCGACGACCGAACGTGTGCTGCGCGAATCACGCGTGCCCGCTGTCCGCCTGCCTGCCGCGGTCCCAGCGCGCCTAGCAGCGAGTCCGGTCTAGGAAGCTCGAGCGCGCAGGAGCTGCTCCGCGGTCGTAAACCGCGGCTCGATGTCGACCGGCACGTCCATCAGCCGATCCAACACCCGTTTGGTCTCTGGACGAATCACGCCGAGCGTATCGATCATGGTGCGGGCCTTTGCGTAAGCACCCTCAGCCTGCAGCGTCATGATCTCGCGCGTCAGCGCGACAACCGCCTCGCGAATCTTGGCTGCGTCCACAGAAAACGTCCCGTCGGCATTCACCTTGAAGCCGCCTTTGTCCAGCAGGTAGTTCAGCTGAATCGCCTGGCCGCGACCGTGTGCTTCGCCCGTCCCGAAGCGAATGGATCGGAAAGCCGACGCCAGGAACGTCGTGTACATGGTCTTCTCCAGCGCCTTGTCGAGTTGCCCTTTATCGACCAGGAACTGAAGCGCGAAGAGTCCGGACACGTCGGCCTTGGCTTCTTCGATAGCGCTGTAGGTATCCTTCAACTCCTGGCGCACCGTCGACCGGCGACCGCCGACCGTCAGGTCGTGCGGGCCGAGGCCGTGCATCAACTCGTGCATCAGGATGTGAGTGAAGAACGCGTCGAAAGCGACATTTCCCTGATCCGCCGACGCCAAGGCTACCCGTGAAATCGGGACGCAGCACCTTGCTGAACTTGGCCTCCTGGTTGTTCTTCAGCATCACTCGCTTGCTGCCCTTCTCGCGGATGACGCGCTCGTCATTCGGCAGGTTGAACGCTGCCGTCTGGACGCCGCGATTCGCATCACCGGCTGAGAAGACTGTGTTGACGACGGCGATGGGGGCGAGGGCGCCCAGCTTGGGGTTCCTGTATCGGGGGTCGATAGGCAGGTTGTTCTCAATGTCCTGCAGTGACCCGGCGAACTTGCGGAGCTTCTCGGACTCGGTCTGGTCCTTGATCGTGATAAAGGCTTCAAATGCCGCCTTGTAGTTGAACCACTCGTCCTCGTACACCTCGTAGGGCCCGATTGTGGGCTCGATGGACGCGTCGAGCTCCATCCACTTCACGTCGCTGTCGTAGTAGTCGTTCGAGAGGAACGCGGCTGCGCGCGACTCGAGGTAGGCCTTCAAGGTCGGTTGAGTGGTGAGCTTCGCCGCCTCACGCAGGTGCATCGCGGCCAGCGCGAGCTCACCCTGATACTCGGTGCTGTACGGCACGGCAACGAGACCGCCACCGGGCGCGCGGCGGATGGTCGTGAAGAACCCGGTAACTCGCGACCGCTCGGCCTCGGGCAACGACTGAATCCACTTCTCGACCTCGTCTTTGGTCGCTCCCGGCGGGTAGTAGTTGGCTGCGGCAGGCTTCGGCGGAGCCCCTGAAACGAACGGCTCGTTGTGATCGAGCCGCGACCACGGCCCCTTGTTGATGAGGAAGTAATGGAGTCGAGCCTTGCCCTCGTCGCTCTGATCGCGCAGCAGGTCGACGAGCATGGCCTCGTTGCCGGCCCACACCTGTTCCAGAAACAACGCGTCCATGACCTGCGCGGCGCGGATCATGTGCGACAGCGAACGACGCTCGGATTCGGCCAGGCCGCTGAGATCGGCAGCGATATCGGTGGGGGCGAAGCGCGCCGCCTTTCGCGCGATGTCGTCCGCGAGCGCCAGTCGGGGCTGCGGTTGGTGCGGAAGCCGAAGGAGAAGCGGTTGCGGTCGCGGACGGTGTCGGTCCACTACAGGCCGCGAGCGTGCTGACGAGGGCTAGGGACATTATCGACTGTCTCATGTGCATTAGGTATATCCGTGCCTTGCGCTTTCAGTGCCGTGATAGCGTTCACGTGGCTTCCGTGTTTCGCGGTAGTTTCCGTGACTAGTGCACCCCTGACGAGGTTTGCAGCGCGGACGGATCGGCGCCCAACCGTCGGATGGCCGCCTCCCACATCGCGTCGATGGGTGTGTCGAAGACCAGGTCGGCATGCACCGGCGACATCAGCCATGACGAGGCCGCCAGCTCATCGTCCAACTGGCCGGGCGCCCAGCCCGCGTAGCCAATGACGAGCCTGACCTGAGGATCGGGAGACGACTGGAGCGCGTGCCGAATGAGATCGGGCAGTGCCGAGAGATAGACGCCTGACATGATTTCGAGCGCATCGCCATCGAGCTCTCGATGGGCGGTCAGGACCCATGCCCGATTGGGCTCGACCGGTCCGCCGACGAACAGATGGACATCCTTGTGAATGTCGAGCGGTGGCTCCGGCTTGATCACCTCATGCGCGGGCTCGGCCATCCGCCGGTTGACCACCAGCCCGAACGCGCCATGCCTGCCGTACTCCGCCAGCAACACGACCGTCCGCGTGAAGTTGGGGTCGAGCATTTGCGGCATCGAGACGAGCAGGACCGGTGCGAGAGAATCAGAATCCGGCATACGTCATCGTAATACGTCTGGCGGCGAGGCTCCGATTACCTCCGGTCGCGCCTTGTCGGGCGTCGGTGCTCAATTCCTGCTTCGCCCACTCGACGTGTTCATGTATCAGCGGCATCTCCGCGGTACGAGCCGCGGCCGGATCGCCGTGCCCCGGACGGTCGAGCAGCCCCGCGACGGACGAGTCGCCCGAGTTGCCCAGCACGATTGCGAGGTTGCGGCGAAGACGCGAGATGGAGGTTCGTGTCATCGCCGAACCCTCCACGAGCTGATGAAGCTCGAAGTCCGACCGTTGCCAGAGGTCGGCCGCATCGATGTTCGACCGCTGATGTCGCGGCAACCACGCCGGGTCGAGCGTCGCCAGCGGCGCAAGATTCCAGGGGCAGACGTCCTGACAGACATCGCAGCCAAAGAGGTGATCACCGAGTGAGGCGCGCTGGTCTGGGGGAATCGGACCAGCGAGCTCGATGGTGAGATACGAGATGCAGCGGGTGGCATCGATCTCGTACTCATCCACAATCGCGCCGGTGGGACAGGCGTCGATGCACTGGGTGCAAGCACCGCACTGATCGATGCCAGCGGCGTCGGCTGGAAGGTCGAGGCTGACCGCCACCCCGGCCAGGAAGAGCCACGAGCCCAGGTCTGGATTGATGAGACACGTGTTCTTGCCGATCCATCCCAGCCCCGCGTGTTTGGCGAACACTCGCTCCTGAACGTGATGCTTGTCGACGAAAATGAACGACTCGAAGGGGCTGTCGCTCGCCTCCCGCATCCAGGCGACGAGGGCCTCGAGTCGCTTGGAGAGGACGAGGTGATAGTCCTCGCCCCAGGCGTAGCGCGCGATCCGGGCGTGCGGGGCGAATGGACTCCGCCTGAAGGCGGAACAGCGGTCTGCTGGAAACCACGCGATCTGCGAAGTGTGCGCGGCGGGCTTTGTGATGGACTGGGCTTCGCTGAAAGACCGGTCATCCGCGTAGTAAACCGTCCCGGTCACAATCACTGACCGGGCGCTCGGCAGCACGTGCCGGATATCCGCTCGCGCCTCCGCCGACCGTTCGAGGTAAGTCATCTCCCCCGCATACCCGCGAGCGAGCCATTCCTTCAGGCGTGCCAACTCGGGCAAGGCCGTCGCCGGCGCGATCCCGCAGAGATCGAACCCCAACGACCGTGCGCGGGACTTGATGTCTGCGGTCAGCGATCATGGGCTCGCCTGGTGTCAGGCGCGCTTGGCCAGTTGACGCAACACGTATGGAAGGATGCCGCCGTGAGCGAACGCGGTCAGCTCTTCGGGCGTATCGATTCGAACGTTGGCACTGAACTCACGCACGGCCCCGTCCTCGGCCGTGGCGCGCACGCGCACCGCTCCGCGTGGGCGCAGCGCGCTGCCCGAGTCCGGCCAGGTCGAAGACCTCGCGACCGGTGAGTGCCAGGCTCGTTCGCCGACTCGCCCGGCTTGAACTCCAGCGGCAGCACGCCCATGTTGACCAGGTTGCTGCGGTGAATCCGCTCGAAGCTCTCGGCAATCACTGCCTTGACGCCGAGGAGCATGGTGCCCTTCGCCGCCCAGTCGCGCGACGATCCCGAACCATACTCTTTGCCCGCAATCACCAACAGTGGCACGCCGGCTTGTTGGTACTGCATCGCGGCGTCGTAAATGCTGAGCACGTCCGCCGCAAGTGACCCAGTGCCCGCGGGACCCAGAAAGACCGTCACGCCACCTTCGGTCCCGGGCGCGAGTTGATTCTTCAACCGCACGTTCGCGAACGTGCCGCGCATCATCACTTCGTGATTGCCCCGGCGGGCGCCGTACGAATTGAAATCACGTGGCGGCACGCCATGATCGATGAGATAGCGACCAGCCGGGCTGTCCGCCTTGATCGAACCCGCCGGCGAGATGTGATCCGTCGTAATGCTGTCGCCCAGCAGCGCGAGCACGCGCGCCTTCTGGATGTCGTATCGCGCCGGTGGCTCACGCGTGATGTTTTCGAGGAATGGTGGCCGTCGGATGTAGGTCGAGGAGTCGTCCCACTGAAAGCGATCGCCGGTTGGCACCGGCAGCTCCCGCCAGCGCCGATCGCCTTCGAAGACATGGGCGTATTGGCGCTCGGAACGCCGCTTCGGTCACGGCGTGCAACATCGCCTGTTGCACCTCCTGCTCGCTGGGCCAAATGTCCTTGAGGTAGACCTCCGCGCCGTCGTGGCCCTTCCCGAGTGGCTCGGTCGTCAAGTCGACGATTCATCGTGCCGGCGAGCGCGTATGCCACGACCAACGGAGGTGACGCCAGATAGTTGGCGCGCACATCCTGTTGAATCCGCCCTTCGAAGTTCCGATTGCCGCTGAGCACCGAGCAGACCACCAGGCCGCGTTCGCGAACCTCCGCTGCAATCTCGTCGGGCAACGGACCGCTGTTGCCGATGCAGGTCGTGCAGCCATAGCCCACCAGGTTGAAACCAAGCTGTTCGAGTGCGGGCATCAGCCCGGCCTTGGTCAAGTAGTCGGTCACCACCTTCGACCCGGGCGCGAGGCTGGTCTTGACCCACGGCTTTCGCTGCAGTCCTTTGGCCACGGCGTTTCGGGCCAGAAGGCCGGCGCCAATCATCACGCTCGGATTCGAGGTGTTGGTGCAGCTCGTGATCGCGGCGATCACGACCGAGCCGTGATCGAGCATGGTCTCGGTCGCGACGGCGGTTCCGCCGCCGACTGGCGGCCACCTTGACGCCCTTTTTCAGCTCGGGCAAGGCGGCCGCAAACGAGCGCTTCGCCGCGCCGAGCGCCACTCGATCCTGCGGACGCCGCGGGCCGGCCAGGCTCGGTTGCACGGTCCCCAGATCGAGCTCCATCGTCTCGCTGTAGGCCGCATCAACGGCATCATCGGTTCGGAACAACCCCTGCGCGCGGGCGTAGGCCTCGACCAGCGCAATTTGCGGCGCCTCCCGACCCGTGAGCCGCAGGTAGTCGAGCGTCATGTTGTCGATTGGGAAAATCGCGACCGTGGCGCCGTACTCGGGGCACATGTTGCCGAGCGTCACCCGGTCGGCCACCGTCAGATGGCGAAGGCCCGGTCCGTAGAACTCGACGAACTTACCGACGACGCCATGCTTGCGGAGCGCCTCGGTAATCGTGAGGACGAGATCGGTGGCGGTGGATCCGGTGGGCAGTCGGCCAGTCAGCCGACATCCGAGCACCGAGGGAATGAGCATCGAGCTTGGCTGGCCAAGCATCGCCGCCTCCGCCTCGATGCCACCAACGCCCCAACCCACGACGCCCAACCCATTGACCATCGTCGTGTGCGAGTCGGTCCCAAACAAGTATCGGGATAGGCGACTGCACCCGTCGCTCGCCGATTCGCGCGACACGACGCGCGCGAGGTATTCGATGTTGACTTGATGCACGATGCCGGTCTCTGGCGGCACGACTCGGAAGTTGCGAACCGCCGTTTGTCCCCATCGCAGGAACACGTACCGCTCGCGATTGCGTTGGTACTCGAGCTCGGCATTCAGTTGCAGCGCCTGCGGCGTCCCGAAGTAGTCCACCTGCACCGAGTGATCGATGACGAGTTCGACGGGCTGGAGCGGATTCACCTGCTCGGGGTTGCCACCGAGCGACACGATAGCGTCGCGCATGGCGGCCAGGTCGACCACGCACGGCACGCCGGTGAAGTCCTGCAGGAGGACTCGCGCCGGCATGAATGAGATCTCTTTCTGAATCGGTTTCGCCGGGTCCCACGACGCCAAGGCGCGGATGTCGTCAGCCTTGACGAACCCGCCATCCTCGCGGCGCAACAGGTTCTCGAGCAGGATCTTGAGCGAAAACGGAAGCGTCGCCACGCGCGGAAAGCCCGCGCGCTCGAGCGCCGGAAGGCTGTAGATGGAGACCGTGTCAGAGCCAACCGTGAGCGGCGTGCGTGTCTTGAAGGAGTCGAGCGACATCAACGTTGATCATAGCCCTTTCGACCTATGTGTCGCTAAACGCATGGCTGCGTGCTGTCCGCTGAGATAGGGATTCCGTCCGCTAATGCTTAACGTCGAAGGTCTCGAGGCTGGCCGCGGATGCGATCGCGCGGCCAGCCAGAAATGCCCGCGCGACCTCCCGCGGATCGCGCCGCAACCCATCGACCTCGTGGTTCATTCGCTGCATGTCGACAGCCGAGATCCGGCCCGCCAGTCGTTCGAGCGCCTGCTCCACTTCCGGATGTCGCTGCAGCGTGGCGCTATGGACCACCGGCACGGCGTCGTACGGCGGAAAGTACTCGCGGTCGTCAGCGAGCACGGTCAAACCGAGCGCCTGGATGAGTCCGCTCGTCGTGTCGCCGGCCGTGACGTCGATCTCCCCGGCCGCCACCGCTCGATAGATCAGATTCAAGTCCATGACGCGCGGCGGCTCGCGAAATCGGAGTCCATATGCGCTTGGCCAGGCCAACGAATCCGTCCGGTCGCTCGAGAAACTCGTAGCCAAACCCCGCGCGCCATGTCGCGGCCACGCGCGACAAATCGCTGATCCGCCGCAAGCCGTGCTCGGTGGCAGACGCCGACCGCACGAGGATGGCGAACGTGTTGTTGAACCCGAGGCTCGAGAGCGCCTTGACTCCACGCGACTGATACAGCGTCTTGACACGTTCGAGCACCTGCGCCGATCGGCTCGCAGACTGCGCCTTGAAATCACTCACGGGCATGTTCGGCGATTCGTTGAACAGCGCCGTCAACGCCGTGCCGGTGTACTCGACGTAGACATCGATGTCGCCTCGTCGCAGTGCTTCGTCGCAGACGAGGGTTCCGCCCAAATTCAAGCGCCGCTCGACGCTCAGCCCCGTCTGCTGCTCGATGGTCAGGGCCACGAGTTCGCCAAGAATGACTTGCTCGGTGAAGTTCTTCGATCCGACGACGATTGCGGCGGTGGGCACCGAGCGATAGGCCCACAGTCCGACGGCGGCAGCCAGAACGACGGTGGCTGCGACCGCGCTCCGCAGAAGGCGGCGTGCCATGTCGGCGATCGAAGGCGCGCGCGGCAAGCGCCAGCAGTCCATCCGCCGTCAACGCGAGCACGGCCGCCGGCAGCGCTCCTGCCAGGATCACGACCGAATCGACCATGGACAGGCCGCGAAAGATGTAGTCGCCGAGTCCTCCAGCGCCAATTGCCGACGCAATCGTCGCGGTGCCGACACCAACCACGGTCGCTACGCGAATCCCGGCCAGAATTGCCGGCAGCGCCAGCGGCAGCTCGACGCTGTCGCAGGATCTGACGCGGCGTCATCCCCATCGCCGCAGCGCACTCCAGCACCGACCGATCGACACCCTGCAACCCCGTCATCGTCGTTCGCACGATCGGCAGCACGGCGTAGAGCGTGAGCGCAACCAGCGCCGTGCGCGTGCCTATCCCGCCAATGAACGGCAGCGGAATGAGAAAGCCGAACAGCGCCAGGCTTGGCACCGTCTGGGCGAGGTTCGCGAGCGCAACCAGCGGGCCGACCAAGACTCGGACAGCTTCGCGGCGACGATTCCCAGCGGGATGCCGATCGCCGCCGCAAAGGCGGTCGAGACGGCCGACCAACACGAGGTGCTCGCCGATGCCGAACGACCAGCTCGGCTCCGATGCGACGCGAGGAACGCGAGCAGCTCGCTCATCCGAATCGCGTCTCGACGAGCGTTCGCACGATACGGATCGCCGACTCGTCTTCAGCGCCGCTGGCGTGTCACACGCGAGCAAGCGGCCTTCGTGCAACACGGCGACGCGATCGGCGAGCGCAAACGCTTCGGCCAGATCGTGCGTCACCAGCAGCACCGTACGCGGAATCTGCGTCTGCAGCGCGTCGGAACTCGCGGTGCAGTTCGACGCGCGTAATCGGGATCGAGCGCGCCAAAGGGTTCGTCCATCAACAGGATCGGCGGGTCGGCGGCAAGCGCGCGCGCCAAGCCAACGCGCTGACGTTGTCCACCGGACAGCTCGTCGGGCCAGCGATGCCGAAAGTCTGCGGGCGCCAGTCCCACCAGCTGCAGCAGCTCGTTCACACGCGCGTCGGTCCGTGACGACGGCCACTCCAGCAGTCGCGGCAGGAGCGCGACGTTCTCCGCCACGGTGAAGTGCGGGAAGAGGCCAACTTCCTGAATCGCGTACCCGGTTTGCCGTCGAAGGGCGATCTCATCCCAGTCGGCCACGTTGCGACCGCCGACTCGGACCTCGCCCGAGTCGGGGCGCAACATGCGATTGACGAGTCGAAGGAGGGTGGTCTTCCCGCTGCCGCTTTGCCCCACGAGGGCGATGATCTCGCCGGGGGCGGCGGATAGCGAGACACCCTTCAGGACGATTCGCCCTCCTCGATTGATCGCGACGTCGAGGAACTCAATCACTGGCGAAGCTCAACGGGTGGGTCTGTCGGTGCTAGAGCCCGAGGAACCCCAGAATGCTGAACGCCGGATAGTTGCGGACGCCATCTTCGAATTCGATCCCACCGGACCTTCGAACCAGCCGCGCCTCGGCGCGAAGACCAATCGCACGGGCTGAGCCGGATCCGCCCGTGAACCAAATCCGCACACCGCCACCGGCATGGAACAGACCTCCGGTCTCGGCCACGAGGCGATCCTCGTGCAACTGCCGGAGGTATCCGCCTCCCAGAATGATGTACGGACGCACACGGCCCAGCGCAAGCCCCGGCACGTGCCACAGTCCCGACACGTCGACGGTGTACTGCGAGACCTCTTCGCCAAGCTGCACATTCGGATCGGACTCGCTGTCATCCGAAACCGTGACCTCGAGCCGCGGCGTCGAATACGTCGCGCCAACCTCGATGGCCAGACCGCGACGTGAGCGCAAAGTCCACACGCGCGTCGAACCCGGGGGCCGCCTCGAACGTTGACTCGGCTCGAAACAGCGGCAGCGGGGCCGGATTGCCGGCCGCGTTGCGACGAAGTTCCGCGCTCTGATCGCCGACCGGATACCCGCCGCTCGCGACCACACCGGCGGACAACGTGAAGCGATGCGGCCTGAGCGCGGGATCGTTGTCTTGAGCGCTCGCAGAGCTCACGCTCGCGACGAGCAGCACGACCGTCGCGAGCCTCCGCCCGCGCACTCACTTGGGTCTCACCTGGATCTCGATCGCATCGGTGCTGCCACCGCGTGGTGCCGCAATGACCCTCGGGCCGTACGCCACTCGGAAGTCGACATCCACAGGTTGGCTGAAGAAGCTCTCGGGGTCCGCGTCGTCTAGTGGCTCGGCCCGGACAATGTAGGTTCCGGGCTCGAGCCCGGCGATGACAAACGAGCCGTCGGAGCTCAGCACGAACCCTCCGATCAACGCGCCTGTTTCAAGATTGAATCCGGCGACATGCGCACCGAATACGCCGGTGCCGTTCTTCGTCACGCGACCGTTGATCGAGGCGGTGTCGCGCTCGAATTCATCGGTCGGGTACAGATCGCTGATGCCAGCCATATCGTCCGGCTGCAGAAGGCGATCCGAAATGACACCTGGGCTCATGGCAATCGGGAACATGACGGCGCCGGAGGCGATTACGCGCCGGCCCGCGCCCACCATCTCGGTCTCGCCTAGTGCGGAGTGCCCGAGTCCCAGCAAGTGACCGATCTCGTGCAGCGCGACCGACTCGAGATCCACGCGACCGGTCTCGCCATTCGTAGCCGTCGACCAGTCGAAGCGAGTGTTGAAAAACACGTCCGCCTCGATCACTTCCCCCGTGGCAGCGTCGAGCAGAAAGCTGGTGGCGCCAAGAACGCGATCGAGGTCGGGCCGATCGAGAAAGCCGAACGTGGTCCGCCCATCTTGCAAGCCGGGTGGGACCATCGTCAGGCCTTGAAACTGGCTCTGGACCCGCGCCGTGCTCACCCCTTGCCACGTCGCAAACGCGCGCGTGATGGCATCGCGCAACTCCAGCGCGGTCACGCCTGGGCCGGCACGTTCGGTGACGAAGTACTGCACCGGACGATTCCACCGTACGTCCACCACATTCGCGCCGATGCGGACGCCAAACTTGAGATAGCCGTGCACGGGAACGCCAGACCCGAACGTCACGATCAGCACGAGAAGGGCGACGCAGCCGTTGGTCATCGCACGCTCTCGAGCTCACGCACGGTGGCGGCGAATGCCTCGATGGTCAACGTTCGACGTTGAGCAGCCCCCCGGACGATGCGTCCGGCCTCACTGGCCTTGAGCGGTGGCGGCGTCACCATCGGCACGCCCGTTTGAGCATCTGGCCGGACACGAAACAGCCCTTGCGTGAGGCCCAGTACAGTTGGGATGGCTGGAGCCTGCGAGTCCAGAAACACAACGACCAGCTCGCCCTCGCGAAGGATGGGAGCGCCGGGCACGACGTTGATCCGTCCCCCGGCCTCGCCCCCCGGCAGTCGCAGGAGAACGCTCTCTCCGAGATCGCCCTTCAGATACCGCAGAACGTCGAGCGTCACGATGCTGTCGATTGACCGTCGATCGGGTGTCCACTGTCCCCTGACCTGACCCACACGTGCGTAGATCACGGCATCCGATTCGTCGACTAACTGTTCGAACGTCATCGGCACCACGGTGATGGCGTCCACACGCCCGACCGTCAACATCACGGCCACCACTGTGGCGACCAGGCAGCGCTTGATCAATGTCGTCCTTTCGTCTGCTCGTTGCGGCGCGCAATCTCGAGGACGGCATCGGCCGCACGCCCACTGGCGCCCGAACCACCCAGCCGCTGACGCACAATGGCCAACTGCTCTTTCATCTCGGCGACGCGTTCAGCATTGGTCAGCAGCGCAACCGCCTCGCGTGACACGGCTTCAGGTGTGCACGCCTCCTGAATCAACTCCTCGACAACGCGCTCGCCGGCGACGAGGTTGACCATGCTGTACATCGGCACGCGCACCAGCGGCTTTCCCAGCTTATAAGTCACCGGCGACAACCGATACACCACCACCATGGGCTTGTCGTGCAGCGCCGCCTGAACCGTGGCGGTGCCCGAGGCCGTGACCACGACATCGCTGGCCGCCAACACATCGTCGGTCTGCCCTTCGACCACACGGACCGGCGCGCCGACTCCCTGGAACGGTGCGAAGAAGGAATCGGGCAAACGCGGCGCGCGCGCGACGACGAACTGCGTCCCCACGACGGACGACGCGATCCGAGGCACGGCTGCCGCCAGCACGGGCACGAGACGTTGCAGCTCGTTCTGACGGCTCCCTGGCAGGAGCGCGACGATGGGCCGCGCCCGATCGAGGTCGAGCTTCTGGATCAGAACCTCGCGCGTTTCCCTCGGCTGGATCAGGTCGATGAGCGGATGGCCGACGAAGCGAACATCCATGCCTTCGTCACGGTACATCGACTCTTCGAACGGGAAGATCGGGATCACCCGGTCGACCAGCGCTTTCATCGTCTGAAGGCGGCCCGCACGCCAGGCCCACAGTTGCGGACTCACGTAGTACACGATGGGCACGCCGAGCCGACGAACGGCCGCCATCAAGCGGAAATTGAAGTCGGGATAATCGATGAGGACCAGGACGTCCGGTCGCTCGCGTCGCGCGGCGTCCACCAGCCGCCGGTACATCGAATACGAGTCAGGAAGAACCCGCAGCGCCTCGACGAGACCAGTGACCGAGAGGGCGTGAAAGTCGCCGATGAGCCGAGCGCCCGCGCTCCTGAATCGGTCTCCGCCGAGGCCGAAGACGTCCAGTCGCGGATCGCGGGCACGCATGGCCTCGACCAGGGCGCCGGCATACAGATCGCCCGAGGCCTCGCCGCACGACAGCATGACCCGCATCAGTGGGGTGATGAACTCGCCGGCGGTGTCGGACGCGGGCCTCTGAACTATCCCCAATCCGGCCGGCCTTTCGAAGATCAGCCGCCAGCAGGTCCACCTGGTCGATCGGGATGCGCTCGAACTCGCCGAAGCCAACCCCGCTCAAATCTTTCGACGAACGCGTTGGCGTTGCCGACGAGCACGATGGCAAGCCGATCCGGTCGCAGGTAGCTGCGCGCCACGCGCTGCACATCATCAGGCGTCACGCTCCTGACGCGCTCCGGAAACGTCTGCAGCTCGGTCGAGCGGCAGCTCGTAGAACAACTGGTTGAGGACCTGGGTCGCGATCGCGTCCGGCGTCTCGATGGTCAGCGGAAAATTTCCGGCCAGATACGCCTGCGCCCCTTCGAGCTCGCCTTCGTACACGCGCTCGCGCTGCAGCTTGTAGAACTCATCGATCGTGATGCGCAGCGCCTCGGCGGTGGCGTCGGTCCGCGTGTCGGTCTCCGCCACGATTCCACCGGTCAGTCTTGTACGAGTCGAGATCCGCCGACGCGCCGTAGGTCAGCCGGCGCTGCGATCGCAGGACCTGCTGCAACCGGTTGGCGCCTTCGCCACCGAGGATCTTGATCGCCTGATCCATGGCCAGGTAGTCGTCATGGCGACGGGCGATCCCAAGCTGCCCGACCCGGATCTCGGTCTGCACCGAATCGGGCTTGTCGATGACGACCACGCGCCGCGTGGGCTGCGGCGGCTCAATCGGCTTGAATGTCGGTACCTCTTGCGACTTCCAGTCCCCGAGGACCTGTTCGACGCCCTTCATCGCTTCGTCCGGCGGCACGTCACCGACGATGGCCAGAAGGGCGTTGTTGGGCACGAAGTACTGGCGGTGAAACGCCACCATGTCGTCACGCGTCAGGGACGCCAGCGACTGCGGGGTCCCGTTACCGGGCAAGCCGTACGGATGGAAGCCGTAGATCAGTCGATCGATCACCTGGTTGGCGACGTTGTCGGGATCTTCGGCGGCGACCTTCAGTCCGGAAAGCGCCTGCTGACGCTGACGCTCGACTTCTTCGGGGGCAAAGGTCGGCCGGCGCACGACGTCGGCCATCAGCGACAACGCGAGCGGCAGGCTGTCCTTCATCACCACCGTATTGACGTAGGTCAGATCGGTGCCGGCGCCAGTGCCCAGAATGCCGCCGACGAAGTCGATCGAGTCGGCGATCTGTTCCGCCGTTCGTGATCCGGCCCCTTGGTCGAGCACGGCTGCCGTCAGCATGGCCAAGCCCATCTTGCCCTTCGGGTCCTGCGCGGCGCCCGCGCGAACGAGCATGCGGACGCTCACGGCTGGCTGCTCGTGGTGGCTGACGAGAACCACCTGAAGGCCGTTGGCGAGCTTGCGGATCTCATAGGGCGGAAACGTCACCGGTCGCGCGGCCAGCGGACGCGGCGGCGCCTCGCTCGGCCACGCGCGGCCCTGAGCGCTGGCGCCACTGTCGAAGGGCCTGGCCTGTGCTCCCAGCGCCGTGGTCAGCGATCCGCACAGCACGGCGGTCGTGAGTGCCAGCACGCCGTAGGCCGTCCAGACGCGAAACCCGAGCGCCGATCATTGGTTGCCCCCCTTCGGCATCACGTGCAGGATGACGCGCCGCTCGGGCGTGAAGTAGGTCTTCGCGACGCGCTGCACGTCGGCGATCGAAATCTTCTGGAAGATGTCGAACTCACCATCCGCGGTCGTGATGTCGGAGTGCAGCACTTCGGCATGCGCGAGATGGGTGGCCTTGTCCTGCAGCGATTCGCGACCCAGGATGTAGTCGCGCGCGAACTGGTTCTTCGCGCGCTGCAGCTCGCGATCGGTGATGCCTTCGGCCTTCAGTCGGTCGAGCTCGCTGATCAGCGCCTTCTCGACTGCCGCCGGCGACTGCCCGGGATTGACGATGGCGACGGCGAAAAACAGGTTGGGATCCTCGATGATGTTGCCGCCGCCAAACGCGGTCAGCGCGAGGCCGGTCTCGTACACCAGCTTGCGATAGATCCGCGAGCTCTGCCCGTCGGACAGCACCTTCGACACGATGTGCAGCGGATACGAGTCCGGATGCCCGTCGTAGGTGATGTGATGGGCGACGACGACGGCTGGCAGCGGCCACGGCTCCTCGACGGTCGCGCGCTTCTCCTTGGTCGGAATCGGCTCCTTCGGAATGTCGCGCGGCACTTCCTTGGCCGCGGCGGGCACGCGCGCGAGATACCGGTTGACCAGCTCCGTGACCTGGTCGATCTCGAAGTCGCCGGCAATCACCATCGTGCAGTTGGCGGGCACGTAATAGGTGCGGTAGAACTCGCGGACGTCGTCGATCGTCGCCGCTTCGAGATCCTTCATGCTGCCGATCACCGGGTGCTTGTACGGGTGCACCGTGAACGCCTGATCGAACAGGATTTCGTTGAGTCGCCCGTACGGCTGATTCTCGATCCGCATCCGTCGCTCTTCCTTAACGACCTGGCGCTCGTTGCGGAAGGTGCGGTCGTCGATTCGCAGCGTCGCCATGCGATCCGCTTCCATCCACAGCACCAGCGGCAGGTACTGCGACGGCACGGTCTGCCAGTAGACCGTCGCGTCCTCGGTGGTGTAGGCGTTGGCACGACCGCCGACCGACGACACGATCGACGTGTGCTGCTCGGGCTCGACGTTCTTCGACCCCTTGAACATCATGTGCTCGAAGAGATGGGCGAACCCGGTGCGGCCCGGACGCTCGTCCTTCGACCCTACGTGATACCAGAGCTGCACGTGCGCGATGGGCGTCGAGCGGTCCTGGTGCAGCAGCACCGTGAGGCCGTTGGGCAGCTTGATCCGCTGGTAGCTCAGCTTGGGCGGCCGCACCGCCGCATCGACGGCCGCGCGCCAGGGCGAGACCGACAGCACCGCGGCCAGCAACACGCCGAGCAGCGCCGCGCGCAACGCAGGGTTTCTCATAGGATGGTTGATTATGGCATCTTCGCTGCGGTTCTAAACGAGGGTTCTTACGGAGGTTCTTCACGGAGGTTCTCGAGGACCGTCTGACGTCTAGAACCGTCGCGAGACTCGCAGACGAACGTGCAGAACCGTCGTAGACCTCGTCAAGTAACCGCTGTCTTCGTTCAATCTCCGCCAGCCGCCGTTCAAGCGCGCTCAACTGCTTGCGCAACTCGGGCAGCCGGCGCACGACGGCGTACGCCTTCCGCCACTCGAGATTCTCCATGTGCGGATAGCCGGTGATGAACGCATCGGCCGGCACGTTGCCGGTGACACCGGTCTTGGCCGACGCCTTCACGCGGTCGCCGACCGTCACATGACCCGCCACACCGACCTGGCCGCCCAGCATCACGTCGTCGCCAACCACGGTGCTGCCGGCGATGCCCACCTGCGCGGCCAGCAGGGTATTTCGTCCGACGACGACGCCGTGCGCGATCTGCACCAGGTTGTCGATCTTGGTGCCCGCCTTGATGCGCGTTTCCCCGACGGCCGGGCGATCGATCGTCGTGTTGGCGCCGATCTCGACGTCGTCCTCGATCACGACCGTCGCGACCTGCGGAATCTTCTCGTGCGTGCCGTCGTCGCGATGCGCGAAGCCGAAGCCGTCGCTGCCGATGACGGCGCCGTCCTGGATCACGCAGCGTGCGCCGATACTGGACGCGCTCACGAATCGAAACGCGCGCGTGCAGCACGCAGTCGGCGCCGATGCGTGGCGCCGCGCCGATCACCACATGCGCATGGAGAATCGAGCGCGCGCCGATCCGCGCGCCCGCTGTCGATGACGACAAACGGGCCGATCGACACGTCATCCTCGATGATCGCGTCGGGCGCAATCACGGCCGACGGATGAACGCCGGCTGACGGCGATGACTCGGATACAGCAGCCGGATGGCGCGCGCAAACGCCAGGTACGGATTCGGCGTGCGCAGCACGCGCACGCGCGCGCCGCGCACATCGGCGGTCGCGATGATTGCCGACGCGCGAGACGTGGCGACTTGCGACGGCGTACTTCGAGTTGGCGAGGAAGGTGAGGTCGCCCGGGCCGGCCTGGTCGATGGCGGCGACGCGCGTCACCTCGATGTCGCCGTCGCCTTCGAGCTGGCACCCGAGCTGCGCGGCCAGATCGCCGAGCTTCACACGTCGAGAATATCACGCGGTCGGCGCGGCCACCTCCTCGAGAAACGTCGCGAGATGCTCGAGTCGCAGACGGTCGGCGAGCTCGTGGAAGCGTCGCTGCCGCTGCGGCGGCGGCCAGCGTCAGCGCCGTGCCGCAGCTCGGCGAGCTCCTCGCAGGCTTGAACGTCCAGCGGCGCACGGCCAGTCCCTGCTTCGCGCCCCGCATCGACAGGAAGTGGCCGACCACCTGAAATGTGAAGTAGAAGCCCGGGACGTTGGGGCCAGGAATGACCATCAGCGGCGCGGACAACGACCAGCAGCAGCGAGATCGATCAGCATCCATTTCAGGTGATGATCGGCGTCCGTCTTCAGGATCGCTGCGGATGACTTGCATCGGCTTCGCGCTCCGTGACATCGGCCGGGATGCGCGCGCAGATCTCGGTGTGCCTGCCGCATGTGCCACAGCAGTCGCTGCTCGGCGATGCGCTCGACCACAAAGCCCATGACCTTGCGGCGCAGCCGCGCGAACAGCGTCGCCGGCTCGGGCTGGGCTCGTGGCGACGCTGCCGCCACTCCTCGGCTTCGCGCAGCATGTCGCGCAAAGCGACGCTTCATCCGGGCGATGAACGCCCGTGCCCTCGTCTCCTCTTCGACGACGTCCTCGTCCGGCGCTTCGTAGTACAGCTCGTAGCGCTCAGCCGTCGTCGTCGGGATGAGAAAGACGTCCATAAGTGACGAGGACGGAAGCGAGGAGGGTGCGAGTTCCTCAGCTCGCGCGGCCGAGTGACCGGACGCGGCGTGCTCGCGCGCGCTCGATCGGAACCGCCGGCCGGCCCGCCTGCTCCCAGGCGCCGATGATGAGCGACGCCACGGCCGTGATGGCGTCGTTCAGGCGCCGCTCCACGCACGGACAATTGATCGTTCGCGAACGCCTCGAAGTAGCCATCGTCGTAGAACTCGCGGCCGGCGACGGCCTTGCGGTCGGCTTCGAGCACGCCATCGGACAATCGGTTGCTGGCGAGCAGCACGTCGAACATGAACGTCGCGCGGGTCGGTGACCGGCTTGGGCGGCGGCGGCGCAATCTTCAGCCGTGCTCGATTGCGCTCGAACAGCTCGCTCTCCCAGCGACTGTGGATCCCGTGCTGATCCGTGCGCTGGCCGTCGTAGTTCACGACCGAGTGCAGCGGCACGTGGCCGTCGCCGACGTAGTGCGCGAGGATCGCGGAGAAAAGCACGATGTTGTCCTGCGCATAGCGTCGACGGCGGCTGACGCGTCAACCCTTCGAACGCCGCGCTGCAGACTCGCCCGTAGATCTCCTGCGGTCCGCCACGGCAGCAGCCCCTGCTCGTGGATCACGCTCGCGGCCGAACTTCTGAACCGCCCGGTCGTACTCGCGCGGCAACTCGTCGAACGGATACTTGCCGAAGTAGTCCAGATCGAGGAAGTGATGCGGATCCTCAGTCTCCCATCCGACGGTGCGCCACAGGTCCGGATCGACGGAGCGCTCGATGATGTACGCCTTGCGGTGCTCGAAGAGCGGCCGCAGCTCGGCCGGCAGCAACGCGATCATCTGCTCGGCGATGAACTTGTGCGCCTCGAACCCCCAGGCGTGCGCCGAGGACTGGGGAACGCAGCGAGCGTCGATCAGCAGGACCGCGGCGATACGCATGGCCCATTGTAGCGGGCTTACTTCGACTCTCAGTGCCGTAGATCGACAGACCATCCGAGACGCCCGCCCATCCGCCGCGGCCGAGTACCGATAGTCGTTGAGATGGACACGAGCGCGACCGCCGGCGGTCGATCGATCACGAAGAAGGGAAAACGCGACCAGCGGAGATACGCCTGAAAGAGCGGCGTCTGCGCGGCGCCGCTGCGCTGCCGGATCAGACGCTTGGACGTCGACGCCGTATCCAGCCGGACGGAAAGTGCGGCGTGCGGCTCGAACCACAGCAGGCCCTTCTCGTAGCGATCGCCGGTGTCGACGATGACCTCGCGCCGGAACGGATTGCCGAGCACCGGCGTCACCATGAACCGCGTCTCGGCGGACGGCCGGCGCGATCCAGTCCGCGCCGCACTTCCATCCGCGCCCACCAGTTCGACATCAAGCATCACGCGCGATGTAGACCGCCGGCAACGGCGAGGCCCAGTCGGGCGGGTCGCGCACGGCGCGGATGCACGCCGCGCCGATCCTGAGTCGCGACCAGACGACGGCAGCGCCGAACATCACATACAGGAACGGGATCGACGATGTACAGCGCGTCGCCATAGAACCATCGATTCGAAAACGGCATCAGCAGACGCACGCCGTAGCTGTTCAGCCAATCCATGAACACATGGAGCCAGGTGCCGACGTACGACAGCAGTAGCAGCCCGCGTCGAGCTTGGCCTCGCCGGACCGCCCGCCGCACTCGATCCCACAGCGAGCAGCGCACCGGCGAAGCACCGCCGGCAGCACCGCCATCGCCAGCACGCCGTGCGTCCAGCCGCGGCGAAACGACATCGCCAGCGTGTCGGTCGCGAACACGGCGACGTCGATGTCGGGAAGGT
Organism: uncultured Acidobacteriota bacterium; assembly: GCA_963734095.1. GTDB lineage: Bacteria > Acidobacteriota > Vicinamibacteria > Vicinamibacterales > UBA2999 > JACCSI01. Next base: position 37,330 of record CAVTGK010000041.1, on the reverse strand, counting down.
TCGACGCGATGATCAGCGTGCCCATGCCGAGCGCGGTCTTGTGCTTCAGGCCGGCCTCGCCGAGCGCGGCGCCGGCCAGCGTGTGACAGAGGTTATCCATCGGCCGCGTGAGCCTGGATCGCCGCGTCGCGCAGATCCTTGCGCAGGATCTTGCCGACGTTCGACTTGGGCAGCTCGTCGCGAAAGACGACCGTCTTCGGCACTTTGTAGTTGGTCAGCGACGCGCTTGCGCGTGCGTCGCGAATGTCGTCGGCGGTCAGCGACGGATCCTTCGCGACGATGAACGCGACCACTGCTTCGCCGCACAGCGGATCGGGAACGCCGAGCACGCAGACTTCGGCGACGCCGGGATGCTCGGCGAGCACCGCCTCGACTTCGTTGGGATACACGTTGAAGCCGCTCACGAGAATCATGTCCTTCTTGCGATCGACGATCCGCAGATAGCCTTCCTCGTCCATCGTCGCGACATCGCCGGTGGCCAGCCACCCGTCGCGCATCACCTCGCGCCGTCTCGTCGGCTCGCCGCCAGTAGCCCGCCATCACCTGCGGACCGCGCACGAGCAGCTCGCCGGGTTGCCCGGCGGCGACGTCATCGCCGTCTGATCGTCGACCAGTCGCACGTCGGTGCCCGGGACCGGCACGCCGATCGACTCCATCTTCGCGCGGTGGAACGGATTGAGCGTGACGACCGGCGACGTCTCGGTCAGGCCGTAGCCCTGGTAGATCGGCGTCTCCGGTCATCTCCTCCCAGCGCTCGCCGACGGCCGGCACCAGCGCCATCCCGCCGGCGACCGTCCCCTTGAGCTTCCAGTCCTTCTTCGCCTGGAACCACGGCTCGTTCATCAGCGCGATGAACAGCGTGTTGATGCCGGTGAACCAGGTGATCGGCTCGCGCTCCATCACCAGCTTCAGGTTGGTGAACGGCCGCGGGCTCGGGATCAGGATGTTGCGGCCGCCGACCGCGAAGAAGATCATCAGGTTCGCGGTGAACGCGAAGATGTGGTACAGCGGCAGCGCGGTCAGCATCACTTCGCTCCCGCGCTCGAGGAACGGCTTCCACATCTCGAGACTGGCCACGACGTTCGCCAGCAGATTGCGGTGCGTGAGCAACGCGCCCTTCGAGACGCCGGTCGTGCCGCCCGTGTACTGCAGCGCGGCGATGCTGTCCAGCGTCAGCGCCGTTCTGATACGCTGCGCGGGTTCGCGCCCGCTCGCGATGCGCGCACGCGCCCTCGGCCAGCGCCTTCGGGAAACGTGATGTGGGCGAACGTCACCGGCGGAATCATCTTCTTGCACGTACTTCTGCACCGTGCGGACGACGAAGCGCTTGAGCGGCGGCAGCAGGTCGGCGACGCTGACGAGCACGACCGTGTCGGATCGCGGTCTTCGGCAGGACCTCGGCGACCTTGTTGGCAAAGACGTCGATCGCGACGAGGCCGACGGCGCCGCTGTCGGCAAACTGGTGCGCCATCTCCGCGGCGGTGTAGAGCGGGTTGGTGTTGACCATCACCAGCCCGGCCTTGAGGCAGCCGAAGACCGCAATCGGATAGGCCAGGCAGTTGGGCATCTGCAGCGCGACGCGATCGCCGGCGTCGAATCCCGCGACCTCGCGCAGATACACGGCGAACTGATCCGACAGTCGATCGACCTCGCCGTAGGTCAGCGTGCCCTGCGTGCCGTTGGGAAGGAACAGCGTGAACGCCGGGCGGTCGCGGATAGGTGTCGACGGCTTCGCGCGATGAACGCGGGCAGGTGCGGCCACGTGAGCGGCGGGATGTCCTGCACTGGTCGTCGGGGGATAGTGGGTCCAGGCGTCATGTCAGCCAGGTTCCGTTCCGGTCATTGGCCCGATTGTCAGAAACCTTGACCGTCGCCGGACAGACTACGCCGAACTGGAAGCCTTTCTGCGCGCAGCGCGGGAATCAGCGCGCGCGTGACCTCGATGGCGCACTGCCGGTTCGGCGCGCGGGTTCGACGTGGTGGCCGTCGTGAATCACGACGATGTCGCCCGGCGACGCGTGCCGGACCAGCCGCGGCACGATGCGGACCGAGCGCGGACGGAAGAAGTCGAAGTCCCACAGCATGAAGCCCCAGCCGATCATCTGATAGTCGATCCGGCGCAGCCCTTCGAGCATCTGCGTGCTGCGCGCCCGGCGTGCGGCCGGAACGCGCGGCACGGCGGCTGGCCGGTGATGTGTCTCGAGCCGTGCGGCAAACGCCGTCAGACGGCGCCCAGCTCGTCGGGCTCGAGGAACATCTTGGCGCGCGTGTGCGAGTGCAGCGCGATGCCATGCCCTTCGGCGGCAATTCGCCGGACGATGGGCTCGGTCTCGGCGGTGAGATGACGCTCGATCAGGAAGAACGTGGCGCGCACGCCCTCGGCCGCCAGCACATCCAGCAGCGCAGGCGTCGCCGTCGGATTCGGACCATCGTCGTAGGTCAGATAGATCGTCGGCGGAAGCCGTCGCCGTGCGGCATGCGCCAGATCACGCGGTCCGCGTGCAGCGCATCGAGCGACAAACGGAAACGGCGCGGTGTGCGCCAAGGCTACGAAGGCCGCAGCAAGACCGAAGAATCAACCACGGCATCGATGCTGTGACGAGTCTGCCACAATGGAGTGATGCGATGGATAGCTCGATCGGACCTCGGCGTGTCGCTGGCCACTGGCCGCGTCGGCCTGCAACCAGAGCACGCCCACCGACCCGACGCCCGACGAGCACCGTCAGCGTACACGGCCATCGGCGCCAGCGACGGCATCGGCTTTGGCGGCAGCGTGGTCTGTGCGCCGTTCGATCCGGACTGCCCGCAGGGACCGGGCTACGTCTACCTGCTTGAAGCGGCGGCTGCAGAGCGGACGGTCGCACCGTGACGCTGAGCAACCGTCGCGTCCCCGGCGCGGTGCTGAGCCCCGCCATCCAGACGCTGGCGCGCGACATCGGCCGCGACATTCTCTCGACGTTTCTCGATCAGAGCAGCGCCGTTCGTGCTGCCGAGCCGACGACGCACGTCACGATCTTCGCCGGCGGCAACGACGCCAACGTGATCGCGCAGACCATTCGCGCCGGCCGCGGCGGCGGCGGACGTCCGCGCGTTCATCGACGCGCAGGTCAATCAGTGGCGGCACGATCTCGACGAGCTCATCCGCCGCGTCCGGCAGCGCGCGCCCAACACGCGCGATCGTCGCGCTCAACCTGCCCAACCTCGGCGCGGCGCCGTACGTCGCGGGCCTCCCGGTCCTGGAGCGCAGCATCGTGCAGCGCATCGCGGTGTCGCTGACCGATCGCATCAACGCGCTCGCGGCGCAGAACGTCCTGGTCGTCGATCTGATGTGCGAGCCGCGCGTCTACGACTCGTCAAGCTTCTCGTCGGACGGATTTCATCCGAGCGATCGCGGCTACGCGTTGATGGCCGACCTCGCCTATCCGGCGCTGGCAGCAACGGCACGGCGCCACGCCCGTCCGTCCACCTGTCCGCAGCGGACCCTGCTGCCCGTTTTCTAGGTTCCAGCGTCCGGACAAGGTGCTACGGCTTCCGGTTTCACGTGAAAGACCGGCGCCGCGCATCTGTCCGGCTTACGACCTGAGCCATGGTCCATAAAGGTCGATGACCTAATGACGCGACTTTCGTGCACTGAGGCACACTCGAGATTGCATCGAAGCACAACCGACGTCAAAAACGGATTGGTGACATCAAAATCTTGCATGACGTGCACATTTTGATGGATACTCATCCGTCCCCGGAGGAAACATGCCCCCTTTGATATACAGCGGACCAGACCACTCAACTTCAGATCGGAAAGGACCTTCAACGACCATGGGATCCGCAGCGCTCGGCGACGCCATCAGGAACATCCGTGACTGGGCCGATGACCGAAGGCCGTCAGGCGCGACATGCCGGCGCGCGTGAGCGACCTGTTCGGCTCGCTCGTGTTCAACGATCAGGTGCAGCAGGCCCGGCTGCCGAAGCCGGTCTATCGCGCCCTGCGCAACACCATCACGGACGGCGCGCCGCTCGACGCCTCCACGGCCGACGCGGTGGCCAGCGCGCTCAAAGACTGGGCCATCGAGCAGGGCGCGTCGCACTTCACGCATTGGTTCCAGCCGATGACCGGCATCACCGCCGAAAAGCACGACTCGTTCTACGCGCCGGGCGCCGACGGCCGATCGCTGGCCGAGTTCAGCGGCAAGGAACTGGTCAGAGGCGAGCCCGATGCGTCGAGCTTCCCGTCGGGCGGCATGCGCAGCACGTTCGAAGCGCGTGGCTACACGGCGTGGGACCCGACCAGCCCGCCGTGGCTGCTGCAGAACGGCAACAGCGTCACGCTGGTCATTCCGACCGCGTTCGTCAGCTGGACCGGCGAAGCGCTCGACAAGAAGACGCCGCTCCTGCGCTCGATGGAAGTGCTGTCGACGCAGGCGGTCCGCGTGCTCAAGCTGTTCGGGTCGAGCGCGACGCGCGTGACCGCCACCTGCGGTCCCGAGCAGGAGTACTTCCTGATCGATCGCAACTTCTATTTCGCGCGTCCCGATCTGATCAACGCCGGCCGCACGCTGTTCGGCGCGCGGCCGCCCAAGGGTCAGGAGCTCGAGGATCAGTACTTCGGCTCGATTCCCGAGCGCGTGCTCGGCTGCATGGCCGAAGCCGAAGCCGAGCTCTACAAGGTCGGCGTGCCGATCAAGACGCGGCACAACGAGGTCGCGCCCGAGCCAGTACCGAGATCGCGCCGATCTTCGAGAGCGCCAACGTCGCCACCGATCACCAGATGATGACGATGGAGATGCTGAAGCGGGTGGCGCCGAAGTACGGCCTCGCGTGCCTGCTGCACGAGAAGCCGTTCGCCGGCGTCAACGGCTCCGGCAAGCACCTGAACTGGAGCATCGGCGACGACCTCGGCAACAACCTGCTGAACCCCGGCGACACGCCGCACGCGAACATGCAGTTCCTGTTCTTCTGCGTGGCCGTCATCCGCGCGGTGGACACGTGGCAGGGCCTGCTGCGCATGAGCATCGCCAGCGCCGGCAACGATCATCGGCTCGGCGCCAACGAAGCGCCGCCGGCGATCCTGTCGGTCTTCCTCGGCGACATGCTGACCGACATCTTCGAGCAGATCGAATCGGGACGGCGCGCGATCGACCAAGGCCGGCGGCGATCTCGACATCGGCGTGTCGGTGCTGCCCAAGCTGCCGCGCGACGCCGGCGATCGCAACCGCACGTCGCCGTTCGCCTTCACCGGCAACAAGTTCGAGTTCCGCGCCGTGTCGTCGAGCCAGAACGTCGCGTTCCCGGCCACCTGCCTGAACGTCGCGGTCGCCGAGTCGCTCGACTACATGGGCGGCCAGCTCGAGGCGGCGCTCGCCAAGGGCCAGGGCCTCGAAGACGCCGTCGGCGCGCTGCTCAAGAAGATCGATCAAGCAGCACAAGCGCATCATCTTCAACGGCAACGACTACTCGCAGGAGTGGCAGAAGGAAGCCGGCAAGCGCGGGCTGCTGAACCTCAAGAACACGGTCGATGCGCTGCCGGAGATCGTCAAGCCGGCGGTCGTCAAGACGTTCGAGAAGTTCAAGATTCTCACCGAGCGCGAGCTGCACGCGCGCTACGAGGTGAACCTCGAGACCTACTGCAAGACGATCAACGTCGAGGCGCAGCTGATGGTGCTGATGGCCGAATCGCTACATCCTGCCGGCGGCGCTCGAATATCAGCGGCGGGTCGCCGACAGCGTGTCGGCGGTCAAGGCGGCCGGCAGCGCCAGCAAGGAAGGCAAGAAGCTGCTCGACCGGCTGGTCAAGCTGGTCGACCAGTTCCGGGCGCAGACCGACAAGCTGGCCGCCGCGCTCGACCACACCAGCGCGTCGACCGAGAAGCACGCGAAGTACATGCGCGACACGGTCGTGCCGGGCATGGCGGCGCTGCGCGAGCTCGGCGATCAGATCGAGCTGATGATCCCGCACGAGCTGTGGCCGCTGCCGACGTACCGGGAGATGCTGTTCATCAAGTAACCGACCGGTGCCTGACGGGTTGGCCTGAGGTGCCGTCACGGTGACCCTCGGTCAGCGCCGATCATCTCAGCCACCTGTCCGTGCCAGCCAGGGGGCGATCGAGTATTTGCCGGTGTCGATTGAGATGTACGACCCGGCGCGCGTGACGCCGACGCGATCGCGTCGATGCAACGTCGATCGTGGGTCGGCCAGCGAGCCCCGCCCGGCGGCGTAGACCCAGCCGCCCTCCAGTCGCGTGTCCTGGATGCCGGCCAGGTCGTTCACCGAGTGGACCACTTGTCCGAGCCGATGCACGACGTCCGCGACAATCCGCTGGCGATCGTCGCATTCGAGCGTCGGGAGCGGCGGCGGCGCGACGTCACTGCCTTCCGCCATGAGACCGCTCAGATACCACGACAGATAGAGCTCGTGGCCATCGTAGTTCTTCACGTCGCCGAATGGTCCGGTCGCGATCACGGAGCTGGGCACCTGCACCGATCGCGACGCACGGATGAACGACAGACAGCCGAAAGCGATGCGACCACGTGGTCGGCAACGGCAGTCCCAGCCCTTCGTCGATCGCGAGCCGCCCTTCCCACAGCGCGTTCACCACGCAATCGAACGGTCCCTCGACACCGGCACTGGTCGCCACGAACAGCGGCGAATCGAGTGAGCCCTCGCGGCCGTGCACCCGGTGGACCCGTGTGCGCATGCGTTGCTCGATGAGGGGCTCTGCGGCGAGCGCGTCGATGAAGCGATCCGCGACCCAGCGCGTCGTGACCGATCGTTCCGGCACGCGGAAGGCGGCTACGATCTGCTCGGCATCGTAGTTGGCGTCGATCTCGACCTGGGACAATCGATGCGGTCGTGCCGTCGTCACGGGCAGGAGGTACTGGTTCGCGTGGGGATGATTCGCAACCAGATCGCTGACCGCGCCGAAGTACCGTGCGGTCGCGTCCACATCCGCCACCGAGTCGCGATGCACGAGATAGATGTCGTCGGACTGCGCAATCGCCCGATCGAGTCGGCACCCAATCAACTCCTCGGTCAGGGTCTTGAACGCAAGCCCGCCGGGGAGCAGCCGGATGGCCGTTTCGAGGGAGCGATCAGCAGCGTAGAGGTAACCCAGATGGATCTTGCCTTCATTCCAGCGGCTGGCACCAGCGAACGGCTGGTCAGCGGCATCAAAGAGGGTCACCCGAGCGTCGCGGCGCGCCAGGAACATCGCGGTAGCGCTGCCCATGATGCCCGCGCCCAGCACGGCCACGCGTTTCACGAATGCAGATTGTATGCTTGTCCCGCGACGCGTGGCTGGTGGCGCGTTCGAGTCTGGCGCACATGAATAGAGCTCCACTGGTATCGGTCATCGTTGCCACCTATAACCGCAGCCACCTGGTCGCGCTCGCTATCGACAGCGTGCGTCGCTCGACACTGGAGGACTGGGAACTCATCGTCGTCGGCGATCACTGCACCGACGATACGGGCGAGGTCGTGGCGTCGATCGGAGATGCGCGGATCTCTTACGTCAACCTGCCACGGAATGCGGGAGAGCAATCGGCTGCCAACAGCGAAGGCATGCGCCGCGCACGAGGACGGTATCTGGCCTTTCTGAACCATGACGACTTCTACTTTCCCGATCACTTGGCGGCGGCGGTCGCGTGGTGCCAGCGATGGCAGGCCGATTTCGTGTGGTCGCCTCTCATCGTGGCGCTTCCGGTTTCCGAGGAACAGCTCGTCGCCCGTGACTGGCGATTTCGTCTGAGTGGAGTGCCCCTCGGCGACGACTACGATCCGCGCATTTTTGTCTTTGCTTCCGCGTGGCTACTGACACGCGAGTTGGCCGAGCGCGTGGGGCGGTGGCGGCCGGCGCCGAGACATTCGTGACTTCGTCACAGGATTGGCTGTTTCGCGCCTGGCGCTCGAGCGCACGAATGCGCTTCAACCCGCACCCGAGCGTCCTGGCCGTGCCGCTGGGCCCACGCGCTGGCAGCTACGTGGCGGCGCGCAACGTCGACCACGAGGTCTATGCGGCTGAACTCCGCGATAACCCGCACTTTCGTGATCGTGCGCTGGAGATTGCGGCGGTTGCGGGCGAGCGCGAAAGCAATCGCTACCGCCTGGGTGATGCCATTCCGGAAGCACTGCGTGCACTGATCGCCCGGCCGGCCGCGGCCGCCGCGATTTCGCTGGGCATGCACCCTTACACGCCGTACCTCGCGCTTCGGCATGGGCGGCGAGGCAATCTGATTGATCACATGTCGGCGTCGTGGCGGCCTGGGGAAGCTGTCGCAATGAAGAATCAAAGCCCAGGGAAGCTCGAGTGCCCAAAAGGACGTACACTCGGGACTAGCCATGGCGACGGCTCGATCTCGACCGCATCCCGCTCGAAGAGTCGCTCGCCGAACTCGAGCGGCAAAGGATGACTGTGAGATTGTTGTTGATTGTCTTGCTGGCAATTGCCGCCGCCGCGTGCGGAGGCAGTGACACGCCCACCGCCCCGACGCCCCCGGCGGCGCCGTATTCCCAGACGGATCTTCGAGTCGGCACCGGCACGGAAGCCGTGACTGGCCGTCGCGTGTTCGTCAACTATGCAGGATGGCTCTACGACCCGGCCGGACCCGATGGGAAGGGTCGCGGGTTCGACGCCGGCAACGGCTTCAACTTCGTCCTGGGGACGACCGTCATCGCCGGCTGGAATCAAGGCATTCCCGGCATGCGAGTCGGTGGCTTGCGCCGTCTGGTGATTCCGCCCAACCTGGCCTACGGATCGACCGGAAACGGACCGATCCCGCCCAACGCCACGCTGGTCTTCGACGTCGAGCTCGTAGACGTTCAGTGAGCGAGCTCGTAACTCGAGTCGCTGCAAGGCGAGACCGAGCGTGCGACCGGTCGCCGCCGCGATGATCGGCGGGCCGGTGTGTTCGCGACACGCGAAACAACACTTCGTTGGTGCCAACCACCCAAGCTCTGGCCGGCACCACCCATTCGTAGTCCGCCATCCCGTCCGACATCGCGATTGGAGCCGACTCGAACACGTTGTTGACCTCGCACGCGTCACGGTGGGCCCATCGGAGCCCTCGACGGCACGGCCGGTGTCGCCAGCAAGCGAAGGCGAACATTGCCATCACGCGAGGAAGGAATCAACAGCGTCCCGTACTCGTGCATCCAGCGGACGGCGCCCGTCGTGCCTGGTGCCGGCTCGACGCTCGTACCAGCCGGAGGCGAAATATTCCCTTCGAGCCGGCGTGATCGCGATCTCGTTGGCGCTCGCAAACGCGTGGCGCGCCGGGCTCTGGACGGCACAGATGCGCGCGCGTCGCGTCGGCGGGATAGCCCGCGAGGCGCGCCAGCACGCGTGGCGCCCGCCGACCGAGGTTCAACGTCACGGTGCGTGGGTGTTCCGGATGCGCCGCGACGGTCGCCGCCACGATCTCAGCCGGGCGCCAGCCAGCGGATTGCCGTATTCGAGCCAGTAATCCGGAGGAGCCACCTCGGGGGCGATTGCGCGTCACGTTCAGCGGCATCGGGCCCGTCGCGACTGCACTTCCAGATCGAGCGGCAGCGAATCACCGACGACCAGTGCGAGCGACGCCCCCGGTCCGGCGGCCAAGTCGATGCGCAGGCGGCCGGTGAACTCAACCCCGGCAGCAGATTCCACCGGTCGCTCCGTACCGACGCGCACGTGGCTGGTTGCGTGAGGCCCTGCGGTTCGCGCGTAAGGTGCGCGCACAACATCGCTTCAGCCGCAACGAGCATGGGTAGCCCAGAGCAGCTTGGTGGCAAACGCCGCTCGCGGTCGAAACCGCCAGCGCATGGCGGGGCTATTCTACTGCCCGACTCCCGGATCGACTGTCACGCTCTCCCCGAATACCTCGGCCTGAAAGCGAAACACTCGCGCGCCGTCCGCCAGGCATCCGCCGGCAACCGGGCCTTGACGCACGTCTGGCGAGGAACGTCTCGCGTCCCAGCTGTGCTCGGTCGCCACCTGCGGCAGCAGCAGTCCGCGTCGACGGCCCCGCTCGACGATCAAGCCATCGCGGCCAGACCATCGATGGTGCCGGGATCGGCGACCAACTCGGGCGGAGTCAGTATCGACAGGTCGATCGTCACCTGCGCGAGCTCGTCGACCGAGAGCGGCCGAAACCGCGGATCCTCGCACGAGACATCGGCAGCCAGCCGGACCAGTCCCTCACCGAGCGCCCGTCGACCATCGAGCGTGCCGAGACATCCCCGCAGGTCGCCGGCACAGTGGATGGTCACGAACAACCCGCGACATTGGCACGGCCAAGTCGCGGGCGGATGCCGGCAGGCGATCGCCACGCACGCGGGCTTCGAGCGCCGCGCGCGCCAGCTGCACGAGCCGACGCCGAAGTTCTCGTCAATCATCGCCACATGGCGGCCGCGAGGTAGCCGACCACCGAGCTCTTGTCTCCCGACACGTCGCCCGAGTCGGCGTAGCTCAGCACGCGACTGGCGTCGCGCCCGCGCACGCTTCGCCGCACGCATCACGCGACCATCGGCCCGCCGCCGCAGGCGTGATCGCGGCGCTCTTCGAGTCGCGTCATCAGGGCCTCGTCGTCGAACGCGGACACGTCGGCAACGACCTGCGCGTCGAGCGCCGCGGCGGTCGCCGCGTCGAAGAAGTGCGACAGGTCGGAGCTGGCCACGAGCAGCGCGCGCCGGTCCCGCGAATGGCTCGAGCGATGCAGTCGCCGACCGCGAACACCGTCTCGCGCGTCTGGTGTCCCATCACGATCGGCACGATCGTCACGCCGGGCGCGATGACGCCAAGAAACGGCAGCTGCATCTCGACCGAATGTTCTCGACGTGAGCGTCCGGGCGTTCGTGGATTTCAGGGACAGTCGCGGCGAGCATGGCCGACGCCAGCTCCTCATCGATGCGCATGGGACCGAGCGGCGTGTCGAACGCGCCGCGTGGCCAGATCGACGCGCCGCTGAACGCGACGTAGTGCGACGGGCCCACGATGATCACGACCTGCGTACAGCGCGCGACCGCAGCAGTCGATAGGCATGCGCGGCGACCGGGCCGGAGTAAAGGAGCCCGGCGTGCGGCGCGATCAGCGCGAGAAGCTCGGCATCAGGCGACGGCTCGGGCTGACGCTCGAGGTCGGCACGAGCGAGATGGGACTCGACCTCTTCGGTGAGCGTGTCGGCGGACTCCGGATACCACGTCCCCGCTACCGCTGCCGGACGTACATGCATGCCGGGAGTCTAACGAAGCTCGGCTGCCGACATCGACAATGGAACCAACAGATCGTGCTCACTGAGGAGAACCGGCCCAAGCGCGACCGAGCAAGATCGAGCCGGGCCTGGCGCAGGCGATCCTCGGCTATGGCCGCGGCCGCGTCGGCATCACGCGATCCCGCTGGCGCATCGATGAGCTCGATGTTGGTCGTCGCACCGGCGCGAAACGCGACGTCGGTGATCCGCAGCACCTCGGTCGCATGCTGCGCCGCCAGGCGGGCCTGGACAGCCGCGCGCTGCCGCTCTCGATCGCCGCCTGCGCCGTTCGCAACTCCGAGCGCGCGCGCAGCTCGACGTCGGTGAGCTGGATGCGGGCGGTCCCCAGCTCGACCTCGCGCAAGCGCTTGTTCGGCGCGTCGCGCGCCGCCGTCGAAGATCGGGACCGACAACGCGACAAACCCGCGCCAGGTGCGCGACGGTTGAAACAGGCCCGCCGGCGCCACCAGCTGCGGCTCGAACGAGACGCTCGCCGTCGGCACCCAGTCGCGCCAGCTGTCGCGATACACGCGATCCGCCGCCTCGATCTGCGCGCTGAACAACTGCACGTCGGCGCGACCCGTCAGCCACGATTGGTCGCTCGGCGGCGCTGGCGACCTCGAACGCCGGCTCATCCGCCGCATCCACCGGCGCGTCCGCGGCCAGCAGCACGCCCAGCGCCTCCTGCGCCCGGTGCAGCGCCAAGCGCGCCGCCTCGAGCAGCACTTCGTCGGTCGCCAGTTCCTGCGCGGCGCGCAGCTCGTTGAGCCGGCTGCCGGCGCCCCCGTCCAGCCGCGCGCGCGCGTAGTCGACGTGCGCCTGCGCGTTTTCGACGCGCAGCAGGTTGACGTCGACTTGCCGCTGCTGCGGCGATCACGGCGAGGTACGCCTGCCCGGTCGCGATGGCGACCTGCCGTCGCGTCTCAGTCACGCTCAAGCGCGCCACGCGCATCTGATCCTCGGCCTGCGCCGCTGCCGCCCAGCGCGCCGCGGCCAGCACGGGATACGACACAGCGACCGCCGACGAACGACTGCGTGCGAGGCTGGGTGACGAACTCGTCGAAGCCGCGCTCGGCGTCGAGGACCGTGGTCGTGACGCTGGCGTCGATCGTGGGCCAAAACACCGTCCGCGCCTGCTGCAGCAGGGCCTCGGCGCGCAGAATCGCTTGCGCGGCCTCGGCCACGGTCGGGTTCTTCTCGATGGCGCGCCGGACCGCCTCGTCGAACGTGACGCTGCTCGGGCGGCTGGCGTCGTGCGTCCAGCAGACAGGAACCGCAGTGGACGTGCAGGCCGCGACGAGCGCCAGTGCAACTGACTCGCGTCCGCCTATGCATGCGCCGGGCCCTCCGAGCGTCGCGTCCTCCTCGTGCGGCGCGTGCGCCCGGGCACGAGCGTGCGGATGATGACGTAGAGCACGGGAATGAACACGATCGACAGAATGGTCGAGGCGACCATCCCGCCGGCCACGGCGGTCCCGACGGATTGCGCGCCGCCGCGCCGGCCCCGGTCGCAAACGCCAGCGGCAGCACGCCGAGAATGAACGCGAACGACGTCATCAGAATCGGCCGCAGGCGAATGCGCGCCGCTTCGATCGCGGCCTCGATGATCGACATCCCGCGTTCGCGAAGCTGCTCGGCGAACTCGACGATCAAGATGGAGTTCTTCGCGGCCAGACCGACGAGCATGACCAGCCCCACCTGACAGAAGACGTCGTTGGCGAAGCCGCGGATCAGTTGGGCGCTGAGCGCGCCGAACACCGCGAGCGGCACGCCGAGCAGAATGATGAGCGGCAGAACCCAGCTCTCGTATTGCGCGGCCAGCACCAGATAGACGATCAAGATGCTCAGCGCGAAGATGTAGCCCGCCTGTCCACCGGCCTTGATCTCCTCGAGCGACTGCCCGGCCCACGCAAAGTCGAAGCCGGGCGGCAGCGTTTCGCGCGCCAGCCGTTCCATCTCGGCAATCGCCTGGCCCGAGCTGACGCCAGGCGCGCCCGACCCGGTGATTTCCGCCGAGCGGAACATGTTGAAGTGGCTGATGACCTGCGGCGCCGTCGTCTCGCGCAGCTGCACGACGGTTTCGAGCGGCACCATCTGGCCGCTGTCGGCTCGCGCATACAAGCTGGCCGAGATCCCCGGGCTCGGCGCGGAAGTTCTGATCGGCCTGCACGTACACGCGGTAGGCGCGGTTGTTGAAATCGAAGTCGTTGACGTACTGCGATCCGAGAAACACCTGCAGGGCGTCGGTCACCTCGCGCAGCGGGCAGCCCGAGGCTGCGCGCGCGATCGCGATCGATGTTGACCAGCAGCTGCGGATCGTCGGCGCGGAACGGCGTGAACAGCCCCGCCACGCGGCCGCTCTGATTGCCTTGGCCGACCAGCGCCTGCGTGGCGTTGGCCAGGCCGGTGATGTCGCCGCCCGACTGATCCAGCACTTCGAACTGGAAGCCGCCGAACACCGACAGCCCCTGGATGCCCGGCGGCGCAAACGACACGACCATGCCGCCCGGAATGCCGAACAGCTGACCGCGCACACGATTGAGCACCGCCTCGAGCGACTGGTCCTTGCCCCGCCGCTCGCTCCAGTCGCGCAGGCTCGCGAACATCATGCCGTTGTTGGCCGCGGCGCCGGTAAAGCTGAAGCCCGAGCACCGAGAACACGCCCTCGATTTCCGGCTGCGCGAAGAGAATCTTCTCGGCCTGCTGCGCGATGTTCGTCGTGTATTCGAGCGACGCACCGGATGGCGCCTGGATGATCGTCATGAAGTAGCCTTCGTCCTCCTGCGGGACGAAGGCGGACGGCACGCGCTGGAAGATCGCCCAGGTGCCCCACAGGCCGACGACGAACAGCGCCAGCATCACCATCTTCCACTGCAGGGCGCGGCCCAGCACGCGGGCGTAGCCGCGCGTGCTGGCTTCGATCACGCGATTGACGCGCCGAAAAGAAGCGTCCCTTGTCCATGGCCGTGTTTGCCCAGCAGCAGCGCCGACAGCGCCGGGGTCAACGTGACGGCATTGAACACCGACAGAATGGTCGCGAACGCGATCGTCAGCGAGAACTGCTGATACAGGCGGCCGGTCGTGCCGGGAAAGAACGCCACCGGCACGAACACCGCCACCAGCACGATGCCGATGACGACGACGGCACCGAACACCTCGCGCATGCGCGTCGAGCGCCGCCTGCTGCGCGCTCTTGCCGTACTCGCGCATGTGGCGCTCGATGTTCTCAATCACCACAATCGCATCGTCCACGACGATGCCGGTCGCCAGCACGATGCCGAACAGCGTCAGCGTGTTGATCGAAAAGTCGAACAGCTTGAGGAACGCGAACGTGCCGACGAGCGAGACCGGAATCGTCAGCGTCGGGATGATCGTGCTCCGCCAGTTCTGGAGGAACAGGAACATCACGAGGATGACGAGCACGATCGCTTCAGCCAGCGTCTTCAGCACCTCGATGATCGACTCGCGGACGACGCCGACGTTGTCGAACGCCAGCCGCCATTCGAGCCCGGGCGGGAACGTCCGCTCCAGCCGTGCCATCTCGGCCATCACGCCCTGGAACGCCTCGAGCGCGTTGGCCGTCGGCAGCAACTGAATGCCGACGCCGGCGGCATTGAGGCCGCCGAACCGCAGGTTCGACGAATAGGTTTCGGCGCCGAGCTCGACCCGACCGATGTCCTTGACGCGCACCAGCGCGGCGTCATCGCCGGCCTTGACCACGATGTCTTCGAACTGGTTGACCTCGGTCAGCCGCCCCATCGCGCGCACGCTGATCTGATACATCTGCTCGGCGGGCGCGGGTGCATCGCCCGAGCGCGCCCGCCGCCACCTGGATGTTCTGCTCGCGCAGGGCGTTGACGACGTCGCCCGCGCTGAGGTTGCGCGACGCCAGCTTCGCCGGATCGAGCCACAGCCGCATCGCGAACTTCCGCTCGCCGAAGATGATGACGTTGCCGACGCCGGGCACGCGCTTGAGCGCGTCCTTGACGTACAGGTCGACGTAGTTGCTGAGGAACTGCGCGTCGTAGCGGTTGTCCTTCGCGTAAAAACCCGAGCCCGCCGAGAAAGCCCGCTCGTGTTCTTGGTCACCGTGATGCCGGTCGTGCGGACATCGGCCGGCATGCGGCCGAGCGCCTGGTTCACGCGATTCTGCACGTCGATCGCCGCGAGATCGGGATCGCGGCCGACGTCGAACGTGACGGTAATCGTCGCACGCGCCGCTGTTCGTGCTGGAGGACGACATGTAGGTCATCCCCTCGACGCCGTTGATCGCCTGTTCGAGCGGCGTGGTGACGGCGCTCTCGACCGCCTGCGCATTGGCGCCGATGTAGAACGCGTTCACCGTCACCGAGGGCGGCGCCAGCTCCGGATAGCGCGCGATCGGCAGAATCGGAATGACGATCGCGCCCGCCAGGATGATGAGCAGCGAGCAAACCGTCGCGAGAATCGGCCGCCGAATGAACAATTCGCTGAACATCTACCGACCCTCCGCTTCGCGGGCGGCGCCGGTGGCGCGCCGCTGCCCCCCGGCGCAGCGGCCTGTGACCGGCATCCCGTCGCCAATCTTCTGAACGCCGGCGACGACGAGCTGCTCGCCTGGCTTTCAGGCCGCTCGACCACGAGGTAGTCGTTGCCGATCACCGGTCCCAGCTGCACCGGCCGTTGACGCGCCACCGTCGTCCCGCCCTCGCCCTTCTCGACGACGTAGACGAAGTACTGGCCGTTGATCCGCAGCACCGAGACGAGCGGCACGGTCAGGCCGGCTCGGTGGCTCCACACCAGGTGGACGCGCACGAACTGATCGGTCCGAAACGGCGCGTTGCGGTTGCAGCGGCGCCTTGACCAGCACCGACTGCGTTTCGGTGTCGACCGACGGCGAAATGAAATTCACGTGCGTCGTCGCAATGGGCTGCCCGCGGTCGTCGACGATGCGCACGTGCCATGCCGGGCTTCAGGCCCGGCGCCTGCGCCACCGGCACGTTGATGTAAAGCTCGAGCCCCGCGTTCTCGTCGACCGTCGTCAGCATCGTCGCTGGCGGTCACGCGATCGCCGACGCGAACCGGGATGTCGCCGACGATGCCCGCGGTCGGCGCGGTGACGCGGTGATAACCGAGCTCGACGCGCTGCTCCGGATCTGCGCCTCGACCGCCGTCAGTTGCGCCTCGTGCGGTCTGCACGGAGGTCGCCGCCTGCTCGTACTCCTGCTGGCTGACGGCGCCGGCGTCGAACAGCTTCTTCATGCGCTCGGCCTGCTGCCGGGCACACTGGACATCGGCCTGGCGCGCGGCGCGCACCGACTCCAGGCTCGCAACG
This sequence comes from uncultured Acidobacteriota bacterium, assembly GCA_963734095.1. GTDB lineage: Bacteria > Acidobacteriota > Vicinamibacteria > Vicinamibacterales > UBA2999 > JACCSI01. Next base: position 20,799 of record CAVTGK010000041.1, on the reverse strand, counting down.
GTCGCCTGCTGGCGACCGGAGTCGATCTCCATCAGCACCGCGCCACGCGCAACGCGCTGACCGGGCCGGGCGGCGATGCGCGTGATGAAGCCCTTCGACCTGCGGCTGAATCGTCGTCGAGCGCCGTGATTTCACCGTCGCGATGTATTCGGTGGTGCGCTCGACCGGCTTCGGCGCCAGCGTCATCGCTTCGACGCCCATCGCCATCGGCGGTCCGCCGCCGCGGGCCGCTCGGACCGGCGCCGGCATCGCCTCCGCAGGCGGCCACACGAGCAACCAGCCGCGTTAGCGAGGGCCGCCGGGAGACAGAGCGTGGAGCAGAAACGACGAATGGAATGTGTGAAGGGTCATGAAGAGTCCTAACGATGGGACGGTGCCATCAACCTAACGGGCTTCACGCCACGAGTTTGGGACGAAATATGGCGTTACCGCCAACAACCTCTTACATAGCTCACTCGGTTTCCTGCGTGATACGCGCCTCAGCGATGCCGGTTACGAACAGTTGAGCTCCACACTGCGGCGCAATTGCACGCACATGGCAAGTGCGCTCGAGTTCTGCACGACGTGACCACGATACGCATCGCATATATGTCAGCCTGTGCCATAGTTTCTGGTCCGAGCTTCATGAAAGCTGATCGACTGCTCTCGAGCTCCTGCTGGTTCTGCAAGCCCACGGCAAGCAGACCGGACGCGAGCTTGCGGCGCGGCTCGAAGTGTCAGAGCGCACCGTCCATCGCGACATGGAAGCGCTGAGCGCCGCCGGTGTGCCCGGTCTTTGCCATGCGCGGCGTGCGCGGCGGCTGGCAGCTCGACGAACAGTGGCGCACGCAGGTCCCCGGGCTCGACGAAGCGGAGTTGCGCGCCCTGCTCATGGCCCAGCCGCGCGTGATCGGGGACGCACGCCTGGCCGCCGCCGCCGAACGAGCCGTCGACAAGCTGATGGCGGCGCTGCCGCGTCACGCTGCGCGCGCGCGCGGCGTCCATCCGGCAGCGCCTGTTCGTCGACACCACCGGCTGGTTCGGCACCGTCCAGAATCTCACCGCGCTGCCCATCGTGCAGGACGCGGTCTGGCGCGATCGCAAGCTCGAGATCAGATATCGCCGCGCGGACAAGGAAGAAGTCGACCGCTCCGTCGATCCGCTCGGGCTGGTCGCCAAGGGCACGAACTGGTATCTCGTCGCGCAACACGCCGGCCGGCTTTCGCACCTATCGCGTGTCGCGCATCCTGCGAAGCCAGAATGCTCGACATCGCCTGCGAACGTCCTGCCGACTTCGATCTCGTCCGCACACTGGAAGACTTCGACCGGCAGACTTCATCGAGAGCCGGCGACGCTTCGTCGCGACGCTTCGGCTCGACGCACGTGCCGCCGAGACCAGTCAGGACGTGGCGGATGACGCTCGCCGGCTGCATCTGGCAGCGAAGTCGAGCACGACGGCTGGGTCACGCTGCGGTGCAGTTCGAGGACGAAGAACAGGCGCGCTTCGTGGCCCTGGGTTTGGTCCCCGGGCCGAAGTCATCGAGCCCGCCAGCCTGCGGGCGCGCGTGATGGCCGACATCGAGGCGCTCGTCGTAAGGTTCCAAGGTTCCAAGGTTCTATGAATTTTGAACCCTGGAACCTTGGAACCCTGGAACCCAATTTGAAGGACTTGACCGGCTACAGCCGCGCGCTCTATTCCAACTGGTTGTGGCATCGCCCTCGCAGCTGCTCATCGATGCCGGCGAAGGGCTGCCGCTGGCGTTGGGCACCAGCGTGTATGCGCCGTCCGTTATCGCCATCACCCATGGCCACTCCGATCACGTGCTTGGACTGCCCGGGTTTGTCGGGCGCGCGGCGTTTCGGCAAGGGCGCGCCCGACAAGGCCGTACACCGTGCTCTATCCGACCGGGTCGTCAGGCGTCGACGCCATTCGGCAAACCATCGCCGATCTGTGGAAGGACGTGAGTTTCCCGATCGAGTGGATCGCCATGGAGCCGGGAGCAACGCACTCGCTCGGCGGGAAACGGAGCCCTCGAAGCTTTCGCCGTTTCACACGTCGCCGACGAACCGGCGGTCGGCTATCGCGTGCTCGAAGGCCCGCCGACGTCTGACGCCGAGCACGACGGGCAAGCCCAGCGACGAGATCGAACGACTGGCGAAGCATCATGGGCGCGACTCCTTGATGGAGCCGACTCAACACGTCCTCTTCGTGCACTCCGGCGATGCGATGCCGATTGAGATCAATCATAGCGGCTGACGCCGACTTGCTCGTCCACGATGCAACGTTCCTCAGATTCCAGAACGCCGGGAGCCGATACACGCCACGTCGGAGGAAGCCCTGGAAGTCGCCCGCGCCGCCCGCGTCCGCGCGTCTCGTGCTGAATCACTTATCGATTCGATACGAACGGCCGATGGCGATCGATCGCCTGCGCGACCAGGTGCGCCGCAGCGGGTTCTCGGGGCCGTGCTGGCTGCTCGACGATGGCGAGTTCATCAGCTGTCGAGTCCATCCGCAGGCTCCTCGGCTTCGTGATTTAATCTGATCGTGATGTCCTCATCTTTGACCCGCGACGATGTCCTTCGCATCGCGGAGTTGGCGCGGCTCGAACTGACCACTGACGAAGTCGCCCTGTTTACGAAGCAGCTCGGGTCGATTCTCGATTACGTCGAGCAGATTCGCGGCCTCGATACGGCTGGCGTCCAGCCCACCTCGCATGTCATGAATCGCCCGCTCGATCGCGATGACGAGCCGCGGCCGGGGCTTGCGCGCCACGACGTTGTCGCCGCCGCACCCGAGGCCGCGATCGAAGCCGGTCTCTTCAAGGTCCCGCGAGTCATCGGATGACCGGCATCACCGATCTGACCCTGACGGAGCTTGCCGACCGGATTTCCAGCGGCGATCTCAGCGCCCGCGACGCGACGATGGCGGCGCTGGATCGGGCCCACGCGCTGAATGGCGCCTGAACGCGTTTCGTGCTATCGACGCCGATGGCGCGTTCGAAACGCGCCGCGGAACTCGATCGGAGTGCGGGCCACGGGTCGGCCCCCTGGGCCCGCTTCACGGCGTCCCGGTTGCGCTGAAAGACAACCTCGTGACGCGCGGCCTGACCACGACGGCCTCGTCGCGCATGCTCGCGCGCTATGTCCCGCCCTACAACGCCACCGTGGTCGAGCGACTCGAGTCTGCCGGGGCCATCATCGTCGGCAAGACGAACCTCGACGAGTTCGCCATGGGGTCGTCGACGGAAAACTCCGCCTGCGGCCCGTCGAGAAATCCCTGGGCGCTGGATCGCACGCCGGGCGGATCCAGTGGCGGATCGGCCGTCGCGGTTGCGGCCCGAATCGTCCCTGCAGCGTTGGGATCCGATACGGGTGGCTCGATTCGTCAGCCAGCGGCTTTGAGCGGCGTCGTGGGTCTCAAGCCAACCTATGGACGCGTATCGCGTTACGGGCTGATCGCTTTCGCGTCGTCGCTCGACCAGATTGGACCCATCACGCGAACCGCAGCCGATGCCGCGCGGGTCCTCGAAGTGATCGCCGGTGCAGACCAGGCGGACGCGACCGCCTCGACCGAACCTGTGCCGTCGTTTACGCGCGAGCTGACCGGTGAAATCAAGGGGCTGAAGATCGGAGTGCCGCGGGCGGTGCTGGCCGAGGGTGTGGACGCCGCCGTGCTCGCGTCCTTTCATCAGAGCGCTGGCGACGCTGGAGACCCTCGGGGCGACCGCTGTCGGATGTCGATCTACCTCACGCACAGTACGGGATCCCGATCTACTACCTGATTGCCACCGCCGAAGCCTCGTCTAATCTGGCGCGTTACGACGGCGTACGCTACGGGTTTCGCGCCGCGCTCGACAAGGACGCGTCCCTGAAGACGATGTACGAACGCACGCGTGACGAGGGATTCGGCGCCGAGGTGAAGCGACGCATCATGCTTGGCACCTATGTGCTCAGCGCCGGCTACTACGATGCCTACTACTTGAAGGCGCAACAGGTGCGGACGCTCGTTGCGGCAGGACTACGAGCGCGCGTTCGGCGCGGTCGATGTCATCGCCATGCCGACCACACCGACCCCGCGTTTCGCCTCGGCGAGAAGACGGACGACCCGCTGCAGATGTATCTCGCAGACGTGTTCACGGTTAGCGCCAATCTTGCCGGCCTGCCGGCGATCAGCCTGCCGTGCGGACTCTCGGGCGACCGTCTCCCGATCGGCTTCCAGCTCACGGGCCGGATGTTCGACGAGGCGACGCTGCTGCGAGCGGCCGACGCCTTCCAGCGTCACACCGAGTGGCACATGGCCGCGCCACCGGTCGAGTCTCGCGCCGGCGCGATCGAGTAGGTGGCTTCCGCCACCCGCGGGTTTCTGTGGCTTCCGCCTTAAGAGCTTGTGAATAAATCGATTGCGGTGTTTCTGTGGCTTCCGCCTTAAGGCGGAAGCTACGGGTGGTGTGGCGGAAGCTACGGGTGGTGCGGCAAGCCCTCAATCAGCACGACCTCCGTCTCGTACTCCGTGCGGCCGACCAGCAACGCCTTGCCATCGGGCGTCCACGCAACGCCGTCGAGTTCGACAGGCGCGGCAAACTCCGTCAGTTTTCGCAGGTGACCATCGGACACGCGCAGGAGCCAGACCTCGGCCGCGGCGCGACCTGGCAGATTCACCATTCCGATGTGCGTGCCGTCGGGAGACCAGGCCAGAGCGGTCGGCACACTGACCGGGCCGATGGCGATCGGCTCACGAACCACCTCCCCCGAGGCGGACGTGAAATGGAGATTCGCGACGTCGTCGGTCGCCCGAACCGCGACGATCGCGTCTCCATCGGGCGACCACGCGGGCGTCCGCCCTGTCGCTCGCGAGATAGCGACGGGTGGACCGCCCTCGGTCCCGATGATCCAGAGCTTGATCTCTCCGCCCTCTGGCGCAGCGTACGCCAATCGTCGGCTGTCAGGAGACCAGCCCACGGAATCGACCACATTGGCATGGACGAGCAGTCGCGGTGTGCCTCCTTCGGCAGAAGCCAGCCAAATCCCACGGCGCCCGCCGCGATTGGAGATGAAGGCAAGCTGTCGTCCGTCGGGAGACACGGCTGGCCGCCGATCGTCGTCGGACCCGGATGTCAGCGGCACGGCGCGTTGTCCTGACGAGATCCATCGACCAGATTCGACGGTGACCACTGCGAGCGGAACTGATGAAAATGCGTTCGCTCGCCGCACTGACTGACGGTTCGCTGTCGCCCGAGCCGGCGACGCCGACGACCTCAGCACGCGCAGCGGAATCGATCGCGACTCGGACGAGCTCACCCTTTCGCCGGCGTGCGAGACACACGAGGTGTCGACCGCCGCGTGAAACGAAGGGCTCCGTGTATTCTCCAGCGCCGTTTGTCAGTCGCCACTCGGGTGATCCGTCGAGTGGTCGCCACCATATGTTGAGTCCCTCTCCCGAATGATTGCCCGCATACACGATCGCCTTGCCATCGGGTGTCGGGGCGGGGTACATCGCGGTGCCCGCGGTCGTAATGACGGCTTCGGGCTCCCCTCCGTCCACTGACACGCGATAGATGTCGCCCAACGCGTGATTCACTTCGAGCGTCCGCGTGTAATAGATGTGTCGCCCGTCGTGTGCCCAGGCGACCTGATGCAGGTGCAGGCCATCTCGAAGGGGAACGAGGATCCGCTCGTCCTGACCATCCGCGCTGGCCACCGCGAGGCGTCTCCGAGGAGCGGATTGGCGATCACGCCCGCGATCCGTTTACCGTCTGGCGACCACCGAAGGCTGGCGTAACGATCGGTGACGCGCCGTGCCGGTCCCCCCGCAGGCGCCGGAACACCCAGATGCCGGGCACCTGAAAGAGGCCGACCGATCGCGGTCGCCCCGCCACTGCGATGCCGCTTCCATCCGGCAGGACGTCGATCCCGCCCACAATCGTGCGGTTCTGGACGGGCATATCAGCTTCGAGGGTGAGATTGACCGGAGCGCCGCCGTTGATGAATTGCGTAAACAGGTCGGGACGCCCATCGCCAAGCCCCACGTACGCGACCCACTTGCCGTCCGGCGAGATAGCCGGTGCAATCGGTCGGGCTGATGCTGGGACCACGACCGAGGTGCGAATTGAGGGTCGGACCGGCGCCTGTTCGTTCCGTCGCGAGATCAACAGTGAGCCCACGCCCAGCGTCAACGCGGCCGCGCCGGCAAGCCACCAGGCCGGCGTAATCCGGGTCCGTCGTGCTTCAGTCTTGCCGACCGGAGTGGGCGCAAGGTCGCGCACGCTCTCGAGCACAAACTGCAGATCGTTAGCTGACTGAAAACGATCTCGGACGTCTTTAGCGAGGCACCGAGAGACGACCCGATCGACGATGGGCGGTCGAGTTGGATCGACGGGCAGCGGCGGTGGTTCGGTTTCGAGGACCGCCGCGAGCGAGTCGGCCGACGTCGGTCGGACAAACGGGCCCGCTCCACTCAGCATCTCGTGCAAGACGCAACCACACGCAAACACGTCCGTCCGTCGGTCCAGCGTGTGACCCCGCGCCTGCTCCGGGGACATGTAGGCAGGCGTTCCCACGATCACCGCCTCGGTCGTCGCATGCACGGTCCGGACACCAGACTCGTCCGTAACGTCGCGCCAGTCGGCTCGCTGAGTCGGGCGATGCCGAAATCGAGCAGTTTCACGACGCCGGCGCGAGTGATGAAGATGTTCTGAGGCTTGATATCGCGGTGCACGATCCCTGCGGCATGAGCGGCCGCAAGTCCCCGAGTGATTTGGATTGCCCATATCCACTGCGGACGACCAGTCGAGCCGCCCTTCCAACAACCGGTCACGGAGCGTCACGCCCTGCAGCAGTTCGGTGACCAGGAAGGGGTAGGGCCGTCGGTGGCGACGTCGAAGATGGTGATGATGTTTGGATCGGCCAGCGCCGCAATCGTACGCGCCTCCTGTTCGAACCGTCGCAGCGCGTCGGGTCGCGACGCCAGGTGCGGCGCCAGCACTTTGATAGCCACCTCGCGTCCGAGCGTGGTGTCACGCGCGCGGTACACCTCTCCCATGCCGCCCGTGCCGAGCGGGGAAACGATCTCGAACCGTCCAAGCCGATGATGAGTGGGAAGCGGCATGACCGAAAGTAGAGCCCCGCCAAAGCCCGCGCGCGCTCGCGCGGGCATTGTATGACACTGATCAGTGGTCAGTGGTCTGGTCGGTGGTCAGTGGTCCGCTCGTGGTCAGTGGTCGGTGATCACGTGATCACTGATCACTGATCACTGATCACCGACGTTAGGCGGTGGCGGCGCTTCTGCCGAACATGCTCCAGAGCAGCAGCCCGAGAAGCACGAACGGTATCGCCGGAATCAGAAGCCCGATGATGACGGCGAGCAGACCGAAAATCAGGACGCCGCCCAAGACGAGAAACAGCAGCGGCAGGCCGATCACACCGAGCCCCATGCCCAGGGTGCCGAAGGCAAGGCCCACCGGCAGCCACAGCAGCTTGAACACAAGCTTGAGTGGGAAGAAGACGGTCCAGAGAACGAGCTTCAGCGGGAAGAAGACGACCCAAAGGACCATCTTCATCAGGAAGAACACGAAGCCGACGATGGCCACGATCGACAAACCGACGACTGCCAGCATTGCCAGGACCAAGAACTCGACCAAGGTGTAGGCCCCCTTCAGACTGCAATACGACTGGAGTCCGGGAGGTTCGCCGGTTGGGCCGAAGGCGCTACCGGGTGTCGAAGACGCCTTGAAGTCGGGCAAGGCCCACTCGACGAGGCCGTGCCGCACCTCGGTCATCGCCAGCCGCTCAGCCTTGACGGGCCGGGGGCCGACTTCGGCCTCGCGTCGGGCTCGGGCAGCCGGAGCTTGGCGCCCCGGCGAGCTGCTTGGCGCGCAGGGCTGCCACGTCGACGAACAGAATCGGCTTTCGATGGGCGCGGCCGGCTCGCGCGGGACCCGCGATTCCTCGACGAGCATGGTCACCTTCCTGGATTTCAACTTCAGACATAACCCTTCAGTCTAGCGGAGCCGGCGCCTTCCGGGGCAAGGACTGGTCGATCGAACCCGGAATTGCGCAACAACCGGAGGCTCGTGACCGCGCGAGCTGATTCAGTCCCTCTTTACGAAAATCCCGATGAACCACGACAGGACGCTCGTCAGCAGCGCGCCGAGGATCGCCGACGTCCACGACGTGATTTGGAAGCCGGGCACCAGGGCCGCGGCCAGGCCGAAGGCCATGCCGTTGACCACCAGATAGAACAATCCCAGCGTCATCACGGTAATCGGAAGGGTCAGGATCAGCAGGATGGGCCGGACGATGGCGTTGACGACCCCCAGGACGAGAGCGGCGAGCGCCAGCGCCGTCCAGGACGTGACGGTGACCCCCGGGACGACGTTCGCCGTAATCCAGATGGCGATGGCCAGCACAATCGTGTGGATGAGAAATCCGGCCATCGCTCAATCATACGTCGCGAGCCTTTAGGCCGCGACTTCGACCTTGATCGTGCGCGGCTTCGCCTCCTCGCGCACCGGCAGCTTCACGCTCAGCACGCCGTTCTTGTACTCGGCAGCGATCTTCGCTGCGTCGACGGTCGGCGGCAGCGAGAACTGCCGCACGAAGCTGCCGTACGCGCGCTCGACGCGGTGGAAGTTCTCCTGCTTGATCTCGTTGATCGAGCTTGCGCTCGCCGCGAATCGTCAGCGTGTTGTTCTCCACCGTCACGTCGATGTCCTCGCGCCGCATGTCGGGCAGTTCCGCCTTGAGCACCAGCGCGCCGTCGACCTCGTAGATGTCGACGGCCGGCGTCCAGGTGCCGCGGTTCATGCAGGTCTCCTCACGGCCACGGCACGAGTGTCGTTGAACAGCCGATTCATGCGGTCCTGCAACACTGCCAGATCACGGAACGGATCGAATCGAGTATCGCCATTGCTGTCTCTCCTTACGCTGAAGGCCACGTCACGCTTCGGCCCTTCATGCTCTCCGTGGACCGTCGACCGCGGCCTCGTAGTTATCTGGTCTCCGCGTATTCCCCGTCGACGACTTCGCCCTCCTTCACGTCGGGCGAGTGATCACGTGGGGCCTGCGGTCCGCCGCCTGACCCCTGGTTCGCCTTGTAGAGCGCTTCGGCCATCGCGTGCGAGGCCTGCTGCAACTCGGTCGTCGCCGCACGAATCGCCGCGACGTCGTCGCCCTTCACGGCCTGCTTCGCCGCCTCGAGCGCCGCGTCGATGCGGCTCGCCGTCGGCGGCGCCGAGCTTGGCCTTGTTCTCGGTGAACGTCTTCTCCACCGAGTAGATCAGCGCGTCGGCCTGGTTGCGCGCGTCGATCGCCTCGCGCCGCGTCTGATCGTCGGCCGCGTGCGCTTCGGCGTCCTTGACCATGCGATCGACCTCGTCCTTCGACAGGCCGCTCGAGCCGCTGATGGTGATGGTCTGCTCCTTGCCCGTCGCCTTGTCCTTCGCCACGACGTTGACGATGCCGTTGGCGTCGATGTCGAAGGTGACTTCGATCTGCGGCAGGCCGCGCGGCGCCGGCGGCAGGCCGACCAGGTGGAACCGTCCCAAGCGTCCGGTTGTCGCGCGCCATCGGGCGCTCGCCCTGCAGCACGTGCACCTCGACGCTGGTCTGGTTGTCGGTCGCCGTCGAGAAGATCTCGCTCTTCTTCGTCGGGATCGTCGTATTCCGCGTGATGAGCGTCGTCATCACGCCGCCCAGCGTTTCGATCCCGAGCGACAGCGGCGTCACGTCGAGCAGCAGCAGGTCCTTGACCTCGCCGGCGAGCACGCCGCCCTGCAGCGCCGCGCCGATCGCGACGACTTCGTCAGGGTTGACGCCCTTGTGCGGCTCCTTGCCGAAGAAGCCCTTGACGACGTCCTGCACGCGCGGCATGCGCGTCGATCCGCCGACGAGCACGACTTCGTCGATGTCGGCCGGCTTCAGGCCCGCATCCGACAGCGCCTGCTTCAGCGGCCCCATCGTCCGCTGCACGAGGTCCTCGACCAGCGACTCGAGCTTGGCGCGCGTCAGCTTCATCGCCAGGTGCTTCGGCCCTGACGCGTCCGCCGTGATGAACGGCAGATTGATCTCGGTTTCCATCACCGACGACAGCTCGATCTTGGCCTTCTCCGCGGCCTCCTTCAGGCGCTGAAGCGCCATGCGGTCCTTGCTCGAGATCGATGCCGTCGCTCTTCTTGAACTCGCTCGTCAGCCAGTCGACGATCTTCTGGTCGAAGTCGTCGCCGCCGAGATGCGTGTCGCCGTTGGTCGACTTGACCTCGACGACGCCTTCGCCGACTTCGAGAATCGAGATGTCGAACGTGCCGCCGCCGAGGTCGTAGACCGCGATGGTCTCGTCCTTCTTCTTGTCGAGGCCGTAGGCCAGCGCCGCCGCTGTCGGCTCGTTGACGATGCGCAGGACGTTGAGGCCGGCAATCTTGCCGGCGTCCTTCGTCGCCTGTCGCTGCGCGTCGTTGAAGTACGCGGGCACGGTGATGACCGCATCGGTGACCTTCTCGCCGAGATAGTCCTCAGCCGCCTGCTTCAGCTTCTGCAGGACCATCGCGGAGACTTCGGGCGCGGAGTACTTCTTGCCGCGGACTTCGACCCACGCGTCGCCGTTGCCGGCGCTCACGACCTTGTACGGGCACGCGCGACGCCTCGGTGCCGACCTCGGCGAACTTGCGGCCCATGAACCGCTTGACGGAGAACACCGTGTTCTCCGGATTGGTGACCGCCTGGCGCTTGGCGACCTGGCCGACGAGCCGCTCCCCGTCCTTGGTGAACCCGACGACCGACGGCGTCAGGCGCGAGCCCTCCTGGTTCACGATGACGGTCGGCTGGCCGTTTTCCATGACCGCGACCACCGAGTTGGTGGTGCCCAGGTCGATTCCGATGACCTTTCCCTTTGACATTCTCTTATGCGCCCCTCTGCTAAATCGAACGTTTCCCAAGTATAGGGATTATTTGAGTGTTATGTAAAGCAGTTAATATTAGTTAGTAACACTCATATGATTGAGACGCTCGTCAGGCGAGCAAGGTTTCACAGCTGAGCTATCGCGGCGCACGGGGACAGGCCCTGTCATTCGGGGCCAGGCCCTGTAAAGGCGCTGTTAAGGCGCATAATCCGGACGTGCTCTCGCGCCGCACGTTCCTCTCGACCGCGGCGGCCTTCGCGCTCGCAGGGCCGGTCGGCTGCTCGTTCTCGCCTGCAGAAATCTCCAGCGATCGACGCCGCTCGGCTTCGTCGCCGACTCGAGCACCTGAGCACGTTCGGACGGCCCGAGGGCGGCACGTTCGCGTCGGGCGTCAGCCGCGTGGCCTATTCCGACGCCGACCTCGCCGCGCGCGCGTGGCTGCTCGACGAAATGCGCGGTGCCGGCCTCACTCCCCGCGTCGATCCGGCCGGCAACGTCTTCGCGAGCTGGCCATCCTCGGCCGTCATCGTCAGACGCGTCGCGGCAGCCGCCGATTCTGTTCGGCTCGCACATCGATTCGGTGCCCACCGGCGGCAACTTCGACGGCGACCTCGGCACGCTCGCGTCGCTCGAAGCGATTCAAGCCGTGCCAAGCCGCGAAGATCACGCACGCGACGTCCGCTGGAGATGGTGCTCTGGGCGCACGAGGAAAGCACCGCGTTTGGACGCGGCACAGCCGCCAGCCGCATCGTCGCCGGCGATCTCCAGGCGGGCGATCTCGATCAGGTGTGGAACGGCCTTCGGCGCGCCGACGCCATCCGTCGCATCGGGGGCGATCCGGCGCGCATCGGAGGAGGCGGTCCGGCGACCCGGCGACGTGGCACGCGTACCTCGAGTTGCACATCGAACAGGGCGGCACGCTCGAGAAGCGGCAGGTCGCCGATCGGGATCGTCGAGGGCATCGTCTCCATCCATCGCTACGACGTGCAGATCACCGGCTTCGCGAACCACGCCGGGACGACCCCGATGGCCGAGCGACAGGATGCGCTGATTGCGGCGTCGCAGCTCACGCTCGCGGTTCGCGAAGCGGTGACGGCCCGGCCCGGTCGACAGGTCGGCACGGTTGGCCGACTGGAGGTGACGCCCAACTCGCCCAACGTGATTCCCGGCAAGGTGATGCTGAGCGTCGAGCTCCGCGATCTTTCCGAGGATGTCTTGCGATCGCTCGCCGAGGACATTCGCGCCCGCGCGGCCGCTCGATCGCCCGAGACACGCGCACCGAGATCGCGATGACGTCTCGCCTCGCGCAACCCGCCCGCGCTCGCTCACGCACCGGATGCAGCACGCCATCGAGCGCGCCGCCGATCGGGCGGGTCTCACGGCAATGCGCCTGCCGAGCGGCGCCGGACACGACGCGCAGATGATTGCCGCGCTCTGCCCCATGGGCATGATCTTCGTGCCCAGCATCGGCGGCATCAGCCACTCGCCGCGCGAACTGACGACCTGGGAGGATTGCGCACGAGGCGCGGCGGTCCTGCTCGATGCCGTTCTCGATATCGATTCGCGCGATACTATTTGATGAACGTTCGGGTTCGAGGCAACTCGACTCCGAACCTGAACGCCGAACGACTTGACGATGCGCCCACTCTCCCGCCTGCTCGTCTCGACCGACGTCGGCGATCTCGGCCAGGAAGTGCGCCGCTTGTTCGAGGATCTCGCCAAGCGCCGTCCCGATCGGCGTCACATGGTGTCGGGCGAATGCCTGCCGCTCTTCGATGTCTTCGAAACCGAGCGCACGATCGACATCGTGCTCGACGTGCCGGGCGTCATGGCCGATGCCTGCGCATCCTGATCAAGTCGGGCGTTGTGCTGGTCGCCGGCGAAAAGGAACGGCACGAGCCGATCACGTGGACCGGCGAGCTTTCATCTCGTCGAGCGCGACTTCGGCCGCTTTGCGCGCGCCGTCCGCGTGCATCGCGGCCATCGACGCGAGCCAACGCACGCGCCCGGCTCAAGGACGGCGAGCTGCGCATCAGCCTGCCGAAGATCCCCGAACGCCGCGGCCGCGAGATGCTGATGACGGTCGAGAGCGACGGCGGCGACCGCACGGCCCAGGCATGAAGCTGCTCTTCATCGGCGACATCGTCGCGCGGCCGGGACGCGAGCTGGTGCGCCGCGGCGTGCGGACGCTCGTGCGCGCGCCATGCGATCGACCTCGTGATCGCCAACGTCGAGAACGCCGCCGGCGGCGCCGGGCATCACGCGTGAGATTCTGCGACGAGGTCCTCAAGGCTGGCGATCGACGTGCTGACGTCCGGCAATCACATCTGGGACAAGCGCGAGGTGCTCGAGTTCATCGACAACAAGCCGCGGCTGCTGCGGCCGGCCAACTATCCGGCCGGCGCGCCGGGCGCCGGATCGTACGTCTGGCAGGGGCCCGACGGCACGTCGGTGGGCGTGATCAACGTCATGGGCCGCGTGTTCCTGGCGAACATCGACGACCCCTTCGCGATCGTCACCCAACAGATCGCGCGCGTTCGCGCGGCCGGTGCGCGCGATCATCCTCGTCGACTTTCATGCCGAAGCGACCTCCGAGAAACTCGCGTTCGGCTGGTATCTCGACGGACGGGTGACGGCCGTCGTCGGCACCCACACGCACGTGCAGACCGCCGACGAGCGCGTGCTGCCGGCGGCACGGCGTACATCACCGATGTCGGGATGACCGGCGCGCACGACGGCGTCATCGGCATGGACCGAGCAGTCGGTGATCGCGCGATTCACGACCGGTCTGCCGGCGCGCTTCGAGCCGGCGACCGGCGATCCGCGACTCAACGCGGTCGTGATCGACGGCCGATCCCGAGTCCGGTCGCGCCGTCAGCATCGAGCGCGTGTCATTGTCAGCGGAGGAGCTGGCGCTCTCAGGACCCCACGCTCGACGCTCGCATCGATGGTGACGAGCCGGTGAGCACACTCTTCGATCTTCCGTTCGAAGAACCAGAGCCCGCGAAGCCAGCGGCGGAGCCGACCCGCCGCGCCTCGCACCGGCGGTGCGCCAGGTCCTCACGGTCAGCGAGCTCACGGCCTCGCTCCGCGAGGTGCTCGAAACCACGTTTCCGGAAGTCTGGGTCGAGGGCGAGCTGTCGAACGCGAAGGTGTGGACGACCGGCCATCTCTACTTCACGCTCAAGGACGGCGGCTCGCAGATCAAGGGCGTCATGTTCCGGTCGGCGCTGCGCTATCTGAAGTTCAAGCCCGAAGACGGACTGCACGTCGTCGTGCGCGGCCGCATCAGCGTCTACGACCCGAAGGGCGAGTATCAGCTCGTCGGCGAGCACATGGAGCCGCATGGGCTGGGCTCGCTGCAGCTCGCGTTCGAGCAGCTCAAGAAGAAGCTCGCCGCCGAGGGCCTGTTCGAGCAGGCGCGCAAGCGGCCGCTGCCCTGCCCTTCCCCGCCGCATCGGCATCGTCACGTCGATCGATGGCGCGGCGCTGCGCGACATCATTCGCGTGCTGCGCCGCCGCTATCCGAACGCGCACCTCGTCATCGCCCCGTCGCGCGTGCAGGGCGAGGATGCTGCCGGCGAAATCGTGCGCGCGCTCCGTCAGATCGGGCGCATCGAGGGCGTCGACGTCGTCATCGTCGGCCGCGGCGGCGGATCGCTCGAAGATCTCTGGGCGTTCAACGAGGAGAAAGTCGCGCGCGCGATCGCGGCGTGTCGCGTGCCGGTGATCTCGGCCGTTGGCCACGAAACCGACTTCACGATTGCCGACTTCGTGGCCGACCTGCGCGCGCCGACGCCGTCGGCCGCCGCCGAGCTCGTGGTCCGGCGGAAGGACGAGTTCTACGGACACATCGACCGCCTGGCGACCGGCTCGATGGCGCGATGCGCGCGCGCGTCCGCCGGCTCGAGTCGCGCCTCAATCAGCTCGCGGCGCGCCCGGGCTTTGCCGGCTACCGCGGACGGCTGGCGATGCGCGGGCGGCACGCATCGGAGCTGACCGCGGCGCTGCGGCACGCGATCATCGAACACGGTGGCACGTCGCTCGCGCCGCCACGAGCAACTGCGCCGCGCGCTCGAGTCCTTCGATCCGCGGCACCGGCTTGCTGCCGCTGCGCGCCCGGCTGGTCGCGCGCGAAGGCCCGCTGGCCAAGGCGTCTGACGCGTCGTGTGCACGTGGCGGACTCGCGCTTCAAGGCGCTGGCCGCCCGGCTCGACGGCCTGAGCCCGCTCGCGGTGCTCGGGCGCGGCTATGCGGTCTGCTGGGACGACGAGCGGACGCGAATCCTGCGCGACGCGTCGACGGTCAAGGCCGGCGAGCACGTGCGCGTGACGCTGGCGAACGGCGAGCTGCGCTGCGCAGTGACGCAGCACGAGGAGTAAGCGGTGAGAGTGCAAGTTACAGTTCAGAGTTACAAACGGCGCGCAGAGCGCGCCGAAGGACAACACAAGCCAGCCAAGCTCTTGGCTGGTTTGAACTTGCAACTTGAACCTGTACTGCGTATGGACCCGACCATCAAGGACTTCGAAGCCGCCATCGCCGAGCTGGACGGCATCGTCAAGAAGCTGGAAGAAGGCGATCTGCCGCTCGAGAAGTCGCTCGAGCTCTACGAGCGCGGCGTGCAGTTGTCGCGCTTTTGCCATGCGCGGCTCGAAGACGCCGAGCGGCGCATCGAGATCCTCAACGAGCGCGGCGAGCTCAAGCCGCGCTCCGGCAGCCCTCGGATTGCCGGGCGACGAGGAACGCTGAGCCTTGACCACGCTCGACGACTATTGGGACGCCAGGCGCGTCGAGGTCGAGGCTGCGCTCGTCAGTTATCTTCATCAGCCGCCCGCCGCCCCGGCGCTCGTCGTCGAGGCCATGCGCTACAGCCTGATGGCGGGCGGCAAACGCCTGCGCCCGATGCTGACGCTCGCGGCCGCCGACGCGATTGCGGATCGCTGACCGTTCGCGTGCCTCGGAGACGCGCGTCGCTGGCGCTGCCGGCGGCCTGCGCCATCGAGATGATTCACACCTACTCGCTGATTCACGACGACCTGCCGGCCATGGACGACGACACGCTGCGGCGAGGGCGGCCGACGCTGCACGTCGTGGCGGGAGACGGCATGGCCATCCTCGCCGGCGACGGGCTGCACGCCGAGGCCTTCGGTCTGCTGGCGCGCGAGCCGGCCTCGAACGACCCGATCACCGACTCGCGCAAGCTGCGCGTCATTCGCGTGATCGCCGAGGCAGCCGGGCCCGCCGGAATGGTGGGCGGCCAGGCGATCGATCTGCAGGCCGTCCGTCCCGGCCGGGCGCAGCCGGCCGCAACCACTCGATGCGGCCGGGCTCGAGGCCATGCACGCGCGCAAGACCGGCGCGCTCATCCGCGCGTCAGCGCTCTGCGGCGCCATCATGGCCGGCGGCGACGAGACGCGCCTCGCGGCCATCGATCGCTACGCCGCCGAGATCGGCCTCGCGTTTCAGATCGTCGATGACATCCTCGACGTCGAAGCGGGTTCAGACACGCTCGGCAAGACCGCCGGCAAGGACGCTGCGGCCGGCAAGCCGACCTATCCCGCGCTTTTCGGTCTCGAGCAATCGCGCGCGCTGGCGGCGGCGTGCCTCGAGCGCGCAACCGCGGCGCTTGCCGACGTCGACCTGGCTCAGACGCATCTCGCGGCGATCGCCCGCTGGGTCGTCGACCGCCGATCGTGAACCGCCCTGCCCGAACGCGCCTTGACACCCTGCTCGTCGCGCGTGGTGTCGCGGAATCGCGCGAGAAGGCGCGCGCGCTGATCCTCGCCGGCAAGGTCGACGTCGTCGGGCAGCCCACTCGCCAAGCCGGGATCGCTGGTTCGCGAAGACGCTGAGATTCGCGTCGCCGAGCCGGAACATCCCTGGGTCAGCCGCGGCGGCATCAAGCTGGCGCACGCGCTCGACGTGTTTGCGATCGACGTGACGGGCCGGCTCGGCCATCGACATCGGCGCCTCCACCGGCGGATTCACCGACGTGCTGCTGCAGCGCGGCGCGCGCCGCGTCGTCGCCATCGATGTCGGTCATGGCCAACTGCACTGGAAACTGCGCACCGATCCGCGCGTCACGCGTCATCGAGGGCGTCAACGCGCGCACGCTTGACGCCATCGGCGCTGCCCGACTTGGGAGACGGCGCCGGCATCGTGACGATCGACGTCTCGTTCATTTCGCTGACGTACATTCTCCCGGTCGTGCCGCCTCTGCTGGCCCGCGACGCCGATGTCGTAGCGCTCGTGAAACCGCAGTTCGAAGCAGGCCGCGAGGAAGTCGGGCGTGGCGGCCTGGTCCGTGACCCGGCAGTACACGCGCGCGTGGTCGAGACCGTGACGACGGCCGCCGCTGCGGTAGGATTGTCCCGCGTGCGCGTCATCGACTCCCCTGTTCTCGGCGCCGAAGGCAACCACGAATTCCTGATGCACCTGAGGAGAGCTCCAGAGCGCGTCGACCCTGACTGAAACTGAACTGACACATCGGCCGTACATCATGCGCGTCGGAATCGTCACCAAACACAACCTGGCCGGCGCTCGCGACACGCTCGTGACGCTCGAGTCGTGGCTCGCCGAGCGGCGTGTCGACGCGGTGTGGGCACCGGACGCCGCGGAACTGATGCCGTCGACCAGCCGCCGTGTCGTGACCGAGGAACGCCATCGTGTCGGAGGTCGACCTCGTGCTGGTGCTCGGCGGCGACGGGACGCTCCTCGCGATCGCAGACCTCATCGGTCAGCTTGGCCTCGACGTCCCGATTCTCGGCGTCAACTTCGGCTCGCTCGGCTTCCTGACCGAAATCACGCGCCCTGAGCTCTTCACGGCGCTCGGATGCCGCCGTCACCGGGGTGGTCGAACACGACGAGCGCATGATGTTGCGCGGCTGCGTCGGCGCGTCCGTCACGCGTCGCGCTCAACGACATCGTCCTCACGCGCACGGCGCTGTCGCGCATGATCGATCTCGACGTCACGGTCGGCGATCAATTCGTGACCTCCGTCCGCTCGGACGGCCTGATCATCGCCAGCCCGACGGGATCGACGGCCTACAACCTGTCCGCCGGAGGACCGGTCGTTCATCCGGCAATGGACGCCATCGTGCTCACGCCCATCGCCCCGCACACGCTGACCCATCGGCCGATCGTGATTCCGGCGGAGCGCGAGGTGCGGGTGCGAGCCGCGCCAGGCAACGCGGGCGCGGAGATCTATGTGACCTTCGACGGCCAGCACGGCTTCCCGCTTCCGGATGGCGAGGAGGTCGTGGTCACGCGATCGCCCAAGCCGCTCCGGCTGGTACGCGCCGCGACCCGGAGCTACTTCGAAGTGCTTGCGAGAAAAACTGAAGTGGGGCGAACGCTGAGGGTCATTGTGAGCGGCGGTGGCGATTGCTGAACGGAACTGTCGCCCAGTTGTGGGCACTCGGACTTCCGCAGCTGAAGATCGGCCGCGATACCAATCGCTGACACGCCACTACTGCGAGCCTTGCCGACGCTGACGGAAGTAATCGACCTGCCAGCGCTGGACGTTGCGATTGTGCTCGTCGAGCGTCGCGCGCAAAGACGTGAGAGCCGTCGTTGCGACTGACGAAGTACAAGTAGTCGACGGCCGCGGGTGACGCGACGGCTTCGAGCGACGCCTTTCCAGGCGCCGCAATCGGTCCCGGCGGCAGTCCTGCATAGCGATAGGTGTTGTAGGGCGAGTCGAACTGCAGGTCGTCGCGCCGAAGGTTCCCCTTGTACCGCCCGGCCCGCTGCAGCGCATAGATGACGGTCGGATCGGCCTGCATCGGCATCTTCACGCGGCGTCGATTCAGGTAGACGGCTGCGACGAGCGGTCGCTCGTCCGGCAAGGCCGTTTCCTTTTCGACGAGCGATGCCACGGTCACCGCTTCGCGAACACTCAAGCCCTGCGCTTTCGCCGCGTCCCGCAGGTCAGGCGTAAACGTCTGGAGGAACAGCTCTGCCATCTGTGTCACGAGAGCTGATGGCGGCGATATCGCGACGGACCGTATACGTCTCCGGAAACAGATACCCTTCCAGATCCCGGGCCTCGGGGTCCACAGCTCGAATGACGGCGGGGTCGCGCGCCGCCCGTTCGAACTCGCTGGCCTTGCCCAGCCCGGCGGATTCGAACACCTGGGCCATCTCGTCGATCGTCAGCCCTTCTCGAAACGTGATCAGCCGCCGATGGATGTCGCCTTTGGCAATCTTGTCCACGACTTCGAGCGGCGTCATCGGCCGATCGAAGCGATATTCGCCGGCCTTCAGCTCGCGCGCCTGGCCGCTGAGCCACACAGCGCCCCGAAACGTCACGACATCCTGAACGACGCCCGCGTCGACCAGTTGCTGACCGATACGTGCCGGTCCAACGCCTGGCGGTATTTCCACGAAGACTTCAGCGTCGGAATAGCCTTTGTACGGCTGATTGACTCGAGCGATGCCGAAGTAGCCCGCACCGGCGGCGGCCAGACCGATGACGACCAGGACGAGGAGCAGCTTCCAGATGAGTCGCATCACGGTCGCCGGTGATCGAGGTAGTCCTGCAGCACGACCGCCGCCGCGGCCGCGTCAAGCTTCTTTTTGCGACGCCGCCAGTCCCGCTCGCTGACGGCAAGGCGAGCTTCAGCCTCATGGCTCGTCAGCCGTTCGTCCTGAAGAATCACAGGAACCTGCACCCGTTGTCCCAGCTCTCTTGCGAGCGATTCGACTTCGGCTGTCAAACTTGTCGCGCTCCCATCGAGCCGGCGCGGCCAACCCACGACCACCGCCGCCAGCCCATCGTCCTCGCTGGCGAGCTGCTCAATCTCACGAAGCAATCGTGCGAGTGTCTCCTTGTCGGATGGCGGCCGCTCGATCAGACGCCACGGCGACGCCAGCGTGGCCGTCGAATCGCTGAGCGCGAGCCCAATCCGTCGCGCACCGTAATCAATACCGAGCACACGCATTTTCCAGGAGCGTATCAACGAACTGAAGACCAGTATACGTGGGCGGATCTGTCATCCAGCTTCGACGCAGATCCGCACGGCGCTTATAATTTGCGTGTGAAGCCGACCGGCCTGGCCGCACTCGTATTCGTTGCGTTGAGCCTTGGCTGTTCCGCGCCCGGCGGGTCCTCGGCCTTCAAGCAGAAGCTCGTGATTCTTGGCTTCGATGGCCTGGACCCGGACCTCGCCGCGCAATGGATGAAGGCCGGCAAGCTTCCCAACTTTTCCAAGATCGCGTCGCAGGGCGGAATCTTCTCGCTGGAAACGACACACTCGCCCGAGAGTCCGACCGCCTGGGCCTCGTTTGCCACTGGCGTGAACGCTGGTAAGCACAACATCTACGACTTCCTCGTGCGCGACACGGCCACCTACCTTCCCGACCTCGCGATGGTGAAACGCGAGCCGCCGCGCTTCTTGTTCAATTACGTTCCGATTCGTCGGCCCACGCTGACGTCGACTCGCGGAGGCACCTCGTTCTGGGTGACCGCGGGCCGGGCGGGCGTGCGCTCCAGTGTCTTGACGGTGCCGGTGACGTTTCCGCCTGAGGAGGTGCCGAACGGTGAGCTGCTCGCCGGCTTACCACTGCCCGATATCCGCGGGACGATGGGGACCTTCTACTACTTCGCGACCGACCTGAGTCGGTACGAAGAAGGCAATACCGAGTTCGGCGGCATCCTCAAGCGCCTGGTGTTCGACGGCAACGTTGCGCAAGCCGAGATCATTGGCCCACCCAATCCGATTGTTCGTCAGCAAGAACGCGAGCTGCGAGCGAAGCCGTCACTGAGTGCGGACGACAAGGCCCAACTGGCGGCGCTCGAGGCCGAAGCCGATGTTCGACTGCCATTCACGATCCAATGGAATCGCGAAGCCCGCACGGCCAATGTCGAGATTCAGGGCCAGACCATTCATCTCGCGGAGCGCGCCTGGAGCCGCTGGGTCGACCTTCC
>CAVTGK010000040.1:297500-565837 GCA_963734095.1 uncultured Acidobacteriota bacterium | reverse complement strand
GTCCCAGGTCGGCGAAGGTGACAGTCGGCTCAGCGGCCTCGGTGTCGGCCTCGGTGTCAGCGACCTCGTCGGCCTCGACAGCGGACTCGACAACCTCGACGGCGTCGTGTTACAGCCTCGGCAGCGGAAGCCGCACGGTCTCGTCGTTCTCGGGCATGACGGCGTGATCAGTACTGAAAATGGACATGCGAAATGCGAAACCTTCCGGAGTCTCGGCACGCGCCCAAACTCCGTGATTCGCAATTCGACCGCCTCAATGCGGTCAGCCACGGCTAGGGAGAGTACGCGCCACGCGGCGCTCTTCTGTGTCGGCGCCGGGCAATGGGATCAAACGATCTACCACCATACGCACCCTCCCCCACGTCATGGCAAACCGTCCGCCCGAAGTGACCGCCCGTTACACGGGCCCCACCTGCGGTGATGCCGTCGGCTCGGCGTCCGCATGCCCTGTCCGCCCGCGGCCGCTCGCATCGCCCCCGCGTGCACCTCGGGAGCGGACGAGCGCCGGACGGCGGATCGGTCGGCTCGCTCGGCTGTGGCGTGGGACTCACCGGCGGCGGCTCGGACGGCGCGGTCGGCTCCGCGGTACGGCGGCTGTTCGGACGGGGACGCCCCGCCGCCCGGTCGGCGCCGGGATCCTCGGCGGCTGCGGCCGCTGCCCGCCCCGCGCGCGGCTTCGCCGCGGGCGGCCCGCGGAGCCGCTCGGGCTCGGCGAGGCTCCTGGCCGTCCTTCGCCGTCCTTGCCGCCCTTCTCGTCCGACCCGCCGTGCCCGCCGCGGACCTGGCGCCCGCCCGGCACGCCGTGCCCGCCGTCCGGCTCGGCCACCGCCCCACGCCGGTCCGTGGACGCGAACTGGGCGCCGGCTTCCTGCCCTCGTCGTCGCTCACGCTCATGCAGCCTGCCGAGGCCGCGACCGCCAGCGAGGCGGCGATCCAGCGCCAACAGCCGAGACGGCCGAGGGGCGGACAACTGGCGCACGGGCGGCACCTCCGGGGCGACATCCGTCCCTGCCCAACTCCCTGTGCCCCACAAGGGACACGCCCCGGCGCCCCGACGGCGGACACGCGCCCGCCGCACGCCCGCCTCACGCCGACCAGCCCGCGCGCCAACTCCGCGCCCAGGAACACCGCTCCGAGCCCCACCAGCAGCGACGCCGCCACGTTCGCCACCGCCAGGAACGTCCGGCCGCGCTCGGCCAGCCGCAGCGTCTCGTACGAGAACGTCGAGTACGTCGTCAGCGCACCGCACAGGCCCGTCCCCAGCAGCGCGTACAGCCCGCCGAGGCGGCGCCGCCGCCCGCGCCGGTAGCACCCCCAGCACCAGGCTCCCGGCCGCGTTGACCACGAAGGTCCCCCACGGGAACACCGAGTCGTGCCGCGCCTGCACCGCACGGTCCGTCAGATAGCGCAGCGGCGCGCCGACCGCCGCGCCCACCACCACCAGCAGCCAGTTCACCGCGTGCCACCCGCCGGGTCACGCCGCGCCGGGTCACCGAGGCCGCCAGCCACACCGCGCCCATCGCCCCGGCGAGCGTCCCGCCGCGTACGCCAGCGCGGTGCCCGCCTCCCCGCGCGTCCAGCAGCTCGGAGAAGTCCAGCGCGTACGTCGAGAAGGTCGTGAACCCGCCGAGCACCCCCACCCCGAGGAACGGCCGCACCAGCGGATGCGCGCGCCGGCCGCCCTCGCCCACCAGCACCATCAGCACGCCGATCAGCGCGCAGCCCAGCACATTGACCCAGAAGATCGCCCACGGGAACGCGCCCGTCGGCGGCGGGCCACAGCAGGGACGCCGCGTACCGCGCCAGCGCCCCGGCCACGCCGCCCGCCGAGATCGCGGCGAGCACCGGCCACTGTGCGCTGCCCGCGGTCTCCGCGCGCTGCGCGGGCACATGCAGATCGACATCCGGATCGATCGCCTCCGGCAGGACGGGCCGTCCGGACGGGACCGGGCGCGGCTCACCCGTACCCCAGCGCGTGCAGCCGCTCGTCGTCGATCCCGAAGTGATGGGCGATCTCGTGCACCACGGTGATCTCGGTCTCCGCGACCACGTCCTCGCGGGTCTCGCACATCCGCAGCGTCGGCCCCCGGTAGATCGGTGATCCGGTCCGGCAGCACGCCCGCGTACCACTCCCCGCGGTCGGTCAGCGGAGTCCCCTCGTAGAGCCCGAGCAGCTCGGGATCGTCGGCGGGCGGTTCGTCCTCGACGAACACCGCGACGTTGTCCATCAGCCGCGTCAGCTCCGGCGGGATCCGGTCCAGCGCCTCGGCGACCAGTTCCTCGAACTCCTCGCGCGTCATCTCCAGCACACGGCCATTGTCACGTACGCCGTCCGCACCGGTCGCCGCCGACGCCGCCCGCGCATCGGCCGCCCCGCATAGCCGCGCCGCGCCTGGGCATACGGGACCAATGGCCCGCGTACCCGCCGCGCACCGCAGCCCCGATCACCGCACCGATCCGCAGCCGCCGCCGCGCACCCGGCTCCGCGCCGCCGCTACCGCTCCCGCCGCACCGGCCCCACCAGCCACCCTCGGTCCACCCAGCCCGCACCCCTGGGCCCGCGCCCTCGGCCTGATCGCCGTCGTCCTCGCTCGGCGCCTGGCTCGGGCCTGCTGATCGTCGGCAGCGTCCGTACGCCCGGTCGGCCCGATGGACACCACGCATGACCCTGCGCCCCTCCCTCACCGGCGGCACGAAGATCAACGTCTCGCCGCTCGGCGCCCTGGAGCTCGACAGCCATGTCGCCCCCGTCCGGCTCGACGTCGACGTCGACCAGCTCGACCCGGTCCGCTCCCAGGCCCTGGTCGACCACCCCGAACGCCTCTCCGGCCTCCAGGACGAGGTCGCCCACGACGTCGCGCACGGCACCACTCGACCTGGCCGTACGCTCCTGCGTCGCCGTCGTCTCCGGCGCCACCGCGCTCGGCCTCGCCGTCTACCGCCGCCCGCGCCGCGCCCTCGCGGCCGGCGGCCTCGCCCTCGCCCTGCTCGCCGCCTCCGGCGGCACCGCGTACGCCACCTGGAACCCCGAAGTCCGTCCTGGAGCCGAAGTTCTCCGGGCTGCTCTCCAGCGCCCCCTCCGTGGTCGGCAACGCCCGCAGCATCGTCACCGAATTCGACGTCTACCAGCAGGAGTTGGCCCGCCTGGTCACCAACGTGACCAAGCTGTACGACGCCACCTCCACGCTCCCCGCCTACCAGCCGGACCCCACCACCATCCGGGTCCTGCACGTCTCCGACATCCACCTCAACCCGGCGAGCTGGCAGATCATCGGCTCGCTCGTCGAGCAGTACGAGATCGACGTGATCGTCGACTCCGGCGACACCATGGACCACGGCACCGCCGCCGAGAACGGCTTCCTCGACCCGATCGCGGACCTCGGCGCGCCCTACGTCTGGGTCCGCGGCAACCACGACTCCCGCATCACCCAGCGCTATCTCGACCGGCCTCGAAGAACGTGCACGTCCTCGACGACGGCAGGGCCGTCGACCGTCGCCGGCCTGCGCTTCGCGGGCATCGGCGACCCGCAGTTCACCCCCGACCGCTCGGTCGTCGCCCGGCGGCGACCCGGCCGAGCGCATGGCGGGCATCCGCCTCGCCTCCGCCCTGCGCGACCAGCAGCCGGCCGGCACCCCCGTCGACATCGCGCGTCGCCCACAACCCGGTCGCGGCCCGCGAGACCGACGGCGAGGTCCCGCTGGTCCTGGCCGGCCATGTCCACCACCGGGAGACGGAGGTACTGCAGCACGGCACCCGGCTGCAGATCGAGGGCTCGACGGGCGGCGGCGGCCTGCGCGCGGTGGAGAACGAGAAGCCGGAGCCGGTCCAGGCCTCGGTCCTCTACCTGGACCGCGACGACCCGCCGCCTCCAGGCCTGGGACGAGATCACGCTGGGCGGCCTGGGCCTGACGACGGCCGAGGTCAGCCGCCACCTCCCGGAGGAGAACCAGCCCGGGCGCGACCCCGTCCCCGACCGCCCTCGCCGCCCCCGTCACCCTCGCCGTCCCCGAGCGCTCCCGAGCCCGCCGCACCCCCGTAAACCGTTTTGGCGATACGCTCCCGCCATCCCATATGCTTCTCACGTCCCCGACGCGCTGCGAAGCGCCCAGGCGGGCCGTTAGCCCTCATCGTCTAGTGGCCCAGGACGCCGCCCTTTCAAGGCGGTAGCACGGGTTCGAATCCCGTTGGGGGCACGCAACACCGTGTGCGAGACTTGTGCTCGCACATGCTTGGTCCTGTGGAGCAGTTTGGAGTGCTCGCCACCCTGTCAAGGTGGAGGCCGCGGGTTCAAATCCCGTCAGGACCGCTGCGGCTCGTGAGAGCCTGCGTGGCTGGGTAGCTCAGTTGGTACGAGCGATCGCCTGAAAAGCGATAGGTCGCCGGTTCGACCCCGGCCCCAGCCACAACCCGAGAAGGCCCCGATCCCTCGGACGGGGCCTTCTCGTCCGTCAGCCGTTGGCCACAAAATGCTCGATGATGATGTCCTGGGGCCCGTATGGTCCACGCAACCTGCGCACGACCGGCCAGCCAGGCGCCGAGCGCGATACCGGCGACCATCATGACGATGCCCGCAATCCGTCGTATTCCCTTGTCCGTACGGGCATTCTCGCCTACCGGCGATCATGTCGTAATTCTGTTTCGGGCGCCCCCGCTCTCCCCGCGGCCACCCGGACGGCGGTGCCGCCGCAGTCGGAAACGGGCGGCCGTGCGCACCGGCCGGGGTCGCCAGGGCCGATCAGGACACCGAGCCTCGGCCACGACCGGCTCCGAGCCACGGTCCCGACTGCCCGCGGCGCGGAGGAGGTTCCCGGCGGACTGCCGGGGAGCGCAGGGCGCCGTCCGCGCGGGCAAATGGTTCGCCAGTCGTTTATCCGAGGTGAGATCCTGGGGGACGTATGTCCAGTCAGCCTGCCTCCGCCCTGCCCGACGGCTCCGCTCCCGCGCTGCCCGGCACCGCCGCTCCCGGCCGCTCTCCGACCTGCTGGAACGTCTGACCCGAGCTGATCGCCTGCGCGATCGCGCAGCGGCTCGGCCGCCGGCTCGAAGGCGCCCGCCGGATCCGTAAGCCCGAGGCCCGGGCGGCCGTGCTCGCCGAGATCGCCGCGCGAGGTCGACGAAGGCCGAGGCGCGCGATCGGCCGCGGCGCGCCGCCGGGTGCCCGAGGTCACGTATCCCGAGCAGCTGCCGGTCAGCCAGAAGAAGGACGAGATCCTGGAGGCGATCCGCGACCACCAGGTCGTGATCGTCGCGGGTGAGACCGGCTCCGGCAAGACGACGCAGATCCCGAAGATCTGCCTGGAGCTGGGCCGGGGCGTCCGCGGCATGATCGGGCACACCCAGCCGCGCCGGATCGCCGCCCGCACGGTCGCCGAGCGGGTCGCCGAGGAGCTGAAGCACCCCGCTCGGCGAGGCCGTCGGCTGGAAGGTCCGCTTCACCGACCAGGTCGACCGGACGCCACCTTCGTCAAGCTGATGACGGACGGCATCCTGCTCGCCGAGATCCAGACGGACCGCGAGCTGCGCGCCGTACGACACGATCATCATCGACGAGGCCCACGAGCGCTCCCTCAACATCGACTTCCTGCTCGGCTACCTCGCCCAGCTGCTGCCCAAGCGCCCCGACCTCAAGGTCATCATCACCTCGGCGACCATCGACCCGGAGCGCTTCTCCCGGCACTTCGGCGACGCCCCGATCGTCGAGGTCACCGGCCGGACGTATCCGGTCGAGGTGCGCTACCGCCCGCTCCTGGAGGAGGACGGCGAGGACATCCGACCGCGACCAGATCACCGCGATCTGCGACGCCGTCGACGAGCTCCAGGCGCGAGGGCACGGGCGACATCCTGGTCTTCCTCTCCGGCGAGCGGGAGATCCGCGACACCGCGGACGCGCTCAACAAGAAGCAGCTACCGCTTCACCGAGGTCCTCCCGCTGTACGCGCGGCTCTCGCACGCCGAGCAGCACCGCGTCTTCCAGCCGCACACCGGCCGCCGGATCGTGCTGGCCACGAACGTCGCCGAGACCTCGCTGACCGTCCCGGGCATCAAGTACGTCATCGACCCGGGCACCGCCCGCATCTCCCGCTACAGCCACCGCACCAAGGTCCAGCGCCTGCCCATCGAGCGCGATCTCGCCAGGCCAGCGCCAACCAGCGCAAGGGCCGCTGCGGCCGTACCTCGCGACGGCATCTGCATCCGGCTGTACTCCGAGGACGACTTCGACGCCCGCCCGGAGTTCACGGACGCCGGAGATCCTGCGCACGAACCTCGCCTCCGTCATCCTGCAGATGACCGCGGCCGGCCTCGGCGACATCGAGAAGTTCCCGTTCATCGACCCGCCGGACCACCGCAACATCAGCGACGGCGTCCAGCTGCTCCAGGAGCTGGGCGCGCTCGACCCGGCGCAGAAGGACCCGACGCAAGCGGCTCACCCAGCTCGGCCGCAAGCTCGCCCAGCTGCCGGTCGACCCGCGGCTGGCCCGGATGGTCCTGGAGGCCGACAAGAACGGCTGCGTCCGCGAGGTCATGGTCATCGCGGCCGCGCTGTCCATCCAGGACCCGCGCGAGCGCCCCGCCGACAAGCAGACGCAGGCCGACCAGCAGCACGCCCGCTTCAAGGACGAGACCAGCGACTTCCTCGCCTTCCTGAACCTGTGGCGCTACGTCCGCGAGCAGCAGAAGGAGCGCGGCTCCTCCGCCTTCCGCCGGATGTGCAAGCAGGAGTACCTGAACTTCCTGCGGATCCGCGAGTGGCAGGACATCTACGCGCAGCTGCGCAAGGTCGCCAAGCAGATGGGCATCCACCTCAACGAGGACGGACGCGCCCCGAGCAGCGCGTCCACGTCTCGCTGCTCGCCGGCCTGCTCTCCCACATCGGCCTGAAGGACGGACGGACGGCACGAAGAACGAGTACCTGGGCGCCCGCAGCGCCAAGTTCGCGATCTTCCCCGGCTCGGCGCTCTTCAAGAAGCCGCCGCGCTTCGTGATGTCCGCCGAGCTGGTCGAGACGTCCCGGCTGTGGGCCCGGGTCAACGCGAAGATCGAGCCGGAGTGGGTCGAGCCGCTCGCCCAGCACCTGCTCAAGCGCACCTACAGCGAGCCGCACTGGGAGAAGGACCAGGCGGCGGTGATGGCGTACGAGAAGGTCACGCTGTACGGCGTGCCGATCGTCGCCCAGCGCAAGGTCAACTACGGCCGGATCGACCCGGAGACCTCCCGCGAGCTGTTCATCCGCAACGCGCTGGTCGAGGGCGACTGGCGCACCCACCACAAGTTCTTCGCCGACAACCGCAAGCTCCTCGACCGAGGTCGAGGAGCTGGAGCACCGGGCCCGGCGCCGCGACATCCTCGTCGACGACGAGACGCTCTTCGACTTCTACGACCAGCGGGTGCCCGAACACGTCGTCTCCGGCGCGCACTTCGACTCCTGGTGGAAGCACAAGCGCCAGCGAGCGAGCCCGACCTGCTCGACTTCGAGCGCGACGATGCTCATCAACGAGAAGGCCGGGGCGGTCACCAAGGACGACTATCCGGACTCCTGGCGGCAGGGCGAGCTGAAGTTCCGGGTGACCTACCAGTTCGAGCCGGGCGCGGACGCGGACGGCGTGACCGTCCACATCCCGCTCCAGGTGCTCAACCAGGTCACCGACGAGGGCTTCGACTGGCAGATCCCGGGCCTGCGCGAGGAGCTGGTCACCGAGCTGATCCGCTCCCTGCCCAAGCCGATCCGCCGCCACTACGTCCCGGCGCCGAACTACGCGAAGCGCGTTCCTGGACGCGGGCGGTGCCCCTCCAGGAGCCGCTGCCGACGACGCTGGCGCGCGAGCTGCAGCGCATGGTCGGCGTCCCGGTCGACGCCGGACGACTTCGACCTGGCCAGGGTCCCGACCACCTGAAGATCACCTTCCGGGTCGTCGACGAGCGCCGCAAGAAGCTCGCCGAGGACAAGGACCTGGAGGCGCTGAAGCTCCAGCTGAAGCCGAAGGCCCGCCAGGCCCTCTCCAAGGCCGCCGCGGCCGCCACCGCCGAGCCCGCGGGCGGCGAGTCCCTGGAGCGCACGGGCCTGACCGACTGGACGATCGGCACGCTGACCCGCGTCTTCGAGACCCGGCGGCCGGCCAGCCGGTGAAGGCGTACCCGGCGCTGGTCGACGAGGGCGACGACGCGTCGTCCGTACGGCTCTTCGACACCGAGGCCGAGCAGCAGCAGGCGATGTGGCAGGGCACCCGCCGGCTGATCCTGCTCAACATCCCGGTCGAACCCGGCCAAGTTCGCCTCGGACAAGCTGACCAACCAGCAGAAGCTGGCGCTGTCCCGCAACCCGCACGGCTCGATCCAGGCGCTGTTCGACGACTGCGCCATGGCCGCGGCGGACAAGCTGATCGCCGACCACGGCGGCCCGGCCTGGGACGAGGAGTCGTTCCGCAAGCTGTACGACAAGGTCCGCGCCGACCTCGTCGACGCGACGGTGCGGACGGTCGGCCAGGTGCAGCAGGTGCTGGCCGCCTGGCAGGCCTGCGAGCGCCGCCTGAAGGCCACGAACAGCCTCGACGCTGGTCGCCAACGTCCAGGACGTACGGGAGCAGCTGGCGGCCCTCATGCCAGCCGGGCTTCGTCACGGCGCACGGGCCTGCGCCGGCTGCCGGACCTGATGCGCTATCTGGTCGCCGTGGACCGCCGGCTGCAGCAGATGCCGACGGACGTCCAGCGCGACACGCACGCGCATGGAGAAGGTCCACGAGATGCAGGACGAGTACGCCTGGCTGCTGGAGCAGATGCCGCAGGGCCGCCCGGTGCCGCAGGAGGTCCTGGACATCCGCTGGATGATCGAGGAGCTGCGGGTCAGCTACTTCGCGCACGCGCTGGGCACGGCGTACCCGGTCTCCGACAAGCGCATCGTGAAGGCGATCGACGCGGCGGCGCCGTGACCGGCGCGCTGCACGCTGAGTGAGTTCGACCGGACCCCCTGACCTGCTGTACAGTCTCTTCGCAGCCAACGCACGCAAGCGGCCGCGAAACCTGGTCCTGTGGAGCAGTTTGGAGTGCTCGCCACCCTGTCAAGGTGGAGGCCGCGGGTTCAAATCCCGTCAGGACCGCAGTAACGACGAAGGCCCGCATCCGTCAGGGATGCGGGCCTTCGTCGTGCCCGGCCGCACGCCGGCGACCCTGCCGCCGGCACCGCATCCCGTCAGGGCCCGCCGTCGCGTACGCACGGCCCGTCGGCGCAGCGCGGCCGCTCGCCAGGGGCGGCCCTCGTCCGCCGCCGGCTCGCGGCAGCCGCGCCAGGTCCGCGCTCCCGCGGTCCGCAGCGCGGGCCATCTGGCGCACACGCCGCGAGGTACCGCCGATCGTCACAGGCGGCAACACCCGGAGGTGGCGCATGGCGGCATGCGCACGGCACGAGACCGGGCGCTGCTGCGCGCCCATCTGTCGGCCGCCTCCGGCTACCGCCATCTGACGCGGCACTGCCCGATCTGCCATCGCCTGCTGCGGCTCGCCATGGAGCCGCCCGCCGCCGACCCGCCGGCCGTCCGCGCCGCCTCGCACGCCGCGGCGCCTCCGGAGCCGCCACGGGCCGACGACACGGCCGCCGGGACGAGAGGCCCCCGCGGCCGAGTGAGCCCGACGCCCGTCACCGGGCGCGCAGTTCCTCTAGCGCAGCAGGCGCGTCATCGACAAGAGCCGTGCAGTGTGACGGGTGTCACCGAATGAGTTTTCGAAACTGCGGAACTTACACCCTCCCTACAACCAGTCAATTTAATATGTGCAATTGCACCACCCTCCGAGGCGCGTCCCCGGAGGTCCCGACAGCCCTCCGCCAGACCCGACCAGCGCCGCTCACAGCGCCGCACCCACAGCCCGGCCCTGCGGGCACAAAAAAGATCGCGCTGGACCCGGCGGAGTCCAGCGCGATCGACGACGCACCCTGTGTGGGGCATGAGGCCTGGGCGTGACGCCATGTTGGGGCAGACGCGCATCGGTGGAGCTGTGGTGCCGGCGCACGCGAGTGGGGGTCCCGGAAATGCCCGGTTATGCGGTTGTTCAGGCCTCGCTGCGCTGCTGCGGAATACCCGCAAGCAGTGCGCGGACCTCTGCCTCGCGGTAACGGCGATGTCCACCGAGCGTGCGGATGGACGTGAGCTTGCCTGCCTTGGCCCAGCGGGTGACCGTCTTCGGGTCCACGCGGAACATCGTGGCAACCTCAGCCGGGGTCAGCAGCGGCTCGGCATCAGGGGTGCGAGCGGTCATGAGCGGCCTCCTCGGGAGAACCGAACCATCTCGGTTCTTTCCTCTAAATTCTGCACCTTGACCCGCGTTGCCCGAAATGGCGGACGCGGGTCGAGTCGGTTATAGGACGAACGGCTTGTCCTCGGCACTACAACTACACCATCCGTCCAGCCACGTCGGCCAAACCGATGGAATTGCCCTCTCAGGTGTTCATCAGCGGCGGAAGCCGATGGACCATGCCATAGCGGACAGTCACGCCACTGTGACGATCAGTCACAGGACGATCAGGAGTCATCAGACCCCCCATAGAGTGCAATGCCGAGTATTCCGCCCTTAGTTGGACGGAAGGAGCCCTCCCCGGACTCCTTGTCCTATTTTGGCACGAGGGTAGGGCGAAGGGCGCAAGGGCCGAGTAAGTGCGGTCCGTCACGCTTGAGACAATGGCCCGGATCGGGACCTACGTCCTGGACTACGATCCGACTGCTGGTGCAACCGTCAGCCATCGTCCGATCGACGAACGTCAACGGGACGTCAGGTCTCAGCGCAGTTCGTCGACCGGCACGCGTCAGTTCGCGGAACGCCGGTCCCGCACCGCCCGCCAGCGCTCCACCAGCCGCCCGTACGCCTCGCCCGCGCCCGTCCCCGTCCCCGGCCCGCAGCGCCGCGATCCCCTCGGCCACATCCGCGGCCGAGCGGTCCTCCGCCAGCTGCGCCGCCGGGCAGCGCGTGCACCAGGCCGCCGTAGTCCAGCTCGACCAGCGAGCGCGGATGGAACTCCTCCAGCCAGCGCCCCACGTCCACCAGGCCGTCGATCAGCGGCCCCTCGTCGATCGCTCTCTCGCAGCGTCCTCAGCGCCCGGGCCACCCGCCGCCGGGCCTGCACCATCGGCGTCCGGTAGCGCAGCACGGCGCGCCTCGCCGGGCCCTGTCGTACTCGCGCTCCTCGTCCGAGAACGAGCACGAACCAGCGCACCGGCACCTGCCAGACCGCCGTCCGGATCCACGGCCGCGCGTCCGGGTTGCGCTCGCGCCACCGCTCGTAGTCCGCGGCCGCCTGCCGGCGCACCACCGGCGGCAGCACCGCGTCCAGCACCGGGCGCCGGCAGCTGCTCCGCCAGCTCCTCCAGCGCCAGCCAGCCGCGCAGCCGGGTCCGCCACGGGCAGACGCACACCACCCCGTCCACCTCCGCCACGAACGCGTCGCCGCTCTCGTGCACCGGCACCGGGACCGGCGGGGTGGGCAGCAAGTCGGCCAGCGAGCGGCGCAGTTCGTCCTGGGCGGTGGGGGTCGGCTCGCGGCGGGCGTAGCGGGCCCAGTGGCTGCGCTCCGGCTCGGGAAAGGCCGCCAGCGGCTCGTACACGCGCAGGTAGGCCGCGTACGGGACGATGGCACCGAGGACAGCGCTGGCATGCCGCGAATCCCTCCACGCCGGTACTGCCGCCAGGAAGCCGGTGATCCTCAGCACTGACGTCGGAATCATGCAATCGCGCACGGCGTGCACCGGGGGGACTTGATCCGGGCGCTGCCGAACGCCGGGCGTCCAGGCTCTAATCTCGTGCCCACGGCCCTCCGCCACCCGCAGGGGGCCGTCTCCACCGCCGCTTCGTACTTGGGAGTCACCACCGTGACCGATGTGACCGACGGCGTCCTGCACACCCTGTTCCGCTCGGAGCAGGGCGGCCACGAGCAAGTCGTGCTGTGCCAGGACCGCGCCACCGGCCTGAAGGCCGTCATCGCCATCCACTCCACCGCCCTGGGCCCCGCCCTCGGCGGCACCCGCTTCTACCCGTACGCCACCGAGGAGGAGGCCGTCGCCGACGCGCTGAACCTCTCCCGCGGCATGTCGTACAAGAACGCCATGGCCGGTCTCGACCACGGCGGCGGCAAGGCCGTGATCATCGGCGACCCCGAGACGATCAAGACCGAGGAGCTGCTGCTCGCCTACGGCCGGTTCGTGGACTCCCTCGGCGGCCGCTACGTGACCGCCTGCGACGTCGGCACCTACGTCGCCGACATGGACGTCGTGGCCCGCGAGATGCCGCTGGGCCACCGGCCGCTCCCCCGAGAACGGCGGCGCCGGCGACTCCTCCGTCCTCACCGCCTTCGGCGTCTTCCAGGGCATGCGGGCCTCCGCCCAGCACCTGTGGGGCGACCCGACGCTGCGCGGCCGCAAGGTCGGCATCGCGGGCGTCGGCAAGGTCGGCCACCACCTGGTCGAGCACCTGCTGGAGGACGGCGCCGAGGTCGTGATCACCGACGTGCGCGAGGAGTCCGTACGCCGGATCCTCGACAAGCACCCGGCAAGGTCACCGCGGTCGCCGACACGGACGCGCTGATCCGCACCGAGGGCCTGGACATCTACGCCCCCTGCGCGCTCGGCGGCGCGCTGAACGACGACACCGTGCCCGTGCTCACCGCCAAGGTCGTCTGCGGCGCGGCCAACAACCAGCTCGCGCACCCGGGCGTCGAGAAGGACCTCGCGGACCGCGGGATCCTCTACGCCCCCGACTACGTGGTGAACGCCGGCGGTGTCATCCAGGTCGCCGACGAGCTGCACGGCTTCGACTTCGACCGGTGCAAGGCGAAGGCGGCGAAGATCTTCGACACCACGCTGGCCATATTCGCACGTGCGAAGGAGGACGGGATTCCGCCGGCCGCGGCGGCCGACCGGATCGCCGAGCAGCGCATGGCGGAGGCCCGCGCGCCGCTGATCCGGCCTCGCGGGCGCCTGGGTCCCGCCGGCCGGGGTGACGAGAGAACTCACGCCCGGTCGGCGGGTCGCCCGCCAAGAAGAGGTTAAAATCGCAGTTGACCAGCGAGGACGGGGCTCCTCGCGGGTTCTGCGAAGTGGCGCGTCATGCGGGCGGCGTACCGTATGGCCGCGGAAGCAGGTACCGTTGAAGCCCTACGGACCGGTCTCTCCACGGAGAGCCCGTTCCGAATCATGAACGCGTGTCAAGACTCTGGGGCCGTCGAGCCCCGTCACCGAGGGGGTCGAGCCATGGGGCGCGGCCGGGCCAAGGCCAAGCAGACGAAGGTCGCCCGCCAGCTGAAGTACAACAGCGGCGGGACTGACCTGTCGCGTCTGGCCAATGAGCTGGGCGCATCGCCTTCGAGCCAGCCGCCGAACGCCGAGCCGTTCGAGGACGACGACGAGGAAGATGACCCGTACGCACAGTACGCGGATCTGTACAACGACGACGACGACGAGGACGAGGAGTCCGGTCCGTCGTCACAGCGCCGCGGCGCTTGACGTACGCTGACACCTCAAAACAGAGCGATTGCTACGTGACCCGGTCCGGGGCGCCACGCCCCGGACCGGGTTTCGCGCTGCCCGTGCGGGCTCAGCTCGCGTAGTCACCGGTCAGGGTCGCGCCCGTGGTGTGCTCGCCGCGCTCGGTGATCTCGCCCGCGACCCAGGCGTCGACGCCGCGGTCGGCCAGCGTGGTCAGCGCCACGTCCACCGACTCCTCGGGGACGACGGCGATCATGCCGACGCCCATGTTCAGGGTCTTCTCCAGCTCCAGCCGCTCGACCTGGCCGGCCTTGCCGACGAGGTCGAAGACCGCGCCCGGGGTCCAGGTCGAACGGTCGACCGACCGCGTGCAGGCCGTCCGGGATCGACCCGGGCCAGGTTGTTGGCGAGACCGCCGCCGGTGATGTGGCTGAAGGCGTGCACCTCGGTGGTCCGGGTGAGCGCCAGGCAGTCCAGCGAGTAGATCTTGGTGGGCTCCAGCAGCTCCTCGCCGAGGGTGCGGCCGAACTCCTCGACCTGCTGCGTCCAGGGACATGCCCGCGCGGTCGAAGAGCACATGCCGGACCAGCGAGTACCCGTTGGAGTGAAGGCCGGACGACGCCATGGCGATGACCGCGTCACCCGTACGGATACGATCCGCGCCCAGCAGCCGGTCGGCCTCGACCACGCCCGTACCGGCGCCGGCGACGTCGAAGTCGTCCGCGCCCAGCAGGCCCGGGGTGCTCGGCGGTCTCGCCGCCGACCAGCGCGCAGCCGGCCAGCACACAGCCCTCGGCGATGCCCTTGACGATGGCGGCGACCCGCTCGGGGTGGACCTTGCCGACGCAGATGTAGTCGGTCATGAAGAGCGGCTCGGCGCCGCAGACGACGAGGTCGTCGACGACCATGCCGACCAGGTCGTGGCCGATCGTGTCGTACACGCCCATCTGGCGGGCGAGGTCGACCTTCGTGCCGACGCCGTCGGTGGCGGAGGCGAGCAGCGGGCGCTCGTAGCGCTTGAGGGCGGAGGCGTCGAAGAGGCCGGCGAAGCCGCCGAGGCCGCCGAGGACCTCGGGGCGCTGCGTCTTCTTCACCCACTCCTTCATCAGCTCGACGGCGCGGTCGCCCGCTTCGATGTCGACGCCCGCGGCTGCGTAGCTGGCACCGGTGGTCTCTCAGACATGCCAGGAGAACTTTCGTGTCGTGCTGGAGGTACTGCGTGTCGTACTGCAGGGCTTACGGGCGACGGAGCGCGTCGGCGGCGTCGGCGCCGCCCGCCAGCTCGGTCTCCAGGAGCTGCTTGCCGAGCAGCTCGGGGTCGGGCAGCTCCATCGGGTACTCGCCGTCGAAGCAGGCGCGGCAGAGATTCGGCTTGGCGATCGTGGTCGCCTCGATCATGCCGTCGAGGGAGATGTACGAGAGCGAGTCGGCGCCCAGCGAGGTGCCGATCTCGTCGACCGTCATGCCGTTGGCGATCAGCTCGGCGCGGGTCGCGAAGTCGATGCCGAAGAAGCAGGGCCACTTCACCGGCGGGGACGAGATCCGGATGTGGACCTCGGCGGCGCCGGCCTCGCGGAGCATCTTGACCAGGGCGCGCTGGGTGTTGCCGCGGACGATCGAGTCGTCGACGACCACCAGGCGCTTGCCCCGGATGACTTCCTTGAGCGGGTTCAGCTTGAGGCGGATGCCGAGCTGGCGGATGGTCTGGGAGGGCTGGATGAAGGTCCGGCCGACGTAGGCGTTCTTGACCAGGCCGGAGCCGTACGGGATGCCGCTGGCCTCGGCGTAGCCGATCGGCGGCGGGCGTGCCGGACTCCGGCGTCGCTATCACCAGGTCGGCGTCGACCGGGGCTTCCTTGGCGAGCCTGCGGCCCATCTCGACACGGGAGAGGTAGACGTTCCGGCCGGCGATGTCGGTGTCGGGGCGGGCCAGGTAGACGTACTCGAAGACACAGCCCTTGGGCTTCGCTTCCGCGAAGCGGGAGGTGCGCAGGCCGTTCTCGTCGATGGCGATGAGCTCGCCCGGCTCGATCTCGCGGACGAAGCTGGCGCCGCAGATGTCGAGGGCGGCGGACTCGCTGGCGACGACCCAGCCGCGCTCCAGGCGGCCGAGGACCAGCGGGCGGATGCCCTGCGGGTCGCGGGCGGCGTACAGGGTGCCCTCGTCCATGAAGACGAGCGAGAAGGCGCCCTTGACCTCGGGCAGCACCTTGGCGGCGGCCTCCTCGATGGTCAGCGGCTTGCCGTCGTCGTCGATCTGGCCCGCGAGCAGCGCGGTGACCAGGTCGGTGTCGTTGGTCGCGGCGACCTGGGTGGCCCGGCCGTCCTCCTTGGGGAGCTCGGCGACCATCTCGGCGAGCTGGGCGGTGTTGACCAGGTTGCCGTTGTGGCCGAGCGCGATCGAGCCGTGGGCGGTGGCCCGGAAGGTCGGCTGCGCGTTCTCCCACACGGAGGCGCCGGTGGTCGAGTAGCGGGCGTGACCGACCGCGATATGACCCTGGAGGGAGCCGAGGGAGGTCTCGTCGAAGACCTGGGAGACCAGGCCCATGTCCTTGAAGACGAGGATCTGGGAGCCGTTGCTCACCGCGATTCCCGCGGACTCCTGTCCTCGATGCTGCAGGGCGTAGAGCCCGAAGTAAGTGAGCTTCGCGACCTCTTCACCCGGAGCCCAGACACCGAAGACGCCGCAAGCGTCCTGGGGGCCCTTCTCACCGGGGAGCAGGTCGTGGTTGAGTCGTCCGTCACCACGTGGCACGGCACCGAGTGTAGGCGAGATCGACCACTGGTCCGAATTGGGGATGCGGGAACGGGCTCCCTCGGGGGTGGTCCGGGGCGGTCCTGACGGGCGCACAGGGGCCTGGCGGGTGTCCATTCGGGGGTCCGCATTTCGGGACGATCGTTGACAGGTACACGGGGGTTCGGGCAAGCTCCTGGCTCATGCAGCCTCTTGGTGACCGGACGGTCACGCTGGTGGAGCGCCGCCACGTTGACCTGGTCCGTGTCGCGAGCGCGATCTGTCGCTGCGTGTAGTTCCTCGCTGACCCCGGTTCGGGGGTCCTTTCGGTTCTGGTTCCGGGGTCCGGTCCGGGTCCGGTCTGCTCACAGGGCGGTCGGTCCGCCCCGCGTTGCGCATTTCACACTGCCGCTCCCCCTCGGGAGCGTGGCCAGTCATGTCTGGAGACACGGTGACCTCGTACGACCATGCGGCGAGGGGAGTGGAAGTACTACCGGGGCAGGAGCGGCAAGGACCAGCTCTTCAAGCTGACCGAGGACGCGCGGGAGCAGGCGGACAAGGCGGCCGTGGAGCCCGGGCGGCTCGCGGAGCTGCGGGCGGCCTGGGAGCGGACGGACGCCGGGCTGCTTCCGTACCCCGGCTGATCACTTCTGCGCGGCGGTCGCGGCCAGTCCCTTGCCGTTCGGCGCGGTGAGGGACAGGCCGCGGTGCTGCAGCTTGTACGTCACCGTCCCGTCGAGGACCTTGAGCAGTTCGCGCTCCACGTTCATCTCCGGCCCCGGGCACATGCTTCCGGGTGGTGGCGAGGCGGCCGAAGGTGATGTTGGTGCCGGTGATCTTCGCGGTGCTGTGGAAGGTGTTGCAGCCGAGGCTGCCGCTGTACGGAACCGTCCTTGCCGAAGGTCAGATACGCCTTCTTCTCCGTGCCGGCCGGCAGGGACGACGCGGTCCCGTCGGAGACCAGTGAGTTCACCGTCCACTTGGTGCCGACCAGCGGGGCCGGACGCTCGGAGGTGAGGGCGATGGAGTCGCCCTTCTCGGTGGTCAGGGTGAGCTTCCCGTCGGCGAGCTTCGCCTTGAGCTTGCCGGAGAAGGCGGCCCGCAGCGCGTCCTCGAAGCCCTGGATGTCCTTGGCGCAGGCCATCTCGGTCATCTCGGCCGGGCCCACGGTGACCGTGTCGCCGTCGACCTTGACGTCCGCGCCGAAGTGGTTGCAGCCGTAGTTGCCCTGGGCCCGGCCCTTGGCCGTGATCTCGACATGCGCGCCGGCCGGGGCCGCGGACTTCTTGCCGTCGACGGTCACGCTGTCGACGGACCAGTGGACGCCGGTGAGCGGGCAGATCGGTCGTCACCGAGCCGCCGTCCGTCGCCGGAGCCGGATCCCGGACTCCGTGCCGCAGGCGGCGAGGGCGAGGAGGGCCAGGGCGGTGACAGGAATGCTCAGCTGGTTGCGCATACCGTTGGGACGGGGGAGGTGGGGCTCTGGTTCCCCGCCGGTTCCGGCGCTGCGTTCAGCCGCTGGGTCCCCGCGCTGCGTTCCCCCGCCGCGATCAGCCACTGCGCTCAGCCGCTGCGATCAGCCACTGCACTCAGCCGAGGATCGGCAGCAGCCCCGACAGGTCGGCGCGCTCGCCGCTCGCGCTGACCTTCGCCGCGTCGAGCGCCTCGGCCCATCCCGTACGCCCGGTGGCGAGCCGGATCCAGGTCAGCGGATCGGTCTCGACGACATTGGGCGGGGTGCCGCGGGTGTGCCGGGGGCCCTCGACGCACTGGACGACGGCGAACGGCGGGACCCGCACCTCGGTGGAGCCGCCGGGCGCCTTCACCGCGAGGGCGTCGGCGAGCAGCCGGGTGCAGGCGGCGAGCGCCTGCCGGTCGTACGGGATGTCCAGCCCGGTCGCCGTCGTTCAGGTCGTCGGTGTGGACGATGAGTTCGACGGTGCGGGTGACCAGGAAGTCGCCGAGCCGCATCGCGCCGACGCGGGTCGGCAGCAGCCGGTCCGTCGGACGCGGCGGGCAGCGACTCGGCGAGCCGCGCGGCGGTACGCGCATACAGCTCGTCGGGCTCGGCGCCGCCGCGATCTCCTTGGTGTCCTCGGCGACCTGCCCGGCGGCGGCGACGGTCGCGAACGGCCAGTCCAGCAGCGCGAGTTCCTGCTTCGTCGGGGCTCGGGCAGCTCGAGGTTCCGGCCGACCGCCCCGACGACCATGGCGATGTGCGCGGCCAGTTCGCGCACGGTCCAGTCCCCGAGCCGGGTGGGCAGGGCGAGCTGCTCGGGCGTGAGCGTGCCCACCGCCTGCCGTACGTTCTCGAACTGGGCGAGCACGGCGGTGCGGATCTTGGCGGGGTCGTAGCTGCGGGCGCGCTTCTTGGCCGGTGGCATGGAGACCGACATTAAGGGGTGGGTACGACAGCGGGCGGGCGTTCACTCCTTGACGAAGTCCGCGGGCTCGGGGAACTTCACGTCCGTGCAGCCGCGGCGGGCGGCGACGTCGTCGACGTACGCACGCAACAGCCCGCTGAGGCGTCCTTGACGACCGCTGTCGTACACATTGCCCAGCGTCATCGTGTGCACAGCCGGCCGTCCTTCGCAGACGGAGGAGGCCCACCACACCCGGGTGCCGCGGCCCCTGCCCGCCGTGCCGGGTGCCACCTTGACCTGGTCGCCTCCGAAGCCCTGGGCCACGACCTCGGCCGCCTCGTCGCCGAAGAACGACTGCGTCCTCACCCACCACCCCGCGAACCGCAGCACGTCGGAGAGGCGCTGGTCCTTGAGCACGCCGTCCGCGTGCGTGCGGCCAGATCCTGCGGGTCTCGTCGGCACTGACCGCAAGCAGGCAGGCTTCCTGCCAGCTCGCGGAGCCGGCCGGCGCATCGAGGGCCCGGTCGGGCAGCTCGCCGCGCCCCTTTGCGGTGAACCGCGCGTACCAGCCGCAGGTCCCGGAGGCCGACTCCGCCCTGCCGAGCCGCACCTCGGCCGCTGCCGCCGCTTCGGGACCTCGGGCAGCGCCGCCTCGCAGCCCAGCCGGTCCGCAGCCCGGTCGCGCGGCGTGGCGGGCGATACCGGCCAGCGCCCTGAGGTCCGCCGCGGTGCACGTCGGCGTCCTCCATCGTACGTGAGCCAGCGGCCAGCGCCTTGACGGACGTAATACGCCCCTTCGTCCTGGCCGGGTTCGCGCACACCGCCTTCGCCGTGGCGGTCGAGTCGTCGTAGTGGCCGAGCCTGCCGTCGCCGAGCGGGTGCGGCAGCGCCTCGTCGGCGCGTGCCACGAGAGCCTCGTCCCTGGGACGGTCGCGCCGGTCGAAGGGGTTTTTCGAACTTCCGGAGACGATGTTGGCGTATCCGTCGGAGGGCTGCGGGACGACCGTGAGCGCGAAGTGCGCATACGTGGTGCCGGGTTCGCCCACCCGGTAGATGACGCAACTGCCTGTCTGCTGCTCGGAGTCGATGGTGTCGTCCGCGTCGCTGCTGGGCTTGACCCGGTGGATGCCGCCGTTCAGCCGCAGGACCGCGTCCGGCTCCACCAGCCCGCCGCATGCGCTCACGATCTTCTCGCGGCTCGCCGCCACGTCCCGGTGCTCGTCGTACTCCAGCCAGAACCCCCAGCAGGCCCCGCCGATCCCGGCCACCGCGAGCGCGCACAGCAGCCGGTTGACCGCATTGCGCCGGCGGCTTCCGCGGTCCGGAAACAGCCGCGGGGGGCGGTCGGGGAACGCGATGTGCGAGCCCGGATCGTCCGGCCAGCGCGATATGGGCGATGAGTTCATGGACTTCCCGCTCCCCCGTACGACGGCACGGCCGACGAAGCTATCAGGCAGGCACGTCCGGCTCCGCGGCGGTGAACGCCCCGGAACGCCGATACCGCGCCGACGGATCACGGAATTCCACGCGCCGTATCGCACGACGTGCGGGGCCACGACTGAGCCCCCGCCCGGGCGGACCCGGACAGGGGCTCAAATCAATCGGTGATGCGTCAGGCCAGCAGGCCGGGATGGTCGCCTCGTGCGCCGTGCGCAGCTCGCTCAGCGGGATGCTGAACTCGCCCTGGACCTCGACCTCGTCGCCGTCCACGACACCGATCCGGGTGACGGGCAGACCCCGCGCCCCGCACATGTCGTTGAAGCGGAGCTCCTCGCTGCGCGGCACCGCCACGACCGCGCGGCCCGCCGACTCGCGAGAACAGGAAGGTGAACGGCGTCCAGGCCGTCCGGGCACGACCAGCCGCGCGCCCTTGCCGCCGCGCAGGCACGACTCGACGACCGCCTGGATCAGACCGCCGTCGGACAGGTCGTGCGCGGCGTCGATCATGCCGTCGCGGGAGGCGGAGATCAGGATCTCGGCCGAGCAGCCTCTCGCGCTCCAGGTCCACCTCCGGCGGCAGCCCGCCGAGGTGGTCGTGGACGACCTGCGCCCAGGCCGAGCCGCCGAACTCCTCGCGCGTGTCGCCGAGCAGGTAGAGCAGCTGGCCCTCCTCCTGCGAAGGCGATCGGCGTGCGGCGGGTCGACGTCGTCGATCACGCCGAGCACGGCGACGACCGGCGTCGGGTGGATCGGCGACCTCGCCGGTCTGGTTGTAGAGCGAGACGTTGCCGCCGGTCACCGGGGTGCCCAGCTGCAGGCAGGCGTCGGCGAGACCGCGCATGGCCTCGGCGAACTGCCACATGACCTCCGGGTCCTCGGGCGAGCCGAAGTTCAGGCAGTCGGAGACGGCCAGCGGCTTGGCGCCGGTCGTGGCGACGTTGCGGTACGCCTCCGCCAGCGCCAGCTGCGCGCCCGTGTACGGGTCGAGCTTGGCGTAGCGGCCGTTGCCGTCGGTGGCCAGGGCGACGCCGAGGCTCGGTCTCCTCGTCGATGCGGACCATGCCGGCGTCCTCGGGCTGGGCCAGCACGGTGTTGCCCTGCACGAAGCGGTCGTACTGGTCGGTGACCCAGGACTTGGAGGCCAGGTTCGGGCGAGGCGACCAGCTGCAGGACCTGCTCGCGCAGCTCCTCCGACGGTCGCCGGGCCGGGCAAGCTTGTTCGGCGTCGTCGGCCTGGAGCGCGTCCTGCCAGTCCGGGCGGGCGTACGGGCGCTCGTAGACCGGGCCCTCGTGGGCGACGGTGCGCGGCGGCGACGTCGACGATCTGCTCGCCGTGCCAGTCGATCTCCAGCCGGTCGCCGTCGGTGACCTCGCCGATGACGGTGGCGATGACGTCCCACTTCTCGCAGATCGCCAGGAAGCGGTCGACCTTCTCCGGCTCGACGACCGCGCACATGCGCTCCTGCGACTCGCTCATGAGGATCTCCTCGGGCGAGAGCGTGGAGTCGCGCAGCGGCACGGTCGTCAGCTCGACGCGCATGCCGCCGGAGCCGTTGGAGGCCAGCTCGGTGGTGGCGCAGGACAGGCCGGCGCGCGCCGAGGTCCTGGATGCCGACGACCAGGTTCTCCTTGAAGATCTCCAGGGTGCACTCGATGAGCAGCTTCTCCTGGAAGGGGTCGCCGACCTGGACGGCGGGGCGCTTGGCCGGGCTTGGCGTCGTCGAAGGTCTCGGAGGCCAGCACGGAGACGCCGCCGATGCCGTCGCCGCCGGTGCGGGCGCCGAACAGGATGACCTTGTTGCCCGGGCCGGAGGCCTTGGCCAGGTGGATGTCCTCGTGCCGCATGACGCCGACGGCAGCCGGCGTTGACCAGCGGGTTGCCCTGGTAGCAGGCGTCGAAGACGACCTCGCCGCCGATGTTCGGCAGGCCCAGGCAGTTGCCGTAGCCGCCGATGCCGGCGACGACGCCGGGCAGCACGCGCTTGGTGTCGGGGTGGTCGGCCGCGCCGAAGCGCAGCGGGTCCATGACGGCGACCGGGCGGGCGCCCATGGCGATGATGTCGCGGACGATGCCGCCGACGCCGGTGGCCGCGCCCTGGTAGGGCTCGACGTAGGACGGGTGGTTGTGCGACTCGACCTTGAAGGTGACCGCGTAGCCCTGGCCGACGTCGACGACGCCGGCGTTCTCGCCGATGCCGACGAGCATGTGCGTCGTTCTGCGGGGACCTTCTCGCCGAACTGGCGCAGGTGGACCTTGCTGGTCTTGTAGGAGCAGTGCTCGGACCACATGACCGAGTACATGGCGAGCTCGGCGCCGGTCGGGCGGCGGCCGAGGATCTCGAGGATCCGCTCGTACTCGTCCTGCTTCAGGCCGAGCTCGGCCCAGGGCTGCTCGACGTCCGGGGTCTCGGCGGCGTGCTTGACGGTGTCCAGAGGTCGCTCATGCGTTGACCAGCTTCTTCAGGATCGAGGTGAAGAAGCCCAGGCCGTCGGTGCGGCCGGTGCCGATCAGCGGCTCGACGGCGTGCTCGGGGTGCGGCATGAGGCCGACGACGTTGCCCGCCGCGTTGGTGATGCCGGCGATGTCGCGGCAGCGAGCCGTTCGGGTTGCACGTCCACGTAGCGGAAGACGACCCGGCCCTCGGCCTCGAGCTCGTCGAGCGTGCGCTCGTCGGCGACGTACCGGCCGTCCCTGTTCTTCAGCGGGACGGAGATCTCCTGGCCGGCGGCGTAGTCGGCGGTCCAGGCGGTGTCCGCGTTCTCCACCCGCAGCCTCTGGTCGCGGCAGATGAAGTGCAGGTGGTTGTTGCGCGAGCATCGCGCCGGGCAGCAGGTGCGCCTCGGTGAGGATCTGGAAGCCGTTGCAGATGCCCAGGACCGGCATGCCGGCCTTCGCCTGCTCGATGACGGTCTCCATCACCGGCGAGAAGCGGGCGATGGCGCCGGCGCGCAGATAGTCGCCGTAGGAGAAGCCGCCGGGCAGGACCACGGCGTCGACCTGCTTGAGGTCCTTGTCGCGGTGCCACAGGGCGACGGGTTCGGCGCCGGCGAGCCGGACCGCGCGCGCGGCGTCCCGGTCGTCGAGCGTGCCGGGGAAGGTGACGACGCCGATACGAGCGGTCACTTCGCCTCCGCGACTTCCTCCACCTTCACGGTGAAGTCCTCGATCACGGTGTTGGCGAGGAAGGTCTCGGCCATCTCGTGGATGCGGGCGAGGGCGGCCTCGTCGACCGGCCCGTCGACCTCGAGTTCGAATCGCTTTCCCTGACGGACGTCGGCGATCCCCTCGAAGCCCAGGCGCGGCAGTGCGCGCTGCACCGCCTGGCCCTGGGGGTCGAGGATCTCCGGCTTGAGCATGACGTCGACTACGACGCGTGCCACTGGCACTCCCGGTGGTGTGGTGCTGTGCAGGGCAGGTGTCCTTCAGACTACCCGGACGAAATTTCTACGCGGGTAGATATCGTAGGAACCTACGTGATCACGCGGTCACGATCCGGTATCGAGCAGGAGCACCGCGCGGAAAAATCCTGGGAAAGATCCACGGATCCGCGCATTGCGCGGCGGACACGCGGACGGAATTAGTCTGGGCTTCACAATGCAATGCCGGGCGCTGTACAAATGAATTGGCAATAGCCGATACTTTGCCCAATAACAGCCGGACAGCCGGCATCTCCCGCACGTCAGCCGGCACGTCAGCACGCGAGCGATGCCGCACGAAGGGACCGATATTCGTGGCGCAGCGCGTAGTGGTCACTCTCTCCGACGACATCGACGGCGGGGAAGCGGCGGAAACGGTCGCCTTCGGCCTCGACGGCAAGTCGTACGAGATCGACCTGAATCCGGCCAATGCCAAGAAACTGCGCAAGGCCCTGGCCCCGTACGTGGAC
This sequence comes from uncultured Acidobacteriota bacterium, assembly GCA_963734095.1. Lineage (GTDB taxonomy): Bacteria > Acidobacteriota > Vicinamibacteria > Vicinamibacterales > UBA2999 > JACCSI01. Next base: position 541,952 of record CAVTGK010000040.1, on the reverse strand, counting down.
GGCCGGCCGCAAGCAGGTCGCAAGTCCGGCAAGGCCGTACCACCGGCACACCGCGGTCGCCCCCGACCCGGCGGCCGTCCGCGCCTGGGCCCAGTCCAACAAGATGGACGTGCCGGCCGCGCGGCCGGATCCCCAAGAAGGTCTACGAGGCCTTCACGCGAGGCGCAGTCGCTGACGGCGGTCACTCGGACGCACCCGGCGCCGACGCCCCGCGGGCAACCGACTTGCGCTGCACCCCGGCTGATCAGCTAGAGTCTGGAGCACGCCGAGGGGCAAGGCCGAAAGGCCCGGACCTCACGGAGTCATGCGGGTGTAGTTCAGTAGTAGAACATCCCCCTTCCAGGGGGAAGGCGCAGTGTGCAATTCCTGTCACCCGCTCTGCATCGCCTTACCGACCACTCCTGTGGATCAGGTAGAGTGGTGCTCGCGCCGATCGGTGAAAGCCGGTCGGAGGCAATGCGGACGTAGCTCAGTTGGTAGAGCGCAACCTTGCCAAGGTTGAGGTCGCGAGTTCGAACCTCGTCGTCCGCTCAGTGAATGAAGGCCCCGGTCATATCGACCGGGGCCTTCTTCGTGTTGCCCGTACGCCCTCCGTGCTCCCGGCTCACGTCGCCGCTCTGACATTTGTCATGGGCGAGTGATGACAGCCGCGCACTGCCTGCTCCGGCCCGTGCCGCGCGGGACGCCTGAAGGCATGAGCCGAACGAGCACGACGCGAGCACGCACGATCGACGAGCCGTGATCGAGGTCACGGACCTGCGGCGCGTGTACGGGGGCGGCTTCGAGGCCGTGCGCGGGATCTCCTTCTCCGTGGCGCGCGGCGAGCTCTTCGCGCTGCTCGGGACCAACGGCGCGGGCAAGACCTCCACCGTCGAACTGCTGGAGGGCCTCGCCCGCCCGACCGGCGGCGCGGGTCCGGGTCCTCGGCCACGACCCGTACCGCGAGCGCGCCGCCGTACGGCCCCGGATCGGCGTGATGCTCCAGGAGGGCGGCTTCCCCTCCGAGCTGACGGTCGCCGAGACCGTGCGGATGTGGGCGGGCTGCACCAGCGGGGCGCGGCCCGCCGGCGAGGCGCTGGAGCTGGTCGGGCTCGAGCGGCGGGCCGGCGTACGGGTCAAGCAGCTGTCCGGCGGCGAGCGGCGGCGGCTGGACCTGGCGCTCGCGCTCCTCGGCCGCCCCGAGGTGCTCTTCCTCGACGAGCCGACGACCGGGCTCGACGCCGAAGGGCGCCAGGACACCTGGGAGTTGGTGCGGGAGCTGCGCGACGGCGGGCACGACCGTGCTGCTGACCACGCACTACCTGGAGGAGGCCGAGGAGCTCGCCGACCGGCTGGCGATCATGCACGAGGGGCGGATCGCGGCCGCCGGGCACGCCGGCCGAGGTGACCGCCGCGCAGCCGTCCCGGATCTCCTTCGAGCTGCCCGACGGGGTCTACGCCGGCGACCTGCCGCCGCTCGCCGAACTGGGCGTCAGCGGGCACGAGACGGACGGGCGGACCGTACGGCTGCGGACCCACGAGCTGCAGCGGGCCGCCGACCGAGCTGCTGGTGTGGGCCGAGCGGAGCGGCGTCGAGCTGCGGCGGGCTGGATGTCCGGTCGGCCTCGCTGGAGGAGGCGTTCCTGCGGATCATCGCGAGCGACGCGTCGGCAGGACCGACGGACGGACACGCGGTGCAGGACGGTCAGCCGACCACGGCGACGCGGTGGTCGGCCGGACATCGACCGGACGGCACGACGACCGCCGCGCGGGGCGGATGACGCGCCCTCGGCGCGGGCCGAGCTGACGCTGCTGGTGCGCAACAGGGCCGCGCTGTTCGCGGCGCTGTTCGTGCCGGTGCGTGCTGCCGTTCAGCCATGAAGTCGGCGGTCGAGCGAGATGGACCTCGACGAGGCCGGGCTCAGCGTCGGCACGCGTGCTGCTGCCCGGCGCGATCGGCTTCTCGCTGCTCTTCGCCGTCTACTGCAACCTCGTCGGCGTCTATGTCGCCCGGCGCGAGGAACTGGTCCTCAAGCGGCTGCGCACCGGGGAGCTGCGGGACCGCGGAGATCCTCGCCGGGGCCGCGCTGCCCGCCGTCGGCTCGGCTCGCGCAGTGCGTGCTGCTGGTGGTCGGCGGTGCGCGCGCTGCTGCGATGTGGGCGCGCCGCAGCGCGCCCGCATCTGCGCCGTCGCTGGGCGTGCTGCTGGGCCTGGTGATGCTGTGCGGCGCTGGCCGCGGTCACCGTCCGTGCTTCACCCGCACCGTCGAGAGCGCGCAGGTCACCTCCGATGCCGCTGATGCATGGTCTCGATGGCTGGGCTCCGGGCATCTTCGTCCCGCTGGAGGTGCTGCCCGACCGGCTGGCGTCCGTCTGCGAACTGCTGCCGCTGACCCCGGTGATCGACGCTCGTACGCGGCCGGCTGGACCGGGCGACCTGTCGGCGCGCACGACGCCGCTGGGCGCCGTCGCTGACCGGCGCTGGCCTGGACCGTGCTCGCGGTGTTTGCTGTACGGCGGTGGTTCCGCTGGGAGCCGCGGCGCTGACGTACGGGGCGTGGTGCCGGATGCGGGAGCGCGGGCGGCATGGCGGCGGGCGCAAGAGCGCGGCCGGCGAAGGTGGAGACTGTACACGCCGGTGGACGTTCCACTCCGGTCGCTGTGGCTCGTGATCGCTCGGTGCTCGGGCGTTGGCCGTGCTCTGCGGGCCGTGCCGGTCCGCGTGGCGCGGGCGCGGCACGGTGCTGGTCGTGACGCCTCGCTGCCGGCGTGTGACGGGGTGCTCTGCCGGTACGCGCTGGCCCGTGCACGCGCACTGGACTGCCATCGGGGCAGCCGGCGCAGCGCCACGCGCTGGCTGGTCGTCGTCGGGCCGCCACGCGCGGTCGGCTCGCGGCGACCGGCCGCCGTGGACGGTGCTCGGCGGCGACGGCCGATCGGACCGGGCTGTGCTCGACGATGCTGCGTCGGCGGCGCTGGCGCCGTTCCTGGCCGGTCCGCAGTCTGCTCGGCGTCCGCGACCGACGGTCCTGGCCGCGTCGTGGCGCTGCGCCGCGGCGTCGGCGACTGGCGTCCGCTCGCGGGCCGCTCGGCCGTGCGGTGCTGGCCATCGTCGTGGTCGCCGTGCTGTTCGTCGCCGGGTTCATCGCCTTCACGCTCCGCTGCTCCGTGCTGGCTGCTCAACGTCGTGTACGAAGCTCGACGAGGCCCGCGAGACCCGCAGGCCCGGCTCGCCGTCGCCGAGGAGCGGCTGCGGTTCGGCCGGGACCTGCACGACGTGATGGGCCGGAACCTCGCGGTGATCGCGCTGAAGAGCGAGCTGGCCGTGCAGCTGGCGCGGCGCGGAGCGGCCCGAGGCCGTCGACGCAGATGATCGAGGTGCAGCGGATCGCGCAGGAGTCGCAGCGGGAGGTGCGGGAGGTCGTGCGCGGCTACCGGGAGGCCGACCTCGAGGCGGAACTCGCGGGCGCGCAGGGCGTGCTGACGCGCGGCCGGGATCGACTGCGCGGTGACCGGCGGACGCGGCGGGGCTGCCCGCCGGAGGTGCAGTCGGCGCTCGGCTGGGTGGTGCGGGAGGCGACGACGAACGTGCTGCGGCACGGGGACGCCGGGCGGTGCGCGGTGCCGGCTGCGGGTCGGCGGACGGGCGCGCGTGGTGCTGGACGTGGAGAACGACGGGGTCGGCCGGACGCGCCGGACCGGCGGCCGGGCCGGGCCGGGGACGGGTCCGGGCTCGCCGGGCTGCGGGAGCGGCTGGCGGCGCTCGGACGGCACGCTGGACGGCGGGCCGGTCGCGGCGGCGTTCCGGCTGACGGCGGAGGTCCGCGGTCGGCGGCGACGCGTGCCGGTCGCTCGGACGGCGCCGGGCGCGGCCGGTGCCGGAGCGGGTCCGCGCTGGAGCGGGAGGCGGGGTCGCCGTGAGTGAGGTCGACGCCGTGACGGCGATCCGGGTGCTGCTCGCCGACGACGAGCACCTGATCCGGGGCGCGCTGGCCGCGCTGCTGGCGCTGGAGGACGACCTCGCTGGTGGTCGCCGAGGCGGCGACCGGGCCGGAGGCGCTGGCGATGGCGCGGGCGCACCGGCCCGACGTGGCGGTGCTGGATCTGCAGATGCCGGGCGCGGACGGTGTGAGGGTCGCCACATCGCTGCGGGCCGAACTGCCCGGACTGCCGGACGCATGATCGTGACCAGTCACGGCCGGCCCGGGCATCTGAAGCGGGCGCTGGCGGCGGGTGTGCGGGGGTTCGTCCCGAAGACGGTCAGCGCGCAGCGGCTGGCGGAGATCATCCGTACCGTGCACGCCGGAAACCGTTATGTGGACCCGGAGTTGGCGGCCGACGCGATCTCCGCCGGGGACTCGCCGCTGACCGCGCGCGAGGCCGAGGTGCTGGAACTCGCCGCCGACGGGGCGCCGGTCGCGGAGATCGCGGAGCGGGCCGCGCTGTCCCAGGGGACCGTACGGAACTACCTGTCGTCGGCCGCCTCGAAGCTCGGGGCGGAGAACCGGCATGCGGCGGTGCGTCTCGCACGGGAGCGGGGTTGGGTATAGTGGTCTCTCGCGCCACGGCGCATGCGGACGTAGCTCAGTTGGTAGAGCGCAACCTTGCCAAGGTTGAGGTCGCGAGTTCGAACCTCGTCGTCCGCTCCAGAATGAAGGCCCCGGTCCTCGTGACCGGGGCCTTCTTCGTGCGTGCGCCGCTACCGTGCGCTCAGCTGCCAGGCGGTGCCGGTCAGGCGCTCGTACGCCTCCATGTACTTGGCGCGGGTCGCGTCCACGACCTCCTGCGGCAGCGGCGGGCGGCGGCTGCTCGCTCTTGCGGTCCCAGCCGGAGGCCGGCGAGGTCAGCCAGTCGCGGACGAACTGCTTGTCGTACGACGGCTGGGCGCGGCCCGGCTCCCACTGGTCGGCCGGCCAGAAGCGGGAGGAGTCCGGGGTCAGCACCTCGTCGGCGATGACCAGCGTCGTCGCCCGTCGAAGCCGAACTCGAACTTGGTGTCCGCGAGGATGATGCCGCGCTCGCGGGCGATGTCGCGGGCCCGGGCGTAGACGGCGAGGGTGGTCTGGCGCAGCTGGGCGGCGGTCTCGGCGCCGACCTGGCGGGCGACCTCCTCGTAGCGAGACGTTCTCGTCGTGCTCGCCGACGGCGGCCTTGGTGGCCGGGGTGAAGATCGGGGCGGGCAGCTCGGAGCCGTCGACCAGGCCCTCGGGCAGGGCGAGGCCGCAGACCGTACGGGACTCGCTTGTACTCGGCGAGGCCCGAGCCGGTGAGGTAGCCGCGGGCCACGCACTCGACCGGGACCATCCGCAGCGACTTGCAGACCAGGGTGCGGCCCGCCCAGTCGGCGGGGGCGCCGGCGGGCAGCTCGGTGCGCGAGGACGTGGTTCGGGACGAGGTCGGCGAGCTGGTCGAACCACCACAGGGAGAGCTGGGTGAGGACCCGGCCCTTGTCGGGGATCTCGGTGGGCAGCACCCAGTCGTAGGCGGACATGCGGTCGCTGGCGACCATCACGAGGTCGCCCGCCTCGTTCTGGTACAGGTCGCGCACCTTGCCGGTGTGCAGATGCACCAGGCCCGGGACCTGGATGCGGCTCGGGCTTTTCTACGAATCCGGACACGGTTCCTCCCCGTGGTTCATGTCACGAGTGCGCTCCGATTCTCCCGTATGGCGGCGTGGGGACGGGTCGGCCAGCGGGTCGAGCCGTCGGGGCAGTGCGGGCCGGCGGGGCGTCGGCGGTCAGTCGCGTTTGCAGATGCGGTCGAGGAGGTTGGCGGTGGCGCGCTGGACGCGGGTGTCGACGTGGCCGGGGCGGTCCAGGGCCGGGGACCAGGCGAAGGTGCCGGACGCGAAGACCAGGGCGCCGGACGGGGCCCGGTAGAGGGAGGTCTCCTGGTGGCGGCGTGGCGCCCTCGCTGTCCGTGGTACGGGGAGTGGGCGAGCAGGATCCGGCTCCTCGTGCTCGGGGAGCGCGGTGCGCGGGAAGTAGCGGTCGGCCTCGCCCGCGACCAGGCCGGCGAGCTCGTCGCCCTCGTGCGGCGCCGGTCGCCTCCCACAGCCAGTGGTCGGCGTTGCGGACGACCAGGGGGTGCGGCTCGGGGACCCGGCCCGCGTACTGGATGCCGAGCAGCTGCTGCTCGGGGCGGTCGATCTCGCGCCAGAGCGCGGGCCTGCCGGGGCCGCGGCGCTTGCGGCAGGTGAGCAGGCGGTCCGGGACGCCGGACGGGGACGGGCCCAGCTCCACCTGCCAGTACATGGTGTTGGCGGAGAGGAAGACGAGCGAGGTGCCGTGGTCGCGGGCGAGCTCGACGGTGCGGCGCATGGGCGCCGACCAGTACTCGTCGTGGCCGGGGAAGACCAGGCCGCGGTAGCGGGTGGGGTCGACGCGGCCGGCGTGCAGGTCGCGGGCGTCGGCGTAGGCGAGGTCGTAGCCGTAGCGCTCGGCCCAGCGGATGAAGTCGTAGGCGTGGCCGACGTGGAGGGGCAGGCCCGCGCCCGCGTACGGGCGGTCGAAGGAGACCGTCGTCGGCGGCGTCCTCCTCGCCGAGCAGCCGGCCCTTCTCGTCCCAGGCGTGGTAGAGGCTGGCGCCGGTGCGGCCGTCCTCCGGGTAGAGGTTGTACGCCTGCCAGGTGATGTCCGGGCAGGACGAGCAGCAGGTCGGCCGGGTGGTCGTCGCGGACCGTGAAGGGGATGTGGGAGCGGTAGCCGTCGGCGGTGGTGAGGACGGCGACGTACGCGCCGACGTTCCAGTACGACGGGGATCTGCAGCCGCCAGGAGAGCCACCAGTGGTGGCAGGAGACCGTGCGGTCGGCGGTGAGCGGGGGCGGCTGGACGATGCCGGAGAGGCGGGGGCTGGTGGTGATCTTGGCGGCGCCGTCGCCGCCGTAGTGGCCGATGCGGTAGATGTCGACGCAGAACTGCTGGGGCGGGTCCACGGTGATGTGGAAGTCGATCGCCTCGCCGGGGGCGGCCGCGCCGGTGGAGGTGAAGCCCTTGATCTGGCGGTGCACGTCGTCGGCGGTGCGGGGGCCGCTGGCGTGCGGGAGCGGGGCTGCTGCCGCGCGGGCCGAGGGCGGGGTCGACGTACCAGGGGACGACCTGGCCGGTGTCGTCGAAGTAGTGCTCGCTGCCGCGCAGCCAGGGCAGCGGGGCCCTGGCCGAAGGGGTCCGTCACGGCGTGCGCGAGCGCGCCCGACTCCCAGCGCCGGATCTGCTCCGCCCCCATGCCTGCGTCCCCTCCCTCGTCCCCCGTGGCCGCCGTCCGTCGATGCGCCGTGCGTGTCGTGTCGAACGCCGGTCGCGATCGGTCCCAGCACATCACATTACGCACGCACTCCGTCACCGTTCGTCGCGAATTGACGTGAACGGAACGCACCGGTCCGGGCACGGGACGGGACGTTGGCCGGTGCGGATCGGGCGGAGTGGCCGCGGGTGCGCCGGCGGCGTGCGGCGGACGCGGCTCAGACCAGGCGGACCGGCTTCTCCGGGCGGACGCCGAGCGTGGCGAGCCAGGCGCGCAGCGGGGTCCGGGTCGCCGTCCTCGACCAGGCTCAGGACGCGGGCGGCCCAGGTCCGCGCGCGCGTTCGCCGTCGACCAGGAGGGCCGGGCCGTCGAGCCAGTCGAGGCCGGGGGCCGCGCCCGCGGTGTCCATGGCGGCGCAGCAGACCATCGCCGTGACGTGGTCGGCGAGCAGCTCGCGGCCGGTACGGGGCGGCTGGAGCGGGAACAGCGGCAGCGGGCCGTCGTCCCAGAGGGCGTCGTCCGGGCCGCCTGCCGCGTGCCGGCGGCGGCGGCCGCGGCCGGGCCGCGGCCTCCTCGCGGGCCAGCTCGGCGCTGAGCCCGGCGGCCAGGGCGCGCTGCGGGCGTTCCGCGGGCCGCGTCGTCCTCGGCGGCGCGAGCGGGTCGTCCGCGGCGGTCCGGCGGCTGTCGTCGGCGGTGGCCGGGTCCGTGGCGGCCGACGTCGCCGGCAGGCGTCCGGGCCGTCGCGGCGTCCGGCGGGCCGTCAGGTGGTCCAGGACCCGGGCCGAGGGTCGGGCCCTCGGCGTCGGGCCGCCGGGTCCGTGGCGGCGGCGCACGCCCAGGGCGTCGAGGACCCGGTGGAGGCGGGCCGCGTCCGTACGCCACTTGCGGTCGACGACCTCTTCCGGATACTGCTGCCAGTCCACCGGCGACCAGTCGGGGCCGGCCTCGGCGGGGCCGCCGTGGAAGAGGCGGGCGGCGAGCAGCGAGGCCGCCTCGTCGACCGCGCCCGGCTCCTCCAGCAGGTCGCAGGCGGGGCGCTCGCCCAGCCGGGAGGCGAAGCCCTCGGCCAGGCGGTCGCGGCGGGACAGCTCGGTGAGCGCGGAGACGACGCCCGCGTCCAGCCGGGACGGCCAGCGGCCCATCCGCCAGGCGGGCAGCGCGACCCGGGTCAGCAGCCGGTCCCAGCCCGCGTAGGCCAGGCCGACCTGCTCCTGGGCGACGATCCGCAGCCCGTAGTCCACAGCCTGTGCACGCTCGGCGGCGGCGGCGGCGACCCCGCGCTCCATCTCGGCCGCGTGCACCCGGCAGCTGCGCAGCAGCAGCCGGGCCACCCAGCCGACGCCAGCCGAGCACCGGCGCGCGACAGCGGCCCGCGGCCGGGCGCCGCGGCCACGGCGACCGCGGCGTCCAGGCCCCGGACGAAGCGGCGGGCCGCGGCTATGTCCGGGTGCGCCGAGGGTCCCGTACCGGCGACGACCGGGGCGAGGACCGCGCGCAGCTCGCCGACCCGCATCCACCACAGGAACGGGCGAGCCGATGACCAGCACGGGCGCGGCGGGCGCTCGGCGGCGGGTGCGGCGCGCCGTCCGCCGCGCCGCCGCTGGCTCGTCGCCGGCCCTGCGGCGGGGCGGGCCGTGGGCCGGGTGGGTGCGGTCCTCCAGCCAGCTGTCGCAGTCCGGGGTGAGCGCTATCGCGGAGGGCGCGGGGACGTCGAGGCGGTCGGCCAGGTCGCGCACCAGCCGGTACAGATCGGGGGCCGACTCCTCGGCGATCGGCACCGTCGGGCTCACGGCGGGCCGGGCGCGGGCGACGACCAGGGCGACGCCGGCGGCGGCGAGCAGCACGAGCGACCGCGAGCGGCGTCACGATCCAGCGCGCGGCGTCCCAGCCGGCGCCGGCGAGATGGCCCGGTGGCGCCGCCGGCGAGCAGCACCACGGCGACGGCCGCGGGCAGCAGGGCGACGGCCAGCGCCCGGCTGCGGATGCGCAGCACGGCGAGCGCCCGGGAGCGCGCGGCCTGCGCGCCCACCTCCACACCCATACCGGTCACGACCGGACTCACGCCGCCTGACCTCGCCGCCCTCTGCCGCTGCGCCTGGTGTTGCTCACTCCCCCACTGTGGCACCCGCCACTGACATCGCAATGCCGGTGGGCCAAGTGCCGGAACGCTTGCGCCGCACCCTAGTTGGGGCTCCGGCCCGCGTCAGCCGGATGGGGCATCGGTCACTCGATGGAATGGCTTTGGGGAAAGGTGGATGACGGACAGCAAGGATCAGGCCCCGGATCCGGTGCCGGATCCGGGGCCTGTCGAGCGGTGTCCCGGCGACGCGTGGCGCATGGGGCCGAGCCGGCCGGTGTCCGCGCGCTCGCGGCCTCGCCGCCTTCGCCGCGATGTCCGTACGGTGCTGGGAGCCGTCCAGGCGGATCCGGGCCACCGCCCTGTACGCGCGCTCGCGGGCCTGCGGCGAGGTCCTTGCCGGTCGCCGTGACGGACAGCACCCGGCCGCCGGCGCTGACGACCGCGTCGCCGTCGCGCTTGGTCCCGGCGTGCAGGACGTACGCGTGCGGGGCGTCCTGCGGCGGCGACCTCGTCCAGGCCCTCGATCGGGTCGCCGGTGCGCGGGGTGTCCGGGTAGTTGTGCGAGGCGACGACCACGGTGACGGCCGCGTCGTCGCTCCAGCGCAGCGGCGCCAGGTCGGCGAGGGTGCCGTTGGCGGCGGCGCAGCAGGACGCCGGCGAGCGGGGTCTTCAGGCGGGCCAGGACGACCTGGGTCTCCGGGTCGCCGAAGCGGGCGTTGAACTCGATGACCCGGACGCCGCGCGAGGTGATCGCGAGGCCCGCGTAGAGCAGCCCGGAGAAGGGGGTGCCGCGGCGGCGCAGCTCGTCGACGGTCGGCTGCAGGACGCGTCTGCCATGACCTCGTCGACCAGCTTCGGGTCGGCCCACGGGCAGCGGGGAGTACGCGCCCATGCCGCCGGTGTTCGGGCCCTCGTCGCCGTCGAGCGCGCGCTTGAAGTCCTGGGCGGGCTGGAGCGGGACGACGGTCTCGCCGTCGGTGATGGCGAAGAGGGAGACCTCGGGGCCGTCGAGGAACTCCTCGATGACCACGCGGTCGCAGGCGCAGCGCGTGCTCGCGGGCCGCGTCGAGGTCGTCGGTGACGACGACGCCCTTGCCGGCGGCGAGCCCGTCGTCCTTGACGACGTACGGGGCGCCGAAGGCGTCGAGGGCCTCGTCGATCTCCTCGGGGGTCGTGCAGACGTAGCGAGCGGGCCGTGGGCACGCCGGCCGCCGCCATCACGTCCTTGGCGAAGGCCTTGGAGCCCTCCAGCTGCGCGGCCTCCCCGGAGGGGCCGAAGCACCGGGATGCCCGCCGTCGCGCACGGCGTCGGCGACCCCGGCGACGAGCGGCGCCTCCGGGCCGACGACGACCAGGTCGGCGCCGAGCTCGGTGGCCAGCGCGGCCACGGCCGCGCCGTCCAGGGCGTCGACCGGGTGCAGCTCGGCGACCTCGGCGATGCCGGCGTTGCCGGGGGCGCAGTGCAGCGCGGTGACGTCGGGGTCGAGGGACAGAGAGCGGCACAGGGCGTGTTCGCGGGCGCCGCTGCCGATGACGAGGACCTTCACGGGGTCAGCCTAACGGCGGGCGTGGCTTTGTACGGGCCTCCGAGGGGGCGGGGTGGGGGCTTGTGGGTTCCTCCAAGTGCGGGCGGCCACGGGCCGCTGCCGGTACTCGGCCCGGCTGCCGGACCCGCGCCCGCCTACTCGTTCGTGATATTCCTCCACGACCGTCGCCCCCAGCTCGCGCACGATCAGGTCGTGGCCGGAGAGGCGCGGACTCGTCGAGGTCGGGGTCGTCGTCCTCCGGGATGTCGTCCTCGGGGGAGACGGGGCGGCGGGTCCGGGGCGGCGGCTGCGGCGCGCGGGCGCGGGGGCTCGGGGGCGGAGGCCTGCGGCGCCGGACGCGGAGCGCGGGACGCCGGCCGGGGCGGGGCCGGGGCGCGGGGGCTGCGGGGGCGTGCGGGGCGCGGGCGCGGGCGGCCGCGGCCGCCGCCGGGCCGTACCGCCACCGCCGCCGCCGCCGCCGCCGCCGTAGCCGCCGGCGCCGCCGCCGCCGCCGCCGCCGGCCGGAGGCCGCCGGCCGGCGCCGGGGCCGCCGCGCCGCCGCCCGAGGGATCGACGATCGCCTCGATCTTCCACTGCACGTTGAACTGCTCGGCCAGCGCCTGCCGCAGCACGTCCTCGCTGCCGCTGCTCGCGAAGTTGTCCCGGGCGCCGGCGTTGACGAAGCCGAGCTGGAGGGTCGTGCCGTCGAAGCCGGCGACCTGGGCGTTCTGGCTGAGCAGGATCCAGGTGAAGCGGCGGCGGTTCTTCACCGCCTCCAGGATGTTCGGCCACAGCTGCGCGGGTCGAGCCCGCCGGCGCCCTGGGCCGGCGCCGGCGGGCGCGGCGCGGCGGCGGGGGCCGGGCGCGGGCGGCGCGGGCGCGGTGCGGGGCGGGGGCGCGCGGCTGCGGCGTGGCCGGGGCCGGCCGCCGCCCGCGGGCGCGCGCCGTGGGCCAGCCGCCGGGGCGCCGCCCGCCGCCCGCGGGGCCGCGGTGGGCCAGGCACCGGGCGCGGGCGCGCCGGGGCGCGGCGCCGGGCCGGGCGGCTGCTGCGGCGCCGGGGGCGGCCGAGGCGGCGGCTCGGGAGCCGGCGCGGAGCCGGAGCGGGTGCCGGGCGCGGGGCGCGGGCGCCGGAGCGGCGTGGGCGCCGGAGCCGCGGAGCGCCGGTGCCGGCGCGCGGCGCGTCCCGGCCGCCCGCAGCCGCCGCCCGGGCCGCGGCGGGCCCGCCGCCCGGCGGGACCGGCGCGCGCGGCACGGGCGCGCGCGCCGTGGCGCCTCGGGCCCGGGCACGTACCCCATCGGCGGGCCCCGGCAGCCGCCCGCGCGAGAACGTCGCCGCCCCGCTCCAGCCGGTCCAGCCGGGCCTGCACCGACCGCTCGTCGCCGTACGCGGCGGGCAGCAGCACGCGCGCGCAGATCAGCTCCAGCTGGAGCCGCGGCGAGGTGGCGCCGCGCATCTCCGTGAGCCCCTCGTTGACCAGGTCGGCGGCGCGGCTCAGCTCGGCGGCGCCGAAGACGCCGCCTGGGCCTGCATCCGCTCGACGACGTCGGCGGGGGCGTCGATGAGCCCCTTCTCCGCCGCGTCCGGCACGGCGGCCAGGATCACCAGGTCCCGCAGCCGCTCCAGCAGGTCGGCGACGAAGCGCCGCGGGTCGTTGCCGCCCTCGATGACCCGGTCCACGACCTCGAAGGCCGCGGCCCCGTCACCCGGCGGCGAAGGCCTCGACGACGGAGTCGAGCAGCGACCCGTCCGTGTACCCGAGCAGGGAGGTGGCCATGGCGTACGTCACACCGTCCGTCGGCCGCGCCGGCGAGCAGCTGGTCCATGACGGACATCGAGTCACGCACGGACCCGGCGCCGGCCCGCACGACCAGCGGCAGCACGCCGTCCTCGACCGGGATGTCCTCCCTGCCGCACACCTCGCCGAGGTACTCGCGCAGCGTCCCCGGGCGGCACCAGCCGGAACGGATAGTGGTGCGTACGCGACCGGATCGTCCCGATGACCTTCTCGGGCTCGGTGGTCGCGAAGATGAACTTGAGGTGCTCCGGCGGCTCCTCGACCACCTTCAGCAGGGCGTTGAAGCCCGCCGAGGTGACCATGTGGGCCTCGTCGATGATGTAGATCTTGTAGCGGCTGCTCGGCGGGCCCGAAGAAGGCCTTCTCCCGCAGGTCACGGGCGTCGTCCACACCACCGTGCGACGCGGCGTCGATCTCGATGACGTCGATCGACCCCGGCCCGTTCCGCGCGAGGTCCTGGCAGGACTGGCACTCGCCGCACGGCGTCGGCGTGGGCCCCTGCTCGCAGTTCAGACAGCGGGCGAGGATGCGCGCACTGGTCGTCTTGCCGCAGCCGCGCGGCCCGCTGAACAGGTACGCGTGATTGACCCGGTTGTTCCGCAGCGCCTGCTGCAGCGGGTCGGTGACATGCTCCTGCCCGATGACCTCGGCGAACGACTCGGGGCGATAGCGGCGGTACAGCGCGAGGGACGACACGCATACGAGGTTATCAGGCGCCCACTGACAACCGGCCGCCGACCGGCCCGCCGCGGAACGCAAAGCGCCCCCCACGCACCCGCCAGAGCCAACCTACCCTTGCTGCCTTCCGGCCCTGGGGGAGTTCAGTCAGATAGCGCCACGTGAGGGGCTGCCGCACAGCGGTACCCGATGGCAGCGGGGCGGGAACGAGTTCGCGAGCACTCCTCAACGTCTTGTATTGTTTGCCGGCGGAGGATTCGCCTAGTGGCCTAGGGCGCACGCTTGGAAAGCGTGTTGGGGGCAACCCCTCACGAGTTCGAATCTCGTATCCTCCGCCAGTGCCTCACCGGGCACGATGTCGAAGGGCCCCACCGTTCGCGGTGGGGCCCTTCGACGTTGTCCGTCTCAGTTTCCGTCTCAGTTGGTCTTCGGCGGTTCCCAGAGCATGTCGCCGGCCCGACGCTCCATGTCTTCGCCACCGCTCCGGGCCCGGCTTCGCCGGCCGCGCGGCTAGAGCGAGCACACAGAGGGGCGCGCTTGCCGGCCCCCCGTGTAGATCCAGGTACAGCCTTCGCGCCAACATGAGCGAGTGACGGAGAGCGAAGCGGATCTGCTGGCGCTGCTGCGTGAGCTCGATGATCCGGAGTGGCTGGAGTGGCCGCAGCACTACAACCGCAGCGAGACCGCGGTCCCATTCGGCGGCCTGGTGGCCCGGCTCGAAGGTGACTTCGCAGCTCGCTGTACCGCTGAGCAGGACGCCCAGGACTCCAGCGAGTACGGACGTGTCGTCGTGCCCGCGGCGGCAACCATGTGCGGGACCCGGATCGTCGTCTGTGTGAGTAAGTTCGGCTCCCTGGCTCTGGTCTGCGCTGAGAACCCAGGGGCCTTCTTCAGTACGGCGGATGCCCAGGCTGAGGGCGAGCTGGATGCTGCCGATCTCACCAAGGTCAATCGAGCGTTGGTCGACCTCGGGTATGCAGTGGTTCCCGAGGAGCTGCTGGAGCGCGACTACGACGGACCGAGCCAGCTGCCCTGGCACGTTCAGCGGCCCAGCTGGTGGCATCGTTTTTTCGGAACCTTCTGACGATCACGTCCCGAGGGTCGGGTTGGTGCCGGCGAGGCCACGACGGGTTTCAAGATCGCTGAGGGGGTTGACTCGCCCATTGAGACTCCACCGACCTCTCATTCGTGGCCGTCATCGCATCGGACGACGAAGGGCAATGTGGGCTTCGAGCAGTCGCACAGCCAGCTCATGCCGCACTTGGAAGGCGAGGTGGAGTGGTGTTGGCCCGTCCCTTGACGGACGCTTGGGATCTGCCCCGTAGGCGAGCAAGACCGCAGTACAGGCGGCGTCCAAGGGGTCGCCGGTCTGAATGGCACCGTCGGCCTCACCATCGATGGCCCTTCCCCCCAGCAGAGGCGTCCAGCCACTGAACTCATCCGCGGAGCTCATTGGGATCTCGCCCCTGGTCCAGGAGGCGGTGTCAGCTCGGCCAGATCCAGCCTCGACCGCACGGCCGGAGAGGAGACAGCCGTAGCGAGGCTCAGAGTCGGTCATGGAGTTGGTCCAATGGAGCTGTACAACCAGGCGCTATTGCCGGGCTAGCGGTACTCGGCCATGAACTCAGGGCGATACTGATTGCGGTACTGGTCGAGTGCCCCCGCAACAGTCCGGCCTCATGCGGAAGGTGCTCAGTCAGACTGTCCCGGCCGAGGAAGCGGATGTGACCCACTCGACCAAGCCGGTGATCGCATCCCAGAAGGCATCCCAGTTCATCCCGAGAACCTGCGCGTGCGGGCCGGCGCCGCACTGAAGACGAAGGTGCGGGCCGTCCGCGAGGCGGGTGAACTGGGCGCGGATGAGTCCCACGACGACCGCTGCCGGTCGTGGCGGCCCGTGTGGATGCCAGTCGCTGAGCCCGCCAGGTGCGGACGCGGTGTGCGGTGATCGAATCCGTCAGCCCCTTCGGGATGGGCGAGGCGCCACGGCATCTCGCCCATCCAGCATCGCCTCCGTGCCCTGCGACCGTCTGCCGACGTCACCCGGGCGCTGCGCGTGGCTGGTGCGGCGGGCCGGCACGGCCACGCTGGACGGAATTACCGTCGAGCCGGGAGAAGCCATGGAACGCCAGGTCAACCGATGCGCTGCTGCTTGGGTGGCCGTCATGCTCGGCTGGGCCGGACTGACCGGCTGCTCGTCGGACGAGCCCTCAACCTCCCCCGCGTCCTCGGCGGCCTCTGCGGTGAAGTCGAAGGCGTCCGGACTCGCTTCCTCGGCGGCGGCTGCTGCGGTCGCTGCAGCCGAGGCGAAGGCGTCGGCCGCTTTGGCAAAGGTGAAGGGGCGGATTGGACGCCAAGGCGGACGTCACCCTCGGCAGCGTCGCGACCGGCTCCAACGGCCGGGCAGAGGTCCCGGTGAACGTCACCAACCACGACGCGAAGCCCAGGAGCTACACCCTCGTGGTCAACTTCAAGGACCAGTCGGGCAACCTGCTCGACGTGGTCGTCCTCGAGGTCCCCGACGTCGCCGCGGGCGCTACGGACCACGCCACCGCCCAGAGCAACCGGGACCTGACCGGCACGGTTACCGCCGAGGTCCGCAACGCATTGCGGAACTGATGCACCACCGCATCGCGGCTCGAAGAGGCGGCAATGGGGCGGATCTTGCGGTGAGCGAGGCCCGCCGTGCCGAGCGACGCCCGGTTCAGCGCAGGCGTCGCGGGCCGCTGCTCTGTTTCCCGAAGCCTCTCCGCGCGCCCCTGGGCCTCGCGCAGGTCTCGGGGTGGCGACCTTCGCAGCGTCATGAACAAATCAGTTCCCCTGGAGAGCGGTCCGGCGAATGGTCACCGGCGCCGACAGGCACCGCCACAGAATGCCGCCGCAGGCCGATGGTGACCGCGACCACCTGCCAGACCCCAGTAGCGGCCCGCTGACGCGGGCCGCGCGGCGCGGCGGCAGTACCGCCGCACGCTCCTGTCAACCGCCCTGCCCGCGACGCCCCCGCGACTCGCTCCCAATGCCCAAGTAGCGGTCAGCCAGGCCCGCAGAGAAAACCCTAACGCCCTCCCCCACGGCAGCACGGCCGGCACAGCGGGGCAGCGCTGTCGGCCACCACCACCAGGAGCACGCCGCCTCGCGAACTCAACGGCGCACCGGCCGAATCCGCTCCCATGGCTGAGCTCTTCACCGACCGCTCCATGTTGACCCTCGCCTCTTCGTGCGCGTGGCGTTGAGAGGGTGGGGGGCGGAATGGCAGGAACTCGCCTGGGGGCTGCACGCGTTGCGGCGGTTCTCGTCGCGGAGCACCTGGCCATGGCTGGCTGTTCCCCCCGGGAGGGAAAGCCGAGAAGAGCTACAAGGCGGGCTATACGCCTCCCAGGACAAGCCGTGGCCGAAGCTCACCCGATGGCGTCATCCGCATGGATCTTGAAGACAATTGTTTCGCCGACTTCAATGCTCGGAAAGCTGATTCGCCCGGATTCGACCTGTCCATGCATGACTGGGTTGAGGGGTGCGCGGACGCCAGACGGGGGGTCGTCAAAGTGCGAGAACCTGATCCCACGAGAACAGGCCCCGGCCTCGCCGGGGACGTGTCCCGCTACACCACACGACGGGACACGACCGCAGTGACCACCATTCGAGGGCCGAGGTCCCGTGGCGGGGCGGGCGACCGGACCGGCTTTACCCCAAGACCGGGATGTTAGGGCGGCGTTCAACAGTGCTCGGCAACGTCGCAGCCGCGGTTCCGGCGAAGCAGACCAGGAGAAGGCCCAGGATCAGGCAGCCGATGGAGGCTGAGGCGCTAAGGGCGTGGGGCGAGGGCCCGATCGAGCAGGCCCGCCAGTCCGAGCACCGCGGCCGAGACCGGCGCCGCATCTGGCACGACCCGGCAACCCTGGAGGTTCCGGGGTCCTGGCGAACCTACTGGTATTCAGATGCACCGGTGGTTCGAGTAATACTCCTGGCGGCATAAGACGGTTGTCGCAAAATGTCGCCGTCAGATGCCGGTGGTCTGCACCGGGCACGAGACCGGCGAGCTGCGAAACGGGCAGGGCGGCGCGAGAGGACGAGCAGTCCCGACCACGTCGCCCTCGCCCATGCCCGACGGAGTCACCGTTACCGGCGAGACATCGCGGGCACCGGCGTGCTCGCCAGCGACAGGCTACACCTCGGGAAATGTTGTCCAGCTCGCTGTCTCGGAAATCTTGACGACGACGACGGTCTCAACCTGAGGGGTGAGTCCTTGCGCATGACTTTCCCTTCCTTCAACGCTCTGGGGGTCCTGACTCGGTGTCGGCCCGGATTTTTCCACTGCAAAACAAATCCGGCCGGTTCCGCAACGGTCGCCGAGCAACACCCAGACCGGGCACACAGACAGTAATTACGACTCCCGCAACTCGCAGGATGCAATCACGCCAAGGGACCGCCGGGCAACTTACCTCCCGGTTCTTTTCGGTGCACACACTTCGTCACCACAAGATCGTCCTTGAAGTGCAGTTTTGCCTGCCTGGTTGGTGATGAACCCCATCACCGGAATCTACGGTCAACACTCACGTAAAAGCCCTGCACACGACCCCTACAGGGCATATCTACATTTACGGTTCGACGCACACCCCGAGCTAGGCGAGATGCAGCACTCAGACGTCTGCACTTCTACTTATCAACGTATAGGTGTAAAATTAAAACCGGCATTTAGCGATGAGGCCCCCTGGAGCACACGCCATCTCCCTCACGGTGGACAGCGCAGAGGAAATAACTCCGTCACGGAAAACGGGACCACAAGAAACCGAACCATCGCCGAAAAATTTTCATCAGAACCTGGCGGTTCGGGACCACTCGGACTGTGGAATCGGGAGCCGGGGCCGGGACATCGAGCGATCCGACACCGGGCCCCTCGTTCGCGCCGGAGTAGTGTGAAGGCGACACCGGGGCCATTCCGAAGCGCGCCCGCGCATGCAACCGCCCGCCGTCGACGAGGTCCGTCGCCCCACCACCGCCACCTGGGCACACCATTCGCCGGAGAGCGAGGCCATCATGAAATCTGCGCAACCAGCTCCCCGGGCAGGGCTCGCCGAGGTCGCATCGTTGCCACGTCCCCCCTAAAAGCCGCCCGCCGGTTGCGCAGAGGTTCTCCGGCACTTCTTCACCTCCACCGAACAGCGCAGCACCCCGCCGGCCGCCGGCCAGCCGACGCGCGGGACCGCGGCTCCACATCACCGTGGACACCATGCACAGCCCCGCAGCCCTCCTCGCCCATTCGACCCGCCATGGCTGCGCTGACCAGCAAGTCAGCCGCGAGTGACCGCCCGCACAAGGACGAGGTCTGAGGAGACCAGGTGGCAGTCATGGCATCACTGACCGAGCGGAAGGCGTACCGCGAGAAGATCATGCAGGCTCTGTACGAGGCCACTGAAGGCAACCGCCTTCTGGGTGTCACCGGGGCCAAGCTGGCGCAAGATCTCGGGATCCAGCGCAGAGGATCTGGCTGCCGCCTGCACGTACCTGGTGGGCGAGGAGCTGATCGCGGTCGACTGGACCGCGGGCAATACTCCCGCCATGGTCACGCTGACGCACCAAGGCATCCGGCGCATGGAGGCCGGAAGAAGAGCAGGGACGAGACAGCGGGCAGTAAAATCGACTGTGGGTTGGTGCACTCTCACGTGCAACCGCCCGGAAGGGCGACCCCGGCGTGTATACGCCGGGGTCGTTGCCCAGGTCGTCGGTGCGACACCGCAGCAGATGCCAGGGCTCGCCTGCGGGGCGGGCGCGGATCCGACTGGGTGAGTGAGCGTGGCGTCAGGGGCCCGCGCGGGGGCAGGCTGGAAAAGTGGAGGGCCACCGATCCAGGTGCTCGGCCGCGACATTCCGTGGGACGGCTCGCACCGACTGGTGATCCGCTCAGGCGGCTCGCACCGACCGGGTGTCCCGCTCAGGAGGGAGAGGGCATGATCCAGGCAGCCGACATCCGCGAGTGGCGCGACCACGATGTCGTCGACGCGAAGCAGCGCAAGATCGGCGTGCTCGAAGCGGTCTATGTGGACACCACCACCGACGAACCGGCCGTGGCCACCGTCCGGACCGGGCTGCCCACTCGCCAGCGCCTGGTCTTCGTCCCCCTCGACGACGCGATCCTCGGACCGGGCTACCTCAAGGTCTCCTACGCCAAGAGCCTGGTGAGGAAGGCCCCTTCGATCGGCACGGACGACGTACTGCCCGCCGAGCAGGAGGAAGCGATCTTCCAGCACTACGGCATGACGTACCAGCCGGGCGCGAACGGCGAACGGCAGCTCGCGCGCCGCTGACCCCGAACGCTCAGTACGGCGGACTCCGGCCGGGAGTACCCTGGGAATACCGAGAACTCTTCGCGCACCAGCTTCCAATGCTCGTGTCATTTTCGGCGATTCACGACACCGGGCCGGTTTCGATCGGGCCGGGGCAGGGTCCGCGTCATGACCGCGACCATGTTGCATACGCCCGCGGTCGAAGACCGGACCTCTTCGCTGCCACTCCGACTCATGCTCGCGCCGGCCAGCAGCCCGCCCGGCCTCAGGTTCAGCTGCGCAAGAAGTCGTTGCTCAGGTACCACTCGGCCCACGGCAGTTCCACCCACGTCCCGCGGACACGCGGCTTCGAGTGCCACTGGCGGCGTCTCATGACTTGCGATTCCAGCTTCCCGACTCCTCTCCTGCTCCTCGAGGACACAAGCGATCAGCCGATAGTTCCCGGCGCGGCTGTGCTGAGGATGGAGACGACCTCCAGCCGTGTGGGGTTGTTCGACGGCGCGTGGTGGCCGCGCTCCCGTGACATCGAAACCCAACTGCCCGGCCTGATCACCGCCCTGACCGCCCGACTGGGCCCCATCGCACGCGTCGGCCTGGACGCGAGCGCCTGGAACGACGCTCCCGGCCACCTGGTCATCGACGACCGCACGGTCCATATCGACTGGTCGGCCGTCGACGACAGCACAATGATCATCACTCGCGGGCCTCAGGACCACTTCTCCTTCCTGGTGATCCCGCCACAGGCTCCCGCATCGCCGCACGCGCCGCGATGGCCATGGCCGTACAGGACGGCAACTGCACCTCGGCGGAACAGATCCTCACCGTCACCGGCATCACCCCCGCGTAGTCCCGGGATCAGCGGCGGGCGGCCGGCGCGGTGATACGAACCGGCACGGATGAGCGCGTCCGCACGGTTCCGCACCGGCCGCCGCGGCCCGCACCAGCACCTCGCCCGGACCTGCCACCGGGTCGGGCACCTCGACCGGGACCAGAACCTCAGGCCCTCCGAACTCCTCGATCCGCACCGCACGCATACCGCACCTGCTCTCCCGTCGACACTGGTTGAACCGGTGTCACCATGCGACACCCCATGAACAGGTGTCAAGAGGTAGAGTGCGGAGCATGACCCGTACTCCTGCGTCCGCCCGAAGGGATCCCGTCGACCAGCAGATGGCGTTCCCGTTCATCGGCGGGCGCCCCTGCCTGGACTTCGTCGCCACGCTCGGCAAGCGCCACACCACTCCCGTCGAGAGGCTGGCCGACCCCGGCGCCCTGGCCCGCTGGATCAGCCAGGCGGGGCTGCCGGCAGATCCGGACGGAATGCGGATCACCACCGAGGACCTCGCGGACGCGCGCGCCCTGCGCGAAGCGCTCTACCGGCTCCTGCTCGCCGCGATGGGCGGGCAGGACCCGGATCCGGCCGACGTCGCACACGTCAACGAAGCGGCGGCCCGCCCCGACCTCGCACCCCAGCTGGCCCTCGTGGAGATGGAGTCGGACACGGAAGCCGAAGCCGAAGCCGGGTACCGGGAAGCGGAAGCGGAGAGCGAGCGGCAGCCGGTCCTGCACTGGCGCGCCGAGCACCCCGCGCCCGCCGCCCTCGCGACGGTGGCCCGCGACGCGGTGCTACTGGTCAGCGGCCCACTGCTGGCCCGGGTCAAGGAGTGCGCAAACCCCGAGTGCGCCTTGCTGTTCCTCGACGACTCGCAAGCCCGCCGACGCCGCTGGTGCTCCATGGACCGCTGCGGCAACCTCGCGAAAGTCGCCGAATACCGCTCCCGTACACGCAACAGATCCTGACGCCGCGGTCACCCGCTCGGAATCGCCGCGCCCATGATCCGGTCCACGCTGTCGTTCGCGAAGAACTCCGCGGGCGAGGTGACCCCCGCCGCCACCCTGGCGAACCCGTCCTGGCCGGACGGCTGCGCGACACCGCGCCGAGCAGCTGCTGCATCTCCGGCGGCGGTGGGTCCAGTGAGGCGAGCTGGGCGGTGAACTCGTACATCGGCATGACCTGCGTGTCTCTGCTCTCCTGGTAGTCCTTCATCGCCGTGTCGAACGTCCGCCTGCCGGTGAAGGTCTGGTCGAGCGCCTGCGCACACAGTTCTGCGTCGCGGAAGGCGTCCTGGATGCCCTGGGCGGTGATGAAGTCCTTGAGGTATCCGGCATCACCGACCAGTGCCCAGCCGGGGCCATACGGTCTGCGGAAGAAATTGGGGACCGCCATGCCGACGAGTCGTTCCACGCGCGTGGCCGCCGCGGCCCGTTCGGCGAAGGACGGAACCGAACGCCATGGTGGCCAGGTAGCCGGCTTCGATGTCCGACCGGTTGGCCTTGAAGTCGCGTATCGGCAGCCCGCAGATGACCACGGTCCGGGCGTCGTTGGTGGGCCATGCGGCGAAGGCCCGGTCGGGCCGGACGTAGGTTTCGAACCGGCAGTTCATCGGCAGCCCGGTCCAGTAGGAGTAGTAGCTGTACTGGAGCTTCGGCTTCTCGGCGTACCGGACGGCGCCGACGGCCTTCGCGACGAGGGAGTGGACCCCGTCCGCGCCGACGACGACGCGGGCGTACTCCGTGACGCTGTGCCCGCCGGCGCTGTGGCCCCTGATCCCCGTCACGGTGTCGCCCTCGATCACGAGGTCCTCGACGGTGAACCCCGGACGCACCTCCGCGCCGGACTCTCCCGCGGCGTCGATGAGGATCTTGTCCAGGACCGTACGGCGCGGGGCGTACGCGGCCTGGAAACCGGCGCCGGCCGGAGACCCCTCGATGGTGAAGGGCCCGAAGTCGAAGGAGTAGGTGTCAATCGGCGGACAGCCGCTCGCGACCACCTGGGTGAGCAGTCCCCATTGTCCAGGGCGGCAAGGCCGGGAGGGTGGATGAGATGGGTGGAAACCGTGTCGCTCGGGAACGCCGACCGGTCGACGAGGAGCACCCGGTAGCCCCGGCGTGCCAGGAGCATCGCGGTCGGTGCCCCGGCGCATCGCGCCCCGACCACGATGGCGTCGTAGATGTGGTTCGTCATGACGTCACCTGCCGGTCAGTCGGCACCGAAGGGGTGGTCGACCACGAGGAGCCGACGGCCGTCGGCCTGCCGTCGCAGGAGGTCGAGCCAGCCGAGGAGCTCGGACGCTGGGCTGGTGCCGTTCACCTGGGCCGGCCCGCCGTCCGGCCCAGTGCCGGAGATCCGCCAGAGGGCGCTGACGAGGGACAGGTCCCCGGTCTGCATGCAGTAGCGCGTCTCGGCGGTCATCCGGCCGAACGCCTGGTACTGCTTGAGGCCCTCTCGGATCTCCGCATGACCGGATGCGGGGTTCGTACCGGGCCCGGGAACGAGTGCTGCGTCGGGCTCGTACGGGCTCAGCAGGACTTCGACGTCCCCCGAGTTGAACGCCTCCACGAAGTCCTGGTGGAACGCCTGAGACTGGTCCCGTTCATGGCACGACCCGCCCGTCTGCCCGATGACATTCGTTCGGTCAAACGCTAGGCGGCGGGTTCGGTTCGCCGCGTCCGCAGAACGTCCACACCTGAGCGTGGGTAATTCTTCCCAGGCGTCAGACGAGGTTGTGCTTGTGGGCGTACGCCGTGGCCGCCGAACGAGATGACACTCCGAGCTTGAGGAAGATGTTGCTGAGGTGACGGGCGATTGTCTTCTCGCTCAGAAACAGGTCGTCCGCCACGGCACGGTTCGGCTTCCCCACCGCGACATGACGCAGCACCTCCAGCTCACGGGCCGTGAGCAGGCCGGCCGCCCTGGCCGGGGCCTTGAGTGCGAGCTCCTCGGCGCGAATCAGGTCCGGTGCGGCCCCCAGCTCCCGGAAGACCGACTTGGCAGCCTCGATCTCCAGCTGTGCGGTGATCTCGTCACCGGTCTCCCGGCATGACAGGCCGATGAGCAGGCGGGTCCGCGCGGCATCGTAGGGCGCGTCGAGATCCCGGAACGTTGCCACCGCATGGCCGAGCACCGCCTGGGCGCTGCGCCCTTCACCGGCCGCCAGGAGTACCGCGCCCTGCGCCCGTCCACTGACAGCGCTCAGCAGGGGGGAATCCAGGGCCTCGGCGACCGCGGCCAGTTCCTCTGCGGCAGCTCGAGCGTCTTCGACCTTGTCCGCTGCCAGCATGACCTCCACGTACGCCGGCAGAATCCGGCACCGGGACGTCCGGTCACCGGCCCCGTCGAGTGCGGTGCGGATCGCGCGTTCGGCGCCCCCACGTCCCCGGCCGCGAGCAGTGACAGCGCAACTCCCGGCTGAGCGGTGTGCCCGAGTCTGCTGGCCTCGTGGTAGGCCCGCTCCGCCTTGTCGTACTCCCCGCGCAGCCGATGGAGCTCACCGAGCTGGTAGTAGGCGGCATCGGCAGACCGTGCGGCCGGCACCGAGCGCATCCACCGGCACGCGCGATTCGCCTCCTCCAGGGCGTCCGCCCAGTCTCCGTGCAGACACATGATCTCGACGCGGTGGACCAGGCAGATACCCCGGTAGGGCACCAGCTCCTCCTGCGCCGCGCACCACCGCGACAACTCGGCCGTCCACTCCCGGGCCCGGCGCAGATCGAAGGCCTCATGGCAGGCCGAGATCACCGCGCAGTACGCCACGTTTCCGGCAAACACGGCTGGCTCTTGCGCGGGCAGCGAGCGCGTTCAGGCAGACGTTGGTCGCAATGCGATAGAGCCAGTAGTGAATCGGCGCGCGTCCGTCGAAGCCGAACAGACCTCGCCACGCGCGGAGCAGTGTTTCCTGCACCATATCCTCGGCATCGTGGAAGGACCCGAGCATACGGTAGCAGTGCGCTCGTAACTGCGGGTGATGGGGCTCGACGAGGTGTTGAAAGGCGTCACGGTCGCCGCCCTTTGCCGCCCCGAGCAGCGCGACCTCGATCGAGTCCTCACCCCCGCCGCGCGCCATCGTCTATGACCGATCCAATGAGAACTCAGGCGCCAGCACTTCGGCCAGACGCTCGAGACTGGTCTCCCAGCCAAGCGCGAACGCGTTGCACATGTCACGCGAGGCAAAACCTGCGTGGCGCAAGGTCAGGCGGGTCCCGCTATCGATTCGCTCCAGGACGTACGTGACGGTCGACGGCAGCCCGGGTTTCCCGGCACCGTCCCAAGTGTGCACCAGCCGCCGCGGTGGCTCCACCTCCAGGAATTCGCCCTCCTGAACATAGGGTTGTCCACGGGTCATGCCGGCCGCCTGCCAGCGGCCACCTCCGCGGACATCGCCGGTCCAGTTTCTCGTATCGAATATCCCAGGTCTGACCCACCATTTGGTGATCTCATCCGAAGCAATTGCGCCGAAAACGCGTTCGGGAGTCGCCGCGATTTCGACCGCGGCCATAATGTGGCCTTCCGCCAGATCGGCGACGGCGCGCGCGTGAGTGCCGGTGATTCCGCTCATGTTTTACCTCCTGATGCAAGCATTCGAAGTCTCCGCATCTACAGGTAGAAACCAGAGCGCTAGGCGAAAATCATCGGTGTAACCGGTGGATCTGATTTCGCCCGTCGAACGGCACCCGGAGGGAACCCGAGAAATCGCTTGAACGCCCGGCTGAACGCGGCCTCCGACTCGTAGCCGAGCCGACTCGCCATCTCGCTGACCGGTGCATCCTCTTCTTTCAGCCACGTCAACGCGACATGCATGCGCCAGCGAGCGACATAGTGCATCGCTGGCTCGCCAACCAGCTCCGTAAAGCGCGCGGCAAATGCCGAGCGGGACATTGCGACCTCGTTCGCCAGCGACTCGACCGTCCACGGGCGCGCGGGTTCTCGATGGACGAGCGCGATCGGCGTGGCCGATCTGCTTGTCCTGGAGCGCACCCAGCCATCCGGTCTGGGCGGCTGGATCGCTCGCAATCCAGGATCGGATGGCTTGGATGACGAGGATGTCTGCGAGCCGCGTGATCACGGTCTCGCCGCCAGGACGCAGCTCTCTGGCTTCGATCGCCATCAATCGCAGCGTGCTCTGGATCCACTCCACCTCGGGCGAGCTCCACGCGTCGACGGCGATCACGCTGGGCAGCAGGGTCACCAGCCGATCGGCGGCCGGATGATCGAATCGAACCACGCCGCAGATGACGGTCGTCGGCGCACCTCCCCCGCCGTGGCGCAGGATTTCGTACCGGTCGCTCACTTGTTCGCGTGGCAGGTCGAAGAGCTTCGCGGCAGCCACTCCAGACTCGCTCGCCAGCCGGTGGCCGGCACCGTGCGGCACGAGCGCGAAATCGCCGGGCTGCAGGACGTGATCCTCGCAGCCCTTCTACGTCAAGCACGCACCGGCCTGACGTCACTGCATGGAACATCAAACAGTCCTCGAACGCGGGGAGGGCGAGCGCCCAGGGCGCCGTGAACTCGGAGCGACAGTAAAAGACGCCGCTCATCCGTAGAAAGTGCAGGGCTTCGCCAAGCGGATCGTGCGCCAAGGGAATCTTCATGACGCGAGTATGCGCCGCGCGTGTCTGACCGTCCAGACCGTTGGACGAACGAGCATGAATCAGCGACTCCCGGGCATTGTTCGGTTCGATTGCGCGCGCGATAGTGGACCTGGAAACACGAAAGGAGTGACCCATGATTTGCGTCACCGGCGCCAGTGGAACCCTGAGCAGCGAGGTCATCAGACAGCTCGAAGGCGCAAGAGATCCTGTTTCGCGCCGCCTATTTCTCAGAGAGATCGGCCGAGATCGCCCGGGCCCGCGGAATCGAGGCCGTCACCATCGATTACAACCACCCGGCGACGCTTCGCGCGGCGTTTCAGGGCTGCGACACGCTGTTCCTCCTCGGACCGAACGCGCTGAACCAAACCGAGCTCGAGCTGAACGCTGTCGATGCCGCGAGCGCCGCCGGCGTGCGGCACATCGTGAAGCAGTCCGTCATGGGCGCCGCGGAGGAAGCCTACAGCCTCGCGAACATTCACAGACCTGTGGAAAAGGCCATCGAGAGGAGCGGCATGGCCTGGACGTTTCTTCGCCCGAACAGCTTCATGCAGAACGCCGTCACCTTCATGGCGCCGACGATCAGGGCGGAGAGTGCGTTCTACAGCGCGAGCGGTCAGGCGCGAATCAGCCACATCGACGTCCGCGACATTGCCGCGGTGGCGGTGGCGGCGCTGACGACCGCAGGTCACGAAGAACAGATCTACACGCTGAGCGGTCCAGAGGCACTGACCTACGACGAAGTGGCTGATGAACTGTCGAAGGTGCTAGGACGTGTCATCCGTCACGTGAGTCTGCCGGCGGCCGATCTGAGGGCCGGCATGCTCGCAGAGGGGATGCCGGAAGCCATTGCGGATCGGATGCTGGACCTGGAGCGCTACTTTCGTGAGGATCGCGCCAGTACGATCACCGACGATGTGAAGCGGGTGACCGGAAGAGCACCGAGGCGATTTGCCGACTACGTGCGGGACACCGCCGCGACGGGTGTGTGGAATGCGGACGTCGCGTCAGCGGTGAGCTGAAATCGCTCCGCCGGCGTGGAGACAGGCGGGCATACACGGAACCAGCGTTGGTGCAGTGCTGGCTTCTCGGTCCTCCCGGATGGTCGATGCCAGTCTGCGAGAGCCCCCAGACGGCGGCCGGGATTGTCGAGAGCTGAACCAGTAGGACAACTGAGGGAGAGGACGATGAAACCAATCACACCGCATCTCTGGTTTGACAAGGAAGCCAAGGAAGCCGCGCAGTTCTACTGCTCGGTCTTCCCGAACTCGAAGATCACCAGCGTCACGACACTACGCGACACGCCCTCGGGCGATT
Organism: uncultured Acidobacteriota bacterium; assembly: GCA_963734095.1. GTDB lineage: Bacteria > Acidobacteriota > Vicinamibacteria > Vicinamibacterales > UBA2999 > JACCSI01. The sequence continues at coordinate 514,626 of CAVTGK010000040.1, read as the reverse complement.
GCGACGTCGTTGCGTTCGAGCTGAACGGCCAACCGTTCATGGCGATCAGCGCAGGACCACTCTTCAAGTTCAACGAGTCGATCTCCTTCATGGTGTCTTGCGAGACGCAGGCGGAGATCGACCGCTATTGGGAGAAGCTCTCCGCTGTTCCCGCCGCGGAGCAATGCGGGTGGGTGAAGGACAAGTACGGGCTGTCGTGGCAGATCGTACCGACCGCCATGAACGAGATGTGGGAGAAGGGTACGCCCGAGCAGTTGGCGCGGGTCACACAGGCGTTCCTGAAGATGAAGAAATTCGACATCGCGCAACTGCAAGACGCATTCGACGGAGGCGCGCGAGTCGAATTGACGAGCTGAAACCGATCTGAGGGTCTTCGTGGCCAGAAAATCCAAGAACGATCCACTGGCGGTCGACGCCTATCTCGCGACGCTGCCCAAGGCCAAGCGCGACGCGCTCGATCAGCTCCGCACGCTCATCAAGGAGACCGTTCCCGAGGTGGAGGAGCGGATCTCGTATGGGACGACGGTGATGTTCTCCCTGGGCAGCGACCTCGTGGGATTCGTATCGCAGCCAAAGCATCTGTCGTTCTTCACGGCGAGTCCAAAGCTGGCCGCGGCGATGAAGGACGAGATCACGAAGACGCACCGGGTTAGCGGCGCCACGATTCATTTCTCGACTGACAGTCCGCTGCCGGCACGCCTCGTAGAGAAGATCCTCAGGGCACGTGTTCGCGAGAACGCCGCGTTGCGCGAAGTCCGTTCTCAGAAAGCGTCCCGGCAGCGGCGGTCATGAGCCCCTGTGTGCTGACCTGGGCGCTGAATGGCGAGCAGCGTCGGCTCTGTAACATCCTCCGTGGGGCGCTGACTGATCAGCGGCGTGGCGGCGTTGGTCATGATTCTACGGAGGGGTTCTGTCGTCCCACCACTTGGACAGATTGCGGTCGGGTAAGCGAGGGCGATCGGCATAGTGCGACGTATCGTTGAACAGCATCAGGCGCACGCGAACGGGATCGCGGAAGTCCAGGACGTTCAGACAGGCCGGCGCCTGATCGAGCCGGTCACGGTAGCCGCGCGAGTCGAATCCGAGCAAACTACTGAGAAGAATTCGAATCGTGGCCTTATGAGAGACGGCGAGAATCGTTTGGCCAGGATGTCGAGTGATGATGCTTCGAATGGCGGGGAGCACGCGCGCCAGGACAGCGACTCCGGACTCGCCACCCTCCGGCGCGAACGTGAACGGGTCCTCCTCCCAGGCGGCGTATTCGCTCGCGAACCGCGTCTCCACGTCCCGGCGGCTCAGGCCCTCCCAGTGGCCGTGGCGGATCTCACGCAACCCGTCGCACAATGTCGACTCGAGGCCGCAGCCTCTGGCGATGATGTGTGCCGTTTCCACGGCACGAGAGAGTGGGCTGCAGTAGATCGCGCCAATCGCATCATCCCGCAGGCGTGCCGCGAGACGCTCAACCTGTGAACGCCCTTCGGGCGAGAGCTCGACGCCGATGTCCCCGGCGAATCGATCTTCAGCGGACAACTGTGTTGCTCCGTGGCGGACAAGATAGAGTCGCGTGTTTTTCATTCCTGCGGACTTGTCTCGCTTACTCTGGAATGAAGGCGCCTGCGTAGTCGCGTGCGAACGTCTTGATGTCACGCGACTCGATGCCAGTCACGTCCCGAACTGACGAGTGAACTGCCGCCGCTTGGCGGCAGCCAGCTCGACGAAACGCAGCTGCTGCGCTTCCGCGTCGGGACTCGACGGCGTAACGAGATACGCACGCGTGACGCCTTCGAGCGCCCCTTCAAGGGAGTGCGCATCGTTGAAGTTTCCGGCCACAAGCGTCGCCGATGAGTCTCGTCGTGCGGCCGCGTCCGGCTTCCGCACCATCGCGCGGACGTTGGCCCCGCGCTCCTCCAGTTGTCGCAGCACTGCCGAGCCCGTGTTCCCTGTGGCGCCCGTGACGAGAATCAAATCCCGCATTGAAGCTTTCCAAGTGTAGCAACGGTGCGGACGTATCTTGTCTCAACACGCGAGTTGACTTTACCTTCACGTCAAGTGGGTGCAGACTCTCTGGTTTGGCGCCGCCGCGGCGAAGGCCTTCCTCAAGGAGCGCATGAATGAGCACGATCACCGTTGGCAAAGAGAACTCCACGCCCATCAATCTGTACTACGAAGACCATGGGTCGGGCTCGCCGGTTGTCCTGATTCACGGGTGGCCGCTGAGCGGGGCGTCGTGGGAAAAGCAGACGGCAGCGCTCCTCGCCGCTGGACACCGCGTGATCACATATGACCGCCGCGGCTTCGGCCGCTCGAGCAAGCCTGGCATCGGCTACAACTACGACACGTTCGCGGCCGATCTCGACAAGCTGCTGAAGAAACTCGATCTCAAGAAGGTCGCGCTGGTCGGGTTCTCGATGGGTTCGGGCGAAGTCACCAGATATCTCGGGAAATACGGCAGCAAGCGCGTGCGCAAGGCAGTGCTCATCGGGACGCTCGGACCGTATCTGGTCAAAGCGGCCGGCAACCAGGAAGGCGTCGACGCCAAGGTGTTCGAGGACATCAAAGCCGCGCTCCGGGCCGATCGCCCCGCGTTCCTCATGGAGTTCCTGCGCAACTTCTACAACTACGACGTCACGGGCGGGAAGCTTGTGAGCGAGCGCGTGCTCGAGGACAACTGGAACGTCGCCGCCGGCGCTTCCGCTATTGGCACCGTCGCGTGCGTCGACTGCTGGATCGAGGACTTCCGCAAGGATTTCGCAAAGAACACGGTGCCGACACTTATCCTTCATGGCGATGCCGACCGCATCCTGCCACCGGATGCGACGTCGAGACGGCAGGCCAAGATGATCAAAAACGTCACGTTCGTCGAGCTTCCCGGTGGACCACATGGCGTGCTGTGGACGCACGCTGATCGGATCAATTCGGAGTTGGTGCGTTTTCTCGCGTGACGCGGCTCAAGCGATGGCGGGGGATCGGGGGATCTCCGCTAATCTATAGCGCTGTTCACCTTCTTCGGGAGACCACGGATGCATCGAGAAACGCCGCGCGACGTGACGCGCCGGGAGTTCATTCACACCAGCATGGCCGGGGCGGCGGCAATGGCCTTCGCCGGATCCGACGCGCTCATCGCTCAATCGGATCAAGCAGCGGTGCTCGCCGAGATCGTCCGCCAGCACGACGCCACTGTGCAGCGGCTGCGCGATTGGATCGCGCTGCCGTCCATCGCGGCCGAAAACCTCAACTATCCGCAAGGCGCCGAATACATGGCGCGGCTCGCCCGCGATGCCGGGTTCACGCGCGTGGACGTCATCCCCACCAGAGGCAAGCCCGGCGTCTTCGCCACGCTCGACAACGGCGCGGCCACCACTCTGGCGATCTACTTCATGTACGACGTGAAGCAGTACGACCCGAAGGAGTGGAGCTCTCCGCCACTCGAAGGACGCATCGTCGATCGTCCCGGCGTCGGCAAGATCATGGTCGGCCGCGGCACCACCAACACCAAGGGCCCGCAGATGGCCTGCCTGGCCGCGCTGCACGCGTTCAAAGCCGCCAAACAGACGCTGCCGATCAACATTGTCCTCGTCTGCGAAGGCGAGGAGGAAATCGGCTCGCCGAACTTCAGAGAGATCGTGTTCAAGCCCGAGGTGGAGGCCGCCCTCCGCAAGGCCGTGGGCATCATCATCCCGCTAGGCAATCAATCGCTCGACGGAACCGTCGAGGTCAACCTCGGCGCCAAGGGCATCGTCGAGCTCGAGCTCGTGTCCACCGGAGAAAAGTGGGGCCGCGGCCCCAAGGCCGACATTCACTCGAGCCTTGCGGCGCACATCGACAGCCCCGCGTGGCGCCTGGTGCGCGCGCTCAATACGCTGATCAAGCCCGACGGGCACACGCCGGCCGTTGAAGGCTTCTTCGACGATGCGAAGCCGCTCAGTCCGCGGTTGCGCGAGATTCTGGAGGCGGCGATTCCGCGCCGCAACGAAGCCGCCACCAAGAAGGCACTCGGCGTCCAGCGCTGGATCGAGGACGAATCGTGGCACGACTCGTTGGTGCGGCTCGCGAGCCAGCCCACGATCAACATCGAAGGGCTGGTCGGCGGCTACACCGGACCAGGCGGCATGACGATCCTGCCGCACAAAGCCGTCGCGAAGATCGACATGCGCCTCGTTCCGGACATGACCACCACGAGCACTCTGGCAAAGCTCAAGGCGCACCTCGAGAAGCAGGGCTTCGGCGACATTGAGGTCAACATGACCGGCGGCTACAACCCGACCGAGACGCCGCCGAACTCGCGGCTCGTGGAAGCGATGGTGCGGACCTACACCACGCAGGGTGTCGACCCTCTGCTCTGGCCGCGGCTGGCCGGGTCGTGGCCCGGCGTGACCTTCACCGGCGAGCCGCTCAAGCTCCCCGCCGGGATCTTCGGCATGGGTCACGGCGCCGGCGCGCACGCCCCCGATGGTACTACCTCATCGAATCCGCCAACCCCAAGGTGGCGGGGATCGACGGCGCGACGAAGTCGTTTGTGGATCTCTTCTATGAGCTTGCGTAGGAGCAAGGACCATGGCGGCAACCGCCCCCTGTCCGATGATGAATTTGGCGTCTTCGTTTCTAGAGGCGGAACGCGCCAGGGCGATTATTCATGTTCGGCGAAGGGGTTCCGTATACGAACCCCGCGCAGTGACTGACCGTCGCTCAGGTCCTCCGTCCACAGCACGTCGCATTCCGATTCCGCTGCGGCGAGCACAATCATCGCGTCCCAGAATCCGATTTTTGCTTGGGTGTGTAGCCCGATGGCAGCAAGGACATCGTCCGCTCTAGGCGCGAAGACCCTCCACGCCGCGAACTCACGGATGCGGGCGGTCGCGTCTTCCACCGGCAACGGCTTGGCGACCTTCTTGGTAACTGTGACGAAGAACTCCTGCAGCACCTGAATGCTGAGGCACCCAGTGTTGCTCTCCCAGAGCCTTTGAAGGAGCGCCTCCGCTGCTTGTTGCTTCCGGCCGGCTGACGAGTCGAATGCGTAGACGAGGACGTTGGCGTCGACGAACTCGCGTTGCGGGTCAGCGTTCATGCAACTCGTCGCGCGACCAGGTACGCCGTCCCTGCGTACCCAGCGAACGCCGCGACCGCAACGCGGCCAAAGCCCGCTTTCGGGCGGCGGAATAGCGACGGTCCTCGTCCGCCAGTCGATCCAGCGCCTCCGTCATGAGAGCCGACACCGACGTGTCGCGGTCAGCCGCCACACGCTTGACTCGTCTCAAGAGCTCCCGGGGCAAGCTCAGAGTGATGTTCTGGTTGTCTGCCACGTAAACTAGTGTAGCACGAAAATACGTGGAACCGTCGCCGTTGCCGTCAGCGCCGCTCGTGCCAGCCCTCGCGTTTGGGCAGCGGACCATTGAGAAGAACCGCATCGCCATGCGCGAATCCCACAGGATTGACATTACATCATGATGTGCTTACACTTTTTCGATGGTCCGGACGCAGATTCAACTGACCGACCAGCAGGCGCGCCGCTTGAGGGCCCAGGCGCACGAACGCGGCTTGTCGCTCGCCGAGATCATTCGCCGGTATGTCGAGAAGGGACTTGCGGAAGAAACGTCCGATCGGGCGGCGCTGTACGATCGGGCGGCGCGGTTGGTCGGACGCTTCCGCGATCGCCGCGGCGCGCGGGACGTCTCGAGCAAGCATGATCGCTACCTGGATGAGGCCTTCGAGTGAATACCGTCTTCGCGGACACATCAGGCCTGCTCGCGCTGCTCAACGCCAAGGATGAAAACCACACTCGCGCCGAACACGCATTCGCGAACCTGCGCGCCCGAAGGGCGTCGCTTGTGTCGACGTCGTTTGTCCTGGTCGAAACGTATGCGCTCATCGGCCGACGTCTGGGTCTCGATGCGGTCCGGAGCTTTCGAGCGGACTTCGCCGCGCTCATCGACGTCGTGTGGGTCGACGAGGCGCTGCACAACGCGGGGCTGGACCTTCTCCTCGAGCGCAGTAAATGGCTACTGAGCTTGGTCGATGCCGTTTCGTTCGTCACGATGCGGCAGGGCAACCTCGAAGAAGCCTTCGCCTTCGATCCGCATTTTGAGCAGGAAGGGTTTTTGATCGTCGACTGACTTTGAGCGCGGGTAAGTCTGAGTAGCGCGCTCCACTCGGCCGTGCCCGAGACTGATCGTGGTTTCAGGTCGAGATCACCCCGACTCGGGTCGCGCCGTGCAAGTCAGGCTGACAGAGATAGAGAGGTCGCGATTCGAGCCAATCGGCGCCAGCGCCCCCCGACCGGTCCGTCGCCAAGTTCCGCCGCGACCATGCGTCGACCGAGCGGATAGACCAGCAGGCGTGTTCGCTGACGCTCGATGACGGCCATCATGTTGCGTGCGTTCGACACGAGCGACTCGCTTTTCATCCGCTCGACCGCCGCCTCGCTCCCGATGGCACCGTCCAGATACTGCTCGGCGATCGCGGGGATCACGGCGTCGAGTGTGGCGACCGCCCGATGGACGGCAACCAGGTCACCAATCGGTTGCGGTGGGACCCCGGCCGCCCGCGCTAGAACCCGGCAAATCTCCTCGAAGGCGTCGCCTTCCAGAAGCAACGCCGCACCAGCCTCGGCCGTGCCCTCCGCGAAAAGAATATGCCTGCCAAACGTTGGATGCAGCGCCCGCTCATACCAGCCTTTCGCGCTCACGCAGTCGCGGTCCGCCAGGACGTGCTGGACGTGATGCCCGGGGTAGGTCTCGTGAGCCGCCAGCCACACCAGGCGCGCAAGATCGAGCGATCCGGTGGGATCGAGCGTGACTCGCGTCTTGAGGTTGCCCTGATAGACGGCACGCGCTTCCTGACCGCTCGCCTCCGCGACGAGATCGATCGACTCGCTCGGGGGAATCTCGATTCGCGAGGCCGCGTGCGAACGACATATGTCCACGGCCTGGCCGAAAACCGCGAGCGCGCGGTCGGAAGGCAGGCGGTGGCGCAATCGAAACGTCGCGTAACGTTCGTGGATTGTCCCGCGACCAGGGAGCATGCGATCGAGGTCGGCGCGTGCAGCCGCGATCTCCGCCGTGTTGCTCTTGAGTTGATGCGCGGTGACGCCAAGGGCCAGCCTGGCTTCGTCTTCGAATCGCATCGACTCCCCAGCCAGACGACGGGCGGCCGTCAGCAGGGCGTCGAATTGCCCGGTGAGATACGTCAGACGATCGCTCAGCTCCGGCGGCCACTTCACATCCAGTAGCGCCGCATGGGCCGCGACGATCTCGTCCTGAATTTTCGCCACAGGCTCGCGACGCCCTGGGCGCCACTTGTCCTGTCCAAGCCACGTCTCCACCAGCGACGGCTGGTGCAGCGCCAGGCGAAGGGTGAGGCGAACGTAGCGCTCGGCGAGATCGTCGAGCGTTGCGAGCGCATTCGACCCGCGGTCGGTCGTCGCGCGACACGCGGTGCCTATTCCGCCAGCGAGCAGCGTGACGATCGCGCGCCGGCGGGACGGCATGACGCATCTTCACACGGAACCTGATGTTCGACGCCTGGACCTGACGGCCGACGGCTTAACCATTGACATCCACTGCAGGAAAGGGCAAAAGCAGGGGCAAGCGTCGGGATCAGGCGTCGAAGTCCAGGGGCCAAGCATTAGGGATCGGTAGCACCGAAAGGGGCAGACCATGCACCGGGTTGGGATACTCATCGGATTGGTTATCGCGATGGCGGGCTGCTCGCAGCCAGCGCCGTCCGCTCAGCAGGGTGAGCCAACCGCGGCCGCGCCAAAACTCGGCGTCAGGCCGGCTGGCGACACCGAGATTCAGCCTGACATGAGTCAGGTGCCGCCGGATCTGCAGAAGGTCTACGCGCACATCGACGAGAACATCGACCAGCACGTCAACAACCTGCAGAAGTGGATCCAGCAGCCCAGCATCTCCAACTCCGGTGAAGGCATCCCCGAGTCGGCCGAGATGGTCAAGGGCTTCTTCGACGAGCTCGGCTGCCAGCAGACGCAGGTCTACGACGTCGGCATTACAGAATACGGCTCGCCGGGCAATCCCGTCGTCTACGCCAAGTGCGATGAGGGCGCCGAGAAGACGCTCCTCATCTACTGGATGTACGACACGATGCCGGTGACGCAACCCGACGCGTGGCACAACCCGCCGTTCGAGGCGCGACTGGTCGAGCAGGCACCGTACAAGAAGGTGCTGATCGGACGCGGCGCGACCAACTCGAAAGGTCCACAGATGTCGCAGTTGAACGCGTTTCGTGCCATCAAGGCCGTTCACGGCAAGCTGCCCGTCAACCTGATCGTGGTGGCCGAGGGCGACGAAGAGCGGATGGACATTGGTCTGCGCAAGTGGGTCAAGGATCATCCGGAGCTCCTCGAAGGTGCCGACGCGATGTATCTGTTCGGCGGTCAATCGCAGAGCGGCAACGGCGGGTACGGCGGTGGGTCGGAAGGCTGCGTCTACGTCGAGCTCACCACGAGCGGCAAGGCGTGGGGACGAGGGCCAACCGACTCCGACATTCACGGCAGCAACAAGCGCAGCGTCGACAGCCCCGCGTGGCGGCACATCAAGATGCTCGCGTCGCTAGTGTCCGACGACGGCAACACGCCGCTCATAGACGGCTTCCTCGAAGGGATGCAGCCGCTGACAGCCGAGGAGACCGCCGAGCTGAAGACCGCAGCCGCGCGAACGGACATGAAGGTGGCGGCGACAAACGTCGGCGTCGCGCGTTACATCGCGGACGATCCGTTCACGATGCTTCGTATGCAGCGCTACGGCACGTCGTTCAACCTCGATGGCATCTGGGGCGGCAACATGTATGCCGGTGGCGCGGGTGCAATCCTCCCGAACAAGATCACGTCAAAACACAACTTCCGCTACGTGCCGAACATGACGGGGCCCGGTCTGGTGAAAAAGCTCCGCGCACAACTCGACAAGAACGGCTACAAGGATGTCGAGGTGAAGGTGATCGGCGATGTTCCGTGGGCAAAAATGAGCTCGAACAGCGACATCGGTCGGGCGCTGAAGCGGTCCTACGAGGTGATGAACATCACTCACGGTGAACTCCGCGATGATTGGTCGATCGGCGGCGGCGGGACAGCGGCCGGCGGCTATTGGCCCGCCTACATGTTCGGGCACGGCGAAGTGGGTGAGAAGATCTCGCCTTTCAAGGGCGTGCCGATCGTGGGCGGCGGCGCCGGGCTCGGCGGCCGCGCCCATGCGGCAAACGAGTACTACGTGATCGAAGGCGCCGGCAAGGTGTACGGCATGGCGGGCGCTGAGAAGGCGGTGGCGACGCTGCTCTACGCGTTCGCGGGCAAGATTCCGCCCAAGAGCACCACCACGAATTAATGGTGTCTGTCAGCGACTTGGAGAAGGAGTACCTCGTGGGCAACCACGTGGTACATGCCCTTCGTGGCATCACGCTCGATATCGCCGCCGGCGAGTTCGTCACCGTCGTCGGGCCGTCAGGCTCCGGGCAAATCCACGTTCATGCACATCCTGGGGTGTCTCGACCGGCCCACGCGAGGCCGCTACGTGCTCAAAGGGCGGGATGTCTCGAGTCTAGCGCCTGACGAGCTCGCGCGCGTCCGCAACGAAACGATCGGGTTCGTCTTCCAAGGCTTCAATCTCCTGGCACGAACCTCGGCGCTGGAGAACGTCGAGTTGCCGCTGCTGTACACGCGCGCCGGCGCGATCAAAGTCTGCGGAGCGACGCGAGCGGGCGCGTCGCGCGATTGCCGACGTCGGACTGAGCGACCGTGAGGATCATCACCCCAATCAGCTTTCTGGCGGGCAGCAGCAGCGTGTCGCCATCGCCCGCGCTCTCGTCAACAACCCGCAGCTCCTGCTGGCGGATGAACCGACAGGCAACCTCGACACGTCGACCAGCCAGGAGGTGATGGAGGTGTTCGCGCGCCTTCGCGCCGATCGCGGCATCACGGTGCTCGTTATCACCCACGAGCGGGACATTGCGGCCTGGGGAATGCGAACGATCGATTTCAGAGACGGGCGTGTGGTGTCGGATCGCGTCCACGAGGCGGCGACGGCAGACAGTAGGCGGTAGGACTAGACACGTCAGAGCCTGTGAATTTATCCTGGCTCGTGGACTTCCGCCTTCAGGCGGAAGTTACTGTATGGTGTCGTCCTTCCGGCTGAAGCCGGACGCCGACCGTTGATCTTGCTTTACAGGCTTTCACGATTTCGCTATGCGCCACGTTCTGAATCGCATCCGCGCGCTCCATCCCGCGATCGATATTGCCTTCAAAGCTCTGACGCGGAACTGGCTCCAGACCGCGCTCACGATGCTGGGAATTACGGTCGGCGTGGCAACGGTGCTGGCGATGATGGCCGTCGGCGCCGGTGCGCAGCGCTCGATCGAACAGCAAGTCCGAGCGGCCGGGCTGAACCAGATCACCATTTCGGCAGGCAACTGGAAGCCCAAGACCGAAGACTCGGGCGCAGCCGTCGCACACCAAGGTGACGCCGGCGACACCCTGACGCTGCCGGTGCCGGACCTGGCGCCGCAACCCCTCGAGGACCGCAGCGACGTCGTGCGTACCAGCCATCCCGAAAACGACCCGATGGAAAAGCACGACCATCCGCTGGCGTGGCAGCGACTGGGCGACCTCGAGGCGGGGCTCGGGGCGGCGGCGACGCTGTTGTTCGCTGATGCCGCGGCCATCCGTGATCTCGACGGCGTGCAATATGTCGCGTGCGGCGTTCACGCCAACGCGCGCGTGTTCGCTGGCGCTCGGGCCCCCGAGCGGAGTCGAGGGCGAAAGCGCTGGTTCACGCGCATGCACGGCACGGATCTCCAGCTCCTCGACATCAAGCGCACCTGGACACTCACCGCCGGCCGCTTCTTCACCGCACGCGAGCAGGAGAACGCCGAGCAGGTCATGGTGCTCGGCCAGGTCGTCGCCGAAAAGCTGTTCGGAGCCGGGCCGCAGCCGATCGGCAAGACGGTGACCCTCTGGAAGCAACCGTTCCGCGTCGTGGGCGTCGTCTCGAGCGCCAGCTGGGTCGTGCGGCCGGCGCCCGGAGACGACGAGTTCGATGCGGTCTACATGCCGTACACGACGACGCATCGGCTGCTCAACCTGACGAAGCTGAACGACATCACAGTGACGGCGGAGTCAACGGGCGAGGTGAGCGAAGTGGCCAAGCGCATCGCGTCGCTCCTGCGGCAGCGTCACGGCATCCGCGACACGCAGCCTGACGACTTTACGATCTCGACGCAAGCCACGCGCGCAATCACGACCGGCGGGCTGCCGCCCAACGTCGCGTCGGCCATCGCGGGCAATGTCCGCGAGCTCGAACGGGTCACGCTGGAGCAGCTGGCCGGCACGCTCGAGCGCTCGAGCACGACGATGCGGTGGCTGCTGGCGGCGGTTGCCGCGGTGTCGCTGCTGGTCGGCGGCATCGGCATCATGAACATCACGCTGCTCTCGGTGACCGAGCGAACGAAGGAAATCGGACTGCGACGCGCGGTGGGCGCGCGCGGGAAGGACGTGATGCGCCAGTTCCTGATCGAGGCGGTTGCGATCAGCCTCGCGGGCGGCGCGCTCGGCGTGATCGCGGGCGTGATCGCGTCGGTGCTGATCGCGCGCACGCTTCGCTGGGCGACCGTCGTCTCTCCCGACGCCGTTCTCGTAGCCTTCGGCGTGTCGGCGCTGGTCGGCGTCTTCTTCGGCTGGTATCCCGCACGCAGGGCCGCTGCGCTCGATCCGATTGCGGCGCTACGACACGAGTAGCGTACCGCGCGCGACAATGCTCCGCTTCCTGGTCGCGTCCGTCCACATCGCCTGGCGCGCGCTTGGGCGCAATCGTCTCCGCACCGGCCTCACCACTCTCGGCATCGTGATCGGCGTGGCTGCCGTGATCGCCATGGTGGCGCTGGGCAGCGGCGCTCGAGCATCGATGCAGCGCACACTGCAGTCGGCGGGTACGAGCATCGTGCAGGTGACCGCCGGCAACTACATCCGCGGCGGCGAAAGCGTCAACATCGCGTCCGGCCTCGGCGCCGCCACGTCGTTGACCCGTGGCGACGCCGCGGCGATCGCAGCGCTCGACCATGTCGAGCACGTCGCGGGCGGAGCTTCGGTCGCGCATGTGGGTTGCGGCACCGACCAATCCTCGGGTGTTTGCGGTCGTGCTCGGAACGGAACCTGCTGTTGCCGACGATCCACGGCTGGACGTTCCTGAGCGGCGAGCCGTTCAGCGATGCCGACGTGGCGGCAGCTTCGGACAAGGTCGTCCTCGGTCGCCTGCTGAGCGCGCGGCTGTTCGGCGACGGGGTCGATCCGGTGGACCGTGAGGTCGCGATCGACGGCCGGCCGTTTACCGTCGTTGGCTGGATGCGCGCCGTCGATCGCGACCAGGACGAGGGCGCCTTCGTGCCGGTGACGACGCTCGGCGCCATGACCGGCCGCGACTACCTTCAGCAAATCACTATTGGCGTGACCGAAGCGGGCGTCGCCACCAGCGTGTCACAGGCGATCACGGCGCTGCTGCGGCAGCGGCATGCGCAGTCGATTGCCACCAGCGCGGCCCGCGCCTCGGGCGCTCTTGGCGGATTCCAGGGCCCAACGTCGCGGCAAGGCGCGGGCCTGGCAAACCCGGACGACTTCGTCGTGCGGACCCTCGCCGCGCAGCAGATGACCAAGGGCCTGTATACGGAGGTCGCAGCCTTTGCGCTCGCCAACATGCCCAAGCTCGACTCCGCGACGATGGAGGAAATGTCGGGCACGCTCAATCGCGCCGGCACGACGATGACGGCGCTGCTGGCCAGCATTGCCGCCATTTCGCTGGTGGTTGGCGGGATCGGCATCATGAACATCATGCTGGTGTCGGTGACCGAGCGGACGCGCGAGATCGGCCTGCGGATGGCCCTCGGCGCCCGCCGTCGCGAGGTGATGCTTCAGTTTCTCGTCGAAGCGCTGGTGCTGAGCATGCTGGGCGGTGCAGCGGGCGTGCTCGCCGGCATCGCTGCCGCGCGAGGTCTTACCGCTCTCATGGGCTGGCCGACCGAGGTGTCGACGGATGCCGTCGCAGCGGCGTTTGCAATCGCCGCGGCGGTCGGAATCCTCTTCGGCTATTACCCGGCGCGCCGCGCGTCGCGGCTCGACCCGATCGAAGCGCTGCGCGAGTAGTCCGCGAGTTTCATTTTCAATTCGTGTTCAGGGTGGGGTTGCCTTCGAATGTTACCGAAGGGCTGAGGCAACGACGGGCACTTCGATCGCATGCGGCACGCCTTGGAGCGCGTAGCGCACCTCCACCATCACTCCGTCACCCTCGAGCGGACGGCCCTGCGCGAGCCAGGCTTCACCGGCATCGTCGATCGAGAGCTTCAGCAGCTCCGGCGGCGCTCCGGGCCGCGACACCTCCATCGTGACGCCCGTCGCGACCGAGGCTGGCAGGTCGCTGCGCACGGCATCGCTGAACCAGATCTCGTGACGGCCCGCGCGGTCGAAGACGACTTCGTAATGAATATCACCGTTCATGAGCACGAGACCGCCGTGATGCGGGGAGTGGTCGCCGTGCGGCCCGGTGACATTCTGGTGGTGCGCGTCGCGTGGCGCCTGGGCTGGACGAGCATCCTCCGGTTCTGCGCGACCTCCACTACAGGCAGCGGCCAGCGCCAGCGCGAACAAGGGACAGGCCAGACGCACCATCACGTGGATCAGGGCAGGCGCGCGTGTTCTGCGACGCTCGCGAGCAGCTGCGTGAACGCCGGATCGGAGCGCAAAGGATCGAGCAGGGGATCCTTGCGAAACCATGGGTCACAGGGGAAGCCGGTCTCCGCCGCCTGTTGCAGCCACTTCATCGCGGCAGTGCGCTCGCCCAGCTGCGCCCACGCGGCGCCAAGCGAGTACGCGACGTGATGATCCATATAGGATCCACGCTCTATGCTGCGCGCCCGCTGGCGCGCAGCCGTCCTGTCGCCCGCGGCTGCCTCAATGGAGGCCAGCGACGCCTGCGATCTCACATCGGGCTGGCCGCCCTGGCGGTTCGAAGCAAGCATCTCGCGAGCGGCCGCAACCTCGCCGAGGTAGTACCGCGCCAGCGCCAGATATTGTCGGACGACAGGCGCATCATTGCGTGCCAGCAGCTCGACCGCGCGGTCCCGCGCTTCGGCGAACTCGCCGCTGAACAACTTCGTCGCGACCTCCAGCCTTGCCACCTCCGCGTTGTACGCGGGATTGAGAGACCGTGCCCGTCGTGCCTCGTCCGCCACACGCTCGAACCGGCCGAGGTGGTAGAAGGCGCGCATCCGCGCGGCGAACGCCAATTCGGCTGCCGGATCGAGAGCGAGCGCGCGTTCGCTCTCATCGAGGACTGTCCGCCAGTCAAAGCCGCGGTAGGCCGTTCCGGCGGCGTTGGCAATCGCAACGTACGCGTCGGCGAGCGTCGCATCGCTCGCCAGGGCGGCACGCGCCTCGCGCTCCGCACGCTGGCCCCACTCGATCGCTCCCGGTCCGTAGGCGTAACGGACGCTGAACCAGGCACACGCCGTCGCCAGAGCCGATCGCGCGAGCGCGTAGTCCGCGTCGATCGCAAGGGCTCGCTCGAAACTCGCCACAGCCTCTCGCATGTTGGTCTCGGTGTAGTTCACCAGCAGCGCGCGGCCCTTGAGGTACACCGCGTACGCGGCGGCGTTGTCCGTGTATCGACGACTGAAACGGGCGCGTTCATCACCGGACAATTGCAGGCTCAGGGCGGCGACAATCTGCTCGGCGACCCGTGTCCTGGAGCGCCAGCAGATCGCCGCGTGACGTATCGAGCGTATGCGCCCAGCTCACGCCGCGATCGGCCGCGCGAACCATTTGCAGGCTGACACGATAGGTGGTTTCCGTCGGCTGGATCGTTCCGACGATGACCTGATCGACGGCCAGGGCGGCGCCAACGGCGGCGACGTCGGGTGACTGTGCCGCGTACGGCAACACCGCCGTCGTCGGCCGAAGCGCAAGTCGACGCACCGTGGCCAGGCGAGTGATGATGGCATCGGCGATGCCGACGCCCAGATGCGATTCTTCCGCCGTGCCGCCGATGACGTTGAGCGGCAGAATCGCGACACTCTGTACGCCCGTGGCGGCTGGCGTCGGCACCGCGCTCCCGCCGGGTTACGGCAACGAGCGCCAGCAGCGCGGCGATCACCACGCCGGCGACCGCGAGTGCCCAGCGTCCCGTGCCCCAACGCGCGTCGCGGCGTGCCGGCGTCTCCCCGACGTCCAGGGCGGCGACGACTTCGCCCGCGGTCTGATAACGGCGTGCGGGATCCTTCTGCAGGCAGCGATCAATCATGCGCCGCAGCGGCGCTGGCACCGACTCGGAGAGCGGCTGCGCCGGCTGATGGATGATCGCCGCCGACACGGCGAACGGCGTCTCCCCGACGAACGGCATGGCCCCGGCGGCCATTTCGTACAGCACGACGCCGAGCGCCCAGATGTCGCTCCGCGCGTCACCCGGCGAGCCGCGCAGCCGCTCGGGCGCCATATACGCGATGGTTCCAGCTCGGTCGCTGGTATCGGCCAGCGTTGACGTGAGCCCTCGGCCGCGCTGCTCGCCCGTCTGCGCCGCGATGCCGAAGTCCAGCACGACCACATCGTCTTCGTCGGTGATCATGATGTTCGCGCCTTTGAGATCCCGGTGGACAATGCCGTGCGCATGGGCGTGATCGAGCGCGCGCGCGATCTGAATGCCGTAGCGCTGCACTTGCGGGGCGGGAAGTGCGCGGCCGGCGAGCGCTTGAAGCGTCCGGCCGGAGACATGCTCCATCACGATGAAGGCAAACCCCTCGGCCTCCTCGACGTTGTGAACGGCGCAAATGTGCGGGTGACTCAGAGCAGAGACGGCACGCGCCTCACGAAGCAGCTGTCCGCGGGCTTCGCCGGCGAGATCGTCGTGCAGCACCTTGATCGCCACCGTGCGACGGAGCACGGTGTCGTGGGCGCGATAAACCGCACCCATGCCGCCGGCGCCGATGGGCGCCACGATGTCGTAATGACCGAGTCGCTGTCCGCCGGCGAGCTGCATACGCATGCGCGACCATTATCGTAACGCGGGACCGAGCGAGGCTGCGCCCTGACCGCCGAGCATGTGGCGGACGCTCAAGCACACGCAAAAGAGGATTCCTGCCACCCGTGAGCCGTTTTCGTACCGCTTGGCACATTCGCGAGCAGAGATGGACCAGAGCTTCAGGTCAATCGTAACGGTCGCGCTTCTGCTGGTTTCCACGGTCGTCGGTCGCGCGGACGCGCAGACGCCGGGCCGCTTCTACGTGGGGGGAAGCGTCGGGGGCTTCTCTGTAAACGCCGACCATGTGGACGGCCGGTCGCCGGCGGCCGGGGTGCTGGGCGGCGTCAGCCTGAAACCCTGGCTGGACATCGAGGGCGAGATCGTCATCCCCACCCGCCATTTCACACGGATTTACGGCGGCGATGTCGTCAGCTATTCGTTTGCGCCTCCCGGCTCTCCAGACTTCGAACGGCTCGGTGTCGTTCTCGAGTACCACAAGGAGCGCGACGTCTCCATGAGCATCTCCGGCGTCGCGATCTTCCACCGGTCGGTTCACCCACGCGTCGAAGTAGGCTTCATTGCCGGCATCACCAATCACCGCGTGACGGACCGGACGGACACCACGCCAGTCAGGGTTGGCGAGGGGCTCGATCCAACCGTTCATGGGGTGAGGCAGTCGGAAGTTCACACACGCAACCTTGGCGGTCCGACAATCGGCGCGAATGTGGCTGTCGCCCTGACCCACCATCTTCGCATCGTGCCTGACATCAGGTTCGACTATGGCTCCATCGGCGACGAGATCAACAACGTGCTCCGAACGTCTGTCCGCGTCCACTGGCGCTTTTGAGCAGAACCGTCAAGCCTTCGACCGTTTTCAGCGCCGCGAGATTGTTGACCTCGGCCAGGCTCATCTGCACGTGATGCCGTGCGCGTCGAGCCTGCGCTGATAATCTTCGCTGGCGTACGGTGCAGCCCCGGTCGGAATGATGCAGTAGCCCGGGCTCGGGACAGCGCCGCTTCAATGCCATCATCGAGCGCCTTGAGCGTCAGGTACCGGTCATTGACTGCGCTGATGGCCCAGCCGACGACAAACCGCGAGAACAGATCGAGAATCGCGGCCAAATAGAGCTTGCCGCTCTCGCCGATCACGAATTCGGTCGTGTCGCCGACCCAGCGCCGATTCGGCGCGTCGGCGGTGAATTCGCGATCCAGCACATTCGCGGCGACCGGCTGATCGTGATCGCTCATCGTCGTGCAGGTGAAGCGTTTCCGCACGCGCGCTTTCAGTTGGTCGTCCTGCATCAGGCGAATGATCTCGTTTGCGGCTGACTCCGCTCATGTTGGGCGCGCAGATCGCGGAGAATGCGCGGGCTTCCATAGCGCTGTTTGCTCGCTGTCGAACGAGGCCCGCACCAACACTCGCAGATGAGCCCCGGCATCGCTAGACCGTCTGCAACTGTTCGTAGTGACCGGCAAAGTGCTCCTGAGGCAAAACCGTGTTATACACCGCCACCTTCTGAATGTACCCCTTGAACGGGTAGAAACTGGCCTGGTGCAGTCCCGCACCGATTGACAGCGGACGACCCGTGGGCTCGAGATACGTGACGACGCCCCCGACATTGATGAGGGTTCCGTTGACATAGAGCGAGATCGTCTGTCCGTCGTACGAACAGCCAACATGTGTGGGTTGGTTGAGTTCAGCCTCGCTTCCAATGACTACAACTCCGCTCTCCCCCGCTCCCTGATTGCCGACCAGCACCGCCCACTGAGTCACCTGCGTTAGAGTGTCGTGCTTTGCATAGATCACGTAGCCACGCAAATCCGCCCCGGCCACCTGACTCGATGAGTCCAGCACCGTGTACCACTCTTGTTCTTGCGTCGTCCCGTCAAACCTGACCCATGCCTCGGCGCTGAAGGCCCCGAGGGCCGTAGTGGGATTGTCAGGAACTTCAACGTACGAACCACCAGCGAAGTAGGTACTCGTGGTGCTGTCCACGATACCCGGCTGGCCTTGAAGGAGCGAGCCGTTCCCTTGTACGTATGTTCCGTGATTGTCGTTGTTCGACCTGTCTTCGGCCACTGTCCCCGATGCTTCTCCAAGCGGCCAGTACCCGACGAGGGATGCCGACCCGTCCTCGCCTAGCGTGACAAGGTCGTCATAGACGACTTCAGGATCGGGTTCGGGCTCGGGGTCCTTTCTGTCGGGCCAGGGGTCTGCTTCAGCAAGGGAAGAGCAACCTGTGAACCCAAGGAGCGACACAATAGCTAGGAGAACGAGAGAATCCGATGAACAACAGCGTCCAGTCCATCTTGCCTCCCAAGCGGCTCGTTTAGCACTATTGGTCGCCGATACTACTCGACACTAAGTCCTTCCGATTAGTACAGTCCTCATCCCGGTTCGCGAACGGTCCAGCAGGAGCCTCCAATGTCCAACGGATTAGCTGGCGGCTTTGATGCGGTTGTCCTGATTCGTCTCGAGGTCGTGAATTGTATTCTGGCCACCCTGCACCAGAATGGGGCATTCGAAGACGCCTCGCCCACGTGTCCACATTGGATTACGGTGCGGATCGGTGATTCCAATGGATCGCCGGCTGCCGCGACCCGGGGCACGGTGCAGGTGCAAATTTCGACTCCGACAATCACAATCCCCGATGGGTCATCGTCGGAGGTGATCCTTCAGTGTGACCTTAGGGCACTCTACAAGCCCGATTCCGGCACTTCCATGCTTCCCGAACCGATCCACGGCAGGCTCCAGGCCACCGTTTCGATCGAACAGAGTCCTTTTGCCGAGAACGGCAAAAGACTCCTCGAAGCGAGAGTGAGTGACGACGACAGCAAGATCAAGTTTGTTCCGGCGCACGACAACTGGACGGAGTCTCAGATCGCGCGCATCACCCAGATTGTTCGCCGCTTCCTCAGAGAGGAGCTTGGGCCGATCAATCACGAGTTGCCCGAGGACTTCGGATTCTTCCAGTTCAAGCACTTGAACTCCGGGGGCGTCGAGGCAATCGCCCTCCCGAAGGACCTGTCGGGCAGCGCTTCGGGATCACTCGACAACGTCACCGAACATTTTCTGGGTGCGGCTGACCACTTTGCCGTCGGCATCAGTAAAGAGTTCCTGGGTCCGGTATTGCAGCAGATGGTCGACTCGCTGAAGACGGTCGAGTTCACGATCAAGACAAAGGCCCGGCTTGTGACACTGGCCACGTACCACGTCAAAATGTCGACCGCCACCGTTCAGTGGAAGCCCGGTGCAATCGTGGTGACCGTCAAGGGCAACGCGACAACAGGTGCGATTGGCTTTCCGGATTACTCCTTGCAGATCGTGCAAGAGCTGTCACTCGTGCTCGACGCCGACGGCCAGCTCTCGCTGAAAGAGCCGCTCGCCGACCCGGAAATTAGCGGCTTGCCGTCGTTTGCCAAAGAAACGGCAATCGACAAGATCAAGCCTGTGCGGGACAAGGCGTTGACGAAGGCCCAAAAGGCGATTCAAAAGGCACTGACGGGGAACGTCACGTTCGAACGTGGGCTCCAATCATTTGACGCTTCGGCGAAATCGAAGTGACACGGCGGTGGAGATTCGCGCTGACGGTCTGGTTCTGCGCGGCACGTTAACGGTGAAACAGCGGCCACCGCAGCCGGCCGTCGTGCATTTCGCGAAAACATCGGATGAGACCGCGTTGACCGCCTTTCGGAGCTGGATACCTGCCGGCACGGTGACGTCTCATTCTTGGAGCTGGGTAGTTCCACCGCCTGTTCCAGCAATCATTGGCGGCCAGGAAACCCAGGTGGTGGAGAACGATCGCTTTGTATTGCCCATTCCCGATAGCCTGCCTCAGACGGGCCAGATATGCCTGGAGATCGGGGGCAACCGGATAGGTTCGACGCCTGGGGTGCTGGAGCAAGTTTCGTACGGCAGAGTGTGCGGAGTGTCCCTGCCAGGTTGGATCACAACCCCACCTCCTGAGATGAACGACGACTTGGTATATGTCCCGATTTTCGGGGGTGATCAGCCGCCCGATCGGACGTTGGATCACTCCATCGTGGCCCACGTCGATATGCGGGACGCTGGGGATCTGCCACCTGGTGCGAGAACGCATTCCCTCATCCACTTTTCCGAAGGCGCTTCGCCAACCGCGCTGGAAATCGTGGCCGAGGCCATGCGCCGGAGGAAGCCGAATGGCGCTGCCATTTCGGTCATGCTGGTGCTGCCTTCCGGGTCCCTCGCCGCGACGCGAGACCCAATAAGCGGGAGAATCCATGCCTTTTCACGGGAATTCTCGAGTCCAGTCGCAGTCACGGAGGATTACGAAGGGGGCTGGACGCGCGCCCTCAACGTAGCGGCTCGACCCTCGACGTATGTGATCAGCCGCCACGGTCGGCGTCTCTGGCACCAACCTGGTCCGCCAGATGTCGTTTCATTGACCGCGGTGCTCAACAAGCTTTCGCGCGCCGGCGAACCACGCCACTCACGCCTGTTACGCCTGGCCGTGCAGTCAGGCGAGCGGGCACCCGACTTTCTCTTCGAGTATGACCAGGGCCATCGCGTGACGCTACACCGGTTGCGCGGACGACGCGTGCTGCTGAACTTCTGGAAGTCTTGGTCGACGCCTTGCCTGACCGAGCTGCGATACCTTCAAGGCGTGCACGATGGGATTAGCGGCGAAGGGCCGCTCGTCATTGCAATTGACGACGGCGAGGACTCGAGGTCCGTCGCGCGAGTCCGTCAAGAATTGGGCCTTACCTTCAGGCTGATCCCTGACCCGGATCGGGCCATTGCTCGACGATATCGGGTGAACTGCTGGCCATCGACCGTGGCTGTGAATGAGGCTGGGAGAATCGATTGGGTTCATTTGGGGATGACGCCGGCGCAGGCCGACCGAACACCTCCGACTTAAGCGCGGATTGATCAGACCCGACAGGGCCGTTCGGGTGTACTCCTCAGCTCGACCAGGCTACCGCGAAGGCGACTAACGAAACGGCGACCAACGCCATCGAGAGCGCTCCGTGCAGCGCGACGCCCACGGACTCGATCTGGTTTCTCCCGCGTGGACTCGAGCACGATCCGCCCCGCTCCGTAGCTGCCCACGGTGCAAAGAAACAGCGCGCCCGGGAATGGGAGGAGGCCCCAAATCGTTACGGCTCCCGCGAGGAGAACCAATCCCCATCCAGCCTCCAGAATCTGGGTCGGGATCCGTCGCCGCCACACTCCGAGGTGATCCGGCAGGGTCAGCCCGAGCCATCCGTGAGTCGGACGGCCCACGCAACAGCCGTTGAGAAAGCATCCAACGCGGGTGAGGGTCATCCCGATGAGCATCGTGAAGGACGCCACGTCCCAGAATGCGCCGAACGGGATCCGGAGCATCGCCAGAAGCGGAACGGACAGCGGCACCGCCAGGAGCAGCCCCCCGTACATGGCAGCGCCCCCTTCCCAGTGACGCCAGATCCGCCATGGGTCTCGTCGATAGATCCGCCAGTGTGAAGCAACGAATAAAAGCCGGGCACCCACGAGAGCCGGCGGCAGCAGGATGAGCGTTGCGATCACCGTGCGCGCAGTGTCGAGACCATTCCGAGCGGTGGCATAGTGCTGCGCGAAGAGACCCAAGACCAACCCGAGGTACAACATCGCGGGATAGCTGTAAATCGCCACGCGGCCCCATCGAAAAAGAACACGGCGCATAGAGGCTTAGGTTACGGCCGTCACCGTTGAGCATATCGCCTCAGGTCCCACTTTGCCCTCTTTCGTGATACAACGCGCGCGGAGGATCCCCCGTGAGCAGACGTCTTGTTGCCTCGTTGAACGGCGTTGGCACCCTCTATGCCGGCGATCAATTGCTGCGCACCACACCGTACGAACTCTCGATATGGTCCGACGATCCGGCGCACGACGCGGCAGGGGTCGATACGTGGACCGCGATTGAAGGGCACATCGACATCACGGGCATCGGCGAGGCCGTGGTGTTGGCCGGGCCTGACATGCTGACGCTCGAGCTGCAAGACCGGCGGCGGCTGGCCATTCGGCTCACCAGCACGGGCGGTGGCATCGAGGGCAAACGCTGGCTGCCGTCCCATTGACGGAGCCGACCGCTTTCGTCCAGCACCATTCCTCAAGACGCCACGCGTCGAGCCGCCGCGATGTTCTCGCCGGACGGCCTGGGTCGTCTATACCGCCAGACACGGGGCCCGTCTGCTCGCAACATCCGCCGAATTCAACCAACAATGGAGATCCCCATGGCCTCGATCACAAGCGTTGCTGAAGATTTTTTCGCTGCCTGCGAAACGGGAAAGGGCTGGTCGGTGTGCAGCGCCTATTGCACGCCGGACGCAACGTTTACGGCTCAGGCCGAGCCCTTGCTCGAGGTCAACACGTTGGCGCAATACACCGACTGGATGAAGGGGATCCTGACCGTGCTCCCTGACGGCCGGTATGAGCTGAAGTCGTTTGCCACGGACGCTGCGCGTAACAACGTCATTGCCTATGCCGTATTTCACGGAACCCACACGGGAACTGGTGGGCCCGTGCCGCCGACCGGCCGCAGCGCCAGCACGGACTACGTCTATGTCATGCAGTTCAAGGGCGATCGGATCGCGCACATGACGAAGATCTGGCACGCCGGCCTGGCGATGAAGGCCCTGGGCTGGGCATCGTAACGAGTGTGCGGTCGGTTCTCTTGAGACGTCCTGACGGATTGCGAGGCTAACATGAAGGCGACCCAAACCCGCTTCGACATCGGCTTTCAGGAGGAACGCAACCTCCCGCCCTTTGGCGAAACGCCAATCGTCATGCGGGTTCTGCTCTGCGTGCCTCTTATCATCGCACTACAGACTGGCTACGAAGGGCACCGCATGTTCGAGACCATCAAGCACTGGCATCCATCCTCTTATCAGCTTGATGTCGCACGTAATCTTCGGGGTCTGCATGTTCTTTCCAGCTATCTGGTTGCTCGTAATGAAGAAACCAATGGCTGTGAAAAAAGACTTCGCCATTTTGCTGGTCATCGGCTACTGGGCGGCGACCGCGGCGATTCAGCAGGCGATGGACTTCATCCTGCCGTGAGGTGCTGGTCCCTGGAACCCTGGAACCTTGGAACCTTGGAACCCTGGAACTTTACTGGAACTCGAACCTGAACCGCGGATTGACGATCTCCGCTGCTTCCACTCTTCCGCGGAAGACTTCGCCGAAGCGGCCCACTCGGCCTGCACCGCCCGCTTCCGCGCTGGAAAACGGTTCCCGCCGATAACTTGACCATGAGCTGGTGGTTCGACCATGACCCCTCAGGACGGCTCAGGGTCCGAGAGAGGGGTGACATGCCGGGACTCTTCGGCGTGCCGTTCATGGCCGCAGGTCTCTTTGCCGCGCTGGTCGGATTGGGCGCCGTGACCTTGGCCAACGCAGACGAGGTGCCAGCCTTCATCCAACCCCTCCTGCTGGTGATGGGAATCGTCTTCGGGGCCGTCGGTGCCGGGATTGCGTTCGGACGCCGATGGGTCACGATCGACAACGCCGAACGCCTCGTCGCGGTTGAAACCTGGGCGGTGTTCCGAATACGAGCGGAAGTACACAGACTCGACGACCACGAGGTCGTGGTCATCGCTTTCGAGGAAGGCGATTCCGATCGGGCGGACCAGTTTCCGGTCAGCCTGCTGTCGCGCGACTGGCGGTCGCTGCGGCTTTGCAGCCCGTTGACCTACGCCGAAGCGCGAGGGTGCGCCGCGGCGGTGGCGCAGCACGCCCGACTCCCGCTGGAAGACGTGACGACCGATCACCCGTTGCGGGTGTCGTGGGACGAGGTCGAGCTTCCACTGATCCGCCGGGTGACGTTGGACCAAGAGACCGCAGTCGACCGCCCGGCGGCCGCGCGGGCCACCGTTCAGCACTCGAACGACGGCATCGGGATTGTCGTTCCGATGAAGCGGGTGCACCCACTTGCAGTGTCACCAGCGTTGATTCCGATCGCGATTCTCGGTGTCGCGATTGGTCCGGTAGCTCGATTCTTCGAGCAAACCGGAACGCCCACCCTCCTTGGGTGGACCTTCATGGCATCGCTGACCTTGATGTTCGGAATACTTCCGGGGCAGTTGGCGCTCAACACCTTACTGAGATCGCGGTGGGGGTCGACGAAGCTCCAAGTGTCGCAGGCTGGCATTGAAGTCCAGGAGCGTGGGGCGTGGCGGACGAAGCGCAAGGCGCGTTCACGGCCGCAGAAATCGTCGACATTGACCACAGTACCCGCGAGTCGACGGCCACCGTGGGGAAGGGCATCGCGATCAAGGCAACGAAAGGTCTCGCAACGTTTGGGGAAGGGCTCGCCGACGATGAGATCAGGTATCTGCAGGCGCTGGTGCGGCGAACGCTCCTGAGTGGGCAGCCGACGGCCCCCCCGAACTGACCATCGAATCCAGCGGCGTTTCACGGGCATATTTGTACACTGCCATTCATGGTGACGCGCTCGCGTGCCGCTCGCGTCCTGCTGGCGGTCGCCGCGCTCGCCGGAGCGTGGGCGTTCGTCGCGCTCGTCACCGGCGGCGCGCGATTTCAACTCGGGACGTTGCCAATCTCGTCGCGCAATCCGGTCCGGCCCGCAACCCTGGCCATTCTCCTACTCACAGGCGCCTGGTGGCTCGACCGGCGCAGCCTCGGAGGGCTCTCGAGCCGCGCACCACGACTCACTGGTCGCCTCGCGCGGTGGGTTGCGCCGCTGGCCGCCGGAGCCATCCTCGCAGTCGGCGTCGCATATGGCGGGCGCGCGGCGATTGCGGCCGACCAGTTTGGATACGTCAGCCAATCGATCCTCTGGCGTCAAGGCGACCTCCGTCTCCACGTGCCGCTCGCCGAACAGATGCCGTGGCCCGACGCTATCGACACTTTCACCCCGATTGGCTATCGCTCGGTCGACAGGCGGACGCTGGTCCCGGTCTATCCCCCGGGCTTTCCGCTGCTGATGGCAAGCGCTCGGTCCATTTCAACGTGTGCATCGTTCCTCATCGTCCCCTTGTGCGCTGCGATTCTGACGCTCCTGACGTGGCGGCTCGGCGCGCGACTATTTGGGCCTGGCGTGGGCACTCTCGGTGCCGTCATGACCGTTGCCAGCCCGGTCGTGCTCACGTGGACGTTGACACCAATGTCCGATGTGCCGGCAGCGACCTTTTGGCTGGGCTCGTTGCTGGCAGCCGATCGACGGACGATGACCTCGGCCATCGTGGGGGGAGCCCTGAGCGGCGGTGCGATTCTGATCCGTCCCAATCTCGCACCGCTGGCGATCGCTCCACTTCTCCTCGCGGTGACAGGTCGACGCCTGCGCGAATCGCTCGCTTACTGCGCCGGATTCGTTGCGGGACTCCTTCCGTTCGCAATCTTTCTTCTCTGGTTCAACGACACGCTCTATGGGTCGCCGTGGATCACTGGCTACGGCGATCTGTCCCGTAGCTTCTCCTGGCGACACTTGGGGGCGAACGCGACCAGGTATCCCGTCTGGTGGTGGACTGCACACGGCATTCTGGGCTGGCTCTTTGTGGTCAACCTGGCCTGGACGCTGCCGCCCGAGATCCGGCGGCGGGTTTGGACGCTCGTCGGATTCGTGGTTGGGGTCGCGGCGTCTGTACGCGTTCTATTTACCCTTTGACGACTGGACTGTACCTTCGCTTCATGCTGCCCGCGCTGCCGCTGGTGATGTTGCTCTCGGCCTACGGAGCGTCGCGGTGGCTGACGCCGCTCGGGCAGGACGCTCGGACGTTGGGGCTTGCAGCCATCGCAATCCTGGCGGTGGTGCAGGGTATTCATGTGTCGCGGTCGTCCGGCGCATTCAACCACGCCGACGTGAATCAGCGATTCGTGGATGCTGGTCTGTACATCGACGCCACGACCGAGCCATCCGCGGTGATCCTGTCCAGCCTGCACAGTGGCAGCGTGGCGTTTTACTCGGGGCGGCTCGACTCTGCGCTACGACCTGCTCGACCCGGCCTGGCTCGACCGCGCGCTCGACCACTTGCGCCAGCGCGGGTTCGAACCCTACGCCCTGCTCGATGAGTCAGAGGAGCAAGCGGTTCGGGAGCGGTTCTCGGCCGCGCAGTCGACCCGCGCGCTCGATCGCACACCGCTCGCCATCCGGCCGGAACGCGGAGGAGAGCTGCGACTCTTTCGATTGCGGCCCTCCGGCGAGGCCGGCAGCACGCCATCCGAGATTCCGCGATCGTCGCGATTCGACTGTGTCGAGCCGTCGCGGCGCTTTGGCGTGCCCACTGAGTCAGCGACCCGCTGACTCAGCGGTTATCGCTCGGCTTTCCGGTTTCCCTGCCCGGAGCGATCGTGGAAATCGATGCTGTCTTCGACACCGCCTGGGTGATCGTCTGCGCGGGACCTACTCGACGGATCAGTCGGGGCAATTCGACGCCCCTCGTCGTGGGCAACATCTGGCATCTCTCTGCCCGTCCGACCGACGACATCTGGCGCTCTGGTGTCTCCAGGGACTTCACCTGACGCGTCGCGGATGGGCTTCCACCACGTGACATCGGACATACAACGCCTCTCGCTCGAATGATCGAGCAAGAGGCGTACCCGGAGACTCGGTCGTCGTTTAACGAGATCGCTTGCCCGCGCGGCGCTTTACGGCTTTCTTTGCAGAGCGTTTCGCAGCGCCCTTGCGTGCAGCTCGTCCGGCCGAACGGCCCGCAGCTTTTCGAGCTGGTTTCTTCGCCTTCTTCTTGGCCTTCTTGGCGCTGGCACTCCGCTTCGCAGCTTTCGCGGACTTCTTTGCTGCCGCCTTTTTCGGAGCTGCCGCCCTTTTCGGAGCTGCCGCCTTTTTCGGAGCTGCCGCCTTCTTTGGTGCCGCAGCCTTGACCTTCTTGACCGGGGCTGGCGGAGCGGCCGGAGTCGTCCCGTAGTCGGAGGACGGATAGGCTTCGCGCGCGCGCGCGACCACGCTCGAGATGGTCGATGTAATGCCACTGGTCACGGAATCGAGGCTCCCAGCGGCGCTACCCAGGGTGCCGCCGACGGACTCGGCCGCGTTCGTGAGGCGGCTGTCGGGGATATCAATCTCTTCATCGTCTTCGGGGAACTTTGCCATGGTGTCTCCATCCGCAGGGGAACGCGGCTGGAGCATAGTATCGAAATCTCGTGAGTTGGCAATATGTGATCTGCACGGACGTCCGCGAATTGGCATCCGCGGAGCATTCGGAAGGGGCGGAAGGGCACGTCATCATCCGCGGAACGCGCGGAAGGGCCCGAGAATCGTATTTTCACATCCGCGGACACTCGGACGACGCGGAAAAGTTCACCTCCCAGACTCGCGTGGCTTCCGCCTTCAGGCGGAAGATTCCTCATCCGCGGAACGCTTGGTTCTCGATCGCCTGAAACCGACCGAGCTCATTGAAAAGCGCGATAACGAGCGCAGGTTTGCGCAGATTTTTGACGTTCATGGCCCGCCCCGGACGGCGAATCCCGTTAGACTGCAGAGGTGAGCTCTTCCGTTGATCACGAATCGTTCATGCGGCTGGCCCTGGCCGAGGCCGCGTATGCCCGCACCTTGAACGAGGTGCCGATCGGCGCCGTGGTCGTGGCCGACGGGAAAGTCGTGGGCACCGGCTGCAACCGACCGGTCAGCGCCATCGATCCAACCGCCCACGCCGAGATCAATGCCCTCCGCGCTGCAGCGACCTCGATGGAGAACTACCGACTCACGGGCGTGACGCTGTACGTGACGGTCGAGCCGTGCCTCATGTGTGTGGGCGCCATGATTCACGCGCGCGTCGGCCTGGTCGTCTACGGCGCGCCCGAGCCGCGCAGCGGCGCATTGGTATCAGCAACCCGCGCGCACGAAACGCCAGGGCTGAATCATCAGTTGACGGTCTTGGGCGGCGTGCTCGAGGAAGAGTGCCGGGCGGTGCTTCAGGAATTCTTCAAAGAGAAGCGCTGACAGTTTCCAGTTATCAGTTGCCAGTTCAAAGGTAGACGCTGCTTTGAACTGATAACTGGCCGACGACCGGGTTTCATTCGACGGCTGCTATAATCAAAGGTTGCTGCGACCGTCAGCGGTTCCGTCACGCGGAGAGGTACCGAAGTGGTCGTAACGGGGGCGCCTCGAAAGCGTCTTGCCCGCAAGGGCACGTGGGTTCGAATCCCACCCTCTCCGCCATCTCGCACCGTTCCATTCCGGGTACATGGGTGACAGTTCATTCCGGACACATGGGTAAGGTGAATTCAATCGGTCGACGCAACACCATACGCGATCGGAGGCGGTATGGGTGTGCGTTGGTCGAGGATGTCCTGGAGTGAGAGGAACGAGTTGTGGGCAGCGATGGCGTCGTGGCGAATCGTTACGCGATATCGCGCGGGCGCTACATCGCGTTTCGAGTTCGGTCTACGACGATTGTCGGCGCTGAGGGCGGCATCGCCCCACGGCCGCGGCGACGATCACGGCTCGCATTGACAACGACAGAGCGGGAAGAAATTTCGCGGCAGCTGGCGCGCGGCCTTTCGTTGCGCGCCATCAGTCGGGCGCTCGGCGCGCGCCCTCGACGATTAGTCGCGAAGTGGCGCGGAATCATGGGCGCACGCTGTATCGCGCGGCGTCGCCGACCGGCAGGCGTGGCGACGCAGAGTCGGCGTCCCAAACGGTGCCGGCTGGCGACGCGCCCTGCGCTGCGGCGCGCCGTGGCCACGAAGCTCGCGCGGCAGTGGTCGCCGCAGCAAATCTCAGGCTGGCTTCGGCACACGTTTCCGGGCGATCCTGAGATGCAGGTGTCGCACGAGACGATCTATCGCAGTCTGTTTATTCAAAGCCGCGGTGTCCTGAAGCGCGCCTTGCTCGGGCAGCTCCGCCGCCAGCGCCACTTTCGACACGCGCGCGCCAGCGCTCGTGTCCGTCCCAAGCAAGGCCAGATCATTGATGCCGTCTCCATTCGTCAGCGGCCGGCGGACGTCGCCGACCGCGCGCTGCCCGGTCATTGGGAAGGCGACTTGCTGGAAGGCGCGCGCGGGACCTACATTGCCACGCTCGTCGAGCGGCAATCACGCTATGTGATGCTGGTTCGCTTGCCGAACAAGGAAACGCAGACCGTCGTTCGCGCACTGGCGCGGCGAATCCGCCGGCTGCCACAAGGACTCATGAAATCGCTGACGTGGGATCGCGGCACCGAACTCGCCGCGCATCGCGCGTTCACGATGGCCACCAACGTCCAGGTCTACTTTTGTGATCCGCAGAGCCCGTGGCAACGAGGGTCCAACGAAAACACCAATGGCCTTCTACGCCAGTACCTGCCGCACGCCGCCGACCTGTCTGGCTACAGCCAAGCGCAACTTGATGCGATCGCGCTGCGCCTGAATACGCGCCCTCGAATGACGCTCGGATATCGAACGCCAGCGGCTAAACTAGCGGAGATCGTTGCGTCGATGGGTTGAAAACGAGTGACAGTTCATTCCGGAGACATGGGTAACACTTTCGGCCGAAACGGGTTCTCGATCGGTTCCAGCCGGCACGTCTCGTCATCAAAGTACCCCAAGTCGTAGTCCATGAAGCTGACGAGCCAGATGTGCTCGCTGACCTGGGCGACGCCGACCTTCTGGCCGGCGAAGACCGTACTGAATTCACCTTGCGCTTCTCGTAGCAGATCCGGCCGCAGGTGGTCACGATCGCGGTCCAGTCGTGAAACGGATATTCGAGCTCGCCGAGGCCGCGATACGGTCGCGGTGACCGCGCGTAATCGTCGGCAGGCACGCGCATCTCGAGCGCTTCGTGGGGCCGTTCATCGTTGTAGCGCGCGACGAACGCATCGAAGCGGGCTTGCTGCTGCAGGAAGTTCGGCGCCGCGGGCTTCGTCGCTTCGCGTTTCAGCGTGAGATGCATCCGCTCGTGCCGGCCGTTCTGCTCGGGATGGCCCGGCTTGATCCGTTCGATGCCGATGCCCAGGCGGAGCCACCACACCGACAGTCGCGTCAGACCGTACAGGGCGTTGCCGCAGCCGAACGGAATGCCGTTGTCCGTGCGGATCGCCAGCGGCAAGCCAAACTCCTGGAAGGTGCGTTCGAAGACGGTGAAGGCGGTGCCTTCCTTGGTCGAGCTCAGCGCCTCGCAGCGCAGCAGATAGCGCGTTGCGAAGTCGGTGATCGTGAGCGGGAAGCAATACCGCCGATCCGCCAGCATGAATTCGCCTTTGAAGTCGGCACACCAAAGCTCATTGGGCTGCAGCGGGCGCGACAAGGCGGTGCCGCGCGCTTTATAGCGACGACGGACGCGCCGCTCGACCAGGCCATGCCGATCGAGCACCGCATGGACCGTGCTAATCGCCGGACAGCGTAGGTCAGGATACTTCCGTCGCAGCCGCTCGCGAATCTTCGGCGCGCCCCAGCTCGGGTACTCGCGCTTCAACCGCACGATGTGCGCCTCAATTGGCAGCGGTAGCCGATTCGCGTGCCGGTACGGGCCGCCGGCTGCGATCCGTCAAGCCCGAGCGCACCGTGATCCTTGTAGCGGTCGTAGATCTTGTAGCCGGTCTTCCGGGAAATCCCGAATTCCTTGCACAGGCCGGCCATTTTCTCGCCATCGAGCAGGCGGGCCACAAATCTCAGCCGTTCATCCACGACGTGACACTCCTTCCACGGCATAGCCGGCCCCCCTTCGAGGGGGAAAAGTGTTACCTGTTTCAACCCATCGACGCAACGATCTCCGCTAGTTTAGCTGCCGGGGTCCGGTATGGAGTGTCATTCCCGGTCGCGGGTTATTCAGCCGCAACGCGATCGCATCGAGCTGCGCCTGGGTGGGGCGCGATAGGTCAGCGGCATGCGGCAAGTACTGGCGCAGAAGCCCGTTGGTGTTTTCGTTGGACCCTCGTTGCCAAGGGCTCTGCGGATCACAGAAGTAGACCTGGACGTCCGTCGCTAGCGTAAACGCGCGA
Source organism: uncultured Acidobacteriota bacterium (assembly GCA_963734095.1). Lineage (GTDB taxonomy): Bacteria > Acidobacteriota > Vicinamibacteria > Vicinamibacterales > UBA2999 > JACCSI01. Next base: position 483,733 of record CAVTGK010000040.1, on the reverse strand, counting down.
TGCGCAGCAAACTCTGTCCCGCGATCCCACGTTAGCGATTTGGCAAGTCCTTGTGGCAGTCGTCTAATTCGCCGCGCCACCGCGCGGACCACTGTCTGCGTCTCTTTATTCGGCAATCGGACCAACATCACATACCGTGATTGCCGCTCAACGAGTGTCGCCACGTTGATTGCGCCTTCCAGCAAGTCGCCTTCCTGAATTCCCGGGAAGTGCACGGGGGCGGGGCGGGCGGCCTGGGTTCGGCAAGTCTTCAGGCGTCGCGCAACGCTCCCGAGCGTTGCGACTTGGCACGAATCTGCCTCACCGCCACTTAAATTGTGAGCGATTGTCGCGACATCGGTTCCGCGACTCGTTCCAGCGCTACGCAAGCCGGAGTGCCCAGCGACTGACAGGTTGCTGACAGATTCGTCAGGAGGATGTCAGCGGCGACCTCGCACGCCGAACCCTATACTTTCTTCGTGAAGCCGCCCGGAGCATCATGCCTGCCGCTCGCATTCGCGATGCTCCTCGCCAGCCCTGCAAGCGCGCAGCCCACGCTCACGCCGCTCGTGAACGTCGGCCGAACGGCCGAGGGGCAACGACCCGTCATCGATGGTCTGGTGAACGAGGACGTGTGGACACAGGGTGAACCGTTCTCGGCATTCGTCCAGCAGGAGCCGAACGAAGGGCAGCCGGCCACCGAGCGGACCGAGATCCGGTTTCTGCTCGACGGGCAGAACCTCTATGTCGGCGTCGTCTGCTTCGACTCTGAGCCACAGAACATTCTCGTCAGCCAGAGCCGCCGCGACGCCGACCTCAACGACACCGACTCGGTTCGCATCCTGCTCGACACGTTCAACGACGGCCAGAACGCGTTCGTCTTCGGCACCAATCCGTTCGGTATCGAGTACGACGGCCAGGTGATGGCGGAGGGGCAGACCGGGCAGACTGGCGGTGGCAGCGGCGGCGTGCGGATTCAACGTGAACTGGGACGCCGACTGGACGGTCCGCGCGCAGCACGACCGAGCGCGGCTGGGAAGCCGAGTTCGCGATCCCGCTCAAGACGCTCCGCTACAACCCCGGCGAGGACCGCACGTGGGGCGTCAACGTCATGCGCAACATCCGGCGCAAGAACGAGCAGGTCTTCCTCGCGCCGGTGCCGCGCGGCTACAACCTGCATCGCGTGTCGGTGGCCGGCAAGCTCCAGGGGCTCAGCCTGCCGGCGCGCCGCGACCTGAAGTTCATTCCCTATGTTGCCGGCGCGGTCAACGACGACAAGACGCTCAGCACCGATACCGTCGACGCGACGCGGCGACGTCGGACTCGACTTCAAGTGGGGCGTGCGCGCCGATCTCACGCTCGATGTGACGGTCAACACCGACTTCGCGCAGGTCGAAGCCGACGAGCAGCAGATCAACCTGACGCGGTTTCCGCTGTTCTTCCCCGAGAAGCGGCCGTTCTTCCTCGAGAACGCGCAGACTGTTTCAGCTCGGCCAGCCGCAGGCCATCGACCTGTTCTTCTCGCGCCGGATCGGCCTGTCATCGACCGGCGAGCCGATCGACATCATCGGCGGGCGGACGGTTGAGCGGCAAGCTGGGCGGCTACAACGTCGGCGTTGCTCAACATGCAGACCGAAGCCGCGGTCGACGCACGGACGGGCGCGACGCTCGCGCCGGCGAACAACTTCACCGTGTCCGGCTGCAGCGCGAGATCGGCCGATCGAACTTCGGCGCGATGTTCGTTGGACGCCAGGGCGTCGGCGATCATGCGGCGGACGACGACTACAACCGCGCCTACGGCGTCGATCTGGGCTGGCAGGCGACGACCAACGGCCGCCTCTTCGCCTTCGTCGCCCGCACCGATTCGCCCGAGAGCGAAGGGCGGCTCCGACTACGCCGGACGCGCTGCTCTACACCTACGTCCATCCGATCGTGGACCGCGCAGCGCCGGCTATTCGCAAGTCGGCGAACGCTTCAATCCCGAGGTTGGCTTCCTTCGGCGTCGCGGCTTACCGACAGGTCGAGGGCCGCTACGACCTGAGCTACCAGCCGCAAGCGCTGGCCGTGGATCCGCCGCATTCAGCCGCACGCGAACTTCAGCGTCTTCACGAACCTCGACAACGATTTCGAGAGTTCGTCCGGGCACTGGCACTTCTTCGACATCCAGACGCGCACCGGGCGCGCCGCTTCGGCTACCTATTCGAGACGCAGCAGGATCGACCTCGACGCGACCGTTCACGGTCTATCAGGACGTGACCGGCCGGCGTGTCGTCATTCCGCCGGGGCAGTATGCCTGGACGCGCGGCGTCTTCGAAGGTCACACGAACCGAGCGCGCCGTGTCAGCATCGCTGCTCCACCGCGTGGGCAGCTTCTACGACGGCGACTATCACGGCTGGAGTCTGACCGTCGCCGTGCGCGCCGGCGCGCGGCTCCTGTCCGAGGTCTGGTGGAACCGCGACGACATCACCTTGCCGGGCGGCGATTCCGCAACGATCTCGTGCCGCTGAAGGTGAGCTACGCGTTCACGAGTCTGGCCAGCGTTCAGGGTCTGATGCAGTACAACCGGCAAGCGTCGACGTTCTCGTCGAACATCCGCCTGGCGCTGCTCAATCGCAGCGGCACGGGATTCTTTCTCGTCTACAACGACCGCCGCGACACGTCGGCGTTCACCCCAGACGAGTTGCTCGGGCGTTCGTTCGTCGTGAAGTACACGCGGCTGTTCGACTCGTGAGCTCCTGGCCTCACCGCTTTGATTTCGCTTCCGGTCGCGCTTCTTCCGGCGGGCGCACATGGCGGAACGCCCGGTAGAGGATCAAGTCGTAGCCAATCTTCAGAACGCCGCCGATGACCAGCGGCCCGGCGAGGGCGACGTGCTGCATGATGGCACCGGCAAACGAGGGCCCGATGGCCCACGCCACGTTGCGTGTCACGTTCGTCACACCGCTCGCCAAGGTACGCTCCCCCGGTTTGACGACAGCCATGACGTACGACTGGCGGGTGGGGACGTCCATCTCGACGAGCGCTTCACGCGCGAGAAACAGCGCGGCGGCCAGCGCAGCGTTGGGCGATGCGGGCGCCGCGATGAGAAACAGGCTCGACGGCAGATGCGTCCACACCATCGTGTTCAACAGTCCAATCCGCTGAGCCAGCCACGCAGCCCCCAAGTGGGACACGGCGTTCAGCACCCGTGCGGCAAAGAACAGGATGGCGATAGCCGCCTCTGAGGTTCCGTACCTGGTAAAAGAACCAGTACGCAATCAGCGACGATTCAAGAAGCCGCCGCCGATGCTGTCCAGGCCGAAAAGCAGCGCAAGGCGCGTGATCACGCGCTTGCTGCCAGGCTCGAGCGGCGGATGTCTATCCGATTCCGTTGCCACGCCGACCTCGATGTGCGGTGACAATGGCAGATACAGCGCGATGCACACGAGCATGGCGCCGGCACAAAGGCCGAACGTTACCTGGTGTGCACTTGTCGGGGTCAGCGCCGCCGCGCGGGTGAGTGCGGTCGGGAGCATAGCGGCCAACGCGCCTAGCGCGTGTCCGCGTCGATCACGACGTTGTACCACGCCAGCGCCCACGTGCGCCGATCGGCGCCAACCGTCTCCGGTAGAACCGCTTGCTCGAGCGCCGCAGCCGCGCCGCGATCGCGACCCATACCGTTCAACATCCCGACGAACGCGAGCGGCATGAGCAAGAGCGCGTCTGCGAATGCCGCCAGCGCGAGATACCCAGTCGCACCTAGCACCGCGAGTCCGATCAGGACACGCCGTCGTCCCCACCGATCGCCACGAATGCTGACGATGACCGTCGCGAGCGAAGAGCCGGCGAGACCGATGCCAATCAGCAAGCCAATTTGTGTCACCGAAAACCCGACATCGGCGAGATGAATCGCCAACGTCACGCCCACCAGGCTGACGGTCGCCGAACGTACGAAGGCCGCCAGGCAGACGAGCTGCGCGTCGTGTCGGCCCGCCTGAGGCGTCATACTCCGGGCGACGTCCTTCGATCCTGAATGGTGGGTTCGGGTCCGAGCGGCAAATGCAGGCGAAACTCAGCCCCACCGCCCGGTCGATCCACGACGTCAATTTCACCGCCGTGGATCTCGACGGCCCATTTCGCGATAGCCAGGCCGAGACCCGTTCCGCCGCTCTCGCGGTTCCGCGAGATCGATCCTGAAGAACCGTTCAAAGATGCGTGCCCGGTGTTCCGGCGGAACACCCGGTCCCTGATCGGCGATGGCGATCACGCCGCGATCGCCGTTTTGCTCGACGCGAATCGTGATGGTCCCACCAGCCGGGCCGTACTTGATGGCGTTGTCGAGAATGTTCGTGAGCGCCTCACGAAGAACGAGCCGATCGACGTGAACGACGACGGGTTCGGCTGTTTCAAACGCCAGAGTCTGGTTGCGCTCTTCCGCGAGCACGCCGAGGGCCGATCCCACATCGCGGGCGAGCAGTCCCAGATCGACGGATTCGCGCGCCAACCGGATCGCGCCAGCGTCCCCATGCGACAGACGAAGGAGCGTGTCGACCAGTTTCGACATGCGATCGACTTCTTCGAGCATGCTGCCGATCGCCTCCTCGTAGTCCACGGGAGTCCGGCGTTCCGCGACGGCGGCCTCGCCAATGCCGCGAAGCACGGCCAGGGGCGTGCGTAGCTCGTGGGACGAGTCGGCAGTAAACCGGCGGAGCTGGTCGAACGAGGATTCGAGCCGTCCGAAAGTGTCGTTGAAGACGGATGCGAGACGGCCGATCTCATCCTGCTGATTCGGAACCGTCAGTCGCTCGTGTAATCGATCGGCGGTGATTCGTCGCGCCGCCAGTGCGAGGTGATCGATTGGCGCCAACGCGCGTCGCGCGAGCAGATATCCGCCAAAGCCCGCCAGGGTCACCACGAGCGGTAAGCCCAGGATCAGCACGGTCTGTACTTCCGCCAGCTCTTCGCGGACAGGCTCCTCGGAGCGTGAGACCCGCAACACGACGTTGTGGTGGCCAATGCTGACGGGTGCTGCGAGAGTCCGCCATCGCTCCTCATTGGCAAGCACGGTCTCGTATCGGTACGTAGCCGACGTCGACGCCAGCGCAATCGGCGGCAGAGGGGTCGGTGCACCCGACCGATGAATCTCCTCTCCCGTCGCAGACCACACTTCGTACACCTTCGACTCGGCGTCGTGCGTGTCCTGATGCGTATCGGTCGTCCACGCCACGCGCCCCTCGTTGGTCCGCACTAATCGTCCTTCCGCCGCTTCGAAATCGTCGTGGAGGCGCTCGTCGAGCTGCTCGAGGAACTCGTGTCGAACGGCAAGGTAAGTCGCAGTCCCGTACACGACCAGCATGGCCGCGAGCACGAGCGCGTACCATCCCGTGAGTCGTGCACGAATGGTCGCGCCGTTCCAGGGAAGCTTCATGGCTCGCCGTCCCGGAGCACGAATCCAACACCTCGAACGGTATGAATCAGGCGTGAATGCCCCTCGACATCCACCTTGCGGCGGAGCCTGGCGACCTGAACGTCGATGACGTTGTCGATCGGTGTGGCCCGTCGTGGTTCTTTCCAGACGTCCTGCGCGAGCATCTCGCGCGAGACGACGTGGCCCTGGTGGCGGAGCAGGTACTCGAGGAGTTCGAACTCTCGTGCCGTGAGTTCCAACGCCCGGCCGCCGCGCGATACCCGGCGCGCCATGACATCCACGTCGAGGTCACCGGCGTTTAACCTGACCGTCTCAGTCGGCCGCCCACGTCGCAAGAGGGCACGAACTCGCGCGAGCAGTTCCGGCAGGGCGAATGGCTTGACGAGGTAGTCGTCCGCCCCCAGGTCGAGCCCCAGCACGCGGTCGTCAATGGCGTCGCGCGCGGTCAGGATCAAGACTGGCGTTTGTACCTGGCGCTTGCGGAGCGCCTGCAGAATTTCGAGTCCGCTGCGACCGGGCAACATCAGGTCGAGCAGCACCAGGTCGAACGACTCTGCGTTGGCTCGGAAGAACCCATCTTCGCCGGTCCGCGCCAGCACGGCATCGTGGTGTTCGACCCGCAGCGCCGACGCGACGACCTCCGCCAGCTTGCGCTCGTCTTCGACGACGAGGATGCGCACGAACAGCATGTTATCGGAGGTCCTGGGCCTCTGGCGCGTCTCTGACACAAATGTCAGAGAGATGTCAGTGGTGCCCCCACCCGCGACCGAATACGATGGCTGGCAGCGTTGCGGCAACATTCAACGGCGGAGGGTGTGATGCGAAGAAGCGTATTGGTCGTGAGTGCCCTGCTGGTGCTGGTCGGCGGGATCGTGGTCACCTCGAGAGCGGCTACGCAGCAACCACCGAATCCGCGGCAACAGCCCGGCGCAATGATCACGATGTACGCGCCCGAACAGCACGACCTGTATGACGGCCACTACGTGATGTCGGCCAATCGGATCCATCTGGTGGGCGGATTGAACGACCCGGTCGGGTGGGACCACCTGGACAACGAGGCGAAGAACGTCAAGCCGGTGTCCGGCACCGCTGAAATCGACGTGAACGACATGACGAACACCGGCACGTTCGAAGCGCGCTTGAAAATTCCTGAAGGGGATCTCGTGCTGGCGATCGACAAGATCCACGAGTTCAACCCGTGCCAGAACGGTGGCATCGTCGGCTTCCTGCACGAGCACGGGACCGATTCCGGGTGCGGGGACAACAATTGGCCGAAGACGTTCGTCTACCTCGCAGGATGGGGCTTCGGGCACGCGACCCTCAACGGCAAGCCGCTGTACGACAACTACGAAATGCACTTCATGGTCACGCAGGGCATCCGCGATCGGAAGACGCTGCGCGTGAACTACCCGATGGCCAACAAGAAGCAGCCCGCCGGCGAGGTGAACCCGGCGACGCAGCAGATTGATTTCTACATTCGCAGTCCGCAACAGAACCCTCAGAACAAGCCAAACCGCGAAGTGTTCCTGCACTTTTTCGGCATGGAGATCACATGGAAGTGAGCTTCATGCGTCAAACGCGCCGGGCAACGCGAATGGTCGTGACGGCTATCGGTTGTGTGACCGTTAGTCTGGTGATCGCAGGCGGCGCCTCGGCACAGACGACTTCCGGTGGCGCCAAGACCACCAGCGTCTTGTTCATGTGCCCGCACGGCGCCGCCAAGAGCGTCCTGGCATCCGCGTATTTCGAGCGCTATGCGAAGGAGCGTGGGCTCAAGGTTCGCGTCGTGTCAGCGGGCACGGATCCCGATGAGGCCGTCGCTCCGGCGGTGGCCGCCCACCTGGCCAAGAATGGCTACGCCGTTCCTGCCGCAAAGCCGCGGCGCGCAACGGCTGCTGACTTCGCCGAAGCCGACCTCGTGATTTCGATCGGCTGCGATGTGAAAGAGCTGCCTTCGAAGCATGCCGCGCTGATCGACTGGAGCGATGTTCCGGACGTGAGCGCCGGGTTTGCGACGGCGGATGCGAAGCTCCGTGAGCGGGTCATGCAACTCGTCGACGAGCTTGTTTCTAAGCAGCAATGAGATGGCTGTCGAGGGGCAAGGAGTCAGGCAAGACCGTGAGGCTCGCTCAGCTTGTGACTTCCTGAATCTTGCTCAGCGCGGTCGACCTAAGTGCTGTCCGCTATCCGCTGCTGCATTGCGCGGCATCGGCGGTGCTGGATGATCGCGTAACGCCGTCACGAGTCGTCGCGTGAGCGGGATGCGATCGAAGGACCTATCGCCGGCTGAGTGGGAGGTCTGACACGCAGATGAGGAGGCCGCGGGAACAACCGAACGCGTCAGCGGCAGGAGCAGCGTCCCGCCCAGGCGTTGTCTCTCTCACACGACAAAGCAGCCGATGCGAGCTACTTCATGCGCCGCGACATTCTTGATGGAGACATCGCATCGAAGTCGTTCACGACCCACACATCGGATCGCGATGAATAGACGCTCGCAACGAACTTTCGTCCATCGGGAAACATCGCGACGCCGCCGACTTCGTCGAAAGGCAGCGTCACGAGCGTCTCTGGCGCCCCGCCCGTCAGCGGCAGGCGAAGGACGCGTCCGCCCGTGATGGTCTCCTCGAAGTTGGCCGTCACGCCCCGATAGGCGGCCCGCTTGCCCTCGATCGCGATGATGAAGCGTCCGTCGGGCGACCAACCGATCGGGAAGGGCAAGGCCTCTGCCGTGTGGCGTCCAGCGTAGACGAGTGATTCGCGGGCGTTCTCGGTGTCGATGGTCCAGACGCCACGAACCGGCCGCCGATTCCATGACACGGCAATCAGCTTTCCGTCAGGCGAATACTCGGCCGACCCGTTCCAACCGACCGAGCTGTCCCTGATGAGCAGACGTTCTTCCGGTCCGTGCGGATCGACGACGTAGAAGTTCCGGTTGCCCGCCTGCTGATACAGAATCCGGGCACCTGGCGCCCACGTGACATCGAAGGTCTGGCTCATGTCGCCGGCCGACAGCGGCCGGGGCGAGCTGCCATCGGTGTTCACGACCCAGACGCGGCCCCTACCGCCCTCGGTGGAAGCGAATGCCACTGATCGCCCATCGGCGGACCAGGCGCCGTCAACGCTGAACGCGTTGAAGAACGTCAGCTGCCTGGGCGTGCCTCCGGTGGCCGGAACCGTGTAGAGATTGGTGCGCGATTCATCGCCCATGTTGAAGACGATCGTGCCGCCGTCTGGCGAGACGCGCGGTCGATCGATGACGGCTGTCCCGTGGGTGAGCTGCGTGTGCTGCGGGCGATCGCCGTCATCTGAACCAGCCATGTCCACGAGCCAGAGATTGGAATAATAGGGCGCTCGTGCGTAGACAAGCCTCGTCCCGTCGGCAGAAATGCCGAACCGCTCGTCGGTCTCGAGGCCGCTGACGAGCGGAACGGGCTCGCCGTCGCCGACCTGGCGCTCTGGGTCCGCAGCGATCTTGTAGAGCGAGACCGTATGGTCGGCGCGACTGAAGTAGTAGACGGCATCCCCTGACGGCGACCACCGCGCGGCGAGAATCTCCGTCTCGCCGGTGAACACTTTCATCTGATCGCGTCCGTCAGGCCGGATCGCCCAGATGGTGGGTTGCTGCCGGTCATCGTCGGCGACAATCAGCAGCCGTCCGTGAACCGGCGACCAGTCCAGGTCCCACATCCATTCTCGGCCTCCTCGAAGCGCGATCTTCCGCTGCGGTTCTCCCAGCTTGTTGACGAACAGGATTTCGCTGGTGCTGAACAGCCCAAGGGCGATGGTGGAGCCATCAGGCGACCAGCATCCGACAAAGATGCCAGTGGCGATTTTGCGTGAGCCTCCGCCACTCGCTGGCACGATGTACAGCCCGCTGTCTCCATCACCACGTGCCCACAACATCAGCTCGGAGCCGTCGGGCGACCACCGGAGCGCTCCGGCTTCCGACGAGCTGAAGAGTTCGATGGAACGTCCCCCCGCCACCTCTTGCACGATGACTTTTCGGTACGGTGTTTCTTTCGACACGTAGGCGATTCGTCGGCCATCGGGCGACAGCGCAGGAGTGCCCTCCTTCCCGGTGAACGTCACCTGGCGGTGGACCGGCGATGCTGCGACGCCTGTACCGCTCTCCCGGGCACTCTTCCCCGGACCGACGTAGGCAGCGACGGCCAGGATCGCCATTCCCGTGGCAAGTGCAACGATTGGTAACGCATGCGGCGAGGCGATTGGTGGTTGCGCTGTGGACTCCGGATCTGGATGGCGAACGACCTCGCTCGACTCCGAAGTATCGACCTGTACCGCGGCCACGAAACGATATCCCCGCTTCGGGACCGTTTCGATGTACCGCTCGGCCGCGGTCTCGCCAAGCGCCTTTCGCAACACCGAGATGCCGCGATTGAGATTCGACTCTTCAACGAAGGCATCGGCCCAGACTTCCTTGAGCAGCCGATCCTTCTCGACGAGATGGCCGGCGTTCTCGACGAGCACCCGAAGAAGGTCGAACATCTTCGGGGTGAGCCGGTACGGGTTGGCCGTCGCGCAAGAGTTGGTGCTCCGCCAGATCGAGGGAGAAGTTCCCGAACCTGCGTGTTGACCGTAGCATGCCCACCTCGCACTCCCGGACGAGATCCTGAGAGGCAAATCTTGGAGCTATTTAAGAGGTTTCTTCAAGGACCTCCTGAGGTGTTTTCGAGTATCTCGACCGTGGGCGAAGGAACTTGGAGGAGGGTGGTCATGGTACGGCTTGTCGGGTGCGTGTCGGCAGGGTCGCGTCGTGCGATTGGCGCGGTAACCATGCTGTTGTGTTCGTTGGTCTGGGTCCCGTGGTCCTCCGTTGCGCACGGCCAGGCCGACACATGTCTCCTTGCGACCGAACAAGGAGTGGTCCGCGGTATCGACCGTGGCAGATCCTGTGAATTCCGCGCCGTGCCATTCGGAGCGTCGACGGCCGGTGCACGGCGGTGGATGCCGCCCGATGCGGCCGCCCCATGGGCACCGGCCGTTCTGGATGCAACCGTGCTTGCTCCCTCCTGCCCCCAGATCAATGCGGCCGGTCAGCCCGTCGGCACTGAAGACTGTCTGAAGCTGAACATCTGGGCGCCGCACCCGCAGAGCGGCCCGCCGCTGCCCGTCATCGTCTGGTTGCACGGGGGATCATTCATATCGGCGTCCGGCGGGTTCGCAGGACAGAATGGAACCCGATTCGTCGAAGAGAACGACGCCATTGTCGTGGCGCCCAACTACCGACTTGGCCCGTTGGGGTTCCTCGGTCACAGCGCGCTCAGGAACGAGAGCGCCGACTATCCATCGGCGGGCAATTACGGGTTACTCGACCAGCGCCTGGCGCTGGAGTGGGTCCGCGCGCATATTGCCGTCTTCGGCGGCGATCCGAACCGCATCACGATTGCCGGAGCGTCGGCCGGGGGGCACAGCGTCGGCCTTCATCTGGTATCTCCCGGCAGCCAGGGGCTGTTCGATCGCGCCATCCTGCAGGGTGGATTCCCCTCGTATCGATGGCGCACGCGGGAAGACGGTGAGGAGCAAGCCGACGCGCTTGCCACTGGGCTGGGCTGCACCGACGCCGCGCAGGTGCTCTCCTGTTTGCGCTCGAAGACCTTCGGTCAGGTGCTGGGCGCGTTGCCCGTGGGAACCGAACAGTTCGCCGAGACAGGTCGCACGCACTGGAGCCCGGTCGTCGACGGGCTCGTGATTCAGGACCAGCCGCGAACGCTCTATGAAATCGGAGCCTTCAGCCGAGTGCCGATCATCATCGGCAGCAACCGGGACGATGGATGGACGTTCGTGAATCGCAGTTTTCCGGGTGAGATGACCCAAGAGCAGTACGAATCGGCACTGGCAACGGAGTTCGGGGCGGATGCGGCGGCGATCCTCGCAGCGTACCCGACGGCGGCGCACGACTCCCCGAAAGATGCGCTCGGGCAGGCCGTGACAGACGCCGAGTATGCCTGTGGCGCGAAGCGACTCTCGAGCCTGGTTGAGCGAACCAATACCCCTGTGTACCTGTACCAGTTCGAGTACGTGGTCGATGCTGTGGCTCTCGGACGAGCGGTTCATGGACTCGACATTAACTTCCTGTTCGGGACCAACGTTGGCGTCCGCTTCTTCCTCCACCAACCACTTACATCCTCAGTGCCGAGGACCTCGAGTTTTCCAGAGTCATGGCCGGCTACTGGCGTCGGTTCGCGGACAGAGGGGATCCGAATGCGGACGACGCCACGGTGTTGCACTGGCAGCCGTTCAATCGCCCTGCCGGTAAAGGACGAGGCGCGGACAAGTACCTGATTCTGGATGACCCCGTCACGACTGGCAAACGACTGCGCGAGGCGCAGTGCGAATTCTGGGAGCCCTACTTTTTCAGGTCGATTACTGCAGCGGTGCCGGCACACACGCCGTGAGACGGTGGCATCGCTCCTTTGTCTCCGGCGTCGGCGGGCGGCATTCGCTCAGTTGGCTTGGTTCGGCAAGTCTTGAGGCATCGCGCAACGCTCCCGAGTGTTGCGCCGCCAACCCTACCGCTTGACGAGCGTGAACTCGTGATCGCTCGCAGGACAGCTGAGGTATGTGTCCCAACGATGCTCGGGAGTCCACTGTTCAGGAAGCTTGACATAGACGAACGTGCCGTTGACCCTGCCGCTGATCACGGCCGGGTCCTTCGCGTCGGCGGCCCAAACACCACACGCCTCGAACGTTTCGCGCTCCGCGAAGCCCTCCCACCAGTAGTCGCCGCCCCGCACAGCCTCGTCGCCGGAGCGGGTTGAACGTCGAACCTTATCTGAGTCCCGGTGACTGCACCCGCGGCGCAACCGCCGGCTGTGAACACTCGACGGTGGCAATCGAAGCTATCAGGAAGCGGAGCGCACACGCCGGGTTTCCCCGTAATACCCGCCCTGACATTCCGCTGGTGTGAACTGAATTTCCAGCCGAGCGCCACTTTGGGTGATGGTGGCATCGTAGGTTCGGCTTTGGACAGCAGTCGGAAATGGCAGCTCCTGCCGCGACACTTCATCGTGCGCCTGCATGCATCTCGGCGAAGCGGTGAGCGTCATTGTGTATGTCCCCGTAACGTCGACGGTTGGCCCAGCGGGCGGCGGAGACGGTCTGGTCGACGGAGGGATCGTAGGAGCCCGCACGAGGTGCGTCCTGAAAGAACCAGGAGGACGGTGTGAAATTCGCCTGAATTCCTGCCGACTCTTTCACGACGCTCCGCGTTACACAGTCGATCGAGCGACACACGCTGCGAGAGAGCCGTGCTGCCTGAGCTGGCGGATGGCAACGAGCCAGCGAAAAGCTCGCGTTGTCGCGCTCGTCAATCGGCAGTCGTCGTTGCCTGCGAAGTCGTTCGTGTCTTCGACTCGAGGGCGAGCTCGACGAGCGCGGCTTCGCTGATTCCCAGGCGATCGTAATTCCGGTAGAAGTCGTCGACGGCGCGCGTGTGGTGGCCAGTCGCGATCATGGTCTCGCGCAACTGTTTCACGCGATCGAGCACGCTGGCCGACGAGCGTCTCACCCACGGATAGACGCCTGCGCGGCCAGGAGATCGGCGTGCTTTTGAAGCACCGCCTCGACCGCCGCTGTCCCGGAATGTTTCCCGAAAACGAAACGGTGGGTCCCGCCGACCGTCTCCTCGCGAATGAACTGATAGATCGCGGGATGGACCAGGATCGCGGCGGTGTGAATGCCCGACTCGTGCGAGAACACGCCTTCGCCGACAATCGGCTCGTGCGGCTGCATTGGCACGCCCGACGCGCGTTCGACGGCGTTGCGCAGCTCGTGAAGCCGCTCGTATTTGAATCGCGGCAGCGTCACGCCGTAGAGCTCCTTCAAAACCATCACGAACTGGTGAATCGACGTGTTGCCGGCGCGCTCGCCGATGCCGTTTGCCGTCAGGCTCGGGTGCGTGGCGCCGTGCATCACGGCGCGGACGGTATTGATCGCGCCGAGGCCGAAATCGTTGTGGAAGTGCGCCGTCAGCTGGACCCGCCCCTGCCGCACGCCGAGCGCCTCGACGATGGGCGGGAAGTAGTGGTCGACGCCTTCGGGGGTGAACACGCCGCACGTGTCCGAGAAACAGAACCTCGTGCCGCCCGCCTCGACACACGCCTTCGCCCAGTCAATCGCGTACTGCAGATCGCCGCGGCTCGCGTCCTCGGCGGCGAACTCGATCCGCTCGATGCCGCGCGAACGGGCGTAGCGAATCGCATCCGTAATCAGGCGAATGTTTGCCTCGCGGTAGAACGCGACCGGCAGATCGAGCCATTCCGACGCGTCGCGACCCTCGCGGGCGAGCAACGCGCGTCCGAGCTTGTATTTGAGATGAAGGTCGGACGCCGTCGAAAGAATCAGCACCGACACGTCGCGCGGACGACGGCCGGACGCGGCCACGACCTCGAGCACGGCATCGATGTCGCCGGGAACGGCGCGGCACATCGCCAGCACGTCGAGATCGGCGCGAATGGCGCCTGCGGACTGCGCCTCCAGAATCCGCTGCAACGCGACACGATCGCCCGCCGACACGACCGGAAACGCCACGTCGATGACGTCGATGCCGATCTCGCCAGCAGCGTCGCCAGCGCGACTTTCTGCTCCGGCGAGAAGGCCACGCCGGGCATCTGCTCGCCGTCGCGCAGCGTGTCGTCGTACAGCATGATGCTCGGCGGGGTCCGGGAACGCCAGGTGCGACGTGTAGGACTGCGGCTGATGAATCAGGGAGTCGAGCGGTTCGCGCAGCTCAATCATGGCGCTCTCATGATAGCGAGATGACCCGACCAGTCGCCCTCTGGACGTCGCCGCGATTTCCGGCCCGTGTTTTTACGACTACTCGTTACAATACGCCGGCATACCCACCTCATCCGTGCGATGGGTGACGAACCTGGATGGCTCTGGCAGGCATCCGCCAGACACAACAAGAACGCGAACGGTGACGCCAATGCGCTATGTCGCTTCGCTGGCTATTGTTCTAGTCCTGCTTGTCGGCGTGTGGTTCGTCAAGGGCAGTTCGGTCTTCACAAGCAGCTACCGGACACCCTCGACCCCGTCGGCCACTGTCGGCACGTGGGTCAACATCGGTCCTGCCCCCCTCAGTTACATCGACAATCCGGCGGAGCCCGCGAATTGGAATAGCGGCCGCGTCGCCACTCTCGCCGTCGATCCGCTCAACGCGAATCACTGGTTGATGGGTGCCGGCAATGGCGGTGTCTGGGAGAGCGTCGATGGCGGCACGTCATGGCTCCCGATCACCGACGCTGCGCCCACGCTTGCGACGGGAGCGATCGCCTTCGCCGCGAGTGATCCACAAATCATCTACGTCGGAACGGGAGAAGCTCCGGGTGGCGTCGGGTTCGTGCAGGTCGGCGTCGGGATGTTGAAGTCAGCCGACGGAGGGCGCAACTGGTCGCTGCAAGGGGCTTCGACTTTCGCCCGCGGGTCGGTGCGCCGGATTCGCGTCCATCCCTCCAACGCAAATGTCGTCCTTGCCGCGACGAGCCGCGGCGGATTCGGGAAGGACAGCCGGGAAGGTGCGCCGTCGCCCCCGCTTTTTGGCATCCAGAAGTCGATCGACGGTGGAGTTTCGTGGACCAGAACACTCGCCGGACAGGCGAGCGCCCTCGAAGTGGACGCAACCAACTTCAACAACCAGTACGTCGCGATTGCCGACCAGCGTAGTGGGAGGCCCGGCGAGGCGTCTGGTAACGTGACCAATGGTCTGTATCGTTCGACTGACGGCGGCAATTCGTGGTCGTCCGTCGCCGGTCCCTGGGGGACGAGTGGCTCAGCGTCCACGTCTACTGTCGGCCGCGTCGAGCTTGCGCTCTCGCCGTCATCACCGAACGTGTTGTATGCGAGCATTCAAATTCCGCCGAACGGCGGTACCGTCATCAACCGGACTCTTGGGTCTGTACCGGACCGACAACGCGTGGGCGCCTGTTCCGGTGTGGGTTGAAGTGCCACGCCAGCCGACCGGGATCGACTACTGCGAGCCGAAGTGCGGCTACACGCACGGCATCATCGTCGATCCAGTGAATCCGAACACGCTGTACGCCGGTGGCGCCGAGAAGGGTTTCTGGCGCTGCACGAACTGCGGCGCCACGCCGTCGTGGGCCAACATCACGAGAACAGCGCGCGTTCACTCCGACCTGCACGCCCTCGCGTTTGCAGGGAACCGGTTGATTGTTGGCACCGACGGCGGGGTATGGAGCACCACGAACAGCGGGCAGAGCTGGCAGAACCACAACAACGGGCTGTCCACGGCGATGTTCTACAGCGCCGCGCTTCATCCGACGGACCGCCAATTCATGATTGGGGGGCTGCGAGATTTCCAGGCGAGCGTTGCCGGGCCGAGCAATCGCTGGTCGATTCTCCAGCAGGTTGCCAGTTGGGAATGGGGCGAGGCCGAGGTCGCCATGTCCTCGAGCAATCCTTCGACTCACTGGATGCTGGCGTGGATCTTCGGCGCGATTTCCCGCACGACCGATGGCGGCGTCACCGGGATTCAGGCCGATGTAGGCATCGACAAGACCGGCGCCGCATTTGTCGCGCCGGTCCGCAAATGCCCGGCCGATGACGATGTGTTTCTGACCGGCACGAATCGCCTGTGGCGGAGCAACAACTTCTTTTCGGCGTCGCCGCCCTCGTGGGCGCAAAACAGCCCCACACATCCATTCCCATCTCCGAATTCGCTCGACGCGCCGGGGACCATCCACGCGATCGCATTTCCACCGAGTGAAAGCGGTTGCAACACATACGCATACGGGAACCGCGGCGGTGAGGTCTATCTGACGCGCAACGGCGGCGTCACCTGGACCGATCTGGATCCGACGGGAACATTGCCGGCACGGCCAATCAACAGCATCGTGTTTCACCCTTCGACGGCTGCGACTGCTTACGCCGCCATCTCGAGTTTCAACGATGCGACGCCCGGCAGACCCGGTCACGTGTTCAAGACGGTGAACGCGCTCGACGCGACACCGACGTGGATCGACGTCAGCCCTGCCGCTGACGTGCCCTTCAATGTGCTCGCCATTGATCCGCGCAATCCCAATCTGATCTACGCCGGGAGCGACCGTGGATTGTGGCAGAGCACTGACGGCGGCACCTCGTGGTCGAAGCAGGGACTAGACGTGGGCATTCCAAACGCATCGGTCTTCGACATTCAGATCAATCCCACGACCGACACCACGATCGCGTTTACCTACGGCCGCGGCGCCTATCGACTGGTCACGTCCGCAACGTCAGTGCACCCACCAACGGATCTACGCGTCGTCTCGGTGGTCGGCAGCAGCGTCACGCTGTCGTTCAAAGCGCCGACCGACAGCCTGACGCCGACAGGTTATGTGCTCGAGGGTGGGGGAACACCGGGCCAGGTTCTCGGCTCGCTTCCGCTTGGCGCCTCGTCGCACGACGTTTACCTTCACAGCGCCGACCGGCGCGTTTTACGTCCGCGTTCACACGCTCGCGGGTGGGTTGCGCAGCGCCGCGTCAAACGAAGTGCGGTTGTTCGTGAATGTGCCGCGCTTGCCCGCTGCGCCAACGAACCTGCTCGCTCTCGTGGATGGCAACACGCTGTCGCTCGCATGGATGAACAACGCGAGCGGCGGTGCTTCGACGCAGGGTCCACATGGTCGTCCGCGGCGCGGCGAGCACCTTTGTGCCCATCGGCTTGACGGAAAGCATCACGTTTAGCAACGTGCCGGCGGGCACGTATCAGCTATGGGTTCACGGCGTCAACGCGAACGGCGACGGTCCGAACTCCAACCGGGTGGACGTGGTCATACCTGACGCGTGCACGGGCATCCCGGGGGCACCGGCGAATTTCACCGCGACGGCCACGGGGAACCTGATCGCGCTGCTGTGGGATCTCCCGGTCACCGGTCCTGCGCCGACGAGTTTCGTCGTCAACGTCACTGGCGCCTTCGTGGGCAGTTTCCCGGTCACGGCTCGGCGTCTCTCAGGCAGCGCCGGTGCCGGCTCGTACACGTTTACGGTGACGTCCAGAAACAGCTGCGGGTCATCAGCGCCGTACGCCTCCCGTCACCGTGGTGGTGCCGTAGCGATCCGCAATTTGGGATGCCCGACAACGCCGGGAGGGATGATCCCGAGGACTTCCTGCGAAGTGAGGACTACCGGAACTCCGTCAGCCAAATCCGACTCCCCCCCATGCGGACAATGGTCCAGACGACCTGGTCGTGAGTTGACACGTCGTAATGGATGCTCCCGACGCGCATCGGCCCAATCGTCCCACGCTGTTGCTCCTTGCCACCGTCGCGATCCATTGACCACAGTTCGCGAAACGGCGACCCTTGGGCACTTGGCCTCAGAAAGAAGACACGAGAGCCGTCGGCCGACGGCACGGGCTGGAACCCATTCGTCAGAGGCCGACATGGTCCCCAATGGTACACGTGACGATGCGCTGACGAACCTGGCCATCGGGCTCCGTGACCCCCTCGGTTCCAATGACGGCGCGGCCATCTGCGGTCCAGCGCGGATATCGCAGGACCGCGTTCAGGATTGTTTCTCGCCCGGTCGTCAGCTCGCGGACGATGGTCGCCTCGGTGACCGTGCCGTCGCCACGTTCGAACACCACGCGCGTACCGGCGGGATCGACGCGCGCACGGCTCGAGGCGGCCCACGGGCCAACGTCCGTCGTCGTGCCCCCCGTCGCCGAAACCTTCACGAACGACACCGTCGGCTTGTGGCGGAAAAAGTAGAGGGAGGCGCCGTCAGCCGACCAGTGTGGAAACGTGTTGATCTCCCCCTGCCCATGCGTAATCTGCCGAAGTTCGCGACCATCGACGCCGACCGTGAACACATGTACCCCGGTTTCGACCTGATAGAAGAACGCAATGCGATCGCCCGCCGGCGAGAAGGCGCTTCCCTCGATATGCGATTGGCGCTCGAGCACCTCCGTTCGCTGGCCCGCGGAATCGGTCACCGCGAGCGCGCTGGCGCCTGCATGTTCGTGTAGAGAAGCCACCGCCCGTCGGCGGAGATATCGGGATCGGCATCGACACCAGCACCGAATGTGAGCGGTCGTGGTGTGCCGCCTTCGCTGTCGATCTGCCATAACGTCATGCTCCCGCTGCGCGCAGACGGGAAAACAATCGAACGGTTGTCTGGAGTCCAGGCCGCTGAGCCGCCGGCACTGTGGTCGAAAGTGAGTTGGCGCGCCGGTCCGCCCGACGTGCGCACAACCCAGTAATCGCCAAGGGGCCCACCTGTCGATAAGAAGAAAACGATCGACTCCCCATCGGACGACAGTGCCGGCAAACTCGGGAACGTGGACGGCGGCGGGTCATAGGCGCGTCGCGCGTCGCTGCCGTCTGAGTTCGCGATCCAGATCTCGCCCGCTCTCTCGAACACGAAGCGCCGTCCGTCACGCGAAAACTTTGGACGATTGCCCTGTTCGACCAGGCGACGTGGTGGCCCCCCCAGCGGTGGGACCGACCAGATCCCTTGCCCACCGGCCCTGGCGAACACGATTTGATCCCCTGTTGGCGACCATGCAAGTCGTCCAGCGCCCGGTGGGCCGAATGTCAACTGAATCGGATCGCCCGACGGCGAGATTCTTGACCCACACCTGATCTGATCCATCAGCGTTGCTCATGTAGGCCATCATCTTGCCGTCCGGCGAGAAGCTGCCCCACCCGTGCGATCCGCGATAGTCCGTGACGAGACGTTGGCCGCTCAGTCCGGTCGGTTGCTCCGGCTGACGCGACCACAGCCAGGCCGTCACGACGCCAGCGGCTGCGAGAGCCGCTCCCCCGACGAGGAGAATGCGGCTTCGCGATGTGTGCTCGCGCGGCAGACACGGGGGCCACCGGAGCCGCCGTCCACTTCAGCGCATCAAGAAGGTCGCGCGTCGTCTGCCACCGATCGTTCGGATCCTTCGACAGACATTTCTGGACGACACGCTCGAGCTCGGCAGGCACAAGAGGTTGGATAGCCGACATCGGCGGCGGTTCCATGTCGAGGATCGCACCGATCAGGTTTCTCTGTCCCTCCGCCTGAAAAGCTTTCCGGCCGGTCAGCATTTCGTAGACGACTGCACCGAACGAAAAGATGTCGGAGCGAGCGTCCACCGCGAGCCCCTTCACTTGCTCGGGCGACATGTACTGCAAGGGTCCCGACCATCGCCCCGCTGAGCGTCAATGCCTGAAGGCTGATCGTCGCGCTGCCGAGCCTCGACTGCCGGCTCCGTGTGCAGGAGCTTGGCGAGACCGAAGTCCAGGAGCTTCGCACCGGCCGCCGTCAACATGATGTTTGACGGTTTGAGGTCCCGGTGGATGAGGCCCACGCGGTGCGCGGCGTCGAGCGCGCCAGCAATCTCGATCGCATGCTTCAGCGCACGGTCGAAGGGAAGGGCGCCTTTCGTCAACCGCCGTGCCAGCGTTTCGCCATCGAGATATTCCATGACGAGAAAATCGGTCCCGGCGTCGGACCCGAAGTCGTGCAGCGTGCAGATGTGCGGGTGATTGAGGCTGGCGACCGCGCGCGCTTCGCGCTCGAGACGCAAGCGGGACTCCGGGTCGGCGGCCGAGGCGGTTGGCAGCACCTTGATGGCGACGACGCGGCCGAGACGTGTGTCGCGTGCGCGGTAGACCTCTCCCATGCCGCCGGCGCCGAGCGAGCCGAGGATTTCATAGGGGCCGAGGTGCTGGCCGGCGGCGAGACTCATTGCGTGATTCCGGGGAGGGGCTGATTCTAGCGTGCCGAGCAGGCAAGACGAACGTAACGGTCACCGTTGACTTGGACTATAGACGCCCCGGCACGGGAGGTTCGACCCCTACGTTGGCGGCACGACCTCGCCCGTCACTCCGGTCGAGCGATCGTAGGCCACGATGTGCGCCCACTCGTCGGCGTCGGATCGCGCGACGACGGCGACCACGGGTTCAGTGTCGCTCAAGTTGAACACTTCGTGCGGCACGCCCGGCTCGATGTAGATGAAGTCGCCCGCGACGTTGTCCACCGACTGGCGCAGCCGGTCGCCAAACTCGTGCCGCACGCGTCCCTGCAGGATGTAGAGCATCACCTCGAACCCTACGTGGACGTGCGCGCGTGCGACGCCGCCGGGCGGTACCGTCGCGATGTTCATGGACAACTGCTTGACGTTCACGTTCTTGGCGGACAGCCCGGCGTGATACTCGATGCCGTTCCACGATCGCACCGATCGGCCGCCGCGAATGACCGAGATGCCGTCATGATGCTCGACGAACTGTGTGAGGTCCATGGGACTCCTCATTTTACGGACGGTCAGGATCGCGTCAGGAGTCTAATCCTCCTTCCTTCGCCGGTGCGAGTGAGCTATACATCTTCGGGAACGTGACCTGCATTGCGATCGCCCGCGAGGAGAGTGCTTGTGCGCAACGAGATCAGCCGTCGGACCTTCGGTAGCGTGGTGGCCGGCGGCGCCATGACGGCCGGGCGCGCCTTCGGCGCGCAGGCTAACCAGGCGGGAGACGTCGCCACCCTCTACAAGCGCGCCATCGTCATCGATGCGCTCGCCAACCCCGGATCGATGAACGTCTCGTGGCCGCCGCGCGGGCCGCTCTCACAAAAGCAGCGCGACGCGATCGCCGCGTCCGGCATCACCGCCATCAACGTCACGGTCAGCGGCGACACGTTCGAGGCGACATCTCGCACCATCGCCCTGTGGATCGGCGAAGCCGACCGCTATCCCAGCCTGCTGTCGATCGTCCGTCGCCACGCCGACATCGAGCGCGCGAAGAAAGAAGGCACGCTCGGCCTCATTCTCGGCTTCCAGAACACGGAGATGCTCGAGCGCGACCTCTCCCGGCTGGATGTCTTCCACCGGCTTGGCGTGCGCATCATCCAGCTCACCTACAACGATCGCAACCTCGTCGGCGATGGCTGCCTCGAGCCGGGCGACGCGGGCCTGAGCGCCTTCGGCCGCCAGGTCGTCGAACGGATGAACGACCTGGGGATCGCCGTGGATTTGAGCCACTGCGGCACGCGCACCACGGCGGACGGGATTGCCGCCTCCACCAAGCCGCCACTCATCACACACAGCGGCTGCCGTGAGGTCTATCGCCATCCGCGCAGCAAGGAAGATCGCGAACTGAAGGCCATGGCCGACAAGGGCGGCGTCATCGGCATCTACTTCATGCCGTTCATCGGGGCGGGCGACGGGCCGCCGACCGTCGAGATGCTGATGCGTCAGATCGATCACGCACTCAAGGTGTGCGGTGCCGATCACGTGGGCATCGGCAGCGACCTCAGCACGACGCCGATCGAAGAGACCCCGGAGTATCTGAACGAGCACAAGACGTTCGTGGCGAATCGAATCGAAGCGGGGCATCTCGGCGCCCGACGAAGCCAGGCCGCTCTTCATTCCAGAACTGAATCACCCACGGCGCATCGAAGGCGTCGTGCGCGGGATGGCCGCGCGCGGGCATTCCACCGACGGTCATCGAGAAAGTCATCGGGGGCAACTTCCACCGTGCACTGAAGGCGATCTGGACGCTGTGAGCGTCATCCGGGGACGGAGGCTGAACACATGAGAACGGGGATTGCCTGCTGGCTGGCGGTAGGGTGGTTGGCGGTGGCGTTCGGTGCGGGCCCTCAGCAGACCGCGACGGCGCCAGCGCGCACGGTGCTCATCCGCGCGGCACAGATCATCGATGGTCGCGGCGGGCCGCCACTCAAGAACGGTGCGGTTCTCGTTCGCGGTGACAAGATTGAACGCATCGGACCGGCGGAAGGGCTGAAGGCGGATCAAGTCATCGACCTCGGCAGCGCCACCGTGCTCCCGGGCCTCATCGACCTCCACACGCATCTCACCGACGAGGTCGGCACCAATTGGGAGTCGGCGCTCCTCACGACGACGCCTGGCCGCGCGGCCATCTACGGCGCCGTCAACGCGCGGACGACGCTCATGGCGGGCTTCACGACGTGCCGTGACATGGGACCAACCTGGCCATACGTGGACATCGATCTGCGCTACGCGATCGACAAGGGATCCGTGCCCGGACCGCGTCTCCAGGTGGCCGGCAACTATGTGTCCGCCACTGGCGGTGCGGGCGACGCACGACAGTTCTCCATCTACGTCGACGTCCCCATCGTCCGCAACCTTGCCGACGGAGTGGATCAGGTGCGGCACGCCGTGCGAACCAACTTCAAAAACGGTGCGGACTTCGTGAAGATTCTGGCGACCGGCGCCGTCATGTCGAAGGGCATCCCGCCGGGCTCCCAGCAGTACTCCGACGCCGAGTTGGCCGTTGCGGTCGAAGAGGCGCAGCGCTGGGGTCGCTTTGTCGCCGCGCATGCCCACGGCGCCGAAGGGATCAAAGCGGCGTTGCGCGCTGGCGTGCGCACCATCGATCACGGCAGCATGATGGACGAGGAAGGCGCGCGGCTGCTGAAGGAGAAGGGCGCGTACTTCGCGCCCACGCTCTACGTGGGCCACACGATCCTGAACGACAACCAGGCGCTCAACATCCCCGCACATCAAGTCGAGCGCGAGCGTGCAATTCAGGGGACGCAGGAGCGTGCCTTCAAGCAGGCGCTCGCGCAGGGCTTGCCGATCGCGTTTGCCACCGATGCGGGCGTGTTCCCGCATGGTCAGAACGCGCGCGAATTCAAACTTCGTGTTGGCCTCGGGCAGACACCGATGGCCGCCATCGAAGGCGCGACGCGTATCGCGGCGGAAGCCATGGGCTGGGGCGATCGGGTCGGCACGCTGCAGCCGGGACACTACGCCGATCTGATTGCGGTCGCGAACGACCCATTGGCCGACATCACCGAGCTCGAGCGCGTGCAGTTCGTGATGAAAGGCGGCACCATCTACAAGACGGCGCAATGAAGACCACTTGCGCTGCATCGGTTCGAAAACAGTCAGTCTTTAACGACCAGCACGCGCTGCACGCCGCTGTTGAAATGCAGGTCCTTCGACCCCTCTTGCGATGCGACGAGCCGGATTTCGATTTCCGAATCGGACGTGGCTGCAGCAGAGACCGGAACACGGACCGTCACGCGCTGCTCACCGCCCTGTTCGATCACGGCCATTGCCGGCTCCACTGCCACGAGCTGACCGTCCGCGAGGGCGGTCATGCGGAATCGCGCGCGTGACCCGTGGTTGCGGACGACGAACATGATGGTCGAGTCGCGGCCAGCGGACGCTGTGGCCGCGGCGCCAGGCACGACTTCTAACAACTCGGCTCGGAAGAGCCGCGCGTGCACGCGCTGAACGTGCGTACCGGCGCCCTCGAGGCTTGTCAGCGCGACACGAAAGGCTTCCGTTGGCAGAGCGATCTCGCCGACGAATTCGCGTTCATCAGTGGGCGAAAGGTCGAGCGTTTGGATCGGCTTGCCCTGACTCGACAACAGCGTGAAGACAGGGGCTTTCGTATCCACATCCGCATCGGACAGCCGGACACGCAGCATGGCCGGGCGCCCCGCGACTGGCTGACCTTCCATCTTGAAAAGACCTTCGTGACCCGGACGTCCACCGGGCCGCACGAAGTCGGCGGAAATCAGATCGAGCTCGCTTCGCCCGTGGACGACCAGCCAGAATCGCTCGGTCGGTTTCACGGTCACGCGCCAGTCGCCAACGGCGGGCGCATCGACGCTGACAATGCGGCCGCAGCTCATTGAGGTGTCCTGAACGGCCGAGCCCGGCTTGATGACGGTACCGTCTGGTCCGGCAATCGTGACGGCACCGCCGGTGCCGTCAAACGTCATCGAGAACGTGACGCGGCTCACGGCGGGATCGATCGGAATCATGAAGGTCGTGTCGTCCGCGCGTGTGCCGCCGGCCCAGAGCAGCAAGACGCTATCGGATCGCGTGGACTCGGCCATCACGATCGACATGTTCACCATCTCCGCCGGGCTCATGGGAAACGGTTGCCCGCCGGTCTCTGAGGCGGTGTTCACGTACGTGGCGTCGAGCGGGCCGCACACGCCTGGACCGAACGTTCGTTGCTCCGCCTGCGCTTCGCTGTTGAACGCGAGAGCGACGAGAATCGCGGCGAGGGACGCCCTCATGGCACTGAGTGTGCCACTTTCACGACTGGCCATGCGATGTGAGTGCGCGCAACGGCTGGCAATCACGGTAAGCTGCGACGCCAGTCGGACCGGATGAGCCTTTCCGGATGAGCCTTTCTTGACCCGCTCTCGCTCGTAGTGTAGGGTGCCAGCTTCTTCAACCCCGTCGGCAGGAGGTGCCAATATGCGTCTCGAACGGACGCCGCTGCTCGTTGCAATGCTCGCTGTAGCTTTGTCTGGAATCGTCACCACGACGCTTCCCGCGCAGGTCAAGGGCAGCGATCCCAACATCATCATGATGGACAACTGCTCCGAATCCGACTCCGAATACGATGAGGTCGGCGGCTGCCCCGAGGGGGCGCCGTTCCCCGGCTGGCGCTCGTACCGCGGCAACGTGACCGTAGCCGAGTTCTTCGAGCTCTTGGTCAGTCCACTTGCACCAGGTGATGTCATCGGGCACCCCTCGTGGCGAAACGAACCCTCGTACATCACGGTTCGCGACGGTCGTACAGTCCGCGTGACCAATCGCGGGGGCAGGGTGCACACGTTCACGAACGTGGAGCACTTCGGCGGCGGCTTCATCCCTTTGCTCAACGAGCAGATGCAGCCCGCGCCAGAGTGCGGCGCGGACTTCACGCCGAATCCTGACGTCGTGTTCGTCGGGGTCGGTCAGACGCAAACGATTTCGCTGGACGCCGGGCTTCACAAGTTCCAGTGCTGTATCCATCCCTGGATGCGCGGGGCCGTGCGGGTCCAGTAGGAGTGGCTGCGCCGGCCTGCGCCAGGCCGGCGCGGCGAATGGAAGTCCGCCAAGGGTGGCAAGCGCGAGCGCGCCCGCTACTCCCCGCTACGCGAAGGCCTTAAGGAAGTCTGATGCCCCTGGCCTCGTAGCCCGAATCACCGAGGCATCTGAGCGGACTCATGTCCGAGTCGCTTGAAGCGCAACTGGACCTGCTGGTAGGAACCTATCTCGGCAGTTCTCGCTCCGAGGTAATCACGTTCATTCTGAAGGAGTGGCTGTTGGCCAAGCGCGAACAGCTGGACCACCGGCGAAGGCTGAACACCCTAGAGTCGGAGACCGGAAACAGGCTGGGTAGCCCGAGCCTGAAGCCCGTGGGGCATCGACTCATCTCAACGCCCCAGCCAGTCTCCGAATGCCCTCTCGGATATCCGCCGGCATAAGGGGAGCAAATCCGAGCAGGATGCCGGTCCGTTCAGGTGGCGTTGCATAGAAGGGGTCTACCGTATACAGCCCGACACCGACGCGCTCCGCGCTCGCGTGGACGTCCCGAATCAAGCCACCACGTCGTCCTCGCAGCCATACCAGCAGATGAAGTCCAGCACTCGCGCCACAGACGGTGGCCCGATCACCGAACAGCCCGTCGATCGCGGTCGCCAGGGCGTGTCGCCTTGCGGCATTCGACGCGGTCGTTCGACGGAGATGACGATCGAAGTGTCCCTCGGCGATGAAATCGGCAAGGGCGAGTTGCACCAAGGCCGGCGTGCCGGTGTCCGCGATGGCCTTCGTCGCGACGATCGGTTCCACCAGCGGCGTTGGCAGGACGAGATAGCCCAGCCTTAGTGCCGGGAACAAGATCTTGGAGAAGCTACCCACGTAGATCGTACAGCCCGCGCGATCCATGCCGGTCAACGCTTGCAGCGGAGGTCCGTCATAGCGATACTCACCGTCGTAGTCGTCTTCGACGATGAAGGCGCCCTCGCGCGCGGCCCATGCGATGAGCCGAAGGCGGCGTTCCATGGACAGAACCGCGCCTGTCGGGAATTGATGAGAGGGCGTGATGTACGCCAGGCGGAACTGGCGTCTCCCGCCTCTGGTCGTCGGGACCCGAATACCGTGGTCGTCGACCGGAGAGAGCACCAACTCGGCCCCCGCCGCCATGAAGGCACAGCGGGCGCCCGTGTAATGAGGGTCCTCCATCAGCACACAGTAACCGGGATTCAAGAGCACGCGGCTGATCAAGTCCAAGGCTTGCTGCGTGCCGTTCACGACCACAATGTTGTCGGGATCTGCGTCGAGTCAGCGAAGACAGCGCAGGCGGGCGGAGATGCCCTCTCGCAGTTCGCGCCGTCCAGCGGGTGGGCCGTATTCGAGGTCTACGACCTTGGCGTCCCGGGCCCGTGCACTCAACAGTCGACGCCAGAGCGCATACGGCAGGTCGCCAAAGGAGGCGCGCCCGGGCCGAAAATCGTAGCGGATGGTCGGTGGCGCCAGTTCCCACGTGAGGGAGGGCAATCCGAGGTCGTGGGCGCACGCCCTCGCGGACTTCACATATCGGTCGCCGACAGCTGCAAGCGTCGGTGCGGCGCTGAAGCGGCCGGGGCGCGTGGAGCCCGGCCGCCTGGTCGGCCGGGCGACGTACCCGTCAGGTGGAGAACAGGTGCTACGACCGTGCCGGCCGCGCCTGATCGCGGGGTGATGAAGCCTTCGGCAAGCAGCTGCTCGTAGGCCAGCAACGCGGTGTTCCGCGAGACCTCGACGAGCTGGCCACGTGGCGTGTCGAGGGAACCCGCTCACCCGACATCAGTCGCCCTCCAGGATCTCGCCGAGCAGCGCACGGTAGACCTGCTGATGCAGCCGTCCGACTCCGTCGAGCTTCACAGCGACCGGATTCTGTCACAACGGGATCGGAGCCCATAGAGTGCGATTCGCGACACCGCGAATGGCCCTGAGCGAAAGCGGCCGAATGGATCTGGCGTGGGCCGGACGGTCGTGGCACGTTCGATCGTACACGGCGACTCGGAACATGCGCGCGTCTCTGCGCGCGGAGTCACGAGTGCGTGTCAACGAACAGGAAACGAACAGATGAAGAGACTCATTGCCTGCGTGCTCGTCGCCGCTGCGTGCGTCGGCGTGGCGTCGGCAGGCTCAGCTCAGACGCAGTGGAACGATCCCGCCGTCGTCGCGACGCTCAAGCAAATCGAACAAGACATGGGGGACGCCATGGTGGCCGTCGACATCGAAAAGCTCAATCGAATCTTCGCCGACGATTGGACCAGCATCGGGGTCTCTGGCAACGTCGTCACGAAGGAGAAAATGCTCAGCAACTTCAAGTCCGGCGTCCACCGGCTCGAAGCGTTCGAACTGGGACCGATGGACGTGCAGGTGAAGGGCAATTCGCCGTAGTGCACGGTAGTGTCAAAGAGAAAAGGACTCGAGCCGGAAAAGACATTAGCGGCGAGTACATCTATATGGATCTCATGGAGAAGCGCAACGGCACCTGGGTCGTTATCCGCAGTGCGGGCGCGAAAGTGAAATGACGGGCGATCGTCAGGGGTCCGGGCACGCGCGGTGGGTGCGGCTCACGCACTGGATGGCCGCCGTCAGTGTGGCGGCGCTGGCCTTCAGCGGCGTCGAGATACTGATGGTGCATCCACGTCTCTATTGGGGCGAGGCAGGCAACGACCTGACTCCGCCACTCCTGGAGCTGCCGATCAGCCGCAACTACCGGCATGGCGGCTGGACTGCACCAACGCCGCTCCTGGATGGCCCGGGCGCACCGGTCTCGGCGGGACGCACGTTCCATATCTTCAATGAGAACGGCTGGGGACGCAGCCTGCATTTCCTGGCCGCGTGGGTGCTGGTGGCCGCGGGCCTGGTCTACGTGCTGGCCGGCGTCGTCGCGGGACACTTCCATCGTCACTTCATCGGCGGGCGCGAGGCGCTCTCGCCCGCGGCGCTCGGTCGCGATCTGCGGGAGCACCTGCGCGGCGTGGTGCCGACGCCTTCGGGCGGCCCCGACTACGGACCGCTGCAACGAGCCAGCTACGCGCTCGTCGTCTTCGTCGTGGCGCCTCTTCTTGTCCTGACTGGCCTGACAATGTCGCCGGCCGTGGCCGCCGCGGCCCCGATGTTGCTCGATCTCTTCGGTGGGCATCAATCGGCGCGCACGCTGCATTTTGGCGCGTTCGCGGTGCTGACGCTCTTCACGGCGGCGCATCTCGTCATGGTGATTCGATCCGGATTCGCACGTCAGGTCCGCGCCATGACTGTGGGAGACCGAACATGACGTCCAGACTCGTGACCCGCCGCGAAGCCCTCTCCGCTGGTATCGCCGCCGCCGGTGGCTTGATGCTCGGCGGCTGCTCCCCACCGCTGCCGCCGACCTACGGCAGCGTGCTGCGCCTCGCCGACAACTTCACCTACGTCGCGCACCGCACGCTGCTTCCGGGCGAGTCGCTCGTCCGCGAGTACAGCCGTGCCGATCTCTCGTCTTTCCCCGCCGTCGGCACCATCGACCCGGCATCGGCGAAACGCCCCGAGGTGGCCGAGACCTACCGTCGCTGGCAGGCCGGAGGGTTCGGCGACTGGC
Organism: uncultured Acidobacteriota bacterium; assembly: GCA_963734095.1. Taxonomy (GTDB): domain Bacteria; phylum Acidobacteriota; class Vicinamibacteria; order Vicinamibacterales; family UBA2999; genus JACCSI01. The sequence continues at coordinate 454,998 of CAVTGK010000040.1, read as the reverse complement.
GGCTGTCGGTGAGCGGCGCCGTGGCGCGGCCTGGGGCGTGGTCGCTCCAGGAGTTGAAAGCGCTGCCGTCGCGGACGCAGATCACGAAACACACCTGCGAGGAGGGCTGGACGGCCATCGGCGAGTGGACGGGCGTGCCGCTCAGTCGCGTGCTGGATGCCGCAGGCCTGCAGCCGTCGGCGCGGTTTGTGACCTTCAAGTCGCTCGACCGCCGGTACGACAGCATCGACTTGCTCGACGCCCTCCATCCGCAGACGCTGCTGGCCTACGGCATGAACGGACGCGACCTGCCGGTGGCGCACGGCGCCCCGCTGAGGCTGCGAGTGGAGCGCCACATCGGCTACAAGAGCATGAAGTTCCTGACCGAGATGATCGTGACCGAGCATTTCGACGACGGCGGCGATCGCGGCTACCCGAAGAACGGCTGGGCCTGGTACACAGGAATCTGACGCCCGACGTCGACTAACGCGCTCGCGGGCGTTCTGTCCTGAGAGTCACCCTGCGCCTGTGCGAATAGCGATCGGTAGCCCAAAGCTCGCACGACGCCAAGAGAAGATGCGGCCACGAACTGGCGACGAGTCCAATACACGCTGGCCCTCCTCTCACGTGGAACTGGCGCGAGCCAAGGCGACACGCCGCCGCGCCCGAGCCGCCACACGACGCCCGAGGACGATAGCACGGGTAGTGCTACTCCGCTCTCGCTTGCTCTCGCTTGCTCTCATCGGCGCCTGAGTGTCCTGCGCCGCTGCCAAATCGCAAAGAGGATTGTGATACGTGACCCTAAAAACCTGGAAGAACATCGAGGCTTACCGATGACAACAAGAGGCATCGAAGCGGCCGTCTGAACAGCAAGCTCCCCTCTGCGACAGGCTTCAGGCATCGCGCGGCTCGCAGACTCGCCCCGACTTGGCTGCCTCACCGCCAACTTGGCTTCACCAGTCGATGACCTACTTCGGCTCTGTCAGCAGATAGACGGCAAACGAGCCGAGCCAGTGCTCGCCCTCATAGTGGCCGGTGGCCACATGCTGCAAGGCATCCACGGCGTGCGCATGGCCTGCCTCCTCGAGCACCGCTCTCGCCGGATCGCTTTCGGGCAGCGCGGCGGCAACGTGACGCATGCACCATGCGCGGCTCAAGTTGAGACCGTCGAGATGGCCAAGCTGCGGATCCGAACGATCCGAGACGATGGCAATCTCCAGCAGGTTTTTCGGTTCACCCTTCGCGAGCCCGGGCAGGAACGCGTGAAACCACGGCGCGAACTGATCGCGCGGCAGGACACGCCGCATCAGGTCGGCCTCGGCCAGCGCCGGCGACAGAAAATCCGATCCGCTCGGCTCGAGCTTTGCGGGATAGTCGGTGTCTTTGCCGAAGTAATCGTTGCTTCTCGAGATCAGGAGGTCCTTCAACTTGGTGTCGCCGATGGCGTTTGCGTAGTCGAGCGCGAACGCGAGCCCGAACGCGGTGTTTGGGTGGAGGCCGGTGCGAATGGGATAGACCTGCTTCGGCAGGAAATCGAGATAGCGGGCCGCGAGCGTATCGGCCAGCGGTTTGACGTTGGCCATCCACGCCTGCGCGTCGGGTGACGTACCCATGCGCAGCTCCTCGGCCAGCTTGAGCGTCCACGCCCAGCCTGTACGTCCGCTCGAACGCCTTGGTGTCGGGACGATTGAAGTACGCTGCTTCAACAGCGATGTTCTTCGCCGACAGGTTCTCGGTCAGCGCTTTCTTGATCGCCGTGCCTTCGGGCAGCGCGGGGAACAGCCGCAACAGGCGCGCGAGCATCCAATGACCGTGCACCGCTGAATGCCAGTCGTAGCATCCGTAGAAGGCTGGATGCGCCCTCTCCGGCGGCAACACATCCTCGGGCGTCTTCAAGATCAAGGCGGGTTGATTCGGGTATTTCTTTTGGACGCACTTCAGTGTGAGCTGCGCGAAGTTCGACGCGCTCGCTTCGGTCAGCGCCGGCAATTCCGGCACCGGCTTGCGAACCGCCGCGGGAGGCGCCTCCTTCTCTGTTGGCGTCGCTGATCCACATGCACTGAGCACGAACGCGGTAAGGCAGACCCACAACAGAATCATCCTGTGACCATCACGTTTTCGAGCGCCCGACGTGGGGAGTGCGGCGCCTGCCGTTCCGCGTAACCAAGTCTGAAGACGAACGTGGGTTCCCACTCGTTCTCACCTGAGCACGATGCCAGCCCCGGACCGAACTCGTCCGCTCGTCCGAGCATCTGGTTGCGATCGATCATCTCGACCGGCTGATTCAGAGGCTGTGCCGCCAGCCCCAGGATCGTTGCCGCGAGATGCAACCGCTGCCAGGCGCGCCCGGCCGCGATAGTAGAGGCCATGTCCAGGCGGTCGGGGACCAGCATCATACCGAACACCGCCGCGGTTGCGGTCTGCGTCGCACGAGTGGCATCGAGCCAGATCCGATCGATGACGGCCGCATTTAGATTGGGCAGGAACTTGGCAGCGAGGGTCTTGAGCCGGCCAGCCCCGGCAGTGTCGATCGTCACGCCATCGCGGTGGGCCAGGACGTCGCGTCTCCCGGTGCGTATCCACCGGAAGCTGTCGAGCGACATTTCATGATCGGCAACGATCCGTTCGGTGGCTTCCACGATGAGCGCGCCCACCTCGCGTCGAGCGACGTCGTCGGAGAGAAAGACCACGCGAACGACCGAACTCGGCCCGAGCTTCGCGAGTTCGACGAGCTCGTGCAGGCGCTGGGGCGCAATTGATCGATCGCGGTAGGGTCCGCGGTTGGTCCGGCGCATGGGAATCGCGTCGACAAGCGGATCGTCTGACCGCCGGGTCCTTCGCGGCATCATCTGTGCCGCTCTGACAGGCTGCGACCCCGGCGAAACCTCGAACCGGCCATTCGCGACGTGGACATCAGCGGCGAGCCCGAAGGTTCGCGCCGCCAATGCGAAGTTTTCGATCGCGCAGCCCAGTCCAAGATGCATCTCGCGACGGAAGGGATCGAATGAACCCAGGTGGCGCGAGCGATCGGCATAGACCGTGATGGCCTCGTTCGATTCCTCGAATTGCCACGGCTGCGTGTTGTGGGGACTGGCCGCGAGCACGGCCGCGCGGAGCGGCCTTCGGAAGCCGTCGAGAGTGCTGCCGCGCCACTCGTCCCATGAGGCGTACGCAGGACCGGTCGCACCAGCGAAGACGCCACGATCCCACGCACGGTAACCAAGCGCGGTCAGGGCCATTCCCCCCGCGCCCGCCATGACTGCCTTTCGGGAGGCAAGCAGTTTCGTATTCATCGAGGACCTCCGTGTGGGGGAAGACCGATGTCGCAACTGACTGCGGCTCGTTGTCGGAACCAAGTCTGTCACACGGGCTTCGTGTCCTGAGTTATGGGCGCTTGCGAGCACCCTAAACGGTCGAGCCGGTCAATCGTATAATCCGGCAGGGCCGCGCCATGGACAGCTACTCTGGCCGCAGTATCGGGCACTACCGCGTCCTCGACCAACTCGGCGGCGGCGGCATGGGCGTCGTGTATCGCGCCGAAGACACGCGGCTCGGCCGCCGCGTCGCCATCAAATTCCTGCCCGCGACGCTGCTCCAACAACCAGGTGCCCTCGAGAGATTCCGACGTGAAGCCCGTCTCGCCAGCTCGCTGAATCACTCGGCCATCTGCACCATCTTCGACATCGGCGAGCACGACGGCCGCAGTTCACTGATCGTGCCGATGGAAGGCCAGTCGCTGAAGCACCACCTCCGCGACCACCCGTTGCCGACCGAGGAGCTGCTGGAGCGGGCACTCGCAGATCGCCGACGGGCCGGACGTGCCGCTCTGCTGCAGGCAGACCGCAACTCCACACCTCAGACTTGACGAGATACTTTACGCGTTGCTCGTCACTGGTTCCGCCACTTGCGCGCGTTGACGGCGCTCGACGGCAAACGCCAGGAGCACCGCGAACACGCCGATAAGCGCGGAATACGTGAAGAACAACAGATAACCCGTCCCGAGTGCGGCCGGGGTCACGCCCGATCGCTGGAGCGCGGCCGCGAAATTCTGCGGCGCCTCGCTCGCCACGAACTCCTTCACGCCGGCCAGCACGCCACTGTCAGCAAGGCGGGCGGTGCCTTCGACGATCCGGCCGGATTGCGACGCGATCAGGCGGCCGGGAATCGCGTAGAGCGACGAAAACAGCGCGTACTGCGTCGCGGTGAATCCGGCTGACGTCAGGCTGGACATGTACAGCGATCAGGCATGTCCCCGCGAAGCCCCCCGCGACGTTGTCCAGCCCGATCGCGGCGAAGAGCGCGAACAGATTGTGCTCCTGCAGCGCGAGCCAGATGAACAACAGGTTGCTCAACGGCCCGGCGAGCGCGCCAATGACCATCGCGCGCATGAGACCGTAGCGCGCCACCGCGACGCCGCCGGCGAAGACCCCGAACATCGTCATGACCACGCCGAAGATCTTGCGGACCTCGGCGATCTCGACGAGGGTGTAGCCGAGATCGAGGTAAAACGGATTCATGATGTTCAGCACGAAATCCGGAATGCGGTAGAGGCAGATGAGCGCGAGGATCAGCCCGCCCGCGGATCGGTAGCGCGAGAAAAAATCGCGCAACGGATCGGCCAGGGCCGACGAGAGATAGACGCCAGGCCGGGTGCGCGCGCCGGGAAGCGGCGTCGCGGCGACAACGATGAGGCCCAATCCGATCACGATCGCCGCCAGGTGAACCCACGCGCGCGCGTCGGACTCCCACGCCGCCAGCACCGCCTCGCGTGCGCCCGCCGCGCCGAGCGCACCGAGCACGCGCCCGAGTACGCCGGCATTCGCGGCCAGACCTGACCCCAGCACGAGCGCACCGACGGCGAGCACCGCAAGCCGGCCGAACCACTCCACCGCCTCGCGTGCCGGCGCCGGCCGAATACCCTCGGTCTGAATCGGGCGGATGGTGTGACGCTTCTCGCGCGGCGCGGCCAGCACGCCCGCCATCCCAATCGCCATCAGCGCCGCCATGACGGCGTAGGAGAAATTCCACCCGTAGGACTGCGGCGAGCAGCAGCGGCACCGCGCCCGCGACGATGATCGCCACCCGGTAGCCCCACTGATAGGCCGCCGCCATCACGCCCTGCTTTGAAACTTCGGCCGCCTCGATGCGCCAGGCGTCGATGGCGATGTCCTGCGTCGCCGACGAGAAACCGACGAGGAACGCGAAGAGGGCGATCGTGCCGAGGCTGCGCGTCGGATCGGATCCCGCCACGAGCCAGAGGCCGAGCATGATCGCGAGCCTGGCACAGCAGCATCCACGATCGGCGATGCCCCAGCCACGGCGTCAGCAGCGGCACCTGGACCCGGTCGACGAACGGCGCCCACAGAAACTTGAACGTCGAAATCAGCGTGACGAGGCTGAAGAACCCGATCACTTCCAGCGAGAGTCCCGACGCGCGGAACCACGCCGACAGCGTGTCGAAGACCAGGAAATACGGGCAGACCGGCAGAGAAGCCCAGCGCGATCGTGACGAGCGGAGCCCGCTCGGTGTACACGCGAAGCGCGGTCAGGACGGTGCGCCTGGGAGGCGCAGACGCCGCTTGCGTGCTCATCTCCTCGGGCACGCCCGATTATGGCATCACGATGGCGACGCCGGTTGCGACCCTTCCGGGTATAGCATTGCGCGGATGACGCGACGAACGTTCGCCACCCTAGCGTTGCCGCTCCTGTTTGCCATCAACGTGTTCTCAGCGCAGTGGACGCAGTTTCGCGGTCCCGAGGCAACCGGCGTCGCGGCCGACGCGCGGCCGCCCGACACCTGGAGCAGGAGTGACAACGTGCTGTGGCGGTCGGCATTGCCGGGTGTCGGCTGGTCGTCGCCGGTGGTCTCCGGCAACACCATCTTTATCACGGCCGTGACGCGAGCGAAGGACGGCGAGGCCCCGAAGCCCGGTCTCTACTTCGGCGGCGAGCGCCCAGCGCCGTCGGACGAGCATCGCTGGATCGTGCTCGCGGTCGATTTGACGAACGGCAGTGTGCGCTGGCAGCGGGAGGTGCATCGCGGCGTGCCCCAGCAGTCGCGCCATCTGAAGAACAGCTACGCCTCCGAGACGCCAGCCACCGACGGCCAGCGCGTGTACGCACTGTTCGGAAACATCGGCCTGTTCGCCTACACGATGGACGGCACACCGGTCTGGGAGCGCCGTTTGACGCCGCGCGCGACCAGATACGGGTGGGGGACGGCGGCGTCGCCGGTGCTGCACGACGGCCGTGTGTACCTCCTCGACGACAACGACGAGCACGCTTCGCTGGCGGCGCTCGATGCGGCGACCGGCAAGGATTTGTGGAGAGTCGAGCGGCCTCGCGAAACAAACTGGGCGACGCCCTTCGTGTGGCGGCATCCCCAGCGCTCCGAGATTGTGGTGTCGGCAACAGGAGGCGTTAAATCATACGATCTGAACGGCCGGGTGCTCTGGACGCTTGGTGGCATGTCGTCCATCGCCATCCCCACGCCGTTCGAGAGCGGCGGGTTGCTCTACGTCGCGTCCGGCTATGTGGGCGATCAGCTGCGTCCGGTGTACGCGATCAAACCCGGCGCGAGCGGAGACATCTCCCTGGCGAAGGGCGAGACCTCGAATGCATTTGTCGCCTGGACGCTGCCTCAGGGTGCCCCGTACAACCCGTCGCCGCTGGTCTACGACGGCATCTACTACACGCTCCTCGATCGCGGTTTCTTCATGGCGCACGATGCCCGCACGGGCGCCGAGGTGTACGGCCGCCAGCGGATCGACCCGGCAGGCGTCGGGTTCACAGCCTCACCGGTGGGCGCCAACGGCCGCATCTTCGTCGTAAATGAAGATGGCGACACCTATGTCATTCGCGCCGGGCCCAAATACGAGCTGCTCGCCAAGAACTCGCTCGGCGAAATGACGATGGCAAGCCCCGCCATCGTCGGCAGCAGCCTGATCGTCAGGACCGCGGCGGCGCTCTATCGCATCGGCAAATGAGTTAGCGAGGTTGGCGTAGTTGATGGGCGTCTGGCCACCGCCATCAGGAACCATCACCTGGTAGACCGAACGGCGGCCGCCAGAAACGCCCTATTTGCAGGCGCGGCAGTTGTTGTTGTTCTTGGCGCCCAACGTCTCGAGCAGCGCGATCGTCTCCGGGAACGGCTGCGTCCGCTGCTCGGGACTGTTGGCCATGTCCACGGTCGTCTGTCCGGCGCGGTTGACGACCATGACGTCCGCGCCGCGGCCGATCAGGTACTTGATCGTCTGGTTGTCGCCGCGCGCCGCGGCGTGGTGAAGCGCGGTGAACCCGTCGGCATCACGCACGTTGACGTCGACACCAAGCTCCTCGACGAAGTATTGGGCGGCCCGCATCCAGCCGTCCGGCACATGCCGATGCTGCTGCGCGACGCGCGACGTGCCGTAGCCGACGCCGCTGGCCGCATGGAACGGCGGGACGTGCGGACCGCCGGCGGCGAATCGCGGGCAGGCCTGATGGATCTTTGTCGCGGCGCGGCGCACCGTAGGTCATCGTCGGGACGTTCGGATCGGCGCCGTAGCGCACCAGCAGACGCATGGCATCGACGTCGAGGGCGTAGGCGGCGCGCCAGAAGGGCGTCGCGCCCGTGAAGTCCACGCCCATGCGCCCGGTGTTGTACGCCGCATACCAGATGTGCGACCGCGTGCGCGCATTGGGATCGGCGCCGGCCTTCAACAGCGCCTCCATCAGCTCCAGGTACGACGCCTGCTGCTGAGAGCCGGCGGTGGGCTGCGGATACCACGTGCGCAGCGCCCATTCGTTGTTGAGCGCCGCAAACAGCGGCGTCACGCCATCGTCGTTGGCGAGATTCGGGTCGCCGCCGCGCTCGAGGAAGCTCAGCGCGAGATCGTACTGGCCGTTGATGATCGCCACGACCATCGGGGTCGATCGGTCACCCGCGGTCGGCACGTTGACGTCCAGGCCGGCGTCGAGCAGCTTGCGCGCCACCGCGGCATAGCCGTCGCGCGCGGCGTAATGCAGCGCGGTGAACCCGCCTTGCTTGCCGATCTGATCGATGTCCGACGGCGGCCGCGGGCCGCCGGCCCGTCGTCCCGCGCCCGCGTGATGTCGGGATCGTTGGGATCCACGCGGGGCGCCGCGACCGGTGGTCACCTGGTTGGGCGCCGTGCCCGGCGGCGGCGGATCCGGATCGAACGTCGAATCGATGTTGCGGCCCGTCGTGGCCGACACAATCTTGTCGCGCGTTTGTCGCGCCTGGTTGTCGGCCGCGGCGCGGGCCGGATAGTCGATCACCGTTGTCGTGAGACGGGCGTCGGCGCCCCGCGCGAGCAGGACTGCGACCGCGTCCAGCGCGATCGGTGGAGGCCGCGAAGACCAGCGGCGTCCGGCCGTGTGTCTTGTCTCGCGCATCGCGATCGGCCCCGGCATCGAGCAGTGCGGTGACCGTTTGCGCGTTGCCGGATTGGGCGGCCAGATGCAGCGGCTGCACACCGGTCGCCGTGAAGGCCGCCACCCTGCTGCCGGCCTTCGAGCAGACGCGCGACGACGGCGGCGTGGCCCCGCGCGCTGGCCAGGTGCAGCGGCGTGTGCGCGCCGACGCGAGTCGAGGCATCGGTCGTCGCCCCGGCGGCAGCAGCACGTTCATCGTCTCGAGATCGGCGTTGAGGGACGCCCAGTGCAGCGCGGTCATGCCGTCGCCCTGCGCGGCGTTGACGTCGGCACCGCCGCGCAGCAGCGTCCGCACGCCTTCGGTGTCGCGGCGCATCGCCGCGTCGGCGACGCGAGCGTCAGGCGGCGCAGCCGCGAGGCCCGAGGCCAGGACCAGAACGCCCAACGAAATCGCGATCGCCCTCATAGCTGCTCCAGCCGCACCGCCGTGAGGCGGTGAGCATCTGCCGCGACAGCCTCGCGCGCTACGCGACCGTCGTTTCCGTCGGCGTGAACGAGAACTCGCCGGTGCTGTCGCCAAAGCTCTGCATGTCGTCCAGGCCGAGCCGGTGCAGCAGCGTGAGCATCACGTTGGCCATCGGCGTGTCCTTCGGCGCCTTGATGTGGACGCCTCCCTCGACGACGCCGCCGCCGCGGCCGAGCAGGATCAGCGGGCAGTTCCGGTGATTGTGCGTGTTGCCGACCGCCATCGGCGACCCGTACAGCACCAGCGTCTTCTCGAGCAGGCTCGCGTCGCCGTCCATCGTGCCCTGCAGTTTCTCCAGGAAGTACGGGAGCAGCGAGACGTGGTACTTGTTGATCTCGCCGAACTGGCGGATGCGCTCCTCGGCCGTGCCGTGATGGGAGGCGTCGTGGAATCCGCGGTCGACGCCGCTGCCCGGATAGACGCGGCCGGAGCCGTCGCGGCCCATCTTGAACGAGAACACGCGCGTCGTGTCCGACGCGAACGCCAGCACCTGCAGATCGAACATCAGCTTGACGTGTTCCTCGAACGCATCCGGCACGCCGGCCGGCGCCCCGGGCAGCTCGCGCGCCTCGCCGCTCGTGTTGCGCGCCTCGATCGCGCGCGATGCGCTGCTCGATGTCGCGGATGTTGCTGGCGTACTGATCCATCCGCTGCCGATCGGCCGGTCCGAGCGACCGGCGCAGGCCGGCCATCTGGCTCGTGAGCAGGTCGAGGATGCTGCGATCCGTGGCGCGGCGCTGGGCCCGCTGTTCCGGCGTGCCGCCGGAGCCGAACAGCTGCTCGAAGACCGTGCGCGGATCGCGGACCATCGGCAGCGGCTGATCCGCGCGGCCCAGCTGATCGTGTCGGTGTAGACGCAGGCGTAGCCGTAGGCGCAGCCGCCGGACTGATCGACCGGCTCGATGCTGAGCTGCATCGACGGAATCGGCGTGTCCTGGCCGAACTTCTGAACGTAGAACTGATCCATCGAGGTCCCGACCCTGACGTCGGACCCCTCGGTCAGCTTCGGGTGCGCGTGCGTGTACATCACGGCGCTCGAGCGGAAGTGGTCGCCGCCGACCTCAGGGGCCGACTGCGCCTCGGCCATCCGCGCGTCGGTGTTGCTGACGATCGTCAGGTGGTTGCGGAAGGGCTCGAGCGGGCTCAGCGTCCCCTTGCTGATGTCGAACTGCCGGCCGGTCGCCGCCGGACTCCACAGGTTCTGGGCGAGCCCGTACTCGCTGCAGCCCGCGGCCCCGTGCACCTGCTCGATGCAGACCAGGCGGGCGCGGCTGGCCGACCCGCGCCGCGGCCGTCTTCGCCAAGACCGACCGCGCCGGGATCATCGCGTCGAGAAGCGGCAGCGCCATGGTCGCCCCGACTCCGCGCAACACGGTGCGACGCGACATGTGCTTTCGAGTCAGATACATCGATGCCTCCCTGGTGCGGGCCCGGACCGTGACGACCCGCTACCGTCCTGTATCGGTCGATTCTGCGCAGTGCCGACTGAAACGCCGCGCTCTTCACCACGCCCTGAATCAGGCGCGACAGACGATAGTCCTGCGCCTTGGCGTCGCGCACGATCGCGCGAACCGCCGGCATGTCGTAGTACTCGACGCGGCGGCCGAGCGCGTACGACAGCAGCCGCTCGGTCAGATGCGTCACGACGACGTCGAACTTCGACGACCAGCGCCGCGCGCAGGTCGCGCGGCCCCGTTGAGCTTCGTCCCGTCATAGAGCTCGCCGGCGACGTTGACCCGCACGCCGCGATCCTTGATGCGCCAGGCGCCCGGTGACGTCGAAATTGTCGAGCGAGAGGCCGATCGGGTCGATGACGTTGTGGCACGAGCTGCACGCGGGCTGGCGCGGTGCATGCGCCAACTGCTCGGCCACCGACAGCAGCCGGCCGTCCTTCGCCTCTCCGGTTGCTTCGAGATCGGGGACGTCGGCGGGCGGCGGCGGTGGCGGGCTGCCCAGCAGCACCTCCATCACCCACTTGCCGCGCAGCACCGGCGACGTCCGGTTGCCGTGCGAGGTCAGCGTCAGGACGCTGCCGTGCCCGAGCAGGCCTCGCCGCGTGTCGTCCGGATACGACGACCTTGCGGAACGCCGGTCCGCTGACGCCGCGAATGCCGTAGTGCCGCGCCAGGCGCTCGTTGACGAACGTGTAGTCGGCGGTCAGCAGTTCCAGCGCCGGTCGATCCTCGCGCACGAGATGCTCGAAGAGCAGCTCCGTCTCGCGCGCCATCGCGTCGGCGAGCGCCTCGTCGTAGTACGGGAACGACAGCGCATCGGGTTCGACCTTGGTCAGGTCCTGGAGCCGGAGCCACTGCGCCGCGAACCGCGTCCCCAGCGCGGCGGCACGATCGTCGGCGAGCATCCGTCGCACCTGCCGATCGAGCATGTCGGGCCGCGACAGTCCGCCGCGGCGCGCGACGGTAGATGAGCTCGGCGTCGGGAATCGTGCCCCAGAGGAAGAACGACAGCCGCGACGCGAGATCGATGTCGCTGATCCGGTACGGGGTGCCCGGCTTGACCGCGGCCGGCGTTTCTTCGACGCGGAAGACGAAGTGCAGGCTCGAGAGCAGGGCCTGCAGCGCCATGCGGACGCCGCCCTCGAAGCCGCCGCTCCTGGCGCCGCGCTCGTAGAACGGCATCAGCTCGTTGACGTCAGCGGCCGTGGCCGGCCGCCGATAGGCCTGGGTCGCCGAGCCGATCGAGAATGCGTCGGGCGCAGGGCGCGGCTTCGGCGGGCGCCGTCGGACGGCAGATGAAGATGCGCGCGCCGCGTCGCGGTGTCCGAGACACCGGTGACCGCATGCGGTCCGACGATGGCGAGGTTGCGCAGGTGCGGCAGAGTCGTCACGCCGTAGCCGACGCCAATCTGCGTGTCGGCCAGCGTGTGGTCGATCGGCCGGATCAAGATCGTCTTCCGAGCCCTCGAATTCCTGGATGAACGTCGCCGCCACCTGACGCGCGCCGGCCCGCACGTTGATCGGCCCGGTGGACACCGTCAAGCCCTGCGGATCCGCTTCCGACATCCAGCGATCGACTTTCAGCAGCGCGACGCGCTCGCCGTCGATGCGCCACCTCCATCTGGATCTCGCGCTGCGTGCGGCCGAACAGGAATCCGGTCGGTTCGCCGTGGAGCAGCAACTGGAAGTCGTAGGTGCCATCCGCGGGGAAGTTGTGCGTGACGACGGTGCCGCCGCGCGTGCCGAACGGCGCGCCGTCGACGCGGTGTTTCTGCGAGGCCGTCCGCGGCACCTGATACTGCGTCGAGCTCGCGTCGATGGACGGATCGCCGACGGCCACGCTGCTCACGTGCGCGGCGGCGCGAAGGTACCCCTGCATCACGGTCGCCGACGGCGTCTGCGCGTCGGCGATGTTGTCGAAGCTCGCGCTGATCGTATCGGCGGGCAGATAGGTGCCGGCGTCGATCGTCGAGTCCGAGCAGCGCGCGAATCGCCGCCGTGTACTCGGCGCGATTGAGCCGCTGGAACGTCCGATGCCCCGGGTTGCGCGGCGGCGGCCGCGTCGAGTCGTGGTCTCGAGCGCGGTGATGAGCGCCAGACGAGTGGCGGCGTCGGGCTTTCGCGCCGCCTCGCGCGGCGGCATCATGCCCGTCCGCAGCTTGCGGATCACCTTCTCGGCGACGTCCGCCCGATCCGCGGCCTTCGCGACGATCGAATGCGGCCAGCGACAGCTCGCCGCGCTTCACCTTGTCGTTGTGACAGCCGACGCAGTAGGTCCGAATCGCGTCGTTGGACGCCGCCGGGACCGTGTCAGGAGCGGAGGCCCGGGACAGGACGGGCCGGACCTGCGACTTGGGCCCGGCCTGAAGGGCAGGTCCACCCGAAAGGCCGGCACACAGGGTGACAGCCGACCAGCCCAGAGCGATTGCCGGAATCGAGAGCCGTTTCATGGCACGTTTTCGAAGTTTTGCCATCTATCACCCTACACTCGGCCGGGCCGGTTGTCACGTCACAAGCTGTCTCCGGGTTCGAGACTCAGAGGGAGACGGCGCAGGCCAGGAAACCCAGTTTCAGGCGCAAATTTGGGGGTAGCGCTACTTAGCTCCGCTGGCACGGACATGCCTTCGCAGCCAGACGCGGAACGGCTCCAGGTCTGCAATCGCCTTGACCACAGCATCAAGCACTTTGGCTGAAGACACGTCTGACGGCCCGAACAGCTTGCCGACGTAGATATCTTTCATGCACAGCAGCTCGACGCGCGCATGCGTGGCCTCGTAGCCACGAGGCGGCTTGTCGAGTCGCGCATGCGTATCGACGTCGAAGCCTTTGCGCCGCAGCGACGCAATGATTCGCGTCAGCTCCCGCCCTGAACCGTCGTCCGCGATGGCGTCGCGCAGTTGCCTGAGCGCTGCCGGTTCTGGTTTGTACATCCCCGTCCCGACCCACAGGCCTTCTTTCGAAAAGGAGATGTAGCTGCCGGCCAGTCCCGTCGCGAGATAGTTTTGTACGGCTTTTCTTTCGCGAACCGCATGTCCTTGTTGATGCGCGACAGTCTGCCGGGACCATAGAGCGGCGTGAACTCTTCAATCAGCAATTGCATCGGGCGACGGACGGCTTGCTCGTAGCGGTCCTTGTGCGCCTGGAACCAGTCGCGATTGTTGTTCTTTTCGAGGCCCTTCCAGAAAGAGAACGCCTCGCGCGTGAATCCGGTGAACTCGTCCGCCATGCAGCGTATTGTCGCGCATGCGCGAGCGAGCCACGCGTGCGAATCGTGCGCTCGTCCGTGTTAAGGTGTCGCCGCGCACGAGTCGAACGGACAGCAAGCCACGGAGGTCGCGTGGTCCATCGCAGGGATTTCCTCAGAACAGCGATCGCGGGAGCGGCGGGCGCGTACGCGATTGGCCGGCAGGGTCTCAACGTCGCGACGGCCGGGCAGCCGTCATCGTCGGGACGCCGGCAGGTGATGGTGGGTGGCCGCCGCATCAAGGTGATCGACGTCCATGCGCACTGCGTCATTCCGGTGGGCGAAATCGTCAAGGGCACGCCGCTCGCCAAGGCGGGCAGCGGCAGCGGCAACCTCGGCCCGGACCGGCTGAAGATCATGGATCAGCAGGGCGTCGACGTGCAGGCGCTGAGCATCAACGGCTACTGGTGGTACGCGGCCGACCGCGCGCTGGCGAGCAAGATCGTGCTCGCGCAGAACGAAGGGCTCGCCAAGTGGGTATCGGCACACGCCGACCGGTTTGTCGCGTTGGCGTCGGTCGCGTTGCAGCATCCGGACCTGGCGGCCGAGCAGCTCCATGACGCGGTCACGCGGCTCGGCATGCGCGGCGTGTCGATCGGCGGGCACGTGAACGGCGAGGATCTCTCGCTGCCGAAATACGATCCGTTCTGGGCCAAGGCGGCCGAGCTCGGCGCGCTGGTGTTCATGCATCCAGGCGGCGCGACCAACATCATCAAAGAGGGTGCGCTCGCCGGGCGCGGCGATCTCGGCAACATCATCGGCAATCCGCTGGAAACTACCTACTTCCTGTCGCGCCTGATCTTCGACGGCACGCTGGACAGATTCCCCGGCCTTCGCGTCTGCGGCGCGCACGCCGGTGGGTATCTCCCGTCCTACTTCGGCCGCACCGAGGCGGCCTGCGTGGTCAGGGGCAACGCGAACTGCGCGAACAAGAGGAAGCCGAGCGAGTATCTGAAATCGCAGATCCTCGCGGACACGATGGTCTTCTCGGACGAGGGGCTGCGGCATCTCGTCGCCGAGATGGGCGTGGGGCAAGTCGTGTATGGCACGGACGTGCCGTTCAACTGGCCGGTGACCGTGGACCTGGTGCTCGGTGCGTCGTTCCTGAGCGACGCCGACAAGGAAGCGATCCTGAGCCGCAACCTGATGAAGTTGCTGCGGATTGCCGCGTGAGGCGTCGCTCAACATTAGCGATCCGTTGTTCACCTCATCACGCGAAACAGCTCGCCGCACCGCTTCGACGGCAGCTCGTGCCGATCCATTTGCACAACAGTTGCGTCCCAAGGCATGGTTCGTGCGTCAGATGTTCTTATGGGTTCTGAAGTCACAAGCATCGTGGCTGAGTCGCAAGCCATGCAAGAGGTTGTGTCGCTGATCGATCGCGCCGCGCGGCGCGACACTGCCGTGCTCCTCGTCGGTGAGAGCGGAACCGGCAAGGAACTGCTGGCTCGGACGCTGCATCGAAACAGCCCGCGCGCGAACGGTCCATTCGTGGCGGTCAACGGTTCGGCTATACCCGAGACGCTGCTCGAGAGCGAATTGTTCGGTCATCGTCGCGGCGCCTTTACTGACGCCCGCGAGGATCAGCGTGGACTGTTTCAAGTCTGCGAATCGCGGCACGCTGTTCCTGGATGAGATCGGCGACATGGCGCCCGCGCTTCAGGCGAAGCTATTGCGTGTGCTCCAGGAGAAAGAGGTGCAGCCGCTCGGCGCGTCAGCCCTGGTACCGATTGACGTGCGGGTCGTGACGGCTAC
This sequence comes from uncultured Acidobacteriota bacterium, assembly GCA_963734095.1. Classification (GTDB taxonomy): domain Bacteria; phylum Acidobacteriota; class Vicinamibacteria; order Vicinamibacterales; family UBA2999; genus JACCSI01. The sequence continues at coordinate 439,664 of CAVTGK010000040.1, read as the reverse complement.
GCACCGCGACCTCGACGCGCTCGTGAGACAAGAACGGTTTCGCCAGGACCTGCTCTATCGCATCAACGTCGTGGAGGTACAGGTGCCGCCGCTGCGCGATCGCCTCGAGGATCTCCCGCCGCTCACGCAGCATCTTCTGGACAAGCTCGGCGCGCGGCTCGGACTGCCCCGCTGCACGATCTCGCCTGAGGCGATGACCACGCTCAGCCAGCTATCCGTGGCCAGGGAACGTGCGCGAACTCGAGAACGTCATCGAACGCGCGCTCGTGCTCGGCTCAGGCATCGCGATCGGACTCGAGGATCTCCCGGATCGGCTAATCAGGCACACCCCCTCAACTGGGTGCGGGAGCGACGGCTGTCGCTTGATTGACGTGGAACGCGACCATATCCGCCGCACGCTCGAGACGGTTGGTGGCAATAAAGCGGCGGCAGCACGGGCGCTCGACGTGAATCGAAAGACGCTCTATCGCAAGCTGCGCCTGCATCGCCTTTCGATGTCGTGATTCCGGCGCGCGATCGTCACACCCGTGCCGAATCGACCCACTCCGCTCGAAAGCGCGCTGTGCGAAATGTTTGCAGACCTTCTCGCGCCAGTCGACACGCGGCAAGGGGACACGTCGTCGCGGCGTCGGGAGACGACAACACCGGATTTCCTACGATTTCTTCGCCGCGAGTCGGTGGGTACGCAGGTTGCCACAGTGCCACGCGGGCCCGTCGCAATCATCCGACGCGCTTTGAATCACGCGGAAGGAGTTCACATGATTGGAACTGCATTTGGAATCGGCACGCCACTCGGTTATCCCCAGCAGCTCAACCCATACGGCCAGACGTTCTTCAGCCCTCAAGGAACGCAGGCGGCACAGAACCCCAACATCACGCAGACCTTGCAGCAGGCAGTTCAACTGCTGCAGTTCCTGCCCCAGCAGTTGCAGCAATTGCAGCAGCTGCAGTACGTGCAGCATCAGCAACTTCAGCAGCTGCTTCAAGCCATCCCGGTGCAGCTTGGGCAGCTTCAGCAGTTGATCCAGTTCGTCCCTTACCAGATTCAGCAGCTGCAGCAAGGCGCGCCGTTTCAGCAGCCGTTCGGCCAGCTCGCCGGCACCACCGGACAGGGAATCTCGACGCCCTGGGGCATCGCGCCGCACGCGGCTATCGGCGCTCAAGCCGAGTCATGTCGATGTGAGCGTTACTGCGCATATTCAGAGTCGAATCAATCGAAGGAGATGGAGAGTCACATGAACGAACCGCTAATTGGATCCGTATCCTCGCCGTGGCCAGCCGCGCCCTTTGCGCCCACGGGATGGCTGCAGTCGTCGATGTCGGTCGCTGGCCGGCCGCTTGCCGGCGCGCCACGTGCTGGCACTCTTCTGGGAACGATCGGGCTAACGACGATGTCACCAAGCGCCCGGCATCGCGGCAGGGAGCGTGACGACCCGCGATCGGGGCCATGCCGGTGGGGGCAACGATTCCCTCGTTCGCAGGGTCAGAAGTCGCGGTGGGCGTGCCAGTGTCGGCATTGCTCGCTGCGGTGGCGGTCAGGCGAGGCCAGCCGCTTGGTCCGACGAACGATCAGGAAATCGAGGACTTCATCTACGATGCTCTCGAGCTCCTCCCGGGTTCGGGCGAGGTCGACGTACGCTGCGAGAGCGGACGGGTCACCTTCACCGGCACCGTTCATTCCAAGCGGCTCAAACGCGATGTGGGCGAGATTGCCTGGGCGATTCCCGGCGTCAACGACGTCCACAACACCATCGCGATTACGGCGCGGCGGCGCTCGCGTGGGGTGACGCCGGGTGAGCCGCAAGCCGCTGGCGGCCGGAAGCCAGCCTAGTCAACGCGAAAACGAGGAAAGGTGAAAGGCCTCAGCTGCTCGCTGAGGCCTTTCGTATTTTGCGCGGCCACACCCGCGAGGCACACATCGAAGCGCCAGGCTACGCGGACCGTTGAGGACCTCGCCTGGAATGTCGAGCAGAAGGCGCGCCTCTCCGGTCGCCGTATCGAGGATGTAGAGCCGGCCCTCACGCGCAGCGATTCCGGCGCCTGTCGGGGAGCCACACAACACCGCCCGATAGGTTCTCGGACGTAAAGGTAAGTCGACATCGTCCACGGGTCGCCGCCTTCGAGGGGTGTAGCACGAGGGTCCTCACGGGATCGTGCTACCGCACCGTGGCGGCGTTTCGGTGCGGCGCGCCTCTCATTTTGGTATCTTTTCGAGTCGTGAGCCCGTTCGCACCGGGCACAACGATCGGCACCTATCGCCTCGATCATCAGCTTGGCGAAGGCGGGATGGGCACGGTCTACCGCGCGACGGACACGAAGCTGAATCGCGCCGTCGCGATCAAGTTTGTCTCCACCGACCTGGCCGACGCGTCAGCCCGGCGGCGCTTCCAGCGCGAAGCGCAGCTCGCATCCTCGCTCAATCATCCTCACATCCTCACGGTCTATGACGCCGGCGAGCTGGACGGGCGCCAGTACCTTGTCAGCGAACTCGTTGACGGCGGCACGCTCAGAGACTGGATCAAGGCGAGTCCACGGTCGTGGCAAGACGTCGTTGAGCTCGTCATCGGCCTTGCCGACGGTCTTGCCACGGCGCACGAGGCCGGCATCCTGCATCGTGACGTCAAGCCCGAGAACGTCCTGATCACGAAGAGCGGCTACGCGAAGCTGGCGGACTTCGGCCTGGCGAAGCTCCGCGAGTCGCCCTCGCTGGTCGCGGACGCGCCGACCGAGATGCGCACTCGGCCGGGCATCATCGTCGGCACCGTCGCGTACATGTCGCCCGAGCAGGCCTCCGGCCAGCCGGTCGACGCGCGAAGCGACGTGTTCTCGTTTGCTGTCGTGCTGTACGAGCTGCTCGGCGGACGCCGCCCGTTCCGAGGGTCCACCGACCTCGACGTCCTGCACGCGATCGCGCATCAATCCGCCGATCGGTTGCCTGAGTCGATTCCGCTGCCGCTGCGCGAGCTGATTGAACGCGCGTTGCAGAAAGATCCGGCCCAACGCGTGCAGACCATGCGGGAGGTCGTTGCCGATCTGCGGCGGCTCGTGCGACAGAGCGGCACCACGCCGATGCCTGCGCAGCGGCAAGGGCGCGCGCTCGCGTGGGCGGCGGTCGCGCTGCTCGCGGTCGCCGTGAGCGCGGCCATCATGATGCGGCGGTCACCCGCCGCCACTCCCGTTGCCACGCAGTACATCCAACTCACGAACTTCGCCGACTCCGCCACGTCGCCAGCGCTCTCGCGGGATGGCCGGATGCTGACGTTCATCCGAGGCCCGCTCACGTTCTTCAGTCCCGGGCAGGTTTACGTCAAACGCCTCCCCGATGGCGAGCCCGTGCGGCTCACCAACGACAACATTGAAAAGATGGGTCCGCAGTTCCTGCCGGACGGTGTGCGGATTTCCTACACCACGGGGATTGGTGCCACGAGCCCGTCGATGGACACGTGGGTAGTGCCTGTCGATGGTGGACAATCGCAGCGGCTCCTGACGAATGCTGAGGGTCTGACCTGGTTCAACGATCGAGCCGGCCAGCTGCGAGTCCTGTTCTCTGAGATGACAGGACTGGGCGGGCAGATGTCGATCATTTCTTCCACGGAGCGACGGACCGCACCGCAGAGCGTCTATGTTCCTCCAGCGCCGGACGGCATGGCGCATCGCTCGTATCTCTCACCCGATGGGCAGTGGGTCCTTGTCATCGAGATGGACATGAAGTCGTGGCTGCCGTGCCGGTTGGTACCGTTCGACGGCGCTTCGAAGGGAAAGTCCGTCGGTCCAGTGCCCGCGCAATGCACGGATGCCGCCTGGTCGCCGGATGGAACGTGGATGTACTTCACCGCGATGACCGCGAACGGAGTTCACATCTGGCGGCAACGCTTTCCTGATGGGGCGCCGGAACAGCTGACGTTCGGCGCCAACACTGAAGAAGGCATTCATTTCGCCCCGGACGGACGATCCTTCGTGACTTCAGTCGGCACGAGCCAGAGCACGTTGTGGGTCCACGACTCGCGTGGCGATCGACAGATCACTTCAGAAGGCTACGTCTTCATGCCTTCTGTGTCCGCCGACGGCAAGAAACTGTATTACCTGGTCCGCTCATACGGCCTGAGGAGCTGGAATCAGGGTGGTCTGTGGGTGGCCGATCTGGAGACAGGACAGCGCCAGCGGTTATTGGCGGAATTTCAAATCATCCACTACTCGATCTCCGCGGATGGCCAACGGGTCGTATTCGTTCCAGTGGACGAACAAGGACGAAACCCGGTGTGGCTGTCGTCCCTGAACGGGCAACTGCCGCCGCGGCAAGTCAGCACGATGGATGCGGCGGCCGCGTTCTTCGGCGCACCCGGAGAAGTGCTCTTTGCGGGACAGAAGGAGTTTTACGTGTATCGCGTCAAGGACGACGGCAGCGAACTACAGAAGGTCATCACCACACCACTCCTCCCGCTCGCGGTGTCCCCGGACGGGCAATGGATAGCGGTGCAGGACCCCACCGCCTGGGGTGCGCTGGTCGTGTATCCGACTGGCGGGGGGTCTCCGCGGCGACTCTGCGATCTGTGCGCACCGCCCTGGGGGACTGAACCGCCAGCCGTTTTACTTCGGCTGGGCCCCCAACGGTGAGTTCGCCTACTGGAACTTTACGAATTCGACCTACGCGATTCCGCTGCAATCGGGTCGACTGCTGCCGGGCATCCCCGCCGGAGGAATCCAGTCGAAGGAAGGTGTCGCGGCGCTCCCGGGAGCACGGCTGATCTCAGAACAAGACCGTTCGGTCCCAGGTCCGAACCCCTCGATGTACGTGTTCGTCAAGGTTTCAACGCAGCGGAACATCTACCGTGTTCCGGTGCCGTGAGTCGACGTCGGCTGCGACACCGGTGCCCACCTCGTCCCTTCCAACATCCCTCCGAATCCTGGATGCTGAGGAGAGCGCCAGTTCAACGTCTATCCCGACCGTCGGTGATCGATCGAGCGACCTGCGAGGGAGCCGTGCTGCGTGAGCTGGTCGCGGTCGAATAGAAAATACCGTTGAACAGGAACTTGAACGTCGCATGCGGCTGTGCGCGCTTGATGATCTCCGGCCCGAAGAGGAGCACCCGCCCTTTCCCCAGCGGCACGTCGATGGCGGCGACGCCGTTCTGCAGATACTGCTGGCCCCATGACCAGCCGCTCTTGAGCGGCGATGCGGTATCGAACCACGCCAGCCTCTTGACGCCCTGACTCGCGGCCGTTGCGGAGAGTCGAAACACAGGACTGGTGTCGAAGAAGAGGTCCGTCCGCTCCTTCAGGCCATGCGCCACAGGATGCGTCACGTCGACGCGCGCGGTCAGAATAGAACCCGGTGTGTAGAACTTCGAGGCCGGCAGCGGCTTGCCGTCCTCTACCAGGTGATCCTCGACGGGCAGCTCGAGATGAGCGGCGAGATTCGTAGACGAGGCGCCAATCGTGATCACGGTGCCGCCGTTCTCCACGAACTGGCGGATTGCTGGAATGGATCGCTCCGCCGTCATTCGCCCAAGCATCGGGCGATACTGTGCCGGAATGTCCTCGGGCGCAGGCTGCGCGGCGCCAGCCGCCGCGCCCGGGGCTGGAATGCCACCCTCGACAAACACGAGCACGTCGTACTTCGCGTTGAGATTGCCGCCGTCGATCGTTGGCGGGAAGACCTTCTCGAACGAGAATTGATACTGCTCGAGAATCCATCTCGCCCATCCGGAATCCATCGAGCCGCCGTACTGATCCCACAAGCCGACGCGCGGAAGGCGCAGCTTCTGCGCCGTGGCTGGAACGCGCTCGGTCGTCGCGTCCGCGCCCACGCCTGAATCTGCGGCGATCTTCTCCAACGCAGCGCGAGTCGTACTCCGTGCTGGCACATACCAGGTTCCGGCGGGGTAGGTCTTACTGTTCGCGGTGAGCGGGCTCTGAAGCCAGTACGCGTCCTCACCAGCGGCGAGCAGTCGATTCAGCGCGGCGAACGAGTCGACGAGTTGATGACTGATTAGATAGCCAGCCGTCCTGGCGACCGAAGACACAGTCGCCGGCGGCGGCTTCACGTTCCAGTCGGTCACGGGCTCGAATGGTCCCGTGAAGGCGTCGAGCACGCGATCGAACTCGATCCCCATCTGAAAAGCCAGGGTCCAGCCGGCATGGTCGTAGGGCGGTGTTGGCGGCGCCCCCGGAAACGGAATGTTGTCGGGATGGTCCTGCGGCTCGAACATGTCGATCACGTGCGGACGAAAGGCTTGTGCCGTCATCACCACGAACGAGCCGGCAGGATACGTCTTTCCCTGCACCTCGAAGTCGCGCGTCGCGCGATGGACGGCAATACCGACTTCGCGCAGGGCGTTGATGAACTTCACCGCGGTGGGAAAATCGGCCTGGTTCGCCGGAACGATGTAGCCACGCGGGTCGCGGTATTCGGGGCTCCGGAGCGCGGCCATCAGCGCCTGATCACGCTCCGCGGTCTTTGCCGCCGCCGCCCCCGCCGCCGCCAGTCAGCGGCACGCCCAGCTTCTCTGCAATCGCCGCGTAGCGATGCGGCGCTGGAGTCCACGTATCTTTGCTCCCACGCTCGATCGAATTCTTCCCCATCCGATACACGTTGAGCAGCAGCGTCTCGCGCCAGCGTGAGGCATGGTCGAGGATCGCGCGATTGGCGGTGATCGAGTACTCGATCGACTCGCGGAAGTGCCACACGCGCGGCGTGATCGGGAACGTGAGATCGCTCGTCGGGAGCTGCCGCTGGAAGACGAACGGTATCCGCATCGGCGTGGGCGTGCCGATCATCTCCGTCAGAATCGCCAGCACGTTGTGAAACGCGGCCGTGTTTCTGATCCCGCCGTTCCACCAGCCGTCATAGGCGCCGGCGGCACGCGCCGATGCGCCGGGCTTGCCCTCTGCGGCCATGCGCGAGTGAATCGCCAGACCGAGTTGCTGCAGGCCGAGCACGAGCAGCGGATCCTGGTTGTAGTTGAAGGGATCGCGGAACGGAGGCGACCAGAACACCGTGCCCGCGGGGCCGCTCTGGTGGTGGTTGTAGAGGATTTGCGGCGACCACTCGTGGTAGAGCACGCGATTGATGTTCTCGGTCTCCTTCTGCGTCGAGGCGAAGAAGTCCCGATTGTTGTCGTGCCCGATGTAGTGGTGATACAGGAGCGGCAATCCTGCGGGGCTGCGCTTTTCGGGCACGGGGTTGCGCATGTACCAGCCGGCGACGAGGTCGTGTCCGTCCGGATTCGCGTGCACCAGCAGGATGACGGTGTCGTTGAGAAACCTCATCGTCTCTTCATCGGTGCGGCTCACCATCTGGTAGACCATCTCGCCGAGCTGCTGTGCGCCGAGCACCTCGCTGGCGTGGAGCCCGCCGTCGATCCAGACGATGGCCTTGCCTTCGCGCGCGAGCGCCTGCGCCTGCTCGTCGGCTGAGACCCTCGGCGAGGGCAAGCCGGCGTGAAATCTCGCGATAGCGCGTCAGGTTCTTGTGATTCTCGGGCGACGTGACGATCGCCATCAGGTGCGGACGGCCTTCCGACGTCTTGCCAATCTCCTGCAGCACCATGCGATCCGATTCGCGATCGAGTTTCTGCCAGTAGGCACGCGAGCTGCTGGTAGGTGGCGAGCTGGTAGTCGTCGCCGAAGTTGAACCCGAACTCCTCCTTGGGAGAGGTGATCCGTGGCGCCTGTGCCGCCGGCGTCGCTGCGAAGACGCTGAGCGCGATAAAGAAGGCGAGAGTAAGAAACGAAGGGCGTGGCGCGATGCGCATGCCGCGCATTCTAAACCCGCAATCCACCGCGGATTCGCGTGAACACCAGAAGAGCGGCGATTCGATCTAACTAGCAGTGATTCAAGCACTTATCACCAGAGGTCACGTCGTGATGCTTTGCGACGCCAGGAGTGAGTCGTAGAATCGGCACTCCGGAGCGAGGTGCGACCGTGGCCGAACTGAAAACCAAACCAACCGGCGCCAGCGTCACGAAGTTCATCAACGCGATCGAAGACGATCGGCGTCGCAAGGACTGTCGAGCCCTTGCCGCCATGATGCAGAAAGCGACAAAGGCCAGGCCGAAGATGTGGGGGCCCGGCATCGTGGGCTTCGGCGACTTCGAATACGTCAACAGCACGAACAAATCGCAGCAGTGGTTCCAATGCGGATTCTCGCCCCGGAAACAGGCGTTGACGCTGTACCTGATGGGCGGCTATGCGAAAGATCCTGAGACCGCAAAGAGACTCGGCAAGTTCAAGACCGGCGGGTCGTGCTTGTACATCAAATCGCTGGACGATGTGCACGTGCCGACGCTGCGGGCGCTGATTGCAGCATCGCTGAAGCGGGTCAAGGGCGGGCGCATCGATTATTCGGCGTGACTGAAGCAAGACATGGCACAGCTGAGCGAAACCGTCGCGCTGGTGACCGGCGCCAGTCGCGGTGCTGGTCGTGGCATCGCGCTCGAACTTGGAAGCGCCGGCGCCACGGTTTATGTCACCGGTCGAGGCATCGAGGGTGGACCAACCACGGACGACGTGCCGGGCACGATCAACGAAACCGCCAGGGAGGTCACGAACCGCGGCGGCCGTGGTCTCGCCATGCGATGCGATCACAGCAACGACGCGGACGTCGAGTTGCTGTTCGACCGCATCCGGCAAGAGCACGGCCGGCTCGATCTCCTGGTCAACAATGTGTGGGGCGGTTACGAAGACAGCCAGTGTCGTCCTCTTCCGCTGGTGCCGTTCTGGGAGCAATCACTCTCACAGTGGGATCGGATGTTCGGGTCCGGCGTTCGGGCGCATCTGGTGGCGAGCCGGCTGGCTGTGCCGCTCATGTTGCCCCAGCGTCGCGGGTTGATCGTCAGCACCACCGCGAACCTCGAGGCGCTCCCTTACCTGCGCAACATCTTCTATGACCTCGCCAAGAATGCTGTAAGCCGTATGTCATGGGCCATGGCTCAGGAACTACGGGAGGGTGGGATTGCTGCGCTGGCCGTCGCACCCGGATTCATGCGAACCGAGCGTGTCGTCGAGGCCTTTCGGCGCGCGGGTGCAGAGGCAGCGCTCAACGGGCCTGGCGGCCCGAAGGAAACGACGGTGTATCTGGGCCGAGCGATCGTTGCGTTGGCATCGGACGCCCGGATTCTTGAAAAGTCGGGTCAGCTGGTCGAAGTCGGCACGCTCGCCGCCGAGTATGGCTTCACCGACTTCGACGGGACGCAGCCACCGCCGTTCCGCGTCGGCACCGCTGCCAAGACATAGATCGACGTACGCGGGTTTCATGACAAGCTGCGCGGACGCCAGACGTCAGGATGCTGATGCGCACGCGTTCTACGAGAAGAGTGGTTACGCGTTCACCGGCCGGCGATATACCAAGGTGATTGGTTTGCCTGCCTGTGACGATTCTTCTGCTGCTGGACCTTCGAATTCTCACCGGCGCGGATGTGACGATGCGTCGCGCCCTCCTGACCGCCCTGATTCTGTCCGGCATCTCCTGCGTTGGCGTCGAATCTCAACGACTCAAACCAGAGGATTTCCTCCCTGAAATGAACCAGCCAGTCGCGCCGGTTCAGATCATCGGAAACATCTATTACGTCGGCACGAACGGCGTGTCGTCCTTTCTGATCGTGACATCAGCCGGTCACATCCTCCTCGACAGCGGATTCAATCAGAGCGTGCCGTTGATTCGCGATAGTGTGACCAAACTTGGATTTCGGTTCGAGGACATACGCATCCTGCTGTCCTCGCATGCCCACTTCGATCACGTTGCCGGTCACGCGCTGGTTCAGCAACTGACCGGGGCGCAAATCATCGCGAGCCAGAAGGACGGTGAGGTCATCGCGCGCGGTGACGAGGCCCTGTGGGAGGGGTGGCAGGGCAGCCGGGTCCATCGCCTCGTCGCAGACGATGACGTGGTGAGTCTGGGCGGCGTCGAACTGAGGGCGCACCTGACACCGGGCCACACGGAAGGCTGTACAACCTGGACGATGGAAACGACAGTTGGCAATGATCGCTACCGGGTGGTTTTCGCCGGCGGCTACGGGATCAATCCTGGAGTAAAGCTGGTCGGGAACAGCGCTTACCCTCAGATCGCCGCCGACTACGCGCGAACATTCAGCGTCCTCAAGCGACTAAAGCCTGATGTCTTTCTCGCACAGCATCCGGACATTTTCCAATTTGAGGACAAACTCCGCGGCATTCGTGCTGGGGCAGAAACAAACCCGTTCATAGATCCAGAGGGCTATCAAAGAGCGGTGCAGGATGCAGAAAACGCGTATCTGAACCAACTCCGGCGCGAAAGCGGTCAGTTCCTGATACATATGTCGCGCACCTGAGATCTGGACAGTGTTTCACACTCGAAGGTGTGGACTGTATCCAGTCGCCGACGGTGACGCTTGACATTCCTCGGCCCTGAAGCGTATCGTCCACTCCACTGCGATGACCAGTGAAGATGGCGTCTGAACGTATCGAGCTCTTCCAGGGCACGCTCGACCTCATCGTGCTGCAGGCGTTGTCTTCCATGGGTCCGTTGCACGCCTACGCCCTGGCCTCGCGTCTCGAGGCAATCTCCAAGCATCCGTTCACGCTCAACCAGGGCACGCTCTACGCGTCGTTGGTGCGGCTCGATCAGAAGGGTTGGATCAAGGGCGTCTGGGGCACGACCGAGAACAACCGCGAAGCGAAGTACTACGAGCTCACGAAGGCTGGGGCGCGCGCGTTGGAGAAGCAAACGCGAGCGCTGGCACCGGCTCGCCGATCTGGTCGATGCCCTGGCGCCGGAGAAGCCATGAGGGCCACGCTGCGACGATTCCTCGCTCGGCTCGTGGCGTTTCTCAGGCCCGGCCTCGCCGAACGCGAGTTGACGCGCGAGATCGCGGCGCATCTGGCGTTGATCGAGGAAGACTATCAGGCGCGGCGGGATGTCAGAAGCCGACGCGCGGCGTCGCGGCGAGGCAGGCGCTCGGCGGCATCGACAAGGCCAAGAGAGATCCATCGCGACCACCGCTCGTTCCCATGGCTCGAGGACTTGCGACGCGATGTGCCGTACGCCCTTCGCGCCTGGCGGCGTCATCCCGGCTTCACTCTGGCCGCCGTGTTGACGGTCGCACTCGGTGTCGGCGCGAGCACCGCCATCTTCAGCATCATCAACACCATCCTCCTGAAGCCGCTGCCGTATCGAAACGCCGAACGGCTGGTCCAGATCGCCGAGAACGTGACGCGCAATAGTGATGCGGGGCCCGTCTACAGCCGGCGGTTCGGGCTGACGCAGGTGGAGTTCCTCGAGTGGCGAGCCCGCACCACGTCGTATGAGCACATGGCCGGCGTCATCAACCTGATGAGCGGCCAATTGCATACGGCCGACGGTCCGGTTGCGGCGCCGCGCGCGATCGTCTCGCCCGCGCTGTTCGAGATGCTCGGGGTCGCCGCGCAGCTTGGCCGCACGCTGATACCAGAGGACGAGCGTCCCAACGCCGATGCCGCGGTGATCAGCGCGGCGGCGTGGCAACACTTCTTCGGCTCCGATCCTTCGGTGCTCGGCCGTCAGGTCACGCTCAACAACACCAGCTTCACGATCGTGGGGGTGATGCCGCCCGGATTCGACTATCCCGAGCGCGCGACGATGTTCTGGACGCCGTTGGCGCCGCGTCCGGGACCCGGCACCAACCCGTTTGGCAACGTGGTCGCGACAGCTGAAAGCCGACGTGTCCATTGCCGCAGCGACAGACGAAGCGAATGCGATCGGCTCGGCGCTCCGCGTGACACCACCCATCACGGGCTACGGGGCAGCGGGAGGGCCGCCGCCGGCTCCTGCGACGGCGACGTTGGGCGGCCAACTGCGCGACACGCTGGATCTCTCCAGTCGTCCGCGCTTCGAGGTCCTCCGCGTCAAAGACCTCATCGTCGATCCGATCCGGCCGCAGATGAGAGTGCTTGGCGCCGCGGTCTCGGTGGTTCTGTTGATCGCATGTGCCAATATCGCGAACCTGCTGTTGGTCCGCGGCACCGCGAGACAACGCGAGATCGGCGTACGCCTCGCAATTGGCGCTGGACGTGGACGAATCGTCCGGCAGATCGTGACCGAGAGTGCACGTGCTGGCGATGGCGGGTGGTGTCGGTGGCGTCGGGCTCGCGATCGGCGCCGTTCGCCTGGTCGAGATCTTGGCGACCGTCGAGACACCGCGTCTGTTTCAGCTCTCCATCAATCTCGGTAGCGGTAGTCTCCTGCCTCGCATCGCCGAACTGCGGCGTCGATGGCTCCCTGCTTCTCATTGCGGCTCGTGATTTCGCTGATCGCTGGCCTGGTGTTCGGCCTGGCGCCGGCCCTGCAACCTTTCACGGACGAACGCGGCTCGCGCGATCGCGGCCGGGAGATCACGAGAGGACGGCTCGCACGCCGGGCGGCTGCCCGTCTCCGCAGCTTGCTCGTCGTGACGCAAGTCAGCCTGGCCACGACGCTGCTGGTCGGGGCCGGTCTGCTCGTGCACAGTTTCGCGAAGCTGCAAGCGGTCGATCTCGGGTTCGATCCACGGAACGTGCTGACTTTTCTGCTCGTGTTTCCGCCGCCACCACCACCTGGCGAACGGCAACAGGTCGTCATCGAACGCGTGGTAGAGCGCCTGCAGTCCGATCCCCGGGTGGCGGCCGTCGGGTACACCAACATTGCGCCGTTCCTGGCGCTCAGTGAGACCGACTGGACTGTTCGTCCCGCCGGGTTTCGACGCGCGAGCAGATGCTGGCCGATCCGCGGCGTCCGCAGACCAGGATCGTCAATCACTCGTATTTGCCAGCGATTGGCAGTCGTCTGCTCGAAGGACGCTGGCTCACCGAAAGTGATGGCGCGTCGCAGCCATTGGTGATGGTCGTGAACCGCGCGCTCGCGCGGCGGTATTTTCAGGGCCAAAGTCCCATCAACACGCTGGTTCGCGTGTTCCGCTCCCCGGACTACATCGAGGACTGGCGGATCGTCGGCGTCGTCGACGATCTGACGCAGGCGCGTGCTCGATGAAGAGCCGTTTCCCGATCATGTTTGCCGACATGCGGCAAGTGCTGGCGGCGCGGCAGCGTATGCCGAAGGACCTGCAAATGGGCCAGGGCCTGCCCGGCTTTCCGACGATCGCCATGCGAGCGCGCACGTCATGGGAGCCGATTGCGGCCGACCTGCGCACGATCGTGCGGGAGATCGATCCAGCCGTGGGCGTGGATTCAATTGCCGATCTCGAGAGCCTGCGTCATGGCTCGCTGGTGCGGCCCCGGTTCTACGCCGTTCTCGTCGGGATGTTCGCGGCGATCGCAGGCATCATCGCGGCGGTCGGGATTTACGCCGCGCTCGCCTTTGCCGTGGTCCAGCGGACCCACGAAATCGGCGTGCGGATGGCTCTCGGAGCTCGTCGACATGCGGTCCTCATCGAAGTTCTTCGCCGCGGCGTGCTCGTGACGGTATTGGGCGTCGGTATTGGTCTCGCCGTCGCCGCCGCCCTCACCGGCTATCTCTCAACGATGCTCTTCGGCTTGTCCCCGCTCGATATGGGTACCTACGCCGCCGTCGCGTTTGGTTTGGTCGCCCTGGCGACACTGGCCAGCTACATACCGGCGCGTCGCGCCACGATGGTCGATCCGGTCATCGCCCTTCGTTGTGAGTGAAGGGTTTTAATTGGCGCGCACGGCTGAGACCAGAGTCGCCGTCGATCCAGTACGATGGCCTTGCCTTCGCGCGCGAGCGCGTGCGCGTGCTCGATGGCTGAGATCCCTCGGCACGGCAAGCCGCGCGTCGGTCTCCTCCGCAAGTCAGGAGTGGCTACTGATGTCTCGGGCGGCGAGCCGGAGCGGCGGAGAGTGCGCGCGCGGCGGCCGGCGGCGAGACCATGCTCGCGAAGGTCGCGGAGTTCGATGTTCGTGGAGGTTATTCGCGAATACCATCAAAGCCCTCCCGGAGGACGCGCAGTGGGTGGTGCTCGGGCCTTCGTGACCCGCAGGTCGGCGCCGCCCTTCGCTTGATGCACGAACGGCCCGCCGAGTGCCTGGACCGTCGAGGCGCTCGCGCGCGAAGTTGGCATGTCGCGGTCTGGGTTCGCCGAGCGCTTCGCCAGTTTCGTCGCCACGCCACCGATGGTCCATTATTAATCAGTATCTGGCGCGGTGGTGACTGCAACGCGCTGCCACGCTGCTCTCGACGAGAGGGATCGAGCATCCCGGACACGGCCGCCGAAGTCGGCTACGAATACCTTTATTATTCCGAGGCGGCGTTCAACCGCGCGTTCAAGCCGATACGTCGGCCAGCCGCCCGGAGTGTTCGGCGCAGCGAACCGCCTCGCCTCACGCGTCAACGCAGATGGTGACGCCGCCGAAGGCAACCGATGGCCGCGAGAAAACGATGCGGCGACTCCCACCGAGTCCGGCAGTAGGTGCAGCGTTCAGCGGCGTGGCCATCGGCCAACGCCGGGAGGGAACTCCGACCGGAGTCAGACTTCTCTTGAGACGCCCGGACGCGTGTCCCTTCTGTGCAGCAGAGCTCGAAACATCAGCGTCTCGGTATGGGAGCCCCTCCGCGCAGTGCGCTAGTTCTCCGCTTCTGGATCGCCTCCAGGTCCTTGCTCGAGAGCCGGATGTTCAGCCGGCGGTCTTTCTCGGAACGTGGCCTTCTTGCGTAACGAGAGTTATGCGAGCACGCTCGCGCTTGCCATCCCGCTGCTCCTTCCTACTCCCCACGTTCTACTTATTCTCGAGCATCTCTTCTCGTCAGCGTCCATCTTCATCGCTCTGACTTCTCATCTATGGTTCGCTCGCGCTCGACGGACTCGAGCATGCTCCTTCTCGTCGGCGTCAATCTTCATGGTCCGACTCCTCACCGAGGTACTCTTCGTCGCCTTCCGGCTCGGGGTGATCGTCTTCAAGAACACCGTGTGCTCGTCCTCCACGAACGGCACCAGGTACACGTAGTCTTCGCGCCGGACGACGAAGATGCGCTGGCCGGCGTAACGATCGGGGTTCGGGTGATCCAGGATGTCGAGCAGATCCCCGCGCTCGATGTGGAAGACGATGTCCTCGAACCCGATGCCGCGCTCCGTCCTGAGCTTCGCGTTCTTCGCGTCGTCCCAGTCGAGTAGCTTCACCAACATTTAGGGTATCACGATGTGTGCTTGATAGGCACACGTTGGCATCCGGCTGAATGTGCCCAAAAGTGTGCCCGAACGCGGCCCCAGAACCATCATCCAGCAGCCAACGCCAACCACGTTCCTAAATAAAAAACGGGCCTGAAATCATCGATTTCAGGCCCGTTCTCTGAAGTCGCGGCCGCCTTAGCAAACCGCCGCCTTCAGCCTCTCGGCCACCTCACCCTTCGACCTTTCGACCTGCTCAAGGTCGAGCCGAGCAACGTCGAGGAGCGACTTCACCGCCATGGTCGATTGCTTCAAAACCACGCGCTCGTCAGTGGTCGGGACGATTCGCATTCATTGATCTGCCGAGCGCGAGCCCAGCCCGAACAGCGAGCTCAGGGGCCGTAACTTCTCGGGCGATTGGACGTCGACAAACCGCAGCCGCCCGATCGCCGCTTCGCCCCAGAGCTGCCCAATCGCGAGCAGCAACTGCAAATCGGCACCGGCTGCGCCCTGCACGAGCGTCGTCGCCGAGATGTCGCGCACCTGCGAGTGGGTAAGGCGCGCCAAACGGACATCGCGCCGTCCGTATCGGAGCAGGTGATTCGGGATTTCGCTGCCGCTGAGAACGTCCAGCATGCGCTCGCGCCAGGCATCCGACAGCAACGGGAACACCGCGCGGAACCAGGACGTGCCCAGTAGCTTTCGGAGTGTGGCCTCGTCGACGGGCAAGTCAGCACGCGGCCCCCCGGTCGCTATCTTGAGCGCCGCATCGTCCGATCTGGTGAGGGCCTTGACGAAGTCCCAGAAGCTCTCGATTGGCGCGGCGACTCGCCGCTCAGCACGAATCTGCGCCTTCGACGATGGCTCTGCGGGCGTCGATTGGTCCAGGGCAGCGGATGGTCGCCATGGCGGCGATCCGTCCGCGTCTCTTGCGAGCGCAGGCGCTTGACCGACGACCGAAAGCGCTTCGCGAGCGCCGGCGGGCTTCGCGTCGTCAATCGTCCAGTCGAGCGCAATCGGCTCGTTGACGCCGGTGTCCTCGGTGAACACAGCGGTGACACCCCACGGCTTCGGCGCGTGGAACGCTCGGGCGTACAGCGGGTTGTACGAGCGCCCGCGCGTGTCGGCGAGCGCGAGCGCTGCAAGACCACCTTTGATCTTCGCGTCCGCCAGAATCGACCAGTCGCCCTGGATGCAGATGAGCGAAGTGCCAACCGGCCGGCTGAATACGCAGTAGGCGTTCCGCCAGCAGCCGTGAACGGCTTCTGCGATTTCCGTGTCGTTCGGATCGCCCGCACTTGCCGGATCGACCTCGGCAAAGCCAATGCGCATGCGTCCGGGTCCGGCCAGCAGGATCGACAGATCGGACGGATCCACCTGTGAAAGATCCCACAGCACGTACACGAGGCCGCGCAGCCCGCGTGCGATCGGCAGGTTCATCCGCTCCCAAACCAGTTCCTGCGGCTGTGGATCGTCAGCCGAATACGCACGATCGTTGAGGATCTCGATCAGCCGGATGCGCGCGGCGTCGAACGCCGCGCCGACCTGCAGCGCGTGGTCGTAGCGGCGCTTGTCGACCTCATGCCGTTCGAACGACGGCCGGACGAACACCGGCAGCACGAGCTTGCGCAGACCTCGTGCCATCTGCGCCAACGGAAGCATCGTGCCGGCGCCCGTGCCCTTCCCGCCGGTGCCGATCAACACGACGACGGCGTACTTGGCCATCAGCCGCTCGATGTCGCCGCGGTTTTCATCGAGGGCGCGGAACGCCACCTCAGGACTGTGACGCGATCCCATGCCGCCGGTGACGGTGGCGCCGATGAGCACGCGCTCTTCCTGCGGCACCTGCGCGAGCGAGAACTCATTCGTGTCGAGAAAGCGCGTGGTGATCGCGCGCCGCAGCCGCTTCGCGTACGCGGGATCGCTTTGCTGTACCGACGCGACATCGCGCTCGAACAACGTCTTGAGCGAACGCAGAATGTTGGCGCCGCCACCCCCGGTACTGAGAAGGAGAATGTTCACGAGACACCTGCCTGTTTCCGTACGACCAGCCGAATCGGCACGATCACCCAATTACCCTCGGCCCGCAGCGGATTGCTGAGGGCCACGCCCGGTCCGAGCAGGCGGAGCACACGCTGGACGTCGTATTCGACATTCCGCTTGTGATCCAGCAGGTTCGGGTAGCCCCGGCCGTGGTTGGGCGCGAAATGAACCTCCAATTGCTCCGATCGCCTGATGAACCGCAGTCGCACCAGAACGGGCGGCACGCTGGAGCCGGGATCGATCAACGGCCGCACGAATGCGCCCACAAAGGCCTCGCCAGCACGCTGCAGATCGGGCGGAGGCCCGGGCGACGGGACCCATCGGACTGCCATAGACACGACAAACAGCACCAGGGATACGGCGACGCCGACACGCACCGCGCCCTCCAGGTCATACCGCGGGGCAGGTCGTGGTCTCGGCCTGGCGTTCGAGATGGGCAGCGCAAGGTCCGACGCGACGATCGGCTGGGCCGGCGGCGACGCGGGGATTCTGGACGGGACAACGCGGGGCGAGACGACGCGTGGCGCCGCGCCGCTCATGAGGATCTCGGGCGCAACGCACACCTGCCAATGCGGGCTCAGCCGCTCGTACCGCGATTTCGGCACGAAGACGCTGCGCGCGGGATCGCGAATCTGAAAGAGGTGGCTGTAGGCCTTCGCGGCATCGCCAGTGAGCCGGCGCGCCAGGCTCGCCGCGCTGTCACCGCGGACGATCGGCTTGCAGACAAGCGACTGCGCGAGGACACCGGCTGGCGCAGCCATCACGATCGCGGCAGCGAGCGTCGCGATTCGACAGACAGGAGACAGCAATGCCATGAGATCCAACCGGACCTCGGCGGCAAGCTCGAGAGCCGTCACGTTCACGGCAGGCACGCCGCTGGACCAGGGGTAGAAGGTCATCCAATGCCTGTGCCAGCGGTGATTGCGTAAAGGTGCGTCAATTCACATCGCACGCGCGGCAAGTGTGTGCGCGTGACCGCACTCACTGTCCTCGTTTTTACACGGCGGGGGCGACAGCGCCGCGGAACCGGGCGCTACACTAAGGTCCTTGGCGCGCCAGCCTGACTGCGAGGCTCCCGTTGCTCGAGGTGCGAATCCTCACCGCTGCAGATATCCCTGTTCTCGACCACGTCGCGCCTGAGGTGTTCGACGACGACCTCCAGCCCGCCCTCGTGGCGGAGTTCCTGCGTGATGACCGGCACCATTTGGCGGTTGCCATCGATCAAGGCGAAGTCGTCGGCTTTGCTTCGGGCGTGCACTACGTGCATCCCGACAAACCGTCGGAGTTGTGGATCAATGAGGTCGGTGTTGCACCAGGCCACCAAGGTCGCGGGATTGGCAAGACCGTCGTGCAGACGTTGTTGCAGCATGCCAAACGCCTGGGGTGTCGCGAAGCGTGGGTGTTGACCGACCGCGCGAACGATGCGGCGCGACGCTTATACGCGTCGACCGGAGGCGAAGCAGCAACAGGCGATCACGTGATGTTTACGTTCGACCTGGATCGCGACGGTGGCAACCGCCGCCTCATCAATGCGCTCTGAGGCCCAGTCCCGACACTGGTCCCAGCGATTCGTCACAGCGAAAAGCAGGTCGTTCGTCCCGACAAGCCGGTATTCGTGCAAGTCGCTGTGACATTTCTTTACATGTCACAGGGCCGAGCGTAGGATCCCGCGCAGTTTCAAGATTGCTTGATGAGCGGGGCTAGCCTTGGCATCACGTCGGGCCAGCCGTCGTTCCAATGGTTCCCACCCACGACAGGAGTAGACGCATGACGCGCTTCCGTTCGGCGTTCGTGCTCAGCCTCACGTTGTTTGCCGCAACAGCTTCCGCACAGATCGGCCAAGGCACTCTCACCGGCGTCGTCACCGACCCTCAGGGCCAGGTGCTGCCAGGCGTCACGGTGACGGCGACCTCAACCGCTCTCATCGGCACGCGAACAGCCGTCACCGAAACTGATGGCCGCTTTCGCTTTCCGGCACTTCCCTCGGGTTTCTACAAACTGAAGTTCGACCTCTCAGGTTTCTCGACGCTCGAGCGCGACAACATCCAGGTCGTGCTCGGACAGACCATCGCCGTTGATACGCAGACTGAAGATCGCATCGCTGGCCGAAACCGTCACCGTCCAGGGCGAATCACCGGTCGTCGATGTCACGACGACCAAGGTCGGGACCAGCCTCAAAGGCGAAGAGCTGACCGCGATCCCGAACTCCACCGACGTGTGGGGCGCGCTTTCCGAAGCGCCAGGCGTCCGTATGCAGGGGTTTGACGTCGGCGGCAGTCACAAAAGCCAGCAGTCCTCGTATGAAGTGTTCGGCGTGCAGAACCAGGCGCGCGTCGTGACCGAAGGGATCGATCACACCGAAGGTGTTGGCGGCACGGGCTTCTACGAGGACTACTTCGCGAACGAGGAGTACTCGATCAGCGCGCTCGGCAGCGACGTGGAGATGAACTCGGGCGGCGCTGCCATTGTCGCGACGTCGAAGAGCGGCGGCAACGGCTTCAGCGGCCTCTACCATCTCAGTTACCAGCCGGGCGAGTGGGTTGGCGACAACAACAACGACGAGCTGCGCGCGCGAGGATTTACCGGCAACCCGAACCTCCTCTTCTGGGAAGGGCATGCCGATCTGGGCGGCCGGATCGTGCGGGACAAGCTGTGGTTCTTTCGGCGCCTACAACCACTTCAAGATCGACAAGGTCGTGTCAGGCGTCCCGCAGGAGCTCGCCACCGACCTTGGCATCTTCGACAACTACACGGGCAAGGGCACCTGGAAGGCCGGCATCAACAACACCGTTATCGGGTACTACCAGCAAGGACGGAAGCAGAAGCCGCAGCGCGGGCTGTCGTCGCTTCGTCCACCCGAATCCATCCAGGCGCAGGACAGTTGGTCGCGCATGTACAAGGGCGAACTCCAGCGCGTGATGTCCAACCGCTCGTTCCTGAACGTGACGGTCGCCAACTTCACGCTCGACTGGCCGATGGTGCCGGCTGTCGATCCAGCGGCCCGACCGCCGCAAGTGTTTCGCGATACTGGCGCCGTCGCGGGAGCGGGATGGAACTCGTTCACGACCGGCCGGCGGAAGCCGCAGGTCAAAGCGCAGTTCACGTACTTCCTGCCCAAGGGTGGCAGCCACGACTTCAAGGTCGGATTCGAGAACATCTACGACTGGTATCGCTTCGGCATCAACGGATCGAATGGGCCCATCCGCTATTCCTATCCGCGCGAAGGCGCGGCGGCCGACCGCATCCGTTTTGCTGATACCGGCGCCGAACAGCGATTTCGAGATCCACCTGGCGGTCGTCACCCAACACCGATCTTCACTACGCGTTCTACGGACAGGATCGGTGGACGTCGAACCGTCTTTCGATCACGGCCGGGCGTTCGCATCGACTATCAGAAGCTCGGCTACCAGGACAGCACGCGCGTACCCGAGATCACGGACCTGCTGCCGGACGGCACGCGCATCTTCCCGCAGAACTCGACGGTCGATGGCGCGACGCTTGTCACCAACACCGACGTCGCGCCGCGGCTGGGCGTGTCGTACGACGTGACGGGTCAGGGGCGCACAGTATTGAAGGCGTTTTACGGCCGCTACTACAACAACCTCGCCGATGGCTTCTCGTCTGCCAATCCAGGCGGCACCAACTACGCCGAGTACAACTTCAACGACCCAACGGCAACGGCCGCTACGATGGGCCGCAGGAGCTCGGCGCCGAACGGCTTCGCATCGGCGGCGCCACGACGACCGTCAACCCGGATCTGAAAACGCCGTACACGGACGAGATCAGCGCGACGGTCGAGCACCAGTTCTGGGGTGAATCGTCTGCCCGCGTGACCTACGTTCGCAAGATGCAGCGGGAGTTCGTGCCGTTCTATTACGCGCCGTTCGTGCCGGCCTGGCACGGACAGCTCACCGTGCCGACCCGCGCGGTGTCCGACGACACAGGCGAGGTTTTCAATCTCGTCGATATCCCGGAGTCGCTCGCCGATCAGAGCGACGCGCGCTTCGACAACATCCCGGACGGCGACTTCGACTACGACACGATCGAGTTCGCCTTCAACAAGCGGTTTGGCAGCCGGTTCTTCACGCAGAGCAGTTTCGATTATCAGTGGCGGGACGAGCTGCGATCGCCAGACATCGACAACGTGGGATCGACGAGCCCGCTCGTCGCTGACCCGATTGGCGTCAACTACTTCCTCAACCCCAACCCTGCTGTCTCGAACCGGCAGGAGACCACGGTCTATCACCTCGCGATGATGGGCCGATATGTCTTCCCGCACGAGTTCGGGTTTGCCGCCAACTACCGGTTCCAGAGCGGCTTCCCGTTCGCCCGGATCATCTCCGACGGGACGACGACGCCGGTGCTCAATGCCACGCCGGCGCCGTTCTTCGTCGAAGACCTGGAGAACAATCGATCGGACAACGTGCACCTGCTCAACTTCCGCGTCGATAAGGCGTTCAGCGTCGGGAAGATCAAGATCACGGGCATGTTCGACCTCTACAACGTGCTCAACACGAACCCGGTGACCAACTTCAACCTGTACAACGGCGGGTTCGGCGACATCATCGCCGTGCTCGATCCGCGCGTTGCGCAGGTCGGGTTCCGGGTGGAGTTCTAAGGCGGAACGGGGATGCAGTTACAAGTTACAAGTTACGAGTTGCAAGCTACGGGCTAAGTCGCTGGGTTTGTAACGGTGACGTGTGCACTTGGAACTGAACCTGTCACTCCTATCGCGAGAGCTCAGCAATCATCTTGCCGCACTGCGCGCCACGTCAGCGGCGTAACGCGGCGGCGCCGCAGCGATGAATCGCTCGAGGACCGGGCGCGCTTCTGCCGGGCTGCTTCAACGTGCAGGAGCGCCGTCCCGAGGTTGTAGAGCAGATCGGGATCGTCGGGCGTCGCTCGACGAGCTGCCGCCACTGGTCGACGGCGCGCGCAAGTCGCCTGATCTGGCGTAGGCGACGGCCAGCGCGTTGCTCGCGCCTGTGGCGGAGGGTCTGCGGCGATAGCGCTTGCCGCAGCGACGCCGATCGCCTCTTCGAGCCGGTTGGTGCCGCAGATACAAAACGCCGAGGTTCGTCAGCGCCTCGGCGACTGCGGATCCTCCCCGAGCACCGCGCGGAACTCCCGCTCGGCGTCGGCGGCGCGGCCCATCTCGCGCGTAGGCTGCGCCCAGCCGGCTGCGAGCTTCGAGATCCTGGGCGTTCATTCCCACCGCCGCCTCGAGCACCTGCACCGTCGATCCGAGACGACCCGCCTCCTGCAGCATGGTGCCGAGTGTCACCAGGGCCGGCGCATCGGCGAATCCTTTCGATGCCGCCTGCTCGAGCACCGGGATCGCCTCGGCCAGGCGTCCGGCGCGCGCAGCACGAACGCGAGCCGGTCGTAGGCGAGCGGCAGGTCGGGCCGCTGCCGAATGACGTCCTGCAGCATGGCGACAGCCGCCGCGTGATCGCCTCGCCGGAGATCTGCATCGCTTCGTCCAGCGCGATATCGAGCGAGACGAGGTTCTTGGGATCGTCGGCCGCGGTGAACCGGCGCGGGCGGGTCGGGGGCTGCGACACGACGTATCCGAGCGATCGAAGTCGTGCGGCTGGTCTCCGCTGTCCACAGCCCGCCGGCCGGCGCCGCTGGCGCTCCGGCGAGCGCGTCGAGCATCTGTTCCAGTCGCCGCGCATCCTCCGGACGCCGTCGCATAGAGGTTCTGCGTTTCGCCTGGGTCGGCGCGAGGTCGTACAGCTCCGGCACCGGAAGATCGATGAGCTTCAGACGCGCCGGCGACGACGCCCGTCAACGGCGCCCAGTTCCGCGTCAGGTTGGCGTTGAGCGCTTCGAAGTACGTTGGCGCTGATGCGCTGGCGCTCGGACGGCTTCGTCGCCGGTCAGCCGAGCGCGCGCAGCGACCTGTCCGTCGGCGGCAGTCCAGGAGACCCCGAGCAGGTCGAGCGATCGGTCGGCGCGACATCGACCAGTCCTGCCGACTCGGCGAATCACGCCGGGCCGAATGCGATCCCTGCACCACACGATCGAGCGGAACGCGCATGCGTCGAGTCGTACGCAAACAGGCCGTGCGTGCGCTCGCCGTGGTCGCCGAGTCCTTCGCCGTGATCCGACGCGACGACGACGAGCGTGCGATCGAGCCGACCGGCGCTCTGCAGATCGTCGAGCATCCGGCCGAGCGCCGCATCCACATACGCCACTTCGCCGTCGTACGGCGCCGACGCGTAGCTGCGACGCAATAGGGTTCCGGAGGGCGCATAGGGCTCGTGCGGATCGTAGACGTGCACCCACGCGAACCATGGCGCCGCGCCGCACGAATCCACCCCGTCGCGCGCGTCGTCACCTCGTTCGGCAGGCCGTTCGACGACGTCGACGCGTCCAGGGGCTGGCCGCTCGCCATATTGGTCATCGTAGACGATCGAATCCACGAGCGAGCCCGAAGCGCGCGTCGAGCACGAAGGCGCCGACGAAGGCGCCGGTCTGATACCCGCCGGATTTGAGCGCGGCCGCCAGCGTCGGCTGCGCGGGATCGAGCCGGTATGTGCCGTTGTCGCGCACGCCGTGGCGCGGCGGAATTCGACCGGTCATCAACGACGCGTGAGACGGCAGCGTGAGCGGCGCGTGGGCGCGCACCGACGTCGAATCGCAGGCCCTCGTCGCCAGGCGATCGATCGTCGGCGTCAGCCCCGCCGGTGTTGCCGTAGGCGCCGACGCGATCGACGCGCAGCGTGTCGATGGTGACGAGCAACACGTTGTAGCCGCGCAGCGCGCCGGGCGGCAGATCCTGTCTGGGCGCGAGGACGCCGGCGAATACCACCAGCGCCGCCGGCGGCGGCGACGAGGAGCAGCAGCCGCCGCGACGCGCATCTTCACGACGGGTTCTCCAGCGCGCGCCAGCAACGCGCGGACGCGCGGCAGGTCCTGCGCGTAGCGGTCGCGCGGCGCCTCGGCGAGGAATCGGCGCAGGTACGGGAGCGCCTCAGCGCGCCGGCCCGATTCCGCCAGCATCATCCCGAGGTTGTACAGCGTGTCGAAGTCGTGCGGGTCGAGCTCGATCACGCGCTGCCACGCCGATCGGCCGCGCGCCGTATCGTCGGCAGCCAGCGCCGCGCCGAGACCGCGCCAGCCATCGGCGTGCGTCGGGTCCAGTTCGACGACGCGGCCAAAGGCGAGCGGCCGCCGCGGTCGGCCGGCGTGCGCCCATTTCCAGCAGCCCCAGGTTGTACCAAGTCCCCGCGGCCGTGGGGTCGGCATCAAGCAGCTGCTCGAACGCGCGGCGTGCCTCGTCGCCTTGCCGAGCCGCAGCAGCACCACGCCGAGCTCGTTGAGCGGCTCCGGATCGCCTGCGCCATCCGTGACGGCCGACTCGAGGACGCTGCGCGCTTCACGCAGGTCGCCTGTCGCCGGCGAGCGCCTGCCCCATCCTCGTCAGCCATGCCGTCGCGTTCTGATCGGCGGGCGGCGCGTCGCGCAGCAGGCGCACCGCGGCGGCCGGCGCGGCCCGCACCGATGAGCACGGTCGCCGCGCTGAGACGCGCGGCCAGAAAGTCCGGCCGATCGGCGAGGACCTTCGAGAACTTTTCGAGGCGCGCGTCGGCCCGCCCGCGGCTGGAGTCTTCGAGCGCGTCGTTGAACAGCTTCGCTCAGCGCGACCAGACGCTTGGGATCGTCGGCGAGCGGTGTAGACCGCGCGCGAGCCGCGCGGACCCGAGATGTATCCGAGCGACCGCAATCTCGCCGCGGTTGCCGAGTCCACGCGGCTGCACCGCGGGCGATCGGCGGCGGCTCGCCACTGCGCGCAGCCGGCTCTGTAGCGTCGCGGACACGCTCCGGCTCGCGACCCACGAGGTTGGTGTGTTCAGCAGGATCGGACGTCGAGGTCGATAGAGCTCGGGCTCCGGCAGATCGATGTACTTCCACATCCGTCGACACGACGCCCCTCAGCGGCGCCCATCCGCGCGTCAAGTTGGCATCGAGAGCCTCGAAATAGATCGGCCGCACTGGCCCGACAGTCGCTGCCCTCGATGCTCGCGCGGAGCGATCGCCCGTCGAGTCGTGCCGGGCGATTCGCCGACCAGATCGAGGATGGTGGGCAGGATGTCCACATGCTGCGGCGCGGTACGACGACTCGGCGAGTCGCAGACCTGGCGCCGAAACGATCAACGGCACCCGCAGCGTCGCATCATACGCAAACAGCCCGTGCGTGGTTTCCCCGTGATCGCCGAGCGACTCCCCGTGATCCGCGGTCACGACGACCAGCGTTCGATCCAGTTGCCCAGCACGCGCGCAGCTCGTTCAGCGCCGCGCCGAGCGCGGAATCGGTCCACGCGACCTCGGCATCGTAAGGCGTCACGGTCGCGTGCGAACGCCGCCGGTGCCCGGTACGGCGCATGTGGATCGAACAGGTGAACCCAGGCGAACCAGGGTCGCGCGTCGCCGGCCTTCGGGCGTGTAATCCACGCAGTCGCCGCTCGCAGCACCTGATCCGCAGGACGTTCGGCGAAGTGAAAGCTCGCGGCTGCGCCGCTCGGCGCCGTATCGATCGTCGTATTCGTCGAAGCCGCGGTTGAGGCCGAACCGGGTGTCCAGGACGAACGCGCCGACGAACGCCGCCGGTGCGGTAACCCGGCGCTGTCGCAGATCGTTCGCCGAGCGTCGCCGGCTCGGCTCCCAGGCGGAAGGCGCCGTTGTTGCGGACACCGTGATGGGGCGGCAGCAGTCCGGTCAGGATGCTGGCGTGCGCGGGAAGCGTGACCGGCGCGTGAGACCAGGCATGCGTGAATCGCACGCCGCTGCTGGCGCAGCGCATCGAGTGTCGGCGTCAACCCCGCGCGGCTGCCGTAGGCCCCCAGCCGATCGGCGCGCAGCGTGTCGATGGTGACGAGCAGGACGTTGGCGCCTTTGAGGTCCAGCTCCGGACCCGAGCGCCGTGACGCTTGCCAGAACCACGCTGCACTCGCCAGGACACTAGCGCCTAGGCTGATCACGGCGGCGCGAGTAGTCCACACTGCCCGCATCGTTCAGAGCATATCGCGCTATTCAGCCTCAGCGTCGTTGCTGGATCGATGTGCATCGCGCGTAAACACGGCACGATGCTCGCCACCAACAATGCCGGCCATCTCGCATACGAACGAGGAATTCATGCTACGTCATGCTTGTGCCGCTTGCCGCTCCGTTTCAAGTGCCAGGTGGGTTTCGAATTCTTCGCGAATTTCCGCATCGCGATCGCGGCCGCCACCGCGCAATGGCTCCGCTCTTGCAGATACCTGACTCAGGAATACCAGCTCAACGGAGCTGTGGACGTGAAACTCGCGAAGGAGAGCGACTATGCCCATCCGTGCGTTCGTCGTGGTTCTTCCGATGCTCATCGTTACCCTTGCGGCCTGCGGCGCTCCGCCGACCGCCGAGATGGAGGCGGCTCGTCAGTCAATGGCGAACGCATCGAGCGCTGGCGCGGACAAATACGCATCCGAATCGTTCAAGCAAGCGCAGGCGGCGCAAACCGCACTGGATGCCGAGCTGAAAGCGCAAGACGAAAAGTGGGTCAAATCCTACGATCGGGCCCGAGAGTTGTCGGTCGCCGCCAAGACCGCCGCTGACAAAGCGGCGACCGATGCCGCAAGTCGGCCGCGAACGGGCGAACTAGCGGCCAAGAAGGAGAAAGCCGCGGCCGCCCGACGTGTGAAGCTCGCCGCCGCGGTGCGCGTCGGCGGCAACGTTCGACCGCCGATCAGGATCAAGATGTCGCACCGGTTTACCCGGCCGTGGCAAAGTCCGCACGTGTCACTGGCGACGTCGTCATCGAAGCGACCGATCGACGAAGAAGGTAAGGTTGCCGACGCACGAGTCGTGAAGTCCGTGCCGCTGCTGGACCAGGCAGCGCTCGACGCGGTCAAGCAGTGGGAGTATCGGCCTTCGTTGTTGAACGGCGTGCCGACTCCCGTCGTGACGACGGTCACCGTCAAGTTCACACGACCTTAGCCTGACAACGGGCGCCCGCCATCGGCGGCGGCGCCCGTACCTACTCCACCTGCCAGATCGTCGTCGTGCTGCTCACCTCGTTCGACACGATCAGGAGCGCTTTCCCCGTCGGACTTTGCTCCGCCGCACGAACGTCAGCCCCTCGGGGCCGAGATCGCCGCAGACGTTGAAAGTCTCGTTGTTGTCTTCATCGTCCTCGGGGAGACAATCGAAGTTTTCGTCGGGGCTCTGTTGGGAACTTGCGGTTTGTGACGTAAGTCGACGAATGTGGGTGACGTCGGCGTTGAAAGATCGAAGACGACGATGCCGCTGTCGCGTTCGAGGCCGATGAACGCGTAGAGGCGTCCCCTGACATTCCCCATCACGACCGATTCGGGCTCGATGCCCTTGTCGTCGCTTCGGTTGTCGAGGTTGTTCTCGTTGTTGGTCGTGTTGAACAACGTCAGCGTCCCATGGAACTTCTCGGCGATCCGCTCGAACATCTCACCGCTGTCCCAGATCAGCTGACCCTTGTGGTCGCGAATCGATACCGATCGAGCCCCGAAGATATCGACGCGGTCGAAATCGCCGTCGCCGTCGAGGTCTCCACTTGCCCGTCGACACGTTGAGGCGGCCGAGCGTCGGCATTGGGCTTTTCGAATCGGAAATGCCGAATCCAAGTACGATAGCTCGGCACTCGAAAACCGCAGCGCCTCGACGAATCCGCGTGTACTCGCGCGCATCGCCCTCGTTGGCCATGATGAGGAACGTCTTGCCCTTTTGCCGAAAGCGCTGATCGGCATCCGGTTGATACATGCCGTGAACGTGGAAATTGCTCGATGTGGATCTCGTTGTCGTTGTCGTTGAACGTCCAGCTTGTTGCCGTCCAGCGTGTGATCCTTGAGGCCCAGGCCGACGATCTTCTCGACCGACGCCCGGCGATGTTGATGATCGCCAGCGCGTTGTTCTCTTGCAGTGTCACGTACGCCTTGTTGCCTTCGCATGGCGATGTACTCGGGCTCCAGGTCCTGCGCGACGCTGGCGCCCGGGTCCGAAGATTCGAACGCCCTCGCTCTCCAGCTTCTTGCGTTGGCCAGGGTTGTCGAATCGCTCGAATCCCACTGTGCTGGACCGCGCCGAGGGTTCCGAGAAGGGCCATCTTGATGATTGAAACCGATCCCGGCGGGTCGATCGATGTTGCAGGCCATAGGAGTTTGGCTCGCCTTCGTTTGCCGTCAGGGCGTAGGCGCCATCCTCGGTGAACGTGATCATGTCCGGGAGCGCTCCGACTTCGTGGACGGCGAGAAACGTCGGGGCGCTGGTGCCCTGAAGCTCGAAGAAGACGACGTGGCCATTGCTCGTTCGAACCGCATTGGCCAGGGCGACTGCCATCAGGTTGCCGAAGATGGCCACGCTGTTCGGCTCGCTCCCGGGTTCAACCGGGCAATCAGCCGATCCCAACGCGCAGGTTGCAAGCCGCCACGATGTCCACGGAAGGACGACTTGACTGGGTTTCCCGGCGTGCTGATGTCGATGACGTCGAGCACACCGGCCTCCGGGTTGACGACGTAGACGCGCTGGCCGGTGGGGTCGTAGGCGTTGATCTCGGCGATTCGCGGATCCTCGTCGCGCAACCCTCCCGTTTGCAGGGTTCCGAGCGGGGTCAGTGTCAGCGTCGGCTGGGACGGTGCCGTCGATACCGCGGCAAGCACAGCCGTCATGGCGATCACGAGTTTTTTCACGAACCGTCTCCTGATTGTTGGGGATTCGTCAAACCGCGAGCGGCGCCGAGCTTACGGAAAGCGGATGACGAAGTTGTGACGATTGGGTAAAGGATTCGAGACAGCCTGGGCACAGCGCAAGGCACTTGGCCGGCGGCTGGCGAGCGGGATCGAGAAACTACAGAAAGATGAGCGCGTTTGATGCCGTCCTTCTGATCTCCTTTGGCGGGCCCGAGGGGATGGATGACATCCGCCCGTTCCTCGCCAACGTCTGCGTGGCCGCCAGGTGCCGGCCGCGCGGGTCGAGGAGGTCGCGCATCACTACGAGCTGTTCGGCGGCGTCTCGCCGATCACCGAGCTCACGCGCAAGCAGGCAGAGGGCTGCAGCAACGGCTGGCAGCGGCCGGCACGCCGCTGCCGGTGCTACGTCGGCATGCGCAACTGGCATCCATTCATCGCCGACACGCATGCGCGACATGTCGCGTCGCCGGCGTGCGACGTGCGATTGGATTCATCATGGCGGCGCAAGCGAGCTACTCGAGCTGCCAGCAGTATCGCGAGAACGTGCGCGACGCGCGGCTTGGCGCTTCGAGAAGACGGTGAGGCCGATATCGAGGTGACCTATGTCCCCGGCTGGTTCGACGCTCCACGGCTTCATCGAGGCCAACGCCGACTCACGTTCGACAGGCGCTTGCCCGCTTGCCAGCGCCGCTGCGAGCAGGGCGCCGGCTGATCTTCACCGCTCACAGCATTCCGCTCGCGATGGCCGAGCGATCGCAATATCGGGAGCAACTGACGCAGTCGTCGCGACTGGTCGCTGAGCGATGTCGGCATCGGCGATTGGGCGCTGGTGTATCAGAGCCGCAGCGGCCGGCCACAGGATCCATGGCTCGAGCCCGATGTGTGCGACTACTTGCGACATGTGAAGCGCGAAGGGCGTCCGGCTGCCGTTCTGTGCCCGATTGGCTTTGTCTGCGACCACGTTGAAGTGCTCTACGACCTCGATCGCGAGGCGGCCGACGTGGCGCGCGAGATCGAGCTTCCCTTGTCCGCGCGATGGCGGTCAACGACGATCCGAAGTTTCTGGACATGATGGCCGAGGTCGTGCTGGCCACGGTCCGACGCTACGCGTCGGGGAGGCCACTGGGGATCGTGTAGGGCGCAGGGCGTAGGGCGTCAGGGCTGCAGGGCACAGGGCATAGGGCATAGGGGCACAGGGCATCAGGGCATGCAGGGCACAGGGCACAGGGCACAGGGTAAAGCCCATTGAGCTACGCATCGTCCTCGCGAGATGCCGCGACCGAGGCAGTGAGGCCGTGCAGCATACGACTCAGACTCAGCGGCAGAATCGAGCATAGGCGTGAGCACGTCGATCTTTGGGGACGAGCTTGAGCCGGTAGGCGAGTTCCAACTGCGTCCGCATCTCCGCCGTGGAGCCAGACGGCAGTACGCAGATGATTGATGTACACACCGGTCGGTCGCGCATGGCCTTCGGCAATATTGGATGGCCACCGAGACTGCCGCTCGTCGGAGTTGAAGAGTCATTGCAATACCGTTCGGTAGCCGGGAAGGCGCGTGTGATCTCGTAGATACGTTCGGCCAGTTCCATCGCCCGCTGCCAGACCACAAGATCGTGAAAAGTCCGGATCGACATGGCGAGCCAGAGAGCATTCTTCTTGCCATCGCCACTTCAGCCCGGAAATCGATCCAGCGGCCATCCCATCCGTTTTCGCACTTCTTGCACAATTCGACGAACCTGCTCGTCGCATGTCCCTGCGCCCTGCGCCCTGCGCCCTGCGCCCTGATGCCCTAAGCCCCACGCCCTGCTACGCTATCCCCGTGATCGGCCACACCATCTCGCACTACCGCATCCTCTCCGAGCTGGGCAGCGGCGGCATGGGGGTGGTGTATGAAGCCGAGGACACGCGCCTCGGCCGCCATGTCGCGATCAAGCTCTTGCCCGCCGAAGCCGGCTCCGATCCGCAAGCGCATGGACCGCTTCCTGCGCGAAGCGCGAATCATCTCGTCGCTGAGTCATCCGCACATCTGCACGCTCCACGACATCGGCGAGCATCAAGGGCAGCAGTTCATGGTGATGGAGCTGCTCGAAGGCGAAGGCGCTGAAGTCGCGGATCGCGCGCGGTCCGCTGCCGCTGGACGACCTGCTCGATCTCGGGTCGCAGATCGCCGACGCGCTCGACGCCGCCCACAGCGCCGGCGTCGTCCATCGCGACATCAAGCCCGCCAACCTCTTCATCACTCGTCGCCACCAGGCCAAGGTGCTCGATTTCGGTGTCGCCAAGCTGTCGCCGGGCGAACAGCAGGACCGATCCGACGGCGAGCGAACCGTCGCCCGCAGCGAACTGACCACGGCGGGATCCGCGATCGGCACGATTTCCTACATGTCGCCCGAACAGGCGCGCGGCCAGGAACTGGACGCACGCAGCGACCTGTTCTCGTTTGGGCTGGTGCTGCTACGAGATGGCGACGGGCCGCCAGGCGTTCTCGGGCCCGACCTCGGCGGTGATCTTCGAAGGGATCCTGACGAAGACACCGGAGGCGCCGTCGCGGCTGAACGCCAATCTTGCCGCCCGAGCTCGATCGCATCGTCGGCAAGGCGCTCGAGAAAGATCGAGAGACGCGCTATCAGACGGCGGCCGAAATCCGGGCCGATCTCAAGCGACTGAAGCGTGAAACCGACACGGGACGCACGATTGTCAGCGCGCGGCCAGTGTCGACGCGCTGGCGCGACCGCCCGCGGCAGCGCGCTGCGTCGGCTGCGGCGCGGCTGCGGCGACGCCGGCCGCGGTCGGCAGCGCGTCGTGCGCTGCTGCGTCGGTGCGCCTCTGCGTCACGATCGCCGTCATCGGCGGCGTCATCCTGTGGCAGTCGCAGCAGACGCCCGCGCTCGGCGCGCGCGACAGCGTCGTCCTCGCCGACTTCCGCAACCGGACCGGCGACACGATGTTCGACGACACGTTGAGCGAAGCGCTCGCCGTGCAGCTTCGTCAGTCTCCGTTTCTGCGACCTCATTCCAGAGCAGCAGGTCCAAGCGACGCTCCAGTTGATGGGGCGGCAACCGAACGATGCCTTGACGCCAGAGGTCGCGCAGCAGGTGTGCCAGCGAACGGGCGCCAAGGCGACGCTCGGCGGGACGATCGCCAGCCTCGGCAGCAGCTACGTGTCTGACGCTCAGCGCGCAGGACTGCGTCACCAGCGAGATCCTCGCCGAGGAACAGGTCGAGGCGAGCGCCAAAGAGGGTGTCATCACCGCGCTGGGTCAGGCGGCCTCGCGCTTCCGCGAAAAGCTGGGCGAGTCGCTCGCCATGGTCCAGCGCTACGACCAGAACATCGAGATGGCGACGACGCCGTCGCTCGAAGCGCTCAAAGCCTACAGCCAGGGCATGACCACGCAGGCGGACGCAAGGCGACTTCGAGTCGGTGCCGTTCTTCCGGCGCGCGATCGAGCTCGATCCGAGTTTCGCGCTCGCGCACGCGCGACTTGGCACCGTGCTCTCGAATCTGAACGAACGAGACGAAGCCACCAAGTCCGCCACGCGCGCCTTCGAGCTTGCGCGACAAGGTGAGCGAACGCGAACGCCTTTACATCGAGGCGCGCTATCACACGACCGTGACACGCGAGGTGTCCAAGGCGATGGAGTCGTACCGCGTGCTGCTGGCCACCTATCCGGACGATTTCGCCGCACATTCGAACCTCGGCTCGCTCTATCGCGACCAGGGGAAGATCAACGAGGCGATCGAGCATCTCAAGGAAGCCGTCCGCCTGGCGCCGGATCAACCGATCGGCCGTATCAACCTCGGCTCGGCGTACCTGGCCGAAGGTCGCTTTGCCGAGGCGCGCCAGGAGTTCGAGGAAGTGCTGAAGCTGCAGGAGTCCTCCGCGCGCGCGCAGCGGCCTGTTCACTCATCGCCACGCTGACCGGCGATCAGACGCTCGCCGACGCCCAGGTCGCGGCGGTGGCCGGCCGTCGCGGGGAAATGGACCTGCTCGGCATTCGCGCGCAAAAGCGGCTTCATTCAGAGGGCAGATGCGCGAAGCCGATCGGCTGGCCGACGATCTCTTCCAGCGTCTTCAATCGGCCAACCGCCTTCGATTCGAGGGCGAAGGCTTTGTTGGACTTGGCGATTTGGCAGGCGGCGGTCGGACGGATCGAGGCTGCGCGTGCGGGTCTGAAGCGCGTTCAACGGCACGACATGATTACCTGAGGAGGCAGCGACGAAGTCGTGGCGTTGGCCGCCGTCCTGGGAGACGCCAAACTCTCGAAGGCGCTACCTGGATCGAGCGGTGCAGCACATGTCCGCAAGGTCTCGGCGCCTGAAAAGGCTGACAACAGCGAACGCGCGCGTTCGCGCGCTCGATGCGACTGGCATCACATCGCTATGAGGAAGCGTACGAACTCGCGATCCTGGCTGGAAACGACGCCGAGCGACCAGAACAGTGTGTTCGTTGCCGGTCTTGCCGCACTTCGCCTCAAGCAGCTGGGAGGCCGGCGATTGTCTGCCTTCAAGACGATGATCGCCGTTTCACACGAGGCTGGGTCTTTCACCAATGATCGGCATCGTCCACATCATGCTCGGGCGTGCGCACGCCGGTGCGGGACACGTCAACGAGGCTCGCAAGGCCTATCAGGAAGCGTTCACGATCTGGAAGGATGCCGACGCTGACCTGCCGCTGCTGGTCGAGGCGCGCCAGGAGTTCGCCCGGCTCGGGACGTAGCGAACGATAGGCCTCCGAGGCTCAGAAGCTCATGACAAGTGCTGGCTCGAGTGTATGGAAGGCCCAGCTGCCGTATGATCGATTCATGCGTGGATTCGTGCTTGCCATCGCCTTTGTCCTCTGCGAGCGCCGCGCAGCGCTCGCGCAGGCGCCGGTCGACTATCGGTTGTCATTTCCGGCGCCAGAGCATCGATGGATGCAAGTGGAGGTGACGTTTACAGAGATCCCTCCAGGCCCACTGCAAGTGCGCATGAGTCGAACCTCGCCCGGACGATACGCGCTTCACGAGTTCTCGAAGAACGTGTTCGACGTCAAGATGCGTGACGGCAAGGGCACGCCGCTCACGCCAACGCGCCCCGACCTTCACCAGTGGAGCGTGGCCGGTCACGACGGCACCGTCGTCATCACCTATCGAGTGTTTGGCGATCGCATCGACGGCACCTATCTGAGCGTTGACGCGACCCACGCGCACATGAACATTCCGGCGACGCTGATGTGGGCACGCGGGTTCGAGGATCGACCGGCACGGGTTCGCCTCGAGCAGCCGGCTGGCCGCCGGTGGCGGGCGTCGACACAGTTGTATGCCGACCTCGGACGAGCTGACGTTCACAGCCCCGAATTTCCATTACTTGATGGACAGCCCCATCGAGTTCAGCGATCACCTCGTCCAGACCTTCAACGTTCCAGATCCGGGATCGGCGAGCCATGTCGCCAACGTTCCGCATCGCCCTTCATCATGACGGCACACCGGCAGAGGCCGGAGTCTTTGCGAAAGACATTGAACGGATTGTTCGCGAGGCGGTGGCCGTTTTCGGCGAGTTTCCGCGATTCGAGAACAATACCTACACGTTCTTGTCGGACTACTTGCCCTGGGCCAGCGGTGATGGCATGGAGCATCGCAACAGCACGGTGCTCTCAAGCGCCGGGCGCGCTTCGAAATCCCGGTCAACGCACGGGGATGCTGGGGACGGTCGCACACGAATTCTTTCATGCCTGGAACATGGAGCGCATTCGTTCCCGCGATCTCGAGCCTTTCAACTTCGAAGAAGCCGATGTGTCGGGCGAGCTGTGGCTTGGCGAAGGGTTTACCAGTTACTACGACGATCTGATCATTCGACGCGCCGGGCTCGCGCCGCTCGAGCAGACGCTCAACAGCTTTGCCGGCACTGATCGATGCCGTGACTCGCAGCCCGGCGCGGAAGTTCAGAAGCGCCGAAGACATGAGCCGGTTGGCGCCATTCGTCGATGCGGCGGCATCGATCGATCGCACGTCCTGGGAAAACACGTTCATCTCCTACTACACGTTTGGTGCGGCTCTGGGCCTTGCGCTGGACTTGTCGCTGCGCGACCGGTCCGACGGCCGCACGACGCTGGACACCTACATGCGGGCGTTGTGGGCGAGGCATGGACGTCCAGGGCAGAAGACGCCGGGCATGGTGGCGACGCCGTACACGACCGACGATCTCAAGGCGGTGCTGGCCGAGGTGAGCGGCGATCCGCAATTCGCGCAAACGTTTTTCGCCCGATACATCCAGGGCCATGACGTCGTGGACTACGGTCCCTTGCTCGCCCGAGCCGGATTGACGCTCAAGAAACGCAATCCTGGCACAGCGTTCTTCACCGGCAGCCAGCAATTGAACTTCGAAGGTGGCGGCGGCGCCCGCGTCACGGCCCCAGTGCCCTTCGACTCGTGGCTCTACAAGGCGGGCATCGAGCGCGACGACCTGATCATCTCGATAGACGACATGAAACTGACGACCGCAGCGGCGCTCGAGGAGCTTCTGGGCCGACACAAACCGGGCGATCAGGTGCGCATTCGCTTCGTGCGCCGCGGCGGCGAAACGCTGAACGGCATTCTGGTTCTGGAAGAGGATCCTCGATTCGAGACTGGTTCCGGTCGAACAGTCGGTGGCACGCTTACTGATGCGCAAAAACAGTTTCGTGACCACTGGCTTGGCTCTCGCCAGTGATCGGTGGTCCGTGATCCGGCATTCAGTCCCGATCAGTGGTCACCGGGCGCCTGCGACGGATTGAGCGCTCGGACGCTGGCCCGACTGAAAGATGCCGGGTGCGACGATCGCGGAGCGGGCGATCCTGCTGGAACAGGGCGGCATTGCGACCACATTGGTGCACACCCGTCTCGAACGGGCACATGTGCTTCACGCAGCGGGAATAACCGATACTATCTGGACGCGTCCGCGTACCAGGCCTTTCGGGTCGACGCCGGCGCCGTGCCCTGGTCGTGCTCGTCGTGATTCTGGGGATGCTCGGACTGATGTATTTCGGAGGGCTTTTCTCATGACCCGTCACTTGATGCTGATTGCGCTTTTCGCCGTTCGGGGCGTCGGTCTGGCTGCGCGGGGATGAGCAGGCAATGCGAAACGTGCCACGGATCTCGATCGACGAGGTCAAGGCGCTGATGGCGAAGAAGCAGGTGATTCTGGTCGACGTTCGCGATCCGCAGTCGTTCGCTGAAGGACACATGCCAGGCGCACTCAACGTCCCGTTCGACCACATTCCCAAACACGTCGACGCGTGGAAAAAGGACGCGCGCGTGCTGATCACCTATTGCGCCTGCACCAACGAAACCACCGCCGCACGTGCGGTCGTCGATATGAATGCGTTCGGGATCACGAATGCCAAAGCGTTGCTCGGCGGGTGGAACGAGTGGGTGAAGCGCGGCGAGAAGGTGGAGAAGTAGCGTACGAACGTAGCCGACGGACGGGCCTCAGAAGTCAGAGATCTGAAGCCGGCCACTGAACCGCTGGCACCTGCGTGTCGGGGCCGCTAGGCCCTGCGGCAGACTCAATCCGGCTGTTCCGCCAGAGGAATACCGAAGCGCTCGGCCATCCGATACAACGTGCGGCGATCAATCCCCATGACCTCAGCCGCGCGCGTTCGATTGTGGCTCACCTGTTCGAGCACATGCAGCAAGTAGCGCCGCTCGATTTCCTCGAGTGTTGGCAGATCGTCAAACAGACGCTTCTCGAGCACCGGTGGCCGTGGTGTCACGGTCTGCGGCAAATCGCCGACATCGATTCGACTGCCTCGTGAGAACACGACGAGTCGTTCGATCAGATTCTCGAGCTCGCGCACGTTGCCCGGCCATTGATGTGCGGCCAGTGCGTCGACGGCCTCGCGGGTCAATTCCACCTGCTTGCCCGCCTTCGAGCACGCGCCTTTGAGGAAGCGCTCGATGAGGAGCGGGATGTCGTCGCGGCGCTCGCGGAGCGGCGGCAGGGTGATGATCACCACACCGAGTCGGTAGAAGAGATCCTGCCGGAACTTGCCATCGAGCACGGCGCGCTCGACGTCGACGTTGGTCGCGGCCACGATTCGCACGTCGACTTTGACCTGCCGGCTCGACCCGACGGAGCGCACCTCGCCCTCCTGGAGCACGCGCAGAAGCTTCACCTGCAAGCGCGGGCGACATCTCGCCGACCTCGTCCAGAAATACGGTGCCGGTATGGGCGGTCTGGAACACCCCTTTGGCGTCGTTGATCGCGCCTGTGAACGAGCCCTTGACGTGGCCGAAGAGCTCCGATTCCAGCAGCGTTTCGGTGAGCGCGCCGCAATTGATCGGCAGGAATGGCCGACCCGAACGATTGCCATGCTGGTGGACGGCGCGTGCGACCAACTCTTTCCCGGTGCCGCTCTCGCCGATGATGAGCACCGGCGCGTCTGCCGACGCCGCGTGCGCGATTTGCTTGTAGACCGTCGTCATGGCCGGCGATCGGCCAAGCAGCG
This sequence comes from uncultured Acidobacteriota bacterium, assembly GCA_963734095.1. Classification (GTDB taxonomy): domain Bacteria; phylum Acidobacteriota; class Vicinamibacteria; order Vicinamibacterales; family UBA2999; genus JACCSI01. The sequence continues at coordinate 402,383 of CAVTGK010000040.1, read as the reverse complement.
CCGGCGGCATCGTGTCGCGGACCGCGGCCGTTGGCGCAGCAGTCGGAGATTTGTGAAGGGCTCGCTCGACCAACCCCTTGAGCTCCGTGATGTTGAATGGCTTGCTGACGAAGTCGAACGCGCCCTCGCGTACGGCTTCGACGGCCTTCTCAAGCTCGCCGAAACCGGTGACGATGATCACCGGCGTCGATGGAGCGCTTTCGCGCACGCCGCGAAGGACGTCGATCCCGTCCAGACGAGCATTGAGCTTGAGATCCGTGATGACGAGATCGTATGGCTTAGCTCCGGCAACGCGACAGAGCTTGTTCGGGATCGGTTGTGGTCTCGACGTCTCGCTCGGGCTTGGTGAGCAACTCCGACATGAACCGGCAGGTGACCGGGTCGTCATCGAGGACGAGAATTCGAGCGTGGGTAACAACCGTCATGAGGCCGCCCGTCCTGCATCGCGTGCCGAATCGGATGGCAGGTCAATCGTGAAACGTCGTGCCCTGGCCAACCGTTGAGGCGACGGTGATTGTGCCACCGTGTGCAGCGATGACATCCCGGGCGATGGCCAACCCCAGACCCGTCCCACGGCCGGGCATCTTGGTGCTGACCCACGGATCAAAGATTCTGGTCATCAATTCATCGGAAATACCGTGACCAGTATCAGAAATCTCTACTCGGACGCGGCTTCTGCGGCGTCCCTCGCACGACGACCCTGAGCGTCCCGCCCTTGGGCATGGCGTCTACCGCATTGGTCATCAGGTTCAACAACGACGAGCTCCAGGTTTGTTGCATCCACCAGGATCGGCGTATCGGCCCCAGGCGCCTCCACCTCCAGCCTGATGTTCGCGGCTTCAAGATTGGGACGCATCACTTCGGCGACACGGCCGACCAGGCCGCCAGCCAGCCACCCGACTCCGTCGGCCCATCTGGCGTGACCGATCGAGCAGCGTCCGCACGGTCGTCGTGACCTTTCCGATTTGCTCCTCGATGATGGCGAGACGCGCCGCGTGAGGCGATTCCGCCCCCAGGTCCTCTTTGAGCATCTGCACGTATCCTGAGATCAGGTTGAGCGGTGTGCCGACCTGGTGGGCAACGTTAGCCGCCGTTTGACCGACCGAGGCCAGTTGTTCGGCGCTGGCGAGCTGCTCACGCAGTCCGAAGAGTCGATGATACGACTCGACGAGTTGCTCGTTGCGCTGTTGCAGTTCCACGGTCGCATCGTCAACGCGCGTCTGGAGCTCGTCGTTGAAGTGCTCGAGTCGGGCCAGCATCTCGTTGAGACCGACCGCCATCTCGCCGAGCTCGTCATGCCGCCAGACCGGCGCGCGCGCCGAGAAATCACCCGCCGTGACACGCGCTATGGTTTCCCGCAGCTGCTGAATGGGCTTGTAAACGAGCGGCCACGCCAACAGATCGACCAGCACGACCAACGCGATGATTGACAACAACGCGAATCCGACGATCGCCTGCAGGGCTCGCTGCTGGAGACGAATGACCGCACCAAGGTCCGCGCGAACGAGCACGGCACCGACTGTCTTGCCGTCGCGAATCACCGGTGCCGCCACTCGAATCGTTTCGACAGATTCCGAGACGACTGAACGCCCCTCCTTGATGGACATGACTGCCAGCCCGAGGCCCGCTTCGCCTTGGGACATGCCCGTCGTGCCGGCGACGACCGGGCCGGAAGGGGAGTCGTGGATATACGACAAGTGACCGAGCTCCGAAATTTCGGAATTCAGTACGCGGAGCGTTCGTTCGATTGCCTCCACAGAGAGCGGAGCCGGCAATTGGCCCAGCTGATCCGCCGCGCGCGCCGCGGCCTGTTCCGTGATCCCGCGCAAGTCATTGGTCAGCGCTTGACGTGCCATGCGCAGCGCGAGCCCGCTGGCCCCGATCCCCGCGAGCGCAACCGAGATTGCAATCGCCAGGGCCAGGCGAAGCCGTAGCGAGGAGATCCACCTCGCATCCCCACCGGGGCGCGACGTCATGGCGGCGGTGACCTGGGCCACTTTTGGTAGGTAACTCAGGGTGAAGGGCACCGGGCCCTGCTCCCCGTGCCCTTCTGCGAAGATATCCCCATGTTTCGATTATTTGTGGCGGCGCTGACGACCGCTGGCTTCCTTATGACCGCAACCGGTTCAGCAACTGAGCAGTCCACCGACCCCATTCGCTACACGCTGCGCTTTCCCGCGCCGCACACGCACTACATGGAGGTCGAGGCCGTGTATCCGACCGAGGGGCGTCCGCAGATCGAGCTGTTCATGGCGGTGTGGACGCCGGGCTCGTATCTCGTGCGCGAGTACGAGCGGCACGTCGAGAACGTCGCGCGCCCGCGGTCCAGCGGCGGCAGGCGCTGACGATCGTCAAGAGTCGGCAAGAACCGCTGGCGGGTCGACGACCGGCGGCGCGCGCGACCGTCACGGTGACCTATCGCGTTTACGGCCGCGAGATGACGGTGCGCAACAACTGGATCGAGTCGGGCTTCGCGATGCTCAACGGCGCGCCGACGTTCATTTCGCTGGTCGGCGGGACCGCGCGGCCGCACGAAGTGCGCATCGAGCTCGCCGCCGGCTGGAAGGCTTCGGCGACGGCGCTGATGCCGGTCGCCGGTCAGCCGAACACCTACCGCGCCGAGGACTTCGACACGCTGGTCGACAGTCCCGATCTTCGTCGGCAACCCCGTGAGTCGCGAGTTTCAGGTCGGCGGCAAGACGCACCATCTCGTGCTCGAAGGCGACACGGCCTTCTTCGACGTCGATCGCGCCGCCGCCGACGTGCAGAAGATCGTCGAGGCCGGCGGGCAAGGTCATGGGCGGTCGCTACGACTATCCGCACTACTACTTCCTGAATCTGGTCAGCGACGCGGGCGGCGGCCTCGAGCACAAGAACAGCTTCCTGACCATGACCGGCCGCTTCACGACGCGCACGCGCCGCGCGTATCTCGGCTGGCTCGGCCTCGTCGCGCACGAGTACTTCCACAACTGGAACATCAAGCGGCTGCGCCCGATCGAGCTCGGCCCGTTCGACTACGAGAACGAGGTCCACACCAAAGTCGCTGTGGATTGGCGAGGGCTTCACCGACTACTACGCCGGTCTGCTCGTCAAGCGCGCCGGGCCTGTCCGACGCGCGACGAATACCTCGAGGAGCTGTCCGATCAGATCGAGGCTGTGCAGACGACGCCCGGCCGCCTGGTGACGTCGGTCGACATGGCGTCGTTCGACACGTGGATCAAGCAGTATCGGCCCGACGAGAACACCGCCAACACGACGATCAACTACTACCCGAAAGGCGCGGTGATCGCGTTTCTGCTCGACGCGCAGATTCGCCAGGCCACCGGCGGCGCCAAGTCGCTGGACGACGCGATGCGGCTCGCGTACCAGCGCTACTCGGGCGCCAAGGGCTACACGCTCGAGCAGTTCTACCAGACGATGAGCGACACGGCCGGGTCGAACCTGCGGCCGTTGTTCGCGACGCGCGGTCGAGACGACCGAGGAGCTCGACTACAAGGAGGCGCTCGACTGGTTCGGCCTGCGGTTCCGCCCCGTCGACACGCGAACCCGCGCGCATGGCTCGGCGCAGCGACGCAGAACGACGGCGGCCGGCTGGTGGTGTCGCAGTGCGGCGCGACACGCCGGCGTTCGCCGCCGGCCTCAACGTGGACGACGAGATCCTGGCGATCGACGATGTCCGCGTCCGCGCCGACGGGTCTGGTGGCGCGGCTCGAGCAGTACCGACCGGGCGACAAGGTCGCGGTCCTCGTGGCCCGGCGCGACCGGCTGACCCGGCTCGACGTCACGCTGGGCACCGAGCCGGGGCGGCCGTGGCGGCTCGAAGTGGACCCGGAGGCGACCGAGGCGCAGAAACAGCGCCTGGCGGCGTGGATCGGTCAGTAGGTCGCACCGCACAAACGCGCCGTCGGGTTTGCGCTAGCGTCGGCCACGCCCGCTTGTGTCGAGAACCAGGCAACCAAAATCGACGAGAGCCGTCTACAGTTCGTGGCCCGACACCGACTTGCTACACGGACGAAACTCGTGAAACGGCGCATTACGCGAGCTCCTGGCCGGCGTCATGGCTCTTCTCGTCGTTCAGTTCGCCGCGCTCGCGGCGTCCGACACACGACGTGCCCCAGCGTTGGTCGATCGAGGCCGTCGCCATCCCGCGCCGGCACGACCATCGTCATCGACGGCAAGCTCAACGAAGCCGGTCTGGGAACAGGCGCCGAGCATCAACGAGTTCGTGCAGCGCGATCCGGCCGAAGGCGAGCGCGCCGTCGCAGCGCACCGACGCGCGCATCGCGTTCGACGACAACGCGCTCTACGTCGCGCGTCCGCGCGCTACGACACGCGAGCCGCATCGCATCGTCGGCATGCTGACGCGACGCGATCAGCGCTCGCCGTCCGACTGGATCAGGATCGTCGTCGACTCGTACTTCGACCGCCGATCGGCGTACGAGTTTGGCGTCAATCCGGTCGGCGTGAAGACCGACCGCTACTACTTCAACGACGGCGCCAGCGACGACAGTTGGGACGCGGTGTGGGACGTGCGAAGTGGCGCGCGACGCCGAAGGCTGGACGCGCGGAGTTCCGCATTCCGTTCTCGCAGCTGCGCTTCAACAACACGCGATGGCGGGCCGGTCGGCTTTGCCGTGATTCGCGAGGTCGGCCGCCTGGCGGAGACCTCGACGTGGCCGCTGCTGTCGCGCAACGCCAACGGGTTCGTCTCGCAGTTCGCCGAAGTGCGCGGCCTGCGGATGGGCGGCTCGCCGAAGAAGCTCGAGCTGCTGCCGTACACGCTCGGCAGCCTGTCGCTCGAGTCCGGCGAGCGACAACCCGCTGAGCGAGCGCACCGATCCGGCCGGCTCGGTCGGGTCTCGATCTGAAATACGCGTTGCGGCCGGGGCTCACGCTGACCGCGACGGCGAACCCCGACTTCGGTCAGGTCGAAGCCGATCCGGCGGTCGTCAACCTCGACGCGTTCGAGACGTTCTTCCAGGAGCGGCGGCCGTTCTTCGTCGAAGGCTCGGGCACGTTCCAGTTCAACGTCGATTGCAACGACGGCGCGTGCACGGGCCTGTTCTACTCGCGCCGCATCGGCCGCGCGCCGCAGGGCTCGGCGCCGACTCGAGGACGGCGAGTACTCGACGGCGCCGCGCGGCCGCGACCATCATCGGCGCGGCGAAGCTGACGGGCCGCGTCGGCAAGTTCTCGGTCGGCGCGCTGACCGCGGTGACGGCCGAGGAAGAGGCGACGATCTCGGCAGCGGGCTCGCTCGGCGCGACGCAGGTCGTCGAGCCGCTGACCGGCTACACCGTCGTGCGCGCGCGCCGCGAGTTCGCCAACCAGTCGAACGTCGGCTTCATGATGACGTCGACCAACCGCAAGCTCGTCGACGCGGTCAGCTTCCTGCCCGAGGACGCGTACACCGGCGGCGTCGACTACGACATCCGCTTCAGCCCGCGCTTCAACCTCTCCGGGTTCTGGGCCGGGCTCGCGCGTCGCGGGCTCGACCGAGGCGATCACGCGGCTGCAGGAGAACAACGTGCACGCGTTCCAGCGGCCCGACGCCGATCACGTCGAGCGTCGATCGACGCGCGACGGTGCTCGCCGGCCACGCCGGGTCGATCAACTTCGGCAAGATCGCCGGCGAGAAGACGCGCTTCAGCGCCAACTACGGCTACAAGAGCCCTGGCTTCGACATCAACGACCTCGGCTTCCAGCGGCGCGCCGACGAGCGCTACGTCAGCCACTGGTTCCAGATGCGCGACAACGTGCCGGGCCGCTTCACGCGCTCGTTCATCTGGAACCTCAATCAGTATGCGGGCTGGAACTTCGACGGCGATCGCCTGTGGAGCGGCGGCAACGTCAACATGCACTGGACGTGGAAGAACTACTACGACCAGCGGCTTCGGCGTGAACTTCAACGGCGCGCCGTTCCGCGATCGCGTCACCCGCGGCGGGCCCGGCGGTGCTCGGCAACACCAACGTCGGCACGCTGGTACTACTTCGGCACCGACAGCCGCAAGAGCCTCTCGGCCGACTACAACGGCTATCTCGAGAGCGACGGCAAGGGCACGACGCGCCACAACATCGGGCCCTACGTCACCTGGCGCCCGACGACGGCGACGTCGATCTCGACCGGCTTCCGCTACAACATCAACAACGACGATGCGCAGTGGGTGGACGAACGAGGACGGAGGACGGCAGCCGACGCGCTACGTGTTCGGCCGGCTGAAGCAGCGCACGGTCGGCGTTCACGTTCCGCGTCAACTACACGCTGACGCCGAACCTGTCGATCCAGACCTACGCCGAGCCGTTCGTGTCGGCCGGCGAGTACAGCAACTACAAGCAGCTCGTCGAACGGCCGCGCGCCCGAGTACTACGGACCGCTATCGCGCCGTACGCCTATGCCGGCAACGCCGACTTCAACTATCCGCTCGTTCCGCACGACCAACGTGCTGCGCTGGGAATACAAGCCCGGCTCGTCGCTCTTCGTCGTCTGGCAGCAGGGCCGCGCAGGGCGACGGCGACCTACGGCGACTTCCAGTTCGGCCGCGACTTCGGCGGCGTCTTCTGGCGCCCGTCGCACAACGTGTTCCTGGTGAAGCTGTCGTACTGGCTGAATATGTAGGGCAGGTCGGGCTGGCAGTGCGGGCCGGTAGAGCAGTTGGTCGCCGAGTGCAGATCGCTGTGCCGAGCCGCAACCGCGTCGCAACTGCGCTACGCATCCTGATACGATCGCGGCCTGGCGCGGACAACGTCCGCGACTTCCTCCACGGCATGGCCTACGGCCGCTACGAGCGCGAGCTGCGCCTGCAGGCCAATCAGCTGAACGATCTCTTCCTGCTGCTCTGCTACATGGAGATCGTCGGGCTGCCGAACCCGGCGACGCTCTACCTGCTCGACGTCTATCCCTACCTGCTCGATCAGTTCCATCTCTGGCATCGGCGGATGGGCATGGATCGTTCGCCGCTCGGCAATCTTCCCTGCTGCTAGCCGCGTGATGGCCGAGGTGATCCGCGGACTGCTTCGATCGCGAGGTGCTCTTCTTCGGCGGCAAGGGCGGCGTCGGCAAGACGACCTGCGCGTCGGCGACGGCGCTGGCGGCCAGCCGGCTGGGCAAGCGCGTGCTGCTGGTCTCGACCGATCCGGCGCACTCGACCTCCGACATCTTCGAGCGTCGAATCGGCCCCGAGCCGACGCAGCTCGCGCCGGCGCTGCACGCGATGGAGATCGATGCCGCAACCGAATCGCAGCGCTACGTCGACGGACGTCAAGGCGCAGATCGCCAGCCTGTTCGGCCACGCGATCCTGAAAGAAGCCAACCGGCAGATCGATCTCGCGGCGACGATGCCGGGCGCCGAGGAAGTGGCGCTCTTCGATCGCATGGGCGCGCTGATTCGCGGCGAGGACGAGCGCTTCGACCTGATCGTGTTCGACACCGCGCCGACCGGCCACACGCTGCGCCTGATTCGCATGCCCGAGCTGATGGAAGCGTGGATCAAGGCGCTGTCGCGCTCGCGCCGGGCGATGCTGGGCGTCGAGCAGGACGATCGCAAGGACCCGATCATGCTGTCGCTGGGCGATCGGCTCGAGCGGCTGCGCGAGCTGCGGGCGCGGCTGATGAGCGGCCGGACGACCGGCGTTCGTCCTGGTGCTGATCCCCGAGCGGCTGCCGATCGAAGAGACCGCGCGCGCGATCGCGCAGCTCGACGAGGCCGGCGTCCGGGTCGGCGGCTGGTCGTCAATCGCGTGCTGCCGGCGGCGACCGCCGATCCGTTCCTGAACGCCCGACGACGACAGGAGCGCGTCTATCTCGACGAGATCGAGCAGCCGCTTCGCGTCGCACCCGGTCGTGCGCGTGCCGCAGCTCGAATCGGACGTCTACGGCATGCGCGGCGCTCGAGCGCATCAGCGCGAGCTGTTTCCGTGACGGCGAGTGAACCGTCGCGAACATCGAACGAGCATTCGCCGAAGGACCGAGCTGGACGAATCCGCCGAATCTTCGAGCGTCAGGCGTTCGCGGTTCATCCGGTGGTCACCGAGGCCGGTTAGCCGATGATTTAGATCTCGCATGCCTCGATCATCGGACCTCCGGCCACCGACGAATACGCCGACTTTCACAAGGGCTACATCGCGGCGGTGGCCAACGAGCCTGACGGCGTCGCCGTCCTCGAGCGGCAGCAGTCCGTCGATCGACAGGCTCGCGAGGCTCAGCCCGCAGCAGGCGTCGCATCGCTACGCGAACGGCAAGTGGAGCGTGAAGGAAGTGATCGGGCACCTCTCCGACGCCGAACGCGTCGTGTCTTATCGGCTGCTGCGCATTGCGCGGGGCGACAAGACGCCGCTCCCGGGTTTCGACGAGGACGCCATTGCCGCCGCCTCGAACGCCGATCGACGCGAGCTTGCGGATCTCGTCGGCGAGCTGTCCGTCGTCCGACAATCCACCCTTGCGCTCGTCAAGTCGCTCGACGAGACGGTGCCTGTCGCAGCGTGGCACGGTCAACAACTGGTCGCTCACCGCGCGTGGCATCGTGTTCATCATCGCCGGCCATTTCGCGCATCACGTGAACGTCCTGCGGGAGCGCTATGGCATCACGTTGTGATGACGTAGCCACGACGCAGCCTCACGCCAAGGCACGACGGTCCGCCGAATGCTTCAGCGAAGGCGGAAGGCGCGAAGAACACGAAGTGAATCCTGTGCATGGTCCCGTCACGGCAACTGCTCCTATCACCATCACTGGTTCGTCGTGCTGGCCGGCTCGATCTTCGTCGACGCTTTCCTTGACCGATTCCACCTTCCCGCGTGAGTAAGCGAGCGTGAAGTACCGGCCGCGCGCCCAGAGCTCGAACGAGATCGCGGTAGTGCGGATCGTCGGGATTGCCCGCCTGGCCGGGCGTGTTGATGCCGACCGAATTGTCCCAGTCCTCGGTGTCCGCGATGATCTTGAACGATCCGCCGCTGGTCTGGTTGTCGCCGTTGCCGGTGGCGCTGATGGTGGTGGCGTCGCCGCCGCGTGGCAGATGGACCGACGGACAGCTTCGCTCGCGTCGTCAGCGTTGACGACGTCGCTCAGCGGATGGCTGGATCAGCGCGTGATGAAAGCGGTCCTGACCGTACTTCCACGCCTGCGGGTCTTCGGGCCCGAATCGCTTGGTCAGCTCGGCGACGGCTTCGTCCAGGCTTTGCGCGAGCAGGGCGTCGCGCGCCTGCGTCGGGTTCTCGCCAAAGCGGCCGTCCGGCGCGTGCAGCCAGTCGATCAGCCGCTTGGTCGTGACGAGGTTGCCGGCGAAGCTTCGGATCGCGGCCGGCACGACGCGGTCGCGGGTGTTGGCGATGAGCCGCCGCTGCCACATGGCGTAAATGCCGGCCGCAACCGAGTCCTTGTCGAGGACGAAGTCCCAGTCGAAGCAGCAGCGTGCGCGCCCGCGCGGCCGGCCCGCTGGGCAGCGACACATCGCGCAGCAACTGCACGAGCGCGCGGGCCGGCAGCGACAGGTCGTCGTTCTGCACGCGCACGGTCTCGGCGACGCTGAACAGCCGACCCGACCCGAGCAGCTCGGTGATCCGCGACGCGCGATAGGGATCGGCCCAGGTGAAGTGCACGGCTTCCTTCCAGGTGTAGTCGTTCGGGAACAGGTAGTGGTTGGCGGTCGCGATGAAGCCTCGCGACCGGGATTCACCTCGTGGGGCAGTGCGGTGATGGGCAAGATAACCCTCCCACTCGTAGCGGCCGTCGCCCGGCACCGGCAGCAGCCCGCTCCAGTTTCGACGCAGCGGCTGGATGCCGGCGGCTTGCCATCCGATGGTTCCGCTGCGGTCGGCCCACACCATGTTCTCCGCGGGCATACGGTTGTAGCCGGCACGCTTCGCGAAACTCCTCCCAGTTGGTCGCCTGGTTCATTCGCAGGCTCGCCAGATACGGCGCTCCGCCCGGCTCCATCCACGCCGCGCGCACCGCGTAGGCCCGTCGGTTCGCGCGGTCCTCGAAGATCACCGGACCATGTCGCGTGTATTTCAGCTCGACCGATTGGGGCTTCTCGCCCTCAACCGGAATCGTCTCGGAGATGACGCGCATCGCCTCCCATTGCGTCCTTGATATCGATACTCGTTGGCGTTGGCCGGATTCGTTTCGTAGACGTACAGGTCCTCGTTGTCGTTGCCGAAGATGGTCAGACCCCAGCGCCGTGCTCGTTGTGGCCGATCGACACGCCCGGCAGCACTGGCTCTCCGCCGCCGATCACGTTCCATCCCGGTGCAACCAGGTGAACCCAATAGCGCAGCGAGGGCGCGGCAATAGTGCGATGGGGATCGTTGGCCAGAATCGGATACGTGCTCTGCGTCCGAGAGCCGGCGACCACCCAGTTGTTCGAACCGATGTCGCGCGCATCGGGCGGCATCGTCGAGTCCAGAATCGCCGGCCGCCGGCTGCCGCGCCGGCACGCGCCTCGCCGCGAAACTCGGCTCATAACGTCGCTCGGGTGAAATCGATCGACCCGCGGAACGCCGAATACAGCTCGAGGACGTTGTCCGGGAACGTCTTCAGATCGATCGCGGGTCAGGCGTGAAGATCGGCTCGCCGCCCTGGAAGTACATCAACTCGCGCACCGCGGCTGGGCCCGACAGCCTTCATCGCCCGGATGGCGCGCACCTCGTCAGTCAGATTCGACGTCAGCGCCTGATGCCGTCGAGATGACGACCGCCGGCGTCCATCGGCCGGGCGTGATTCCCAGCATCTTGAACTCGATCGGCAGCAGGCTCGGCGTGCGCTCGGTCTCCGCGATGTAGGCGTTGACGCCCCGCACGTACGCTTCGACGATCGCCTTGCCGCGGGGATGGTAGTGATCGAGTTCGGCATCCAGATCGCCGCGGAACATGTGCAGCCGCGCACCGATATCTCGCTTGAGCTCCTCGCCGTCCCAGAATCTCTGCGACTGTTCCGGTCGCTTGCCGTCGCCAGAGCTCGAACTGGAACAAGCGATCTTTGGCGGCCGCATAGCCCTGCGCGAAGAACAGGTCCGACTTCGTTCTGGGCGTAGATGTGGTTGACGCCCCAGCGGTCGCGGATGATTTCGACCGGCTGCGAAACGCCCGGCAACCTGCAGGGTCGTGGAGGTCGGCGGCCTGCTCCCACGCGCGGGAGCCGACGCCCGCCGTGAGCATGACGAGCAGCGTAGCGGCAACGAGCTTCATGATTGTGCGACGGCAGGTCTGGGACCCGCCGCTCCTCCCTGGGAATATACTGATCTTGATGCGATTTGCGCCGGAATACGTCAGCAGCGTCCTCAACGACAACTTCGAAGATGCCAAGGAGCTGCTGCTGACGCCGCTGATGGCCATTCACTACGCCCATCTGGTCATGCTGGCGGAGCAGAGCATCATCACCAGCGGCCGACGCCCGCGCCCTGCGAGCCGCCCTCGACGGCATCAAGCTCGACTCGGTGCGGTGCGCGCCCTACGACGGCTCCTGCGAGGACCTGTTCTTCTACATCGAGCGCCTGCTGCGCGACGCCTGTGGCGAGGACGTCGCCGGGCGGCTTCATACCGCTCGCAGCCGCAACGACATCGACATGACGATGTATCGGATGCGGCAGCGCGAGTTCATCGCGCTGTTGGCGGTGCGGGTGCTGGAGCTTCGCGCGGCGCTTGATTGCGCTGGCCGATCGCCATCGCGAGACGATCTTCGCCGCGCACACGCATACGCAGCCTGCACAGCCGAGCACCATCGCGCACTACCTGCTGGCCGTCGTCGAGCAGCTCGAACGCGACACGACGCGCCTGGTCTCGGCCTACGACAGCACCAACCAGAATCCGCTCGGCGCGTGCGCCATCACCGGCACCGGGTTCGCCATCGACCGGCATCGCACCAGCGCGCTGCTCGGGTTCAATGGGCCGACCGGCAACACCTACGGCAGCATCGCGACCGTCGACTACCTGCTCGAAAGCGTTTCGGCGACGGCGATCCTGCTGGTCGGGCTTGGGCCGCGTGCTGCAGGACTTCTTGCTCTGGTGCACGATGGAGTTCGGCTACCTTCGGTCTCGAGCGAAGGCTTCGTGCAGTCGAGCAGCATCATGCCGCAGAAGCGGAATCCGGTCGCGCTCGAGCACGCCCGCGCGATTGGCAGCAAGGGGGTCGGCCAGGCGCAAGCCATCCTCACCACCGTCCACAACACGCCCGTTCGGCGACATCGTCGATACCGAGGATGATCTGCAGCCGCTGGTCGCCTCGATGTTTCGCGATGCGACTCGAACGGTGACGCTGGTGGCGGCGACGATGCGCGACGCTGACTTCGACGTGGCGCGGCTGGCGGCGCGAGCCGGTGAAGGTGGAACCACGCTCACCGAGCTGGCCGACACGCTGGTGCGCGACGAAGGGCTGCCGTTCAGGAAGGCGCACGGCATCGCCGCTCAGCTTCTGAAGACGCGCACCGCCGATCCCGACGGGCTCGCTGTCGGCCGCGCTTGCCGCGGCCTCGCAGCGCTGCTCTGGTCGCACCATCGACGTACTCGGACGAGCACCTGCAGCGCATCATGAGCCCGCAGTACTTCGTCGAGGTTCGTCGCACGCTCGGCGGTCCCGCGCCGACCGAAACGGCCCGCGCCGTGGCCGCGTCGCGCACACGCTGCTCGAGGGCGACAGTGCCGAGTGGCAGCGGCGGCGCGATCATCTGGGCGACGCCGACCGACAACTTGCACGTCAGGGTCGCCGCGCTGTGAGCGATATTCGCCGCGACTACGTTCGTGTGATCGTCGTCTGGCTCATCACCCTCGCATCGCTCTACGCCTTCCAGCAGTTTTTCAGCTGAGACGGCACGGTCGCATGTCCCGGCCACTCCTCGTTGCGTTGGTCCTGGTGTTGCGGTGATGGTGGCCTCCTGGGCCTTCGGCGAGCTGCTGCGGCAGCGCAGGAAGTAATGCCAGAACGGGCCTCAGAGACACAGAGACTCAGAGAGACAACGATGTGCCACGAAGACACGAAGACACGAAGAATCAACGTAATCCATCACTCCAAGATCCTTCGTACCTTCGTGCCTTCGTGCCTTCGTGCCCTTCGTGGCGACGTGCTTCGTGTTTCTGTCGTTGTACCTCTGTGCCTCTGAGTCTCTGAGGCTTGTGCGTTAGAGCGCTCACAACTCATCGAGGTCCTCTTTCCCGATCACCACGTTCCAGCGAATCAGTTCGTACTGCGCGACGCCCGCCTGGTAGTACGGGTCGTTGTCGCGCACGGCATCGAGCGCCGCCTGCGCGGTGTCGTCCGGCACGCGGAGCAGGAACATGCCGCCGAATCGCGGCTCCTGCGGACCGGCGGCGAGCAGCACGCCATCCGCTTTCAGCTGGCGCAGGTACGCGCGATGCATTTCCTGCACTTTGAGGACTTCTTCAACGGGTTGTCGATAGCGCACAATAGCGATGGCATACATGACGATTCGCATTCTCGTGTGTGGCGGGACTTTCGACAAGCAGTACCGACGAGATCACGGGCCGCTGTTCTTCAAGGACACGCACGTCCCGGAGATGCTGCGGCTGGGCCGATCACGCGTCGACGTCATCATCCAGACGTTGATGATGGTCGACAGCCTGGAGATGACCGACGCTGATCGGGCGGTCATCGTGCAGCACTGTCGGTCGAGTCGTCGAAGACCGCCTCGTCATCACCCACGGCACCGATACGATGGTCGAGACCGCGGCGGCACTGGCCGAGGCCGTCACCATCCAAAACCATCGTGCTCACCGGCGCGATGATTCCGTATGCGTTCGGGAGTTCGGACGGCCTGTTCAACCTCGGAAGCGCGCTCTCGTTTGCGCAGGTGCTTGCCTCCGGGCGTCTACCTGGCCATGAACGGAACCGCGTTCCCGTGGAATCGGGTCCGCAAGAACCGCGAGACGGGGATCTTCGAGGAGGCTTAGGCTGCCATCGGCGGTCTCCGGTCCTTTTCCGCGAATGGTTGTCTGGCCTCGTCAGCGGCTTGGCGGGCCGATGCTTCTACGAACGGGGACGCCTGCGTCCCACGACCGGACACCCCCTTCCAACCATTTTGCCGGGTCCCTACGTCTAAGAGATGTGATCTGAAGGACTTACCACCGTTACAGGTAGTTGGTACAGTCCTCGCTATCAGGTCGCACGAGAAGCAGCCATGGCCACCCCTTACCCCTTCCCTGGCGGATTCGATCGCAGGCCGCGAACGGGCGAACGCATGATTCGCACGACGTTCAACGTCGTCGCGCTGGGTGTGTTCCTCGCCGCGCCGGTGGCGGCCGTCGCGCTGTGGCTGCTCCTCACAAACCCCGTGCTCGCCAACGAGGTCGCTGACAGCAATTCGCTCATGCCGCTCATGCGGACGCTCGTGGTGTCGGTGGGGAAGGCACTCGCGGCGGTGCTGGCTTATTTGTGAGTTGCTTATGCTCAGTGGCTTCCGCCTTCAGGCGGAAGATCAAGCAGGTTGAATCACCGGTTGAGCCTGGTAATCTCGGCCAGAGCTGGATCACTAGACCGTCAGTCTCTTTGCCGTCCGGGCTGCAGGGTCTCCACCGTAAAGTCGAACATCATCTTTTGCATGTGCTTGACGAGGTCGGGATCGGTCACGCCGTGCCTCGACTTTTCGTACAGCATCAGGCGGAAGGGCTTGCCGGCCTTCTGCAACGCATAACTGAACTTGAATGTATTTTGTGCATGGACGTTCTCGTCGATCACGCCGTGGATCAAGCAGTATCTGCCCGTGCAGATTCCTGGCGGCCGCGAGCGATGAGCTCCTGGCGTAGCCGTCAGGATTGTTCTGAGGCATGAGCATGAAGCGCTCCGTATAGATGCTGTCGTAGAGGCTCCAGTCAGTGACATTGCCGCCGCCGATCCCCATCGCGAAGCTGGTGCTGTGCGTCAGCGCATAGGTGACCATGAACCCCCCGAAGCTCCAGCCCGAGATTCCAATCCGTGACGCATCCACCCACGGCTGCTTCCTGAGATACGCGAGTCCGTCCTCGACGTCGCGCAGCTCGAGTTCTCCGAAGTTCTTGTAACTTGGCCACTGCGATTGCGCGCCCTTGCCGCTCGCGAGCCGGTTGTCGCACACCCAGACGACGAACCCGTGTCTGGGCGAGCAACTGGTACGACCATCAGCGTCTCACCATCCCACGCATTGGCGACAGACGCTGCACCCGGCCCACCATAGGTGAACTGCATGACGGGGTATTTTCGCGACGGATCGAAATCGACGGGCTTGATCAGCATCGCCTCCATCACGAATCCATCTCGCGTCCTCACCTGGAGCAACTCGGGCTTTGACGTTCTGTAATCAGCCAGCTGCGGGATCTTGCTCTCGTGGATGACGCGGATTTCGTCGCCGTCCGCCTTGTGCACGCGCACCTGCGGGGGAGTTTGCAAATCACTCCATGAGTCGAGGTAATGGCTCAAGTCGGGCTGAAACGCGCTCGATGCGTGCCGGCGCGCTCGGACAACCGCTTCATCCCGCTCCCATCGAGCTTCACTCGATAGACGTCGACGCCGATGTGACTTCGTTCGGCGCCCGAGAAGTACACCCAGCCGTCGTTTTCGTCGACGCCGTGGACGGTACGGACGTCCCAGTCGCCGGTTGTGACGGGCCCAACGAACCTGCCATCCGGCTTTGTATCGATAGAGATGCTTCCAACCCGAACGATCGCTGACCCACAGGAACGAGCCGTCCTTGAGCCATCGCACTGGCTCCGTTGACATCGACCCAGGCCTTGGTCGTTTCTCGAAACAGCGTCATCGGCCCTGGCCGCTGGTAGGCACGCGTGTTGACGTCCAACCATGACTGCTCACGATTCTGAACTTGATACACCACTGTGGCTGTCCGGCGTCCAGTCCACGTTGACGATGAGGAAGTCGGTCGCCGAATACTTCGACAGATCCACCCACTGCACATGGCCGCCCACGGCGGGCAACACGCCGAGCTTGACGATGGGGTTAGGGTCTCCGGCCTTCGGGTAATCCCATTGTTCAACAGCGAGCCGCGGGGAATGTGATCGACGACCGTGAACTCCGGCACGGGACGGTCGTCGACCTGCAGGAAGGCGATCTGCGAAGAGTCGGGACTCCACCAGTAAGCGCGGAAGTTACCGCGGCCGTAGATCTCTTCCTGATAGACCCAATCGAGCTTTCCATTGAGAATTTGGTCGGTGCCGCTCGTGGTGAGTTGCTTTTCCTGGCGCTGCTGCTCGAGATTCACGACGAACAGGTCGTTGCGTCGAACGAAGGCCACTTGCCGTCCGTCGGGGCTGAACGAGAATTCTTCCTCGGCGTAAGGATCGAATGTCAGACGAAACGCGCGGTCGGCTGCCGAACGGGTAGTGGTACAAGTCGTTCCCGATCGAAATCAGCGCGGCGCTGTGCGGCCGCGTTCATTTCCAGGGCGGCAGCATTTGGTAGCATCTTGACGTCTTCCTCACGCAATCCAGGCAATGCGTCGAACGCCGCTCGCATCTTTTGCGCGTCGAACAGTGGCTCGGTCGCCCCGGTGGCGGCGGTCACCTTGACCCAATCGACCTGCCCCTTGGCTCCCGGCTTCGGCCAGATGTAGTGCGTTTCTGAAATCCATGTCGAGACCGGATGGCGCCTCCCCAGAGAAGTCGATCTTCAGCGTTGGATCGTAGAGGTCGTCAATCGTCAACCGACGCGTCTGCGCGCTTCCTGAACTGATGCTGAAGAGAATTGCCAGGAGAAGCGTCAGTCGAATGCCGGAGACCTTCATTGACGAGGTCGATCGTCACAGAAGCCGCTGCGCGAGTCGCGGCTGCCTCAAGCGTCCCAGGTTTGCACTCTAGTAGAGTGTGTCGGTGGCAACGTTGACGTTTCTCGGGGCTGCGCGCACTGTCACGGGCTCGAAGTATCTGCTCGAGGCGGATGGCCAACGGACTCCTGATTGACTGCGGACAGTTCCAGGGACTCAAGGAGTTGCGGCGGCGAAACTGGGCTGCCTTTCCAATTCATCCCGCGTCGCTGCACGCCGTCGTGCTCACCCACGCGCACATCGATCATTCGGGTCTCCTCCCGCGACTGGTGGCCGGCGGATTCCATGGGCCGATTTACTGCACGCGTGGGACGGCAGACTTGTGTTCGCTGGTGCTGCCCGACGCTGGCCGGCTGCAGGAGGAGGACGCGCGACTCGCGAATCGCCATCGCTTCTCTCGACACACTCCCGCCATGCCGCTCTTCACCGAGGCAGATGCGTACCAAGCGCTGTCGCACATAGAGGCGGTGGATTTTGATCGTCGGTTGGAGGTTGCGCCGGATTTGCACGCCGAGTTCACCAATGCTGGCCATCTGCTCGGCTCGGCCTACGTTCGCGTCTCGCGGCCAGCCGGCGGCGCCAGGATTCTTTTCGGTGGGGACCTCGGTCGCTATGGCCGTCCGGTCCTGCCGGATCCATCCGCCGGCGCCGGCGGCCGAGACGTTGCTGCTCGAATCGACCTATGGTGACCGGGTTCACGCGGACGCCGATGAGGCCGCGCAGCTCGAGAAAATCGTCAAGGAGACGGTTGACCGTGGGGGCCGCGTCATCATTCCGGCCTTCGCCGTCGGTCGTGCCGAGGAAGTTCTCTACTGGCTGAAGAAGCTCGAGGACACCGGCCGGCTACGGCCGTTGCCCGTCTATCTCGATAGCCCGATGGCGGTGGCGGCGCTCAACTTCTATGCTCGACACGAGCGCGAGCTCGATCCCGACGTGCGTTCCGGGACCGGCGAGATCAGCGCGTACGCGACCAAACGTTTTCAGCCGGTCGTATCGGCACGGGAGTCCCGCGACGTGGTCGAATCGCGAGGGCCGGCAATCGTCATCTCTGCCAGTGGCATGGCCACTGGCGGCCGCGTTCTCCATCACCTGGCTGCTGCCCTGCCGGATCCACGCAACACCGTGCTGTTCGTCGGGTACCAAGCCGAGGGCACGAGGGGCCGGTCGCTGCTGGAGGGGGCCACGTCGGTCAAGATTCACGGCATGATGGTGTCAGTGGCCGCCCACATCGCGAAGATCGACAGTATGTCCGCCCACGCGGATTCGCGTGAGATCGCACGGTGGCTCGACACCTTCAAAACACCGCCGAAGCAAATCTATCTCGTCCACGGTGAGCCGGCGGTCCAGGACGTCTTGAAGAAGGCCATCGACCAGCGAGGGTGGGCCGTGCACATCCCCCGGCACGAGGAGAAAGTCGAGGTGCCGCTTTGACATCGGACACCGGCCCGGCCAGTGCCGACGTTGCCAGCCGCCGCTATCAGCTCGAACAAGTAGACGACGTGGCGGTGGTCCAGCTCTATGCGGACGGCTTCGTCAACTTGAGTCTCGACGACAAGATTCTCATCTGGCACTTGCATCAAGCCGCGCTTGCCGGTCGCGACATCTACTACGACCAACGGTACCGTCACAATCTGGCGATGCGCGACATCCTCGAAGAGATCGTGGCGCACGCCGATGGCATCGACGCCGGCACCCTGGCTGAGCTCACGCGCTACACGAAGCTGTTCTGGATTAACAGCGGGCCATACAACAATCTCACGGCGCGAAAGTTCGTGCTCAACCTGACGCCCGACCAGCTGCTGATGGCTGCCGAACGCGCAGAGTCGAATGGCGCCCGATTCAGGCGGGACGCCGGGACGTCGCTTCGTGACGTGATCAGCACCTACAGCCCGATGTTCTTCGACGCTGCCGTCGATCCAATGGTGACGTGCAAAACGCCAGGGCCGGACCGTGACATTCTCGAAGCCAGCGCCAACAACTTGTACGACGGTGTGACCATGGCCGATCTCGAGTCGTTTCACGAGCGCTACCCGCTGAATTCTCGGGTCGTCGATGCGGGATGGCGTGGTCGTCGAAGAACCTTATCGTGTGGGTGGACTCTACGATGCGGAGATTCGACGCATCGTTTCGCATCTGGAACAGGCATTGCCGTACGCACCTGGAGCCTTTGGCGACGCGCTCAAGGCGCTCATTCGCTGGTATCAGACCGGCGAGGATTCCGATCG
Organism: uncultured Acidobacteriota bacterium; assembly: GCA_963734095.1. Taxonomy (GTDB): domain Bacteria; phylum Acidobacteriota; class Vicinamibacteria; order Vicinamibacterales; family UBA2999; genus JACCSI01. Next base: position 383,406 of record CAVTGK010000040.1, on the reverse strand, counting down.
CGAAGCGTTCGATATCGCCTGGGTCAACAACCGCAGCTCGATCGTCGACACGATGAACGGCTTCATCGAGGTTTACATGGACGCTCGCGGCGTCAAAGGCGCGTGGGAAGGCGTGGTGTACTACGTCAATCACGAAAAGACCGAGAAAATCCATCGCCTGGCCGAGAACGCTCAGTGGTTCGAAGACCGTCTGCCCGTCGAGCCGGCGTTCCGCAAGCCAAGTGTGCAAGGCATTTCGGCCCGAGCCATCGAAGTCGTTTTCGAAACTGGTGATTCCGGACCGGTGACGCCGATCGGCGTGAATCTGCCGAACGATCAGAGAATTCGCGAGGAATACGGCAGCAAATCGGTCTCGCTGTCGAACGTCATCGAAGCCTACGAGGCCTCGACGCTCGACACGTTTCGGCAGGAGTTTGCCTGGGACGAGGGCGAGATCGAGCGCGCCAAGCGCTGGAGCGCCTTTGCCGGCGAACTGACGACCGAGATCCACGAGGTGCTCGGGCACGGCTCGGGTCGCATGGCGGCAGGGATCGACGCGCAGCCGCAGGAGCTGCTCAAGGAGCAGTATTCATCGCTCGAGGAGTCGCGAGCGGACCTGGTGGCACTGTATTACGTCGCGGATCCGTATCTGGCCGAACTGGGTCTCTTGTCGGAAGCGGACCAGCCGGAGATCGTGCGCGCCGAGTACGAGTCGTATGCGCGAAATGCGCTCGTCCAACTGCGACGAGTTCGTGAGGGCACACAGCTCGAAGAAGACCATATGCGCAATCGGCAGGCGATCGTGCACTGGCTGATCGCGCATACGAACGCCATCGACATTCGAAAGCGTGATGGAAAGACATACTACGTCCTCGTTGACGCCAGGCTCGTTCCGCGACGGCGTCGCGCGGATGCTCGCCGAAGTGCAGCGCATCAAGTCCGAGGGCGATTACACGGCCGCCCGGATACTGTTTGAAACCTACGGCGTTCATTTCGATGCTGGTCTTCGCGACGAGATCGTGGCGCGCGTCGACCGACTGAGGCTTCCTTCTTACACAGGGTTCGTCATGCCTACACTCGACCCGATCTACGACTCGTCTGGCGGGATCGCGGATGTCGCGATCTCCTATCCCTGCGACCTCACCACCCAGATGTTGAAGTTTTCAGCAGCGCGTCGCGCGGACCTTTCCCGATGACAACCATCGCCTCCGTTCTGATCGCAATGCTGGCCAGTCCGGCCGTTGTCCAAAACCTGCCGCTCACCGAGCGAATGTTGCTGGCTGAGGATTCACGAGCGCAAACCGACGCCGAACTGGCGCCGCTCCGCGAAGGCTTGCGCAACCGCGATCCCAAGGTGCGTCGGCAGGCCGCCAGAGCCATCGGCCGGCTGGAGAAGGCGGAGCTCATCCCGCTTCTGACCCCGACGTTGAACGATGCCGATGCCGATGTCCGAATCGAAGCGGCGAACGCGGTCGGGCAGTTGGCTCGGGGGCCGAAGGGCGTGACGGATGCCAAGAATCGACTCCTGGCCCGGACTCGGATCGAAAGAGAACCGCGCGTCTGGGGCGCGTGTCGCCGCGACGCTTGGACGAATTCCCTACACGACGGCGGCCGACGTTCAACAGGTCGAGACGGCAATTGCCCGGGTACTGCCGACGCCGACGTCTAGCGCCGTTCGGCTCGACGAAGTGTTAGGAGCGGTCGAAGGGCTTGAATCGCTGGCACGGCAGAGCGGCAAGATCTCGCGCTTGAGTGGACCAACGCTCACGGGCCTGCGCGCCGCAAGTGAGCTCGAGGGCCGCGCTCAGGATGCGGAGAAGCTGACGCGCATCCGACGACTCGCCTCACTCGCGCTCATGGCGTCCGGTGGCGCCGGCAAGCCGGAGCTCGATGCCGGCATCGCGGATCCAGATGACGAGGTCCGGCGGTTGGCGATGGTGGCGGCCAGAAACGACGTCGAGGGACGCGAAGCGGCGGTGACGAAGGGACTGGCGGACGTCAATCCGCGCGTCAGGTTCGAAGCGCTGCAAACCTACGGCCGTGCGTTTCAGAAGGCATCGTGCGATCCCGTGCTGGCCGCCGTCCGCGATCCCAATCCCCATGTGTCGTTGCTGGCGATCGATCTTCTCGGCAACGGCTGTCCGGCAGCACAATCATCCACCGGAACGCTGCAAGCGCTGACGGAGGTGCTCACGGAGCTCCCTTATGCCTGGCATGCGCCGGCGCACGCGCTGGTCGCACTCGCGAAAACTTCGCCGGCTGGAAGCGAGAATGGCCCTGCCGCGATATCTCACGCATTCGATCTGGCAGGTGCGAATGTACGCCGCCCGCGCGGCCGGCGCGCTTGCTGCCCTTGACGAACTGGATCAGCTCGCGCGAGATCCACACGATAACGTTTGCGAGGCCGCCCTCGGCGAGCTGATCACGCTCAAGCGCCCTGAAGCGTCTGACGATCGCGCTCGATGCGCTGAGCCGTTCGGACTATCAACTCGGGCTCACGGCGACTCGCGCGATTGGCGCTGCGCCGGTAGCGCCAGAGGGGACGGAGCAGGCAACCGTGGGCGCCGCGCTCCTGACAGCATTGGCTCGCATCACTGCCGAGAAGACGCGAAACCTCTCGCGACGTTCGAATGGCCATCCTGGGCCGGATCGAGGGGCTGCCCCCACAGCCGGAAGCTCTCCGTCCGTATCTTGCGGACTTCGACCCTGCGGTGGCATCGAAAACCGCCGCGATTCTCAACGGCTGGGGGCAGACAGGTGTCGTCGCCTCTCCGCGTCGGTTGCCGTCGATGCCGGTCACCCTGTCGGCGGTGGATGCCATCCGTGAGGCTCGTCTCCGTTTCACGATGATCGGTCGCGGCGCGTTCGAGATGCGTCTGCTCATGGAGGAAGCACCGGTCTCGGCGCTCCGCGTCGTGTCGCGCGCGCGTGAGGGCTACTACAACGGCCTGACCTTCCATCGCGTCGTGCCCAACTTCGTCGTGCAAGGCGGTAGCCCCGGCGCGAACGAGTACATGGGTGACGGACCTTACATGCGCGACGAGGTCGGACTCGTCTCCCATCGCCGCGGAACCGTCGGTATCTCGACGCGCGGTCGAGACACTGGCGACGCGCAGATCTTCATCAATCTCGTGGACAGCCCTCGTCTCGATCACACCTACACCGTGTTTGCCGAGGTCACATCGGGGATGGAGGTCGTGGATGCGCTGCTGGAGGGCGATGTGATTGAACATGTCGAGGTTCTGTCACGACAAACTGACGCCGGTGGCCCTCGGTAAACACCCGCACGCCGGTGACATGTCGTCGCGACTGCCCTCCAACCTGACGCTGAACGCGACGACACGAACACTCGCAACGCTCCGAGAGCGCGGAGTGGCGATCATCGATCTCACCGAGTCGAACCCGACACGGGTTGGTTTGCGCTATCCATCCGACCTCCTGGAACCGCTGTCCGGCCCGGCGTCGTTGCTCTACGATCCACAGCCCCTCGGTCTTCCCACGGCGCGAGAGGCCGTGTCCCAGGACTTTGCCCGCCGTGGGTTGACCGTGCCAGCCGAGCGAATCGCGTTGACGGCGAGCACCAGCGAGGCGTACTCGCTGCTGTTCAAGCTCCTGTGCGATGCTGGCGATTCGGTGCTCGTGCCGCACCCAAGCTATCCGTTGTTCGAGCACCTCACGGTTCTCGAAGCTGTCGTCGCGAAACCTTATCGGTTGGAACATCACGGCACGTGGCGCATCGATCTCGACGATCTCGAATCGTCTGTAGACGAGGAGACCCGCGCGGTTTTGGTGGTGTCGCCGAACAACCCGACGGGTTCTTTCTTGCATGAACGTGATCTCGAGGCGCTCGCGGCGTTGTGTGCATCCAGGGATCTCATGCTGATTGGCGATGAGGTGTTTGCTGACTATCGACTCGAGAGGACCGCGGCGGCGCCGTCGGTGCTGATGGCGACCGACGTGCTGACTTGCAGTCTGGGCGGGCTCTCGAAGTCCGTGGGACTTCCGCAGCTCAAGCTGGGTTGGATCGCGTTCGGTGGCCCGACGAGTCGTGTCGCCCCGCTGATGGCCCAGTATGAGATTGTCGCTGACTCCTATCTATCGGTGTCCACGCCCGTTCAGGTCGCGCTGCCCTCGCTTCTCGACCGTGGGGCATCGATTCGCGCGCAGATTCAGACCCGCCTCGAGCGAAACCTGGCGTCACTGCGTCAAGCGGTCAGGGAAGTGCCGAGTATTTCGGTCCTCGAGGTCGAAGGTGGGTGGTCGGCCGTCTTGAAGGTGCCCGCGTTTCGGACCGAGGAGCAACTCGTCTTGAGTGCGCTCGCAGATGATCACGTCCTCGTCCATCCCGGCTACTTCTTCGATTTCGAGCACGAAGCCTACCTCGTCGTCAGCCTGATCGTGGAACCCGATGTCTTCGACCGGGGCGTTGCTCGAATTCTGGCGCGAGCCGCACAGCCGGATCAGAAGGTTTGATGGCGTCGCGTCGCAGCGGGGTCATGGCGCCGCTCTTTTCCCTTGCGTCCAGTCGGAGTTGGGGAGTCGGCGAGTTTGCCGACGTGCCCGTGGTTGCCCCGTGGCTGCAGCGGGCCGGGCAATCGTTCATCCAGATCCTGCCGATCACCGAGACCCCGGTCGCGGAAACCTCGCCGTACTCGTCGCTCACCGCGATGGCCCTCGATCCCATTTACATCTCGGTGCCAGCGGTCGAAGCCTTCCAGGCGCTCGGCGGCGAAGGACAGATGTCGAACGATGATCGAGCGGCACTCGATCACGTTCGCGGTTCCGCCCGCGTCGATCATCGCCGGATTCGACAGCTCAAGTCCACGTATCTCCGCGCGGCCCACGACCACTTCATGGCGACTCATGGGTCCTCGCGCGATTCGGAGTCGTTTGCCGATTTCGTTCGAGACCAGGCTTGGTGGCTCGAGGACTATTCGCTGTTCCAGGCACTACGCCAGGAGCATCGCCTGCTCGCCTGGTGGGATTGGCCTCCGGCGCTCGCCCAGCGTGATGCGAAGGCGTTGAGCGCGGCGCGAGAGCGGCTGCAACGCGAGATCTTGTACCGCCAGTACGTGCAGTGGATTGCAGCCACGCAGTGGGCTGCCGCCCGCGCCCGCTCGCGGCCAGTCAAGGTGTTTGGCGACGTTCCATTCATGATCTCTGCGGACAGCCCCGATGTGTGGACCAGACAACGCGAATTTCGGTTCGACGCCACCGTCGGAGTGCCACCCGATGCGTTCAGCGAGACCGGTCAGGATTGGGGGTTGCCACCGTGGCGCTGGGACGTCATGGCGACGAACGACTTCGAGTGGATGAAGCAGCGAGCCAAGCGCACGGCCTCATTGTTCGACGGGTTCCGGCTGGACCATCTCGTCGGTCTCTTTCGCACGTATATCCGTCCGCTGGACCGATCGACTCAGGCTTTCTTCGCCCCGGCCGACGAAACGACTCAGCGTCAGCTTGGTGAGCGACTGGTCACGCTCTATCAGGAGACCGGTGCTGAAATCGTCGCGGAAGATTTAGGGTCGGTTCCGGACTTTGTTCGTGAGTCTCTGCTGAAGCTCGGGGTCCCTGGGTTCAAGGTCATGCGATGGGAACGCGCACTGGGACAAACCAGACCATCCCTTCATCGACCCGCCGGAATACCCGGCGACATCCGTTGCCACGAGCGGCACCCATGACATCGAGACCCTGGCGGCCTGGTGGAGCGAGGTCGATGACGTCGAGCGTCGTCGCATGCTGGCGATTCCGTCGGTGGCGCGCCACCTGGCGTCCGGGGCGCCCGCGTTCGACGCTTTACTGCGGGCCCTGCTCGACGCCGGCTCGGACCTCGTCATCGTGCCGCTCCAGGATGTGTTCGGATGGACGGACCGAATCAACACGCCGGCAGTCGTGGACGATGCGAACTGGACGTGGCGAGTGCCGTGGGATGTCGATCGTCTCGATGAGATCCCCGAGGCGCAGGAGCGGGCGAAGGCGCTTGCCGAGTGGACGCGAGCGGCCGGGCGCGTCCCCTCCGATCCATGATTCCTATTGTTGTGCCCGCCGCGACGATGGTAGCGTCGTCGGAGGATGGTGCGGGAGACTGTGACGGCGCGTGTGGAACGGCTCGAGGACACCGTGAGTCACTTGGCGAGCCTGCCAGAGCGCGTCAGTGCCGTCGAGCGCGAATTGGGGGACTTCCGCTCCGAAGTTCGTAACGAGTTTCGCACTGTCGTGCCGAGATCCGCGAAGGAGACGAGGAAACGCGGCGCTACATGCGTGTGCTGTACGAGGATCTTGTCGAGCGCATCAAGACGATGAGCGAGGGAATCGACGACCTTCGGCAGCGTCCCTGATGCGCTATCGGACGAACGATCTGGCTCGCGTCAGAAGGACCAGCCGACGGCAGCCGACACGCCGGAGTCGTTGCTCTTTTGACCGCTCGGCGGATCGCTGTTGTAGCTGTCGAACAGGTTGATGCTCCAGGTACAAATCGCCGACGATGTTGCTCTTGAAGCTCGTATTCAGCTCGAGGCGAACACTCGTCGTCGCTCGTGCGCGGCTGTCCATCATGAAGAGCTCATGCGGTGTCAGTGCACGCCAAACTTGGTGAAGAAGTAGCCCACCTCGAAGCCTGGCACGTAGGCGCCCAAAAGCTCGAAGCGGCCGATGCCGATGCTTCCAAGCGGCAGTGCTATGGGCATCGGCGCATAGGACAGCTTGTCGTAGCGACCGATCACGAGTAGCGTGTAGCCCGCTCCGAGGCTCAAGGCACGCGCCGCCTGGCTTCCACTTGGCCCGCCACGCGTACCCGGCCTGGTACTGGAGGTGATCGTATGAATCGGCCGAGACGATTGCGAACAGCGTCCGCGGCCGGCCAGCGGAGTCGAGCGTTGTGCGACCGTAGCCCAAGCCCCACGCCAGATTGTTGTAGCGTGTCCGCTGCTCCTCCGAGTACTGCCACGGCATATGCCAGATGTACCCGGGCACGAAGAGGTCGGAGCGGCCGCTGGACCACGTCTTTCTGAGGCCGTCGACGGTCTGCGCCCAAAAGCCCTCGGTGTCTTTTGTGGAGAGGCCGGCGGGCAAGGTGCCGCCGACTCGTGACCAGAAGCCCTGAGGCTCGTCGTCCTGCTGCGCCAGCGCCGGGGTCACCGACCCCGCGGCCAGCCAGGCGACGGCGGCCGCGGGCAGCCACCAGCGTCGCGCGGTCGCGCGTTTCGTTTGCTCGTGTGTCGCGAGACAATTGGCGACCATGAGCCGACTATAGCGATGCGCGAGACTGCGGAACCATTGTCCCTTGGTGGTAGAGATGCGGCGAAGAACCTAGTGGAGACTGGCCGCAAGCTCCGACCGAATCGTGTTCTGTAAATCAATCAGCGGCTGTTGGTTGGTTCTGATCATCCCGTGACGCTCGTTGGTGAGGTCGAAAATCAGCACGATTATCATGGTGATGAGCAGCGGGAGAACCACGCCGGTGAACGACGACCGCACCCCGTCGGAACCGCTGCCGTAGCCGCTCGTATAGCAACCAACACCAGCCACCACCAGCAGGATGATCCAGACTCCGGCAGGAATGCGGTGTCGCCCTTCCGCGACGCGCTCTTTGTCGGTGTCAATCACCTCGTTGACCGCTTCGACAAATGTCGCGGTGATGTCATTGGGTGCCTCTCTGGCAGAGGCTTCCGCATGTTGCCAGAGCGCTGACTGGATCTGCGCGCTCCGGCGCAATCCCTCGGTCAGCACCGCCGGGTCGCGCAACGCTTCCTGGGCGAGGACCCGGACATCGATGTAGTCCCGAAGCAGGTCTCTTACGCCGCGAGGGTGCGGATCAGGCAGCAGGCTGCCTCGAAGCCAGATTGTCCAGATGTTGTTCGCCTCCTGCAGCACGAGTTCTCGACGGTGATTGTAGCGTTCGACGGCCATCGAAAACGTGAAGCCGAGAAGCAGGCCCAGCATTCCGAGGGCGGCCCCCTGAATGACGCCAATCTGGCTTCGCCGGGGGTCGTCGTCCCGGCCCGCTAACAACCGGCGTCCAAACCGGTAGCCAATCTCCGCGAGCAGCAGAAGGAGCGCAGTGACAACGAAGGCGTGCGCCCCTTGGTGGCCGAATATGCGAGCCAACAGATTATCCATGGTGGGGTAATGATCGGGTAAGACGGCAGAAAATGCGAAGGGCTGCCCGCACGTGGAGCAGCCCTTCGCCAGCCGGCACGAGACCTCTACTCGACGGCGAATGCTGGCACCGCCGCCATCTCGAGATCGATGTACTGCTCCTTCAGCTATGCTCAACGTTCAGTGTGCGAGCGCAGCGTGAGCAGTCACCCGCCGCGCTCCGCAACGACGGTGTGAGTGGGGTGTTCACCGGACTTCTCCGCGTTCTCGAGGTCGCGTTCGAGGAAGTAGTTCAGAAACGTGCGGATGACCGCAATCGCGCCCAGCTCGGCGATGTCCTGCCAGGTCGGCGACAGGACGCTGCCGATGATGTCGGCCGCGAGCGCGAACTCGAGACCCAGCAGCAACCAGACGCCGAACCGACGCCAGACCGCCTTGCGCTCGCCATGCGTGGCGGTCGGCGTCACCGCAATCCACAGCAGCCTGAAAAACGCGTCGAGGACGCCGAACGTCACGACAACGACGGCGGCCAGTTCAGCGAGCTTCTCGGCGATCTCCGCGAACCGGATGAAGAGCTCTTCCATGTGGGCTCCTAAAGGCCAACGGTTGTCGGCCCGCCACACTAGCGAAGCGAGATGTCTGGCACTTCGATCAGAAGCGAATCCGGCCGCCGATCAAAATGGGAAGCGACCAGCGCGAGCTGCTCTCTGGTGATGTCGCGCTGCGGGGGCTCGTTCGGTAACCGGCGCCTCTCTTGAGAAGCCGCATCCGGACATACGTCGTCGAAGGACGTTTCGGCTGGTTGATCGGCACGCCGCTGACCGTCCGCCCGGTCGCCTCCTGAATCATCTTTCCGGAGAACTGGTTGTCCACGCTCCAGAGCGCCGAAATCGTGAAGCGATGCCGCGAATCGTCCGGGTCCGCCACCTCGCTAAGAACGGCTCTTCGCCGAATTAAACCACCGCTCTGGACAGCGGTGTCTTCGACCGCGTGGCTTCCGGCTTCAGCCGGAAGCACAGACCGCGCCCACAGCGACCTTCCGCCTTGCCCGTATTCCGCGGCTGAAGGCGTAAGGAATTCCGCGCGTCGCATGTTCCGCGGATCGAACGTTGCCCGCGTCCCGCGGATCACGATCGCCGTCCGGCAAGACTAGCCACGACCATCGCCAGCTCCGCCGGTTGAACGGGCTTGGCGACGTGCACGTTGAATCCCGCGCCGAGCACCTTCAAGCGATCGGCCGCGCCCGCGTACGCGGTCAGCGCCGCCACCGGCACCGCACCGCCCTCGTCGGGAGTCAAGGCACGAATCCGTCGGATGAGAGCGTAGCCGTCCTCTTCCGGCATTTCGATGTCGCTGACGATCACATCCGGTCGGTTGGTGGTCGCCGCGCCGAATCCGGCTTCCGCCGACGCGGTCAGCGTCACCGTCGCGCCACAGCGCTGGAGAATCGCGCCGATCAACTCGCGCGCATCGCGCATCGTCTTCGACGACCAGCACGTGAATGCCTTCGAGCGCGGGCGCGTCGCTCAGCCACATCGGGTTCGCGCAGCGTGGGGACTGGTCACTGCCTCCTCGTCGCTATCGCCAACGCGTGCCACGTGAATCGGCAGTCGAATGGTAAAGATGGCGCCGGTGCCCTCGGATTCGGGCACGTTGGCCGCGACGATGGTGCCGCCGTGCATTTCGACGAGGCTGCGGACGATCGCGAGCCCCAGACCCAAGTCCTTTGTGGGTTCGTGTGGTGGAAGAGTCGGCCTGCCGGAAACGCTCGAACATGTAAGGGCAGGAACTCCTCGGTGATGCCGGGCCCGTTGTCTTGCACCACGAGTTCGCATTCGCCCTCGTCCTTCAGCAAACGAGCCTGCACGCGGCCGCCCGGGTGGCGCGAACTTGATGGCGTTGCTCAGCAGGTTCCACACGACCTGCTGGAGTCGATCAGGATCGCCCCACACCGACGGTGTGTCGAGATCGACGAGCAATTGCAGACGCACGCTTTTGGCGGCCGCCGACGGCTGAACGGTTTCGGCCGCGGATCGGATGACGGCGCCCGAGGTCGACGCGTTCGCTGGTTCAAGCCGGATCTTGCCAGCCATGATCCGCTGGACGTCGAGGATGTCCGAGATCAGTTGCTCCTGGCTCTGTGCGTTGCGGACGATTGTTTCGATGGCCGCCAAGCGCCGTTCCGCGGTCAGCCGCCGGATCGCGCAGCATGTGAGCCCATCCGAGAATGGCGTTGAGCGGGGTTCGCAGCTCGTGAGAGAGCGTCGCCAGGAACTCGTCTTTGACCCGGCCGGCTTCCTCCGCTTCGGCCCGCGCGATTCGCGCTTCGTCGGCCTCGCGTTGAGCGGTCGTGAACAACGCGGCGTTGTCGAGCGCCGACGTCGCGCGCGAGGCGATGGCTTCGACCAGCCGTACGTCGGCCTCGCTGAACGGGCCGCCGCTGGCGCGCCCAAGCGCGATCGTGCCAAGCAGCTTGCCGTGACTGAGGAAGGGGCAGATCATGCCGCGCCGAGGCCGGAAGCGGTCGAAGATCGGCTCGAGTCGCTCCGCTCCTGAGATGAGCGAACACGGACTCGGACACGTTGTTGTCCACGACGGTTCGCGGGTTGCGCACCATCTCGGCATAGAGCGCGCTCTTGGAGCTCGACGTCGAAATGCTCCGCGATCTCCCGGACCAGCGGCTCGGCTTCGGGCGAGACGTGCGCGTACGCAATGCCTTCCATCTGCCCGTCGTGCGCCATCCGGATGATGCAGTAGTCGCCGACGACGATGGCGATGCGACGGGCGATGTCGCGAGCAAGATCCTGGAAAGGACGGGACGAGATCCGTCATCGAGATGTCGGCGAGCAGTGCCAGCCGCTGCGCGGCTTCCTTGCGGTCGGTGATGTCGAAGGTCACCCCTCGCATGCCGACCGGCTGGCTGTTGTCGTCGCGAATGACCGACGAACGTGCCAGCACCCAGTGGATCCGGCCATCCTTCGCGACCCACCGGAACTCGTTCTCGCCGGCTTCGCCGTTCGCGAACATCTCCGCCGCAACCCTTGCGGCCTGGTCGCGATCGTCCGGGTGAACCAGCTTCAACCAGAAGTTCGGCTGTGACGTCCATTCAGCCGGCGTGTAGCCGACGAGCTTGCTCGACGTAGTTGCTGACGTAGTCCGACTCGCTGCTCGGCGGAATCCGGTTTGCCCCAGGCCTCCCAGACGACGCCAGGAATGCTGTCGATGATGTCTTGCAGGCGGGCGCGCTCGTTCCGGACCTGCCGTCTCGCGCGGCCTGCTCGTCGGCCGCGACGCGTAGGCGTTCGCGCGTGCGGCTGAGGTAGTCGGTCGATCAGCGAACCGATCGTCCCGAACACCACAAACAGGATCAACATGAAGCGATCGTTGTCGTTTTCGAGGCCGAAGGAGTAGCGGGGAGCGACGAACAAGTAATTGGCCGACGCAGCACAGACAACCCCAGCGCCATCAACCCGGACCAGAACCGGCCGGCGACAGCGGCGGCCGAGGACAGCGATCCAGTGAATGGCATAGGGAAATCGCTGACCGAGCAGGGGATCGACGGCCAGCCGCGCTCCCGTCGCAAGTGCCACCGCCAGTATGGCGATGACGTACCGGCCGAAGGCCCCGGAGACCACGCGTTGGATCCAGGTGGAGCGCCACCGCCACGAGTGGCTGACGGCGCACCCGGTGCGAATGCCGCAATCGTCCGGTCGTCGTTCATTTCATCCGTTGCAGATCCGCCTCGGCCGCGATGTACCCGAAGGCCGACCAGTTCGGGCCGGCGACGACCTTCTCGAACATCTCCCGCGCGCGCGCGCGATTGCCGGTGACGAAATACCAGTTGCCCACGCCGTAGCCCTGCGTCGCGATCGTCAGCGCGTCGGCGTTGGCCGGATCGAGCAGCGCCTCCGGCTTCTCGAGGCCCTTGTACATCAGCAGCCGGCGATGGTACGAGCCGTTCTCGAGAATCTCCATCTTCGGCGTGATGCGCTCGAGCACCTTGGCCGCCTCGGCCTTGCGATCCGAGCCGCATCAGCGTCATCCACAGCCAGTCGCTCGTCGCCGTGATCGAGTCGTCGTTGGTCGACACCTTCATGCACTCGTTGTAGGCGTCGAGCGCCTTCTGGTAGTCGCCCTTCAGGTAGTGCGCCAGGCCGAGGTGATACCAGATGTTGAAGTGCAGCGTGCTGCGCGGCTTGCCGGATGGATTGGGCGCGCCGTCGGGTTCGATCTCATCCGGCGTGCCTTTGATGAGCGACACCGCCTTGTCGAAGTCGGCGACGGCGCGATCGAACTGACGAGTCGTGATGTAGCGGTGGCCGCGGTGCCGGTACATCCGCGGATCGTTGGGATGCTGCGCGATGCCCTTCGAGAACATCGCAATCGCGTCCTGGTAGCGCCAGAGATACGCGAGCCGCCGGCCGACCCAGATGATCGCGTCCGCATCGTTCGGCTTCGCCGCCAGATCCTTTTCCGCCTGCGCCAGATCGGCTTCGAGCTTCGGCGCGTTCGGCAGCTCGATCGGGATAGAGCGGCTTGCCCGACGAGCGACGTCGCTTCGGGCTTCTGCTGCGCCGCGCGACCGAGCCGCAATGCCGAGCGCCCGCCATCACGAACCGCGATGCATCAATGTGCGCATCGCTATCCTTCTCTCTCACACGGTTTCTCGCTTCGATCACGTCTTCGGGCAGGCCGAGCAGGTTGGCGCTGTGCAGGATCCGCGGCACCGTGTCGATGGCCTGCAGCGGCTCGATCTCGGCTTCCGATGTCGCGCCGAGCTCCTTGAACTTGCGCGCCGTCACGAGCACGCGCGTTTCGTACGAGCCGACGGTGTCGTTGAACGCCTTGACCGTGCTGTCCAGTCGCATGCGCAGCGTGTCCAGATACTCGGTCATCTTCGCCACGCGCGCGTACAGCTCCTTGCCGAGCGACTGGATCTCCTCGGCGTTCTGCGCCAGCCGCTCGTGCCGCCAGCCCTGCGCGACCACCTGCAGCAGCGCGATCAGCGTGATCGGGCTGGCCGGAAACACGCGCGAGCGCACGCCGAAGTCGATGAGCTCGACGATCCTGCTGCAAGCGCGGACTGGAAGAACGCCTCGCCCGGCAGGAACATCACCACGAACTCGGGCGACGGCTGCACCTGTTCCCAGTAGTTCTTCGCCCCCAGCTTGGTCATGTGCTCGCGCACCTGCCGCGCATGATCCGCCATGCGCGCCGCGCGCGTCTCGTCGTCCGTGCGCTTCCTGCGCATCGAGATACGCCTCGAGCGGCACCTTCGCGTCGACGACGATCGTGCGGCCGCCGGGCAGCTTGACGATCAGGTCGGGCCGCTGCCGGCCGAATTCGGCGAGCAGCGACGGCTGCTCGTCGAAGTCGCAGTAGTCGCAGCATGCCGGCGAGTTCGACGACGCGCCGCAGCTGCATTTCGCCCCAGCGCCCGCGCACGCTCGGCGTCCGCAGCGCGCGCACCAGATTCTGCGTCTCGCCGCGCAGACGTTCCTGCTGCTGATTGAGCTCCTTCAGCAGCGTGCGATGGTCGTCCGACGCGCCCGCGATCGCTCTCGCCGAGCTTCTGATCGACCTGCGTGAGCGCATCGCGAATCGGCTTCATCAGCTCGTCGAGCGCCTGCTGGCGCTTGCCGATCTCGCCGATCGCGTCTTTCTGGACGTTGCCGAGCTTCTGATCGGCCAGCTTCAGGAACTCGTCGGTGGTGGCGCGCAGCGCCGCGCCCGCCAGCGCGTCGAACGACGTCTTGAGCTGCGCCTGGCCTCGTCGAGCAGCGCGAGCTTCTCGGGCACAATGCGCTGCTGATGCGCCAGCTCGGTCCGAAGGCGCGCGTTGTCGATCCGAACCAGTTGTGACAGCGACCAGCCGATCGCGAGGCCGACCAGGAACGTCAGGAGACCCAGAAGAACAAGGACGGGATCGATCATCAATGCCAGGCGAAAAGTCTGGAGCCTTCAGCCACTTTCTCCGCCCTTTCGGGCCCGGTTTGAGTGTAGTCCCTTCGCCGGCCGATTCGCTACCGACTGCGCTCACGCAACCCGGCACCTGAGGCACCTCGCACCTTGGCTTTCATATAGGATTACGGCTTTTGGAGGGACGACCATGAAGCGGATTCTCGTGTTGTCAGGTGTGATGGTGCTGGCGGCAGCAGCCCCGGCCTTCGCGCAGAAGGTGCTGGCGGATGCAATGGCGCGCAGTGCGGCGGGCACGTTCAGGAATCTCGTCGAATCAGCCGAAAAGATGCCTGAGGCCGATTACGGCTTCCAGGCGACCAAGGACACGCGCACGTTCGCCGGGTTCGTGGGCCACACGATCAATGCGGCCTTCAACAACTGTTCTCGTGCGAAAGGCGAAGCGAATCCGAACAAGGAAGACCTCGAAAAGGTGACGGAAAAAGCGAAGCTGGTCGAAGCCGCCAAGGCGGTGCAAGCGTACTGCGATGCCGTCTATGCGGCGCAAACGGATGCGTCGCTGGCCGAGATGGTGCAGGCGGGACAGAACCAGCTGCCGCGTGCGCAGCTGCTGTTGGGAGTCATCAGCCACAACATGTAACGAATACGGTCAGAAAGTGATCTTGATGCGGCTCAAGGGCATCGTGCCCCCGACCACCGAGCGCGCCACGAGAAGCCCGGGATCTGATCGTCGATGACGAACACACGATACACCAATCACCTTCGGCGCGTCGTCCGATTCCGTCTGCTCGTGCTTCGGCGGTCCGCTGGCTGTCTCGGCTCGTCGTGGCGCTGGCACCGCTGGCCATGATCGTTGCGCGCTGCACGCCGTCTCGCCGCGTGTCGACCGCCGGCCGCATGCCTCGCCAACTTCGGCGGCTGGGCGACGTGCTCCTCGCCCCAGACTCCGAGATTCGTGCAAGCGCTCGTTCCTCGACGCACGACCATGGCGGCACTGCTCGAAGCACACCAGCTGCTCGACTGGGGAGGTCGCGGCCATGGTGACGAGCATGGGCGAAAAGTTCGACCTTCGCCGCGTTCGTGCGGGTCAGCCGTACCGTCTCGACCGCTACTTCGACGGGCGCATTCGAGAGTTCGAGTACGAAGCTCGATCGGGATCGCCGGGTCATCGTCCGACGGCAGGAGACGCCGGACGACGCGTTGTTTGCCACCGAGGTCGCGCCGATTGAGAAGACGGTCGAAGAGGTGATCGTCACCGGCGTGATTGGTCCCGAGTCACCGTCGCTCGTGCAGGCACTGGATGCGGCCGGGGAGCGGATCGAGTTGTCGCTGGCGCTCGCCGACATCTTCTCGGGCGAGATCGATTTCAACAGCGACCTGCAGCCGGGCGACAGTTTTCGACTGGTGGTCGAGCGGGGCACCCGCAGCGATGGTCGCTTTGCCGGATACGGTCCGGTGCTCGCCGCCGAGCTCGTCAACGGCGGCCGTCGATTGCAGGCGGTTCGCTTCACGCCTCCCGATGGAAAGCCCGGCTACTACGATTCGAGGGTCGATCGCTCAAGCGCTTCTTCCTGAAGTCGCCGCTGAAGTTCGAACCGCGTGTCACCTCATCGTTCTCGCGTGCCGAGGCGTCATCCGGTTCTCAACTACACCCGCGCGCACAATGGCGTGGACTACGCGGCGCCCCCGGGCGCGCCCGTCATTGCGGTCGCCAGTGGTGTCGTCACGCTGGCGGGCTGGACTGGCGGTGGCGGTCGAACCGTGCGAGTGCGTCACGCCAGCGGCTACGAAAGCGAGTATCTGCACCTCTCGTCGATTGCCGCGGGCGTTCGCTCGGGAGCGCGTGTCTCGCAGGGTGAGCTGATCGGTCGGGTGGGATCGAGTGGCCTGGCGACCGGGCCACATCTTCACTACGGCCTGCGCCGCAACGGCGTCTATGTCAATCCCGTGCGCGAGCACCAGAACATGCCGCCTGGCGAACCAGTCGCGGCCGTGCACCTGGCGATCTTCGCGGTCGAGCGTGATCGGCTGATGCAGCGCTTGCGGATAACGGAGTAAGGGCGGTCAATTAAGAAGGGCGTTGGGCATAGGGCATTGGGCGTAGCGCAGGGCATGGGTGGAGGGTAGGACGTAGGGCCCTATGCCCTACGCCCTTCGTCGTTACGAGTCCTACCGAAACGTCCAACCCACTCCGAACTTGACGATCCGGTGAGTCGAGCGCGCCGACCTTGATCTCGAAGAACAACCCGCGCCGAGTCTCGGCGCCGAACAGCACGTTGAATCCGGCTTCGGTGTCGCTCATCGTCGATCTCGTCGAACGAGTAGATGTTGACGGCAGGACCCGCACCAGCGTAAAGGCTCCAGTCGTTGTTCGCGGGGAACTTGTAGACGAACTCGAAGTTGAGGCCGATGTGGGTGAGGTCGTCGCCGAAGCCCGCTTCGAGGTTGGGCTTGAAGTGCAGCCGGTCGACCAACGCGCCGGTTTCGTAGTGACCGCCGAGGTAGAACTGATCGGGATCGACGGAAACACCACCGCGCACGCCCGGCCCCTGCGCCAAGGCTGGCGATGGCACTACTACCAATGCAACGGCCGCCACGAAAAACGACACAATCGTATTGCGGCGATTCGCTGATCGCACCATCAATGCCTCCGGCCAGAACGAGCAGCATGTGCGCGTGCCAAGCGATGGGCCAAAGCGAGCAAGCTCGACGCCAGGTGCTCACGTTTCGGCATGCGGAGCCGCAGAAAATCTATAATCGTACGTTTCATGGCATCCATTTTTCCCTTTGCAGCGCTGCGTCCCGCGCCGCAGGCCGCTGCAGCCGTGGCCGCGGTTCCCTACGACGTCGTGACGACCGATGAGGCGCGCGCGTTGGCGAGCGGCTATCCACTCAGCTTTCTTCACGTCTCGCGAGCCGAGATCGACCTGCCGCCCGGCACCGATCCTCACTCCGACCCGGTCTACGAACGGGCGGCCGAGAACTTCGCCGACCTTCGCGCCCGAGCGCCGCTCGTCGAAGAAGAAACCCCGATGCTGTACGTCTACCGGCTGCAGATGGGATCGCACACACAGACTGGAATCGCCGCCTGCTTTTCGCTTGACGAGTACGACCAGGGCCTCATCAAGAAGCACGAGAAGACGACGGCCCGACAAGGAAGACGACCGCACGCGTCACATGCTGGCGATCAGCGCGCAAACTGGTCCGGTGTTGCTCACCTATCGCGCATCGAGCGCCATCGACGGCCTCGTCGAACGCACGGCAGGAGAAAGCCCGCTGTTCGACTTCAAGGCGCCGGACGGGGTGCGCCATACCTTGTGGACCGTCGCCGTGAGCAGATGCCGACGCGATCGTCGAGGCGTTCAAACAGATTCCCGCTCTCTACATTGCCGATGGCCACCATCGTGCCGCCAGCGCCGCGCGAACGCGACGTGCCCTCGACGGTCGCGGCCCCGGTGAGCACGACCGGGTCATGGCCGTCGCCTTCCCCGACAATCAGATGCAGATCCTTCCGTATCACCGAGTCGTCAAGGATCTCAATGGCCTGACGAACGACCAGTTCCTCGACGCCTTGCGGCGACAACTGACGGTGACCGAGAACACCCCTGACACACCCAACCGCAAGGGCCTTGCGACGATGTATCTCGCTGGCCGGTGGTACGGGCTGGAATTCGGATCGACGACGGTGAGTGATGCTGCGGCGAGTCTCGACGTCAGCCGGTTGCAGGACACGGTGCTCTGGGCCGATCCTCGGGATCCACGACGTTCGCACGGACAAGCGCATCGACTTTGTCGGCGGCATTCGCGGGCCCGCCGAGCTGAAACGACTCGTGGATGGCGGCCAGGCCGCGGTGGCCTTTGCGCTCTACCCCGTGACGGTGGGCGACCTGATGACGATTGCCGACACCGGCGCCATCATGCCGCCCAAGTCGACCTGGTTCGAACCGAAGCTCAGGGACGGGCTGCTTGTCGCACCTGATTTGAAGGGCACAGGGCGCAGGGCGCAGGGCACAGTAGGAGATGAAGGTACTCGTTGCCGATTCATTTGAACGGTCGGGAATCGACGGGCTGAGGCACTGGGCCATGAAGTGGTCTACGAACCAGGCCTCAAAGGAGACGCACTGGTCGATGCCCTGCGCACCGGCGGCGCCAACGTGCTCGTCGTCCGATCGACGCAGGTCACCGAAGCCATGCTCGACGCGGGTCAGTTGTCGCTGGTCGTACGAGCCGGAGCCGGTGTCAACACCATCGACGTGGCGGCAGCCTCGCGTCGCGGGATCTATGTCTCGAACTGCCCGGGCAAGAACGCGATGGCGGTCGCCGAGCTGACCTTCGCGCTGATTCTGGCGCTCGACCGCCGCGTACCCGACAACGTCGTCCAGCTAAGAGCCGGGCGCTGGAACAAGAAAGAGTTTTCGAAGGCACAGGGACTCTTCGGGCGGACGCTCGGCTTGATTGGGTTTGGCAACATCGGCCACGAAGTCGCACAGCGGGCACGCGCCTTCGGGATGCCGGTTGTGGTCTGGAGTCGCCGATTTACGACCAACGCGGAGGCACGGAAGCACGCCGATCGATGAGCTGGGTATCGAGGTCGTGGCGAGCCCAGAGAAGGTGCTGTCGCGCGCCGACATTGTGAGCATTCATCTCGCGTTGACGAAAGAAACGCGCGAGTTCGTCGATGCCGAACTCTTGCGACATGCGCGGCAGGGCGCCATGCTGATCAACACGGCGAGGGGCGAGATCCTCGACTACGTCGCGCTTGCCGAGGCGATCAAGGAGAAGGGATTGCGCGTGGGGTTGGATGTGTACGCCAGCGAGCCGGCAACGCCTGAGGGCTTGATGTCGGACACCATCCTTGCGCTTCCCAATGTCATTGGCACGCATCACATCGGTGCGTCCACCGAGCAGGCACAAGAGGCCATCGCCGCCGAGACCGTCCGGATCGTCCGGACATTTGCCGAAACCGGGAAGGTTCCGAACGTCGTCAATCTCGCCAAGAAGACCCCGGCCACGCGAATGCTGATTGTCCGGCATCGGGACAAGCCCGGGCGTGCTCGCGCATGTGTTCGAGCGGCTCCGCGATGCCAATCTCAACGTTCAAGAGACGGAGAATATTATCTTTGAGGGTGCCCACGCCGCCGTGGCACGCATCAACCTGGATGGCGAGCCTGGGCCCGCGATCCTCGAGGCAATCCAGTCCGGGAACGACGACATTCTCAATCTGCAGCTCGTAAAACTGGCCTGACAGGTACTCCAATGACTACGACCGTTCATCGCATCCACAACTTCTCGGCCGGCCCCGCAGTGTTGCCGCAGGCCGTACTCGAGGAAGCGCAGCGCGACCTCGTTGCCCTTCCAGGTGTCGGGATGTCCGTGCTGGAAATCAGCCATCGCTCCAAAGCCTTCGAGGACATCCTGGCGCGCACCGAGGCGGACCTTCGACGGCTGGGCAACGTTCCCGCGTCACATAAGGTGTTGTTCCTGCAGGGGGGCGCCTCCACGCAGTTTTCGATGGTTCCGATGAACCTGCTCACTCCGGGTCGCACTGCCGACTACATCGTGACCGGCGGCTGGGCGCAGAAAGCCGTCAAGGAAGCGCAACGAGTTGGCAGTGTCAACATCGCCGCGACCACCGAGGCTGAGAATTTTTCACGAATCCCACGGCAAGACGAGCTGAAGCTGACGACTGATGCTGCCTACGTCCACTTCACCTCCAACAACACCTTGTTTGGCACGCAGTGGGTTGCCGAGCCAGTCGTCGGAGACGTTCCACTCGTTGCGGACACGTCCTCGGACATGTTCAGCCGACCGATTGACGTTGCGAAATACGGTCTCATCTACGCCGGCGCACAAAAGAACCTCGGTCCTTCAGGCGTGACGCTCGTCATCGTGCGTGAAGACTTGCTGTCTCGATCGTCCAAGTCGCTTCCGACGATGATGAATTACGCCGTTCATGTGGAGAACGGGTCGATGTACAACACGCCTCCGTGCTTTGGCATCTACCTCATGGGTCTGGTGGCCAAGTGGGCGCTGAATGAGGGAGGTCTGCCGGCAATTTCGCAGCGCAACGAGCGAAAGGCGGCGGCGCTGTATGCGGAGATCGATCGGACCGGCTTCTACCGGGGGACCGCCGACAAGAGCTCGCGCTCGCTCATGAACCTGACCTTCCGATTGCCCAGCGAGGAACTGGAAAAAGCGTTCGTCAAGGAATCGACTGCGGCCGGGTTGGACGGGCTCAAGGGACACCGCTCGGTCGGCGGCATGCGCGCCTCGATCTACAACGCATTCCCTGAAGAAGGCGTCGAAGCGCTGGTGTCGTTCATGAAGGAGTTTGAGAGGAAGAACGGCTAGAACGGTTGCCGGTCGGGCCATGGCTTTTACCGTTCTCGCGATTGAACCCACGCCGACCACGCCGACCCCTTCCTCGTCGCCGACCGCGGCCGACTGGTCGGGCATTGCCTTCGGTGGTGGATTCGAGGCTGTGCCCCGGAACGCCGCCCAGCGCCTCGATGAAGCCTCGCCAGTGCTCCAGGGCCTCTGGTGCGCGTCCGTGAATCTCGAGCCAGACCAGTGCTTCCTGAAACGGTCCGCGATGCATCAGCGATCGTTTCGCGCGCGGCGACGATTCGAGGTCCATCAGTCGGCGCTGCACGGCCAGCAACTGACGCAAGCGATCGGTATCCCGACGCGCGACGGGCAACATGCCGATGCGCATCGGCGGGTCTTTCGGTGGGCGTCGGCCTCGTCGCGATCTTGTGTGACGTCCGGCCGGCGCCTCGGTCGCGTCGTGGTCAGTTTCGTCGAGCGTTGTTCCGCGCGTGTGACTCACGAGCGTCGGTGGCGGCGAGGTCCGGCTCTGACCAGTCACGACGAGGCATCAGCCCGAGAGGCACCAACAGCGTCCCGAGGAGCACGGCGTTGGTGAGTCCCTCCGGCAGCGAGTCGAATCGCTGGCGGTAGCGATCCAACTCGCCGAGCGCCAGCCAGAGCGCCCCTTCGGACGCTCCGCGGTGCAGCTCGGGCGTGATGGTTTCGAGCAGGCCGTGGTGGGCGAGCAGGCGGAACGTCCGCTCGGCAGCGCCCGATCGAAGGACTTTGTAATATTCCTCGATCAGTCGAGCGGGCGAGGCGTTGGCGATCAAGTGCCGATTGGCACGGATGCCTTCGATGACCGGCGGATCGAGCGCGAAGCCAAGGCGTGCTGCAAACGCGACGGCCCGAAACATTCGAACCGGATCTTCCTGAAAGCGTTGTGACGGATCCCCAATCGATCGCACGACGCCGTCCCGCAAATCCTGGAGGCCCCCCACGTAGTCGATGATCGAGAACGTTGCGATGTCGTAGAAGAGCGCGTTGATGGTGAAATCCCGTCGGAACGCGTCTTCCTCGGGTGTCCCAAACGTGTTGTCGTGCTTGATCTGCAGGTCGGTCGTCGCTTCGTCGGCGGCTGCGTCTGCGGTCGCCGGCTCGTTCTCCGTTCCCGGCAGCACATGGCGTCGGAACGTCGCCACCTCGATCGCCTTGGTGCCGAAGCGCACGTGGGCAAGTCGAAAGCGGCGGCCGATGATCCAGCAATTTCGAAACAGCTTCTTGATCTGGTACGGGTGGGCATCGGTGCCAACGTCGAAGTCCTTGGGCCGCCGACGAAGCAGCAGGTCCCGAACGCTGCCGCCCACGAGATATGCGGCGTGGTTGAATTGCTGCAGCCGGTAGAGAACCTTCAACGCATCGGGGTCGATATCGCGGCGTGAAATCGGGTGATCGGCACGCGGGATGATGACCGGCTCAGGCATCCAGCCCGCAATTGTACTGCGTGCTACCATCGCCACATGCTGCGGCGGCACTCCAAAGTAGCACGCATCGCGCTGATCCTGGGGTGGGTTGCTTGTAGCGCCATCTCCGGTGCCGCGCAGCCATCGATTGCCGACCTCGCCCGGGCGCGCGTCACTCTACAACCAGCGCCAGTTCGACGAGGCGATCGACGCGGCGCTCGCGGCGCGGCAGGTCGCCGGAGATCGCGGATGCCGCCGGCATCGTGCTGGCGCGTGCTCATCTCGAGCGATACCGCGAGCGTTCGGACCCGGCCGATCTGAGCGCTGCACGCGAGGTCTTGGGCAGCATCCGCGCGGCAAGCCTGGAGGCTCGCGATCAAGTCGAGCTGCTCCTCGCGCTCGGCCAGTCACTGTTTCTGGAAGACGATTTTGGTGCCGCCGCCGAGATGTTCGAAAGCGGGCTGGAGCGCGCGGCTGGTACCGAGCGCGGGCTGGCAGAGGCGATGCTCGAGTGGTGGGGAAGCGCCACCGAGCGGCTGGCCGGGTCGCTCACTCGTGGCTATCGGCTGGCGGTCTTCTCCCGGCTGGCCGATCGAATGCGACAAGAGCTCGGTCACAACCCCACATCCGCCGCGGCGGCGTATTGGACGGTTGCGGGCTTTGCGCGGTGCTGGTGAGCCCGATCGCGCCTGGGATGCCGCCGTCGCCGGCTGGGTACGGGCTCGACTTCTCGGCGAGCGGGCGTCATCCTTGCGCGCCGATCTGGATCGCCTCGTCGTCCAAGGCATCATTCCCGATCGCGTGCGGCACCTCCAGAAAGATGCCCAAGCCGGTGCCGAATCGCAGCTCAAGGCGGATTGGGAGCTGGTCAAGGAGAAGTGGAAATGACAGTGACAAAGTTACAAGTTACAAGTTACAAACGTCGTGATCATCAAGGTGCTGGTCATAGCGCCCGGGCGTCCTCACCGGCCTGATGCTGTCCAAGAGCTTTGAACTTGTAACTTGTAACTTTCCGTCTTACGACTTCGCCTCCTTCCAGTTCCCTCCCACGCCCACATCGACTTCGAGCGGAACCTTTAATGGAACGGCGCCGGCCATACGATCCCGAACGACCGCGACGACGTCGTCCACTTGATCGGCCGGTGCTTCGAACAGCAGCTCGTCGTGGACCGTGAGAATCATGCGCGCCTTGGGCAGGGTCTTCTGAAGGGCGCCATGTACGTCGATCATGGCGCGCTTCAGGATGTCGGCCGCGGTCCCCTGGATGGGCAGGTTGACGGCGACACGCTCGGCAGCCGAACGGATCTGTCCGTTCTTGCTGAGAAGCTCGGGCACGGGCCGTCGCCGGCCGAACATCGTCTTGACGACGCCCGTGCGCCGTGCCTCTTCGAGGGTCCGATCGATGAAGCCGCGGACGCGAGGGAAGCCTGCGAAATACGCTTCGATGAATTCTTGCGCGGCCTGCTGGGTGACGCCGATGTCCTTGGCGAGCGTGAAGGCCGTCTTACCGTAGAGCAGGGCGTAGTTGACGATCTTCGCGCGGCGGCGAAGTTCGTGCGGAGAGAGGCCGCTAGTCTCTCCAAACACCTTGAGTGCCGTACGGTCGTGAATGTCCTCGCCACGCGCGAAGGCGGCGATCAGCGTCTCATCCTCTGAAAGATGCGCGAGAACCCGCAACTCGATCTGGGAGTAGTCGGCGGATACGAGTCGATAGCCGGGCTCGGCAATGAACGCACGACGGATCTCGCGGCCGATTTCGGTCCGAATGGGAATGTTCTGGAGATTCGGATCGCTGCTCGAGAGCCGGCCGGTCGCTGCAACCGCCTGGTTGAAGGACGTGTGGACGCGGCCGGTGATCGGGTTGATCAGAATCGGCAGCGCGTCGATGTAGGTGCCTTTCAGCTTGGCGAGCGCGCGCCATTCGAGAATCAGACGAGGAAGGTCGTGCGCCAACGCCAGTTCCTCGAGCACTTCGACCGCCGTTGACGGGGTGCGCGTGGTGCCGGTCCGCTTGAGGACGGGCAGCTTCAACTGGTCGAACAGGATCTCGGCGAGCTGCTTCGGCGAGTTGATGTTGAATTCTTCGCCGGCCATCCCAAAGATGGCCGCGCTGCGGTCGTTGAGCTCCTTGTCCACGAGCGACGCCTGGGCGGCGAGGGCGCGCCCGTCGACGCGTATGCCCGCTCGTTCGAGGTCGGCAAGGATTGGCACCAGCGGCAGCTCCAACTCGCGGTAGACGTCCTCGAGCTGCTGTTCGACCAGCAACGGTCGCAGATGGTCGGCCAGTTGGAGCGCGAGGTCGGCGCGTTCACCGGCGAAATCGAGGAGCCCCTCGACCGGCACCTGAGCAAAAGTGAATGCCTTGGCGCCCTTTCCGCAAACGTTCTCCGCGGTGAGCGCCTTATAACCAAGCTGCTCGAGAACGGTCGGCTCCAGATCCTCATTCGACTTGGTGGCGTCGAGCAAGTAACTGGCCAGCATGGTGTCGAAGGCGAGCCCCGCAAGGGTCACGCCGTAACCGGCGAGGACCACGAGGTCCGCTTTCAGGTCATGGCCGACTTTCTCGATCGAGGCGCTTTCGAGGACCGGGCGGAGAATGTCGAGTGCGGCCTGGCGATCAAGCGACGATCCGCCGGCGAATCCTTCGTGCCCGAGCGGCACGTACCGCGCGTGCCGAGGAGCGGTCGAGAACACCAGGCCCACGAGCTGAGCACGCACGCACGAGGGACCGTCGGCCACGACCCTGAGCGCGAACCGTCCCGCCTCCTCGAGCGAACGAGCGACGTCCCGAAGCTCATCGAGACTCGGCGACGACCGCGTAGTTCTTCTCAATCGATGAAGCGGTTGGGGCGAACTCGGTGACGAGCGAGCGAAATCCCAGCTTCGCGAACAGGGCATAGCACCGCTCGTTCGATGGGCCCTGGTAGCGAAACGCCTCCAAGTCGAACGGGATATCCACGTCGGTCCGAATCCTGACGAGCTCGCGACTCTGCCGGGCTTGTTCGGCATGGCTCAGGAGGCTCTCGCGGTACTTCTTCTGTGCGACTTCGCCCGCGCGCTCGAGCAACGCGTCGAGCGACCCAAAGGACGCGATCAGGTCACGAGCGCCTTTCTCGCCTATTCCCGGCACTCCGGCGACGTTGTCGATGGAATCGCCCATCAGGGCCAGTGCGTCCACGACTTGCGCGGGGATGACGCCGAACTTCTCCCTGACTCCCGCTTCGTCGAACCAGGCGCCCTCATCACGCGGGTTGTAGACGCGGATGCCGTTGCCGACGAGTTGAAAGAAGTCCTTGTCGCCGGTGACGATCGCGACGTTCACCCCCTGCGACGTGGCCCGCCGAGCCAGCGTCCCAATCACGTCATCGGCCTCGAACCCGGGCGCCGTGTAGACCGGCACGCCCATCGCGGCGCAGGCCTCGTGGACCCACGGAATCTGTTCGGCGAGATCTCCTGGCATCGCGCTACGAGTCGCCTTGTAATCCGCGGCGAGTTGTGAGCGAAACGTGACACCTGGTAAGTCGAACGAGGCCCCGATGTAGACGGGATGATGATCCGCAATCAACTTGCGGAGCATCGTCACGAAGCCATACACGGCGTTCGTCGATTTCCCATCCGGCCCGGTCAACCCACGGATCGCGTGATAGGCGCGATACATCTGGTTGCTGCCGTCGATGAGGAACAGGGAAGGAGAAGGAGGCACGAACAGTTATATTATCGACCCTTTGGCATGTCTGCGCCCGTTCGATTCAGGGTGTCGCGTGCGGTCACCCTCGTCGCGCTGACCGTTCTGCTCGCCATCATCGCTGCTTCCTGCCGCTCGGTTCTCTCACGCAAGTACGAGTACGACGAGGACGTGCACCTCTCACTCGATGGCTCAGCAACGGTGTATGTCAACGCGGCGATTCCGGCTCTGGTGGCATTGCGCGGTCTCGAGCTCGACGTGGATCCACGGGCGCGTCTCGACCTGGACGCCGTGCGCGCGGCCTACGAGACGCCGGTTTCGCACGTCGCCAACGCGAGCGGGTCGAGGCGAGACAACCGGCGTTACGTCCACTTGCGGATCGACGTGTCCGACATCAGGCGGCTCGCCGAGGCGCCGCCTTTCAGCTGGTCGCGTTACGCCCTCGATCGAACTGAGGATCTGGTCATCTTTCGTCAGACCGTTCAAGCGCGCTGCGGGTCGCGAGGTTGGAAACGTGGGCTGGAGCGGCGATGAGATCGTCGCCTTCCGGTTGCACCTCCCC
The DNA here is from genome assembly GCA_963734095.1 of uncultured Acidobacteriota bacterium. Lineage (GTDB taxonomy): Bacteria > Acidobacteriota > Vicinamibacteria > Vicinamibacterales > UBA2999 > JACCSI01. The sequence continues at coordinate 357,392 of CAVTGK010000040.1, read as the reverse complement.
AGTCGCGTGCCTTTTCACAACTCGCCGTCGCGTGAGATCGAGCGCGGCAACATCGTCGTCTGGGAACAGAAGTTAACCGATCGGCGCGCGGGCGTTCCGATCGACATTGAAGTGCGAATGGAACGCGAGTCGATCCTGATTCGCACGCTCACGCTGTTTGGCATCACGGTTCTGTTGGCGGGCGCGACGTTCGCGTTGGCGATTTGGTGGACGGTCAGGCGGGGGCGCGCCGAAGTCCTGAAGAGGTTCTCGACGGAGAGTTCTCAGATCGACGTTGAGAACCCCCGTGAAGAACCTCGCGAGAACCACCTACCAAACCTCGCCGATCCGTCTCGAGCTCGGTGCGAACCTCTTCATCGGTCTTCAGATCGTTCTTCACCTCGAACGAGCCAAAGCCAGTGGCGAGCGACCGCGCGAGCATGCGTTCGACATTGCTTTGGACGACGCCGGTCAACCGGACCCGACCACGATTCACGACAATGTGAATCGGCGGGTTGACCATGGAGGCGTAGTGCCAGAACGCCGAGTTGCCATAGATGGCCCGCGCAATTCGGAACCGCAGCTCATCGTCGAACTGCGATACCGGCAGGACCTCGATGCGATTGTCCAGCGCCTGGACGCCGTCGACCGATCGCACGCGGCGCTCGATGTCGTTCTTCTTGTACGGCATCGTGACCGACCCATTCAGCACCACTCGGCCTTCGGCAATCGACGCTTCGACGTTGTCGAAAATCGTGAACTGCGTGTACCGATTCACCTGATCCGAGATATCGCGGAAGATCTGCAGGTCCTTGCGTTCCTGCGCGGATGCTGCGGTGGCCGCGCACAACACCAGCGCAATCAGCATGGGGGCTGCTGCTTTCTTCGACATGGGAAGCTACTCCTTCGAAACGAGTCCGCGAGAAGCAGACACAAACCGTGGTATTGCGACCCGCGTGCCAAGCGGAAACGCGAGTTTTCACGCCAGTTTTCGGTGGGTCTTTGAGAGTGGCCTCAACTGCGGACGATTCGACTGGAGCCTTGCAGGCCCCACGGTTTTCAACGTTCCAAAGTTCCACAGTTGCACGGTCCGAATGGTGGAACCCTGGAACCCTGCGCCCTCGGAACCCTGGCACCTAGGAACTAAGGAGTAGCGACATATCCGCGACGCGCCCGGACCTTGAACGAACGATCGCGGACTTCGAGACGGATCGTGTGCCACCGGCCATCGCGGTGGCCGGGGCTGGGGTAGCCGATGTAGGACTGCTTGCTCAGTTCGTCGGCGATGCCGGCAGTGGCGGGGTCGAGGTCGCGCGCATCGCGCACGATCTCGGTTCGCCCGCCGCTATCGTCGGTGATTTCCCGGAGCGCCACCGCATTGACGCGATCGTCCATGGAGCCCGAGCCGCGTGAGCTCCCACCCCGCGGCGATTGCGGTGGAATCGGGAACGGCAGTCCACGCGGCCTGCCACCCCTCCCTGGCACCGGGAACGGAATCGGCGCCGGCGGGGGTCTCATGACTGGCGGCGTCGGCCGACACGGGAACGTCGGATCAGCGTTGCCATCGATGCCAACGGCGTATACCAGCACCTCGGTTTCGCGCACGAGCTGACGAACTTCGCGCACATCCATCCGACTGCTCGTGTCGTTGCCGTCCGAGATCAGCACGATCGCCTTCTTGCGATTCTGCCCACCCTGGGCCATGGGGACCGCTTCGGCGACCGCGTCGTACATTGCCGTGCCGCCGCTCGGATGCACACGCGCGAGGCTCCGCTTGATGATCTCGCGATCCCCGCTCCAGTCGTGCACCAGATCCGGTGACCCACTGAACCGATACATGAAGAACTCGTCCTGAGGATCGGCGAGGGCGTCGAGGAAGCGCTCGATGGCGTCGCGGGCCGAGAACCACTTGTCGCCGGACATGCTGCCGCTGGTGTCGATGACGATGCCAAGGCTGACCGGCGTTCGCTCCGCGCTGAAGTGCGTGACTTCCATCGGCTTGTCGTCTTCGTAGAGGACGAAGTCCTCCTTGCGAAGCCCCGCCGCAAAGCGTCCCGAGCGGTCGGTCACGGTTGCCGTGACGTTGATCAGCTCGACTCCGCTCTTGAAGCGAAAGCCTTCCTGCCCGGCGACTGGCCGGTCCAAGGCGACGACTGCGATGACACCGACGACCGCCGCTGCAATCATCCAACGTGAAATCATTCGTTCCATGACCCGCTCCACTTACCGAACGGTCGTCAACGCCAGCGGCTGTTGGTCCGCGGCGATCGACGTGAGGCACGATCCCCGCGTCGTTGCGGAAGCTGACGCGGTATCGCACGACGCTTGACGGCGCTTCGACGTCGATGACGAAAGGTGATTCATCGCCGGGTGTCAGTTTCAAGAAATCGACGTTCGCGCGTGCGCTGCTGATGAAGGCGCCCTGCTGATCGAAGAGGAAGACGACCGCGGCCAACCGGTCGACCGGCGCGCCCGCTACAGGATTGCGCACCAGACCGGTCACCGCCAAGCGCGTTCCACGACGCTCGTGTCGCATCGACACCAGCTCGAGCGGACTGGTTGTGCTCGGTGTAGCTGACCGTAGCCGTGTCGGAGCGGTTGACAAACACGGCCCAATAGCCGCCGGCCAGAACCAATCCAAACAGCACGATCGCCGCGAGCGCCAAGCTTCGCTGGCGACCGCCGTCTGTCGGCGGTGATACGGCGCTGCCAAGGAACCCTTCGCTCAAGGCCTGGCCAGCGGTCGCCGATTCGATCGCCGCCGGCTTGGTCGTGATCTCATGCGGATCAGGGCGCGCCGCGGTCATCGCGGCTCGGGCGCCGGAATTGAACGGAGAGACTCGGGCAGGGACCCAGGGTGCCTGAGGGCCTAACGTGCCTTGAGTGCCGTTGCGCGAGGCGCTCACGGCGACCGGCTCTGTCTCGAACTGCTCGAGAGGCGTCGAGTGCGACGGCTTCTCGGCCGCGCGATCCGAATCCACGGCGGCGGCTGCGGAGAGTGCGGCGATACGAGCCGCACTTGCAGCCCGCTGGCTGCGTGAGACGCGCCACGCCACCACGGTCATCACGAGTGCGACAACCGTTGACACGACACTGACACCAATCAAAAAGATGTCCATGGCTATCTCAGCTTGAACTCCACCGCGACCTCGACAACGACATCGACCGGCGTCCCCTTCATACGCGCCGGCGAAAACTTCCACTGCCGGACGGCCGCGATCGCCCGTTCCACCAACCCTGCGCCCAGCCGCTGCAGCACGCGAACATCGCCGACCGTGCCGTCGCGCTTGACGACGATCTCCAGAACAACTTCGCCGACGATGTTGGCGCGGCGAGCTTCGTCGGTGTAGTCAGCGCGAACCTCGCGTAGCAGTTGGGGCGGCGACACACCGCTACCTGGCCGATACGGGCCACCGCCGACCCCTCCGCCTTCGCCGGGCCCAATACCGGCGCCGTCGCCTTCGCCAATCCCCGTGCCTTTCCCGGTGCCGGCGCCCCCGCCACTACCCGGGCCCTGACTCGGTGGGCTGTCCTTTGGGACTTCCTTGAGCTGCCCCTCCTGATTCCGCTGATCGGCAGCGACCGGTACCACCGGCGCCATCACTGGCGGCAGCGTTTTCGCTTCAAGCGGAGGTGGAGGCGGTTCCGGTCGAGGCGGCTCCGGCCGAACCGGCGGCGGGATCCGTCGCGCCGGGATCGGGCTGCTCACCTTCCGGGGTCCTTGACGTTGAGCCTTGGGTGGAGGCGTTCGGCATTTTCAGTCCGCCGCCGCCGCCACCACCGCCCGGCCCAAAGCGTGGCACATAAACCAGTCGAACTGGTTCGGAGGCGGGTTCGATCACCTCGGTCCGTTCGTCCGCGGCCGTGAATCCCAGGCTGCCGATCACGAGGAGCGCAATCAGCACCACTGCATGAAGCGACGAGGACACGAGCATCGGAACGGTCGTCGCCGCGTGGTTGCGAAACCGTGGGGCTGAGGAGCCGGCCGAGAGCGTCCGAGCCGGGGGCGACGACGAGGTCGCCGCTTCGAAGGGCTCGAACGGCGCGGACTGCTTCGGGATGCGGGACGAACGTCTCGAACCCGACGCCGGCCGCGCCTGCCAGCGTGGCCACACTTCGGATCTCTCCGCGAGCGAGCAGAGCGATGACGTGCGGTTCGGGGACGCCTGCTGCCGCCGCGATATCGCGCGGCGAATACACCTCGGGGAGCGCGTGAGAGTGCATGACCTGGTTTGGCGAGCGATCCGAGGCAAGAAACCTGCCGATTGGATGAATAGCCCCCACGTCAGATACTGGCCTGTTTTCGGGCGAATTTCTACGGGCTTCTCAGCTCGCCGTCACTTGCACAGGACGCTCTCTGGTGGATTGTCCAGTACGGAGTGCGAAGTTTCGGGTTGTCAGCGCCAACTCCGCACGTCGAACCCCGCGAACGCCGCACTGGTTAGCGCGCACAAGTCAAATGTCGTCCACCGTCGATAGCGATGGTCTCGCCTGTCACCCAGCCCGCCTGGTCCGACGCCAGGAACAGGATGAGCGCGGCGATCTCGGACGCCTGCCCCGGCCGTCCAAGGGGATGCGTTTCCTTGGCGCGCACCAGAAAGGCCGAATAGGCGTCCTCGGTCATCCCGCTGCGCCGGTGGAGGTTGGTGACGGTGACCCCCGGGTTGACGGCGTTGACTCGTACGCCGTCCGGCGCCCACTCAATGGCGGCGCACCGTGTCAACTGGTCGAGCGCGGCCTTGCTCGTGTTGTACGCGGCCAGGTTGGGAAACACACGGCGGCCATTGACGCTCGAGACGTTGACGACAGCGCCTTTGCGCTCCTTGAGGTAGGGAAACGCCGCACGCATCAGCCGGAATGGCGCGCGCACGTTGAGCGCCATCAAGCCATCCCACACCTCGTCTGGCGTTCCATCCGTGGTACCCATCGCGATCGCTCCCGCCGCATTGACAACGAGATCGACCGCTCCGAAGCGCGCGACCGTCGCCGACACGATGTCGGACGCGGCTCGCTCCGCCACCAAATCGGCGACCACCGCGATCGCTTCTCGGCCGTCATGCGCGATTGGCGCCACGACTTCCTCGAGCGCCCGCGCATCACGACCGACGAGGGCGATTTGAGCGCCGCTCGCGGCCAGCGCCATTGCCGTGGCGCGACCGATACCGCTCGAAGCGCCAGTGACGATCGCAACCTTGTTGGCAAAGGTCATCATCCTTTGAGTCCCTCGACAAATCTGAAGCCGTCTCGCTCGGCGAGCGTCCGGACTGGATTGAAGCTTGGCCTGTCGCAGCACGCCCTTCGGCGCCACCATCCGCGGAGTAGCTGGCAGGCGCTGGCGCGCTCCCGCCCAACAGCCCACCGCCCGTCCGCTCGATGATCTCGACGCGTCCGCCATCGCGCAACGCCTGCTTGATCGCGTCCAGCAGCGCGCGCCGATCCAGCGCCGAGAGCGCGGAAAAACTACCGCCGGTTTCGTCGATGACCACCATGTCGAACGAGGTCCAATCGCTGGGGAGTACCGGGGACTGCACCACCCGGACGTCAATCAGCGCACCCGCCTTGCTGGCGGCCGAACGCGCGCGGGCCGCCTGCGCCAGGTCGGCGGCCGCCAACGCCGCGACACCGCTCAACCCGGTCTTACTCGCGAGTCCGCGTGTCAGCGTGACATCGCTGCAAAACACTTGAAGATAGCGTTCGCCCATCCGCACACCGGTCATCGCCACCTGCAATGGATCCATGGAGCGCATGCGGCGAAACTTGAACATCGCTGGATCATAGCGGAAGGCTCTGGCACCCCGTGGTGGCTTTCATCAAGCAGTGCAAGCTGCTGGGATCCCTGATATAGTCACTGGCTGTGAAAAAACCCGTAGACATTGCACCGGGCGCCGGGAAGCTGGGAATCCTCCTGGTCGGCCTTGGTGCAGTGAGCACGACTGTCATTGCCGGCGTTCATGCCATTCGCAAGAAGCTGGCGCCACCAATTGGTTCGTTGACCGAACTGGGTACCGTCCGACTGGGCAAGCGGACCGAACGGTCGTTCGCCCCGTATCCGCGAAATTTTCGACCTGCCTCCGCTCGACGACATCGTCTTTGGTGGCTGGGACATCTTCGAAGAGGACTGTTACGCTGCGGCCCGAACCGCTGGCGTGCTCGAACCATCGCTGCTCGACCAGCTGCGTCCCGATCTCGAAGCCGTGCGACCGATGCCGGCCGTCTTCGACCGCGAGTACGTCAAGCGGCTGGACGGCCCCAACGTCAAGAAGGCCAAGACGAAGAAAGAGCTCGCCGATCAACTGATCGATGACATTCGCCGCTTCAAGGAGCGTCACGGCTGCGCCCGGCTCGTGCTGATTTGGTGCGGAAGCACCGAGGTCTACATGAAGGAGTCGGCGGTTCACCAGTCGATCGAGTCGCTGGAGCGCGGGCTCGAACAGAATGACCCGTCGATTCCGTCGAGCATGATCTACGCGTATGCGGCGATCAAGGAAGGCCTCCCCTACGCGAACGCGGCGCCCAACCTCAGTGCGGACATTCCCGCGTTGCTCGAGCTTGCCGCCCGGACGCAGTCACCACTTGCGGGCAAGGACCTCAAGACCGGTCAAACACTCATCAAAACCATCGTGGCGCCCGGCCTCAAGGCCCGGCTGCTGGGGGTGGCGGGCTGGTATTCGACCAACATCCTCGGCAACCGCGACGGTGAAGTCCTCGACGATCCCGAGTCGTTCAAGACCAAGGAAGAGAGCAAGAAGTCGGTTCTCGACTACATCTTTCAGCCGCATTTGTATCCGGGCCTCTACGACAAGCTTCACCACGTCGTCCGCATCAATTACTATCCCCCGCGGGGTGACAACAAAGAGGGCTGGGACAACATCGATCTCGTCGGGTGGCTCGGCTATCCGATGCAGCTCAAGATCAATTTCCTGTGTCGCGACAGCATCCTCGCGGCGCCCATCGTGCTCGACACGGCGCTCTTTCTCGACCTGGCCAAACGCGCCAGGATGTCGGGCATCCAGGAGTGGCTGTCGTTCTACTTCAAAAGCCCGATGCACGCCGCCGGCCTGTATCCCGAGCACGACCTGTTCATTCAGTTGATGAAGTTGAAGAACACGTTGCGTTACCTGAAAGGCGAAGAACTGATCACGCACTTGGGAAGGGAATACTACGACTGAGAGCATACGACGTCAGTTACCAGTTGTCAGTTACCAGTTGTCAGTTCAAGGTGTTCAAGGTGCTCGATGTCACTTCTTTGAACTGGTAACTGGCAACTGGAAACTGACCATCGCAAGGGACCCCAATGAATCCTGCCAAGCTGCAGCCCGCGCTTCTCGGTGGTGTCGCGATCGGCGTTCTCTCCGCACTCCCCATCGTCAACATCGGCAACGTGTGCTGCTGCGCCTGGGTCGTGTTCGGCGGAGCGCTGGCTGCGTATCTGATGCAGCAGAATCACCCGGCGCCGATCAACGCGGGCGATGGCGCGGTCGTGGGGCTCATGGCTGGGGCCATCGGGGCGCGTCGTCGGATCGCTCCTGGCGATTCCCGTGAGCATGGCGATGGGGCCGTTCCAATCGCAGATTCTCGAGAACGTGCTCGAAAGCTCGCGCGACCTGCCCGAAGAAGTGCGCCAGATCTTCGAACAGATGCAGGGCGGCTTGACCGGTGGTGCGGTCATGGGCGCGGCGTTCATCTTCAGCCTGTTTTTTTCCCTGTTCTTCTACTCAATCTTCGGCCTGCTCGGCGGTCTGCTTGGCGCGACGATGTTCCGCAAGAACATGCCGCCACCCGCGGCCGCCACCGAGCACGGGATTTACGCCGCCGACGTTCACGCCCTCGTCGAGCAATTTCCCGCCGCCGCCCCCGCCGCCGCCGCCGGCCTAGCGTCCCGGACGGCGTGGGGAGCTAGCTCAACCTATAGTTCGTCCGCGCAGCCGCCGATAGTGCGTGGGCGATGAGCCGTGGGTACGAAGCCTTCTTCGGGCTCGCTGAACGACCGTTCAGCCTCACACCGGACCCAACCTATGTCTTCGAGAGTCTAGGCCATCAGCGTGCTCTCTCGACGTTGACCTGCGGGTTGCGCCGGCGTGAGCGCTTCATCTTGCTCACCGGCGAGCTCGGTGTCGGCAAGACCACGCTGTGCCGCACGTTCGTTCCCGAACTTCGGGCTCTCGGACCGGTTGGTGTCGATCGCCAATCCGCTGCTCACACCCAGCGGCCTGTTCCGGTTGTTACTCGAAGACTTCGGGGCACGCGACCGGTTCGGCTGTTCGCGCCGACATCAACGCGTCGCCCAACAGATTTCGCGATCGTCTGGTGTCGTTTCTCAACCAGCCTCGATCAACGGGCGCGGTCGTCATCGTCGACGAAGCGCACTCGATGCCGGTCAGCGTCGTCGAGCAGCTGTTGCTCCTGGGGGCGCTCGAGCAGCAGCGCGAGCAGCCCTTGCAACTGCTCCTGATTGGGCAACCAGTGATTGGCGAGCGCGGCTCGGTCGGCTTGCGTGCGCTCGCCGAACACGCCTCGACCAAGACTCGTCTGTTGCCCATCAGTCGCGACGAATGCGAGCCGTACCTCGCGCACCGGCTCGGTGTCGCGGGCGGCGATGGACAGCGTCGTCTTCACGAGGACGGCCATCGACATGATTTTCGCGTTATCGAAGGGAGTCCCTCGACTCATCAATCTCGTGGCCGAGCGGGCACTGCAGGAAGCCGCGTCACAAAAGTCCTGGAAGATCGGACCGGCCTCGATTGACGCGGCCGTGGCGTCGCTCGAGCTGCTGCGGGGGGCGCAGCGGCGGTTCCGCTGGTTCAGCCGCCGAGTTTCGTAATAACCTGCTCGCTATATGAGCGAGCCAACCAGCGGCACTCGCCCGAGATCGACGCCCTCCTCAAGAGGACCGGGCGTTTCCACGCCGTCGGACGCCGTTCCGCGCCCAGGCCAACGTCCGAGATCCACAGATCTACGAGACCGCCGCCCGCGATCCGGAAGCGTTCTGGGCGAGCTTTGCTCGCGAGCTCGAGTGGTCGAGGCCGTTTCGTCAGGTGCTCGACTGGAATCCGCCGCACGCGCAGGTGGTTCCGTCGGCGGCACGATCAACGCGAGCGTCAACTGTCTCGATCGCCATCTTGAAATCCGCGCGGCGAAACAAGGCGGCGATCATCTGGGAAGGCGAGCCCGGCGATCGACGGACGCTCACCTACTTCGATCTGCATCGCGAGGTGTGTCAGTTTGCCAACGTGCTGAAGTCGCTGGGCACGAAACGCGGCGATCGCGTCGCCATCTACCTGCCGCTCATTCCTGAGCTGGCCATCGCGATGCTGGCGTGCGCTCGCATTGGCGCGGTGCACTCGGTCGTCTTTGGCGGCTTTTCGGCAGAGTCGTTGCGGGATCGAATCAACGATGCCAGGGCGCGCTTGCTCATCACCGCCGATGGCGGATTCCGCCGCGGCAGCGTCGTTCAACTCAAGCAAGTGGCCGACGAGGCGCTCGAAGAAACACCGTCCATCCAGAACGCCGATTGTCGTTCGCCGCGGTCGTCGAGACATTCCGGTGACGATGCGTGAAGGCCGCGACCACTGGTATCACGAGCTGATGGTCGGTGCGTCGCCGCACTGCGCAGCGGAAGCCGATGGACTCCGAGGACATGCTCTACATCCTCTATACCTCGGGCACCACCGGAAAGCCCAAGGGCATCGTTCACACGACCGGCGGTTATCTGGTCGGGACTTACGCCACCACCAAGTGGGTCTTCGATTTGAAGGAAGACGACGTCTACTGGTGCACGGCGGATATCGGCTGGGTGACCGGGCCACAGTTACGTGGTCTACGGCCCGCTTGCCAACGGCGCGACAGTCCTGATGTACGAAGGCGCGCCGGACTGGCCAATGAAGGATCGCTTCTGGGCGTTGATCGCTCGCTACGGCGTCACCATTTTCTACACCGCGCCGACGGCGATTCGCGCGTTCATGCGATGGGGCACCGACTGGCCGAAGAAGCACGATCTGTCGACGCTGCGGCTGCTCGGCTCCGTCGGCGAGCCGATCAATCCCGAAGCGTGGGTCTGGTATCACTTGCACATTGGCGGCGAACGCTGCCCGATCGTCGATACCTGGTGGCAAACCGAAACCGGCGCCATCATGATCACGCCGCTCCCGGGATTGACATCGACGAAGCCTGGCTCCGCGACGCATCCGCTTCCCGGGCGTCAGCGCCGAGGTGCTGACCACACAAAGGTGAAGTCGTGAAGGTGGGTGGCGGTCTCCTGGCGCTCACCCGTCCATGGCCATCGATGCTTCGCGGAATCTACGGCGATCCCGATCGTTACGTGAAGCGGTACTGGAGCCGCTGGTCGAATGGCATCTATTTCACCGGCGACGGCGCGAAGCGTGACGAGGAAGGCTATTTCTGGCTGCTCGGACGCGTCGACGACGTGCTCAACGTCGCCGGTCATCGCATTGGGACGATGGAGGTCGAGAGCGCGCTGGTCGATCATCCCGACGTGGCCGAAGCGGCCGTCGTCGGGCAAGAGTCACGATCTCAAAGGTCAGGCGATCGCAGCCTTCGTCACCGTCAAGGAAGGTGTCACCACCTCGGACGCGCTGAACGACGAGCTCAAGCAGCACGTCGCCCGCAAGATTGGTGCGATCGCCCGTCCCGACGAGATCATCTTCGCGGCCGACTTGCCGAAGACGCGATCCGGCAAGATCATGCGACGCCTTCTGCGCGATATCGCCGAAGGCAAGACCCTGGGCGACACGACGACCCTCGCCGACCCGGCGGTGGTGCGGAAACTGAACGAACAGTACGAGGAAAAGGAGCAGGGGTAGTCGACGTTGTCAGTTTTCAGTTGTCAGTTGCCAGTTCAAAGGGGGATGACGGAACCATCGGTTCGGCCGCCACGTCCTAAACAGGGAGTATGCGCGGCATGTCGTTGATTGAGACGCGAGACCTGTGGAAGACCTATCAGATGGGCGACGAGCAGATCCATGCCCTGCGTGGGGTGTCGATCACCATCGAGCGTGGGGAGTACGTGGCGATCATGGGCCCGTCAGGGTCGGGAAAATCCACGCTGATGAATCTGATCGGGTGTCTCGACACGCCATCGAAGGGCACCTATCTGCTCAATGGCAAAGAAGCCAGTCAAATGAACGACAACGAGCTGGCACGGATCCGCAACGAGGAGATCGGGTTCGTCTTCCAGACCTTCAACCTCTTGCCGCGGGCGACCGCCCTGCACAATGTGGAGCTTCCGCTGGTCTACGCCGGGGTGTCGAAGAAGGACCGCCTCGAGCGCGCGAAAGCTGCTCTGGAGAAAGTGGAACTGACCTCACGCATGCATCATCGTCCCAATGAGCTGTCCGGTGGCCAGCGTCAGCGGGTGGCGATCGCGCGCGCCCTGGTAAACAACCCGTCGATCCTTCTTGCCGACGAGCCGACCGGGAATCTCGACTCCAAGACCGGCGTCGAAATCATGGCGCTCTTCGAACGACTGCACCGGGCCGAAAACACGATCATCCTCGTCACGCACGAAGCCGACATTGCGGCCCAGGCGCATCGCGTGATTGCGATTCGTGACGGGAGCGTTGAGCGGGACGTGAAACAGGAGCGGCCGGCGGGGGCGCACGCCTAGAGACGCTGGCAGGTGAAGGTTCTTGACGGAGGTTCTTGACAAGGGTGCTCGACGAAGGTTCAACGATGGTTCCTCGCACAGATCCTCGAACGAACCAGTCGTCGAGAACCCCCGGAGAACGCTCGTGGAGAACCTACGGAATGAATCTAGTCGGAAGTTCGAATAGCGGGCGTGTCCCTCACCGCGTCCGCCCGGCACCCAGAAGACCTCCCACATTTCCTTGGGCACCATCATCTTCAGTGCGGGCAGCTCGGTGTAGTCCACGCGAAGTCGGTTCTGGACGGCGCGCGCCACGCGGACGTCTTCGGTCTTTGGCTTGAGCGTGAGCTCGACGCGCCACAGTCTGCCGCTGTCAGATTCGATCCAGGCGCTGCCATTGAGAAAGACCGGTGTGCCCTCGGTGCCGGCCACCAGCGTGGGCTCGTCGAACTCTTCGAAGTCCAAACGAGTGGTCCGCCGTCGTTCGATTGTGGTCGTGCCCTTGACCTTGAACACGAACCGGACATGATTGTCCGGGTGCAAGACCGCCAGCGGCGTTGTTGGCATGTTCACGGTCCGCGTGCCACCCAGATTGTACTGCGCGCTCTTGGCGACGATCCTGGCGGCTTCCTGCATCGAATCCCGCATCGAGGCGCTCGAGCAGCTCCTCCAGTTAGGTGTCTTGACGCCCTCGTCCACCTGCATGCCGTCCACGCGCTTCACATCTCGCACGCCGTACCAGATGGCGTCGCCTGGCAAGCCGCAGGAACGCGACCTCCGATTCGAGCCGTGCGGCTCTTGGCTGATCATCGCCCGCGAACGCCCCATGGGCTGCACCTGCGATTGGTCGTAGCGTTCGTCTGCCGACGACGGTCGTGAGTTGCGACTCGTAGGCGATCAGGTATTGGCCCAGTCGCTCCAGCAGCAGATCGAGCTCGCCGATGGTCTGCTGTGCCTGCAGTGTGACGGCCGAGAGGATGCGACACGAGCGCGCCGCGGTCAGCACGCGTCCGGTCATGGCTGAGGAACGATTCTCGCAGATGTGCCGAAGGCGCGAAAGTTCGAGTAGCGCGCGTCGCCACGCCCGCGATCGCTGTCGATCGCGAAGATCTCGTTGCATCCGCGAAGGAACGAGAAAGCCCAACGTCCGCATGCTCCACGAACCAAACGCGAATGACGGCTTCCCGCGTCCCCTTGCCGACGGCCGGGTCGAACGTGCGCACTTCAGCCTCCAGGATGCGACCGGTGCCCTCCTCGATCCAAGCCGAGCCGTAACTCCACAGGTCCTCGTTTCCGGGCACCGCGCACCAGAGTCGGGCGCTGAGTTTCCTCGAACGAAATTCGTCGCAGACCGGCGGCCACTGATCTGCTGATCGTGTGAAGCGTGAACGTCAGCCGCGCGCGATTCCGCGGATGGAGAAACTCCAGCGGCAGGGTCGGCACGTTGTTGGTTCGCGGCTCGCCAAGATTGTATCGAGCGCTTTCTCGCGCGATGGTCGCAGCACGAAGTTGTTCGTCGGGTCCGCGTGCCAGCAACTCCAACAGTCGCTCGCTGGACTGCATTGATCGGATCGGCCATTCACGGACTTCACGCTGCGATACCCGAGCCATGCGCCGTCGCCCGGGCAGCCTGACGAAAGCTACCTCCGACTTGAGTCGGTGTCTGAAGAGACTTGCCGCGTCTTGATCGCGCGGGACGCGTCTGCGTCATCTCCTCGTCCGCGATCACCTGGCTGAGTCGCGGTTCGTATTCGGCGAGGTACCTGTCCAGTCGCGACAGTGCCGTGTCGAGAGCCGGAGTGCTCTGAAGGCTGATTGCGGCGAGTAACAACACCGCCAGGCGCATGGTGCTTCTACACAGCTGCGAAATGTCCCGCCGCAACCTCGCGAAGCGGAGCGTTCCGATCGACGAGCGCCGGATCCAGATCGATCCGTTGCCGTGGCGCGTCCGGGTTGGTAACCGGAATCGCCGACAGCAGCGCACGCGTATATGCGTGCTGCGGGATTGGCGAAGATGCTTGCCGTGTTACCGGACTCGACGATTTTCCCCAGGTACATCACCGACACCCGCGTGCAGATGTGGCGAACGAACCGAAGATCGTGTGCGATGAACAGATAGGTGAGCTTGAGCCGCTCCTGCAGGTCGAGCAGCAGATTGATGACCTGCGCCTGAATCGAGACGTCCAGGGCCGAGACCGGTTCGTCGGCGATGATGAACGAGGGATTCAGCGCCAGCGCGCGCGCGAGCCCGATCCGCTGTCGCTGACCGCCGCTGAATTCGTGGGGATAGCGATCGAGGTGCGCCGGATCGAGGCCGACCAGCCCGAACAACTCGCGCCACTTTGTCCCGTCGCTCGCTTATGCGTGCCGAGACGATGAATGATCAGCGGCTCCTCGACGATGTCCCGCGCGCGCATGCGCGGATTCAGCGACGAGTAGGGATCCTGAAACACCATCTGCATGTCTCGACGCGCCGCCCGCATCCGGTCCTCGATCGAATGCCAGCACGTTCTCGCCGCGAAACCGCACCTCGCCCGACGTTGGCTCGATCAGCCGCAGCATGCAGCGGCCGGTCGTGCTCTTGCCGCTGCCCGATTCGCCGACCAGGCCGTACGTCTCGCCCTCCTCGATGTCGAAAAGCTCACTTCGTCCACTGCGCGAACGATCGTCTTGGCGCGCAGAAGGCCGCCCCCGCGATCGAAGTGCTTGACCAGATTCCGATTGACTTCAACGAGCGGCATTGACGTGAGTCGGCTCGGCGGCCGCAGAGTGGAGGTAACAACGGACACTGTGCGCGCTGTCGTCTCCGTCAGCGCAGGACCGCGGTGGCGCACACGTCCATACGATGAGGACAGCGAGGCGCAAACGTGCACCCCGGTGGCAAATCGGCCGAGGTTGGGCACCACGCCTTCGATGGCCCGCAAGCGCCTTCCGACGCTCTTCACCGGGAATCGACGCCAGCAGCCCCTGCGTGTAAGGGTGCAGCGGACGGTTGAAGATCTGTCGAACGGGGCCCTGCTCCACGATGCGTCCGGCATACATCACGGCGACGCGGTCCGCGGTCTCGGCGATGACACCGAGATCGTGCGTGATCAGCAGCAACGCCAGGTCGAACTGACGCTTCATGTCGCGGAGCAGCTCGAGAATCTGCGCTTGCACCGTGACATCGAGCGCCGTGGTCGGTTCGTCGGCGATGACGAGTGGCGGGCCGCAGGCGAGTGCGACGGCAATCATCACGCGTTGTCGCATACCACCTGAGAGTTGATGCGGGTAATCGTCGACGCGTCGTTCGGGATCAGTGATACGGACCGCGCGCAGGAGCTCGATCGCTCGGCTGCGCGCCTCCTCCTTGCCGGCCAGCCCGTGGACCCGCAGCCCCTCGGCAATCTGGGCCCCCACACGCATGACGGGGTTCAGCGCCGCCATCGGCTCCTGAAAAATCAATCCGATACCGGCGCCGCGAACTTCTGACGGATGTCCGACTCTGGAAGCCGGTCACGAGGTCGCGCCCCGAAACAGGATGCGACCACTCAGCAATCCGGCCCGGCGGACTGCAGCAAACGAACGATGAGAATGCCGTGACCGATTTTCCGCTGCCCGATTCCCCCACCAGGCCCAGCGTTTCGCCCTTGTGCGATGTCGAACGACACGTCATTGACCGCGACGACCGGCCGTCCCGGAACGTCGAAAACGGTCGTCAGGTTTCGGACGGAAAACAAGGGGTCGTTCATCCGAGCACCGGCACCTCGGCACCCTAGGCACCATCGGACTAGCACTGCAGGCGCACGTTACTCAAGCGCAACCTCCTTGATGCTCGCCAAACACCTGCCGCGAAGCGTATCAGCAATCTCGCCGACTGTCGCGCCGGCTTCGACTGCAGCGACCAGCGGTGGAACGAGATTGTCGCTGCCGCGCGCCGCATGGGTCACGGCATCGAGTGCGGCTTTCCATTCGCCGGCGTCGCGTCGCGCACGCAATGCCCGGACGCGTTCGATTTGGGCCCGCTCGAGGGCAGGATCGAGTCTGGAAGACCTCGATCCGATCGGGCTCGTCGGTCAGTGTATTTATTGACTCCCACGACCACGGCCTCGCCGGAATCGATGGCGAGTTGGGCACGGTACGCCGATTCCTGAATCTGACGTTGGATGTACCCGCTCTCGATCGCGGCCAGGGTGCCGCCGAGCGCATCGATTCGATTGAGGAGCGCGCCGGCACCGTCTTCAATGGCACTCGTGAGCTGCTCGACATAGTACGAGCCACCAAGCGGGTCGACGGTGTTCGTGACCCCAGACTCCGACGCGATGATCTGCTGCGTGCGAAGGGCGATCCGCGCCGATTCTTCGGTCGGCAGCGCCAGCGCCTCGTCTCGTCCGTTGGTGTGCAGCGACTGCGTGCCGCCGAGCACCGCCGACAGCGCCTGAATCGCCACCCGCACGATGTTGTTATCCGGCTGTTGCGCCGTCAGGGTGCTGCCGGCGGTTTGGGTGTGAAACCGCAACTGTTGGGCGCGCGGATGGGTCGCGCCGAATCGGTCGCGCATCAGGCGCGCCCACAAACGTCGCGCGGCGCGGAACTTCGCGACTTCTTCCAGAAAGTTGTTATGCGCGTTGAAGAAAAAGGAGAGACGCTGGCCGACCGCATTGGCTTCGAGACCGGCGTCGATGGCGGCCTGGACGTACGCAATCGCGTTCGCAAACGTGAACGCCACCTCCTGGATCGCCGTCGATCCCGCTTCGCGAATGTGGTAACCGCTAATCGAAATAGTGTTCCACTGCGGAATCTCGCGCTCGCAGAACGCGAAGATATTGGTGACGAGCCGGAGCGACGCCTTCGGCGGATAGATATACGTCCCGCGCGCGATGTACTCCTTGAGCACGTCGTTCTGGACTGTCCCGGCCAGCGCAGCCACTGAGACGCCCTGTCGTCGCGCGACCGCCACATACAGCGCGAGCAGGATGATCGCGGTCGCGTTGATCGTCATTGACGTGGACACGCGATCCAGTGGAATGCCGTCGAAGAGCGCCGCCATGTCCTCGATCGAGTCAATCGCCACGCCGACGCGCCCGACCTCGCCGGCGGCTAGCGGGTGGTCTGAGTCGTAGCCGATTTGGGTCGGCAGGTCGAACGCCACGCTCAGGCCGGTGCACCCCCTGCGACAGCAAATATCGATACCGCGCGTTGGATTCAGCCGCTGTTCCAAACCCGGCGTACTGACGCATCGTCCACAGCCGGCCGCGATACATGGTCGGCTGGATGCCGCGCGTATACGGAAACTCGCCGGGAAAGCCGAGGTTACGGGCCGGTCGTCAGGCGGGACGTCTGAAGGATCAGCGAAGAACTTCGACAATGGTGGTCCGATTGTAGCGGCGGAGCCCTGAAGCAGGGACCCGGCCAGGATTCAGCAGGGGCTAACTCAATTGTGCAGCTTCAGGCAGAGCGGTACAACATCATGGGGTAGGGCGTGAGCGACCACAAAATATAGTCGAAGGCCGGGTCCTGGGACCCCATTTATAGCGCTTTTCGGCGTTCTTCCTTGACACTCCAGCACGTGCTTCTTAGAATGTGCCCGTCCCCATCGCCTAAGTCCTACCAAATGCGTAGTTTGCGTCGACGACCCCAGCCGCCCGGACTGGGAGAGTTGTCGGCCTACGGCCTCCGGCTACCCGGCCCGGCGGCAAGCAGGAGGGAGTTATGGATGACGTCGTGAACCGGTTCGCACGCGAGCTGGCCGACGCCATTGCCGCCGCAGTGGCCGAAAGCCCCGAGGTTGAAGCGTGTCGCGAACGCGCACGCGCCGAGGGATACGAAATGAAAGTCACGCTGGAAGCCGTCGTCGGGTTCCTTCAGCGGGGACAGGAGAAGGATGGCGAGAAGGCGGCCGACCAAAGTGTCGCCCAGCAAGGCGCTCGTGCCGCGCAAGGCGGCCGAGATGACCGCCAATGATCGGAGGTTCCTCCGATCGCTCCGCATCGCGGCCGACGATGCGAAAGTGGAGGAGACCGACCGGCCGGCTTAAGGTTGGTGACCGGCGGCCTGGCGCGCGACGGCGTCCGCCGCCGCCTTGGCCGCCTCCGGATCACCCAGATACCGGCTACCCATCGGGCGCAGTTCGCGTCGAGCTCGTAGACCAACGGAATTCCCGTCGGGATGTTCAGTTCGACGATCGCGCTGTCCGATATGCGGTCCAGGTGCTTGACCAGCGCCCGCAACGAATTGCCGTGGGCGGCAATCAGCACGCGTCGACCCGAACGAATGTCCGGCGCAATCGCGTCCTCCCAGTAAGGCACGAAGCGCGCCACCGTATCTTTGAGCGATTCGGTCGCGGGCAAGTCGGCCGGCGGCAGCGACGCGTAGCGCGGGTCCCGAGCCGGATGTCGAGGGTCGTCCGCCTCGAGCGGCGGTGGCGGCACGTCGTAGCTGCGCCGCCAGATCTTCGTCTGCGCCTCGCCGTGTTTTGCGGCCGTCTCCGCCTTGTTGAGCCCCTGCAGCGCGCCGTAGTGCCGCTCGTTCAGCCGCCAGCTTCGAATCACGGGAATCCAGAGCAAGTCGAGCTCGTCGAGCGTGATCCAGCAAGTGCGAATCGCGCGCTTGAGGACCGACGTGTACGCGACGTCGAACCCCAGCGACTCCGCGCGCAGAAGTCGCCCCGCTTCGGCAGCCTCCCGCCGACCCTTATCGGTCAAATCGACATCAGTCCAGCCAGTGAATCGATTCTCCTGGTTCCAGGTTGATTCGCCGTGTCGTAGGAGAACGAGCGTGTGCATGCCTCACCAGTAACGTACAAGGCCTTAGAGACTCAGAGACACAGAAACCAACCTATTCCTTCTCTGAGTCTCTGTCTCGGCTTGTCCGTCATCGAAGTTGTTTGATCGCCGTTCGCCCGGCGTATTTGGCCCGGGGCCCAATTCCTCTTCGATTCTCAGTAACTGGTTGTATTTGGCCGTCCGATCGCTGCGCGAGGCCGAACCTGTTTTGATCTGGCCGGCAGACGTCCCGACTGCCAGGTCGGCGATCAGCGAGTCTTCGGTTTCGCCGGAGCGATGCGAGATGACGCTTGCGTAACCGGCCTTCGACGCAATCGCGATTGCGTCCAACGTCTCGGTCACCGTGCCGATTTGATTGAGCTTGACCAACAAAGCGTTCCCGATTCCTTCTTTGATCCCTCGCGTCGAGGATTTCCGGATTGGTGACGAACACGTCATCCCCGACGAGCTGAACGCGTGCCCCGAGCTCCTTGGTCAGCATTGCCCATCCACGCCAGTCGCCTTCGGCGCATCCGTCTTCGATTGAGATGATTGGGTACTCGCGGCACCACTCGACATAGAGCGAGACCATCCCCTCGGAATCACGGGCGGGCTCTCCCGACTTCTTGAATTCATACCGCGAGTTTCCCGCCCAGAACTCACTGGATGCGACATCCAGTGCGAGGTAGACGTCGGCGCCCGCTCGAAACCCTGCTTTCTCGACCGCTTCGAGGACAACTTCCACCGCTTCTCGATTGGATCGCAGGTTGGGAGCGAACCCGCCTTCATCGCCGACGCCGGTGGACAAGCCCCGCTTTTTCAGCAGACCTCGAAGGCTGTGGAAGATCTCGACGCCGATTCGAAGTCCTTCCCTGAATGACGGCGCGCCGAGCGGCATCACCATGAACTCCTGAAAGTCCACATTGGAATCCGCGTGTGCGCCGCCGTTCAGGATGTTCATCATCGGGACCGGGAGGCAGTACTCCGTCGTCTGCCCCGCGGCCAGTGCGATGTGCGCGTAGACGCTCCGGCCGGAGCGAATCGCATCGGCCTTGAGCGCGGCCATCGAGACACCGAGCAACGCGTTCGCGCCCAACCGCCCTTTGTTGGCGGTCCCATCGAGACGAATCAACGCCAGGTCGAGGTCGCGCTGCGACAGGTCTTGCTGCCTCAGAGCGTCGGCAATTTCGCCGTTGACGTGTGCGACGGCCCGGGTCACCCCCTTGCCGAAGATAGCGCCTGGCGTCACCATCCCGCAACTCGAGCGCTTCGCGTTCGCCGGTTGAGGCGCCCGATGGAACCGCGGCGCGACCGTGGGCGCCTCCTTCGAGCGTGACATCGACTTCGACCGTTGGATTGCCCCGCGAATCCAGAATCTCTCGGCCTTTGATGTCCAGAATCCTCACTGATGGGCTCCGTGGTCTAGTTTATCCGCGTCGATCTGCCTCAGCTTCCAGGCTGAGCGCTTCAGCGGGGATCGGCCCGATGAAAGGCTCATCGTCGACGGTCACGACGACCACGCCGTCATCGCTCACCGTATGTCGGCGACGGTCTTCCTCGTCGTCGTAGCCGATCAACGCGCCGCGAGGAATCAGCACGTCGCGATCGACGATGGTGCGCCGGATCCTGGCGTGACGGCCGACGCGCACACCGGGCATCAGAATCGAGTGTTCGATGTTGCAGAAGCTGTGCACGCGAACGTTCGGGCACAGAATGCTGCCGAGAATTCGGCTGCCCGAGACGATGCAACCCGGCGAGATCAGCGAATCGAGCGCTTCGCCCTTTCGTCCGTCCTCGGCAAACACGAACTTGGCCGGAGGCGACTGCGGCTGATACGTTCGTAGCGACCATTCCGGATCATAGAGATTGAACTCCGGGTTGACTTGGCACAGGTCCATGTTGGCTTCGAAGTAGGCGTCGAGCGTTCCGATGTCCCGCCAATACTTGGCCGACTTCTTGTTCTCGTCGTAGAACTCGTACGAGAACACGCGACCTCCGCCGAGCAGCGTCGGGATGATGTTCTTGCCGAAGTCGTGATGGCTGTTCGGTTCGGCGGCATCGTCTTCGAGCGCTCGTACCAGCAGATCCATGTTGAAGACATAAATGCCCATCGACGCCAGCGCCATGTGCGAGACGCCGGGAATCGAAGCCGGCAGCGCGGGTTTCTCCTGGAACCCGACCACGCGCTGCTCATCGTCGACGGCGACGATGCCGAAGCGGCGGCCCTCTTCGATGGGAACCTCGATCGACGCGAGCGTGACATCCGCGCCCTTGTCGATGTGGAACTGCAGCATCTTCCGGTAGTCCATCTTGTAGATGTGATCGCCGGCCAGCACGACCACGTAGCGCGGGTTTTCGCGCTCGATGGAATAGAGGTTCTGGTAGACGGCATCGGCGGTCCCCTGGTACCAGTGCTCGCCGACGCGCTTTTGTGGCGGGATGATCTCGATGAACTCGCCCAGCTCCTCCGAGACGATGCTCCACCCCTGGCGAATGTGACGGTTGAGCGACAGCGATTTGTACTGCGTGGCGATGAAAATGCGCCGGAACCCCGAGTTGAGGCAGTTGCTCAGAACGAAGTCGATGATGCGGTAAGGGCCGCCGAAGGACACGGCCGGCTTGGCCCGCTCCTTCGTGAGCGGGAACAGTCGTTCGCCGACCCCGCCGGCGAGCACAATGACCAGGACGTCGTCTTGCCGCATCGGGTGGAAAAGTCGTGGGCAAGATATCACGCGGTCCCCGGGAAACCTCTGCCGCAGCGGCCCGTTGCCTGGTTTGACATCATCTCGACCGGGCCCCTATGATCGACTGATCAGATGGCGTGTCATTGCGGCTCTACAGGGAGATTGATGATGGTCAGACGTCGTGTCATTGCGCTCACGGTGGCGGTCGCGTTTGCGCTCGCCGGCTCGGTTGCGTTGTCTGCTCAGCAGCCAGCCGCCAAGAAGGACGAGCCGAAGCGCAGCAAGCAGGAGCAGCAGGAGATCGAGCAACTCGTGAAGTTGGTCGACGGCGTCATGGCTGGCCAGCCGGCGCCGACGGATATCCAGATGACGTTGACGCCGTTCTTCCTGAAGTCTCAGGAACAGCGGACGTTCGTGCCCTTCACGATGTCCGTGACCGGCGCGCCGGCCGCGGATGCCGCGCTCTACGTCCGCGTCGTCAATCCCGTCGGCGCAGCCCGACCCGAAGGCGCAAGGACAAGAAGGTCGAGTATCCCTGGGACGACATTCACTTCCTGACCGCCGCGCAGGTTACGGGCACGTAACGGGCGTCTCAATCGCGTGTTCATGGCGACCCCTGGCACTTACGACGTCTACGTTGCGATGAAGGAGCGGCTGGGCGAAAAGGCGCCGCAAGGGCGCCGTCGCGAAGGCAGGCGTGCTCAAGACGCAGGTCACCGTGCCGGATTTCTGGAGCGGCGAACTTTCGACGAGCAGCGTCATCGTCACCGACAAGGTCAACATTCTGACGGCCGCCCCGAATCCGGAAGAAGCCCGCGAACGGCCGTTCGTGTTCGGGGCCCAGGAACTCATCCCGGCCGACGACATGATCTTCCTCAAGGACGAGCAGCTGGCGACGTTCTTCCAGGTCTACAACGCGTCCCTCGATTCGGGAGGCAAGCCGAACCTGGTGATGGAATACAACTTCCATCGCAAGGAGGGCGGAGACGAGAAATTCTTCAACAAAACCAACCCCCAGAACATCAATGCGACGAATCTCCCGCCGACCTTCGACCCGGCGAAGTTCCCGGTTCCCGGGGGGATTGAGGTGCCGCTGAAGACGTTCCCCGAGGGGGAATACCGGCTGGAAATCAAGATTACCGATAAGAACTCCAATAAGACCGTCACGAGGGACGTGAACTTTACGGTCAAAGCGGCGTAGACTTGGTAGGGGTGGTCGCAGAGGGCCGCCCCTGAGTCGCCCCGGCCTCCCGGGGCCCGGTCGGACACTCTGAGCCATGGGCACCCCTCTTGGGGCCCCCGAGACGGCTTCCGTCATCGGGGCCCGCTTGGTTCTTGCAGCGTTTTTCGTATGCTCGAGCGGAGTAGCTGTTGGTGTGGCTGCCGCTCAGCCCAACTCCGCTGACGACGCTCAGCAGATCGTCGTCGCTCGTCACGCAGATCGCCTCCGCAACCACCGGAACAATTTCGGGCATCGTGCTTCGATGAACGCGGTCATTCCGCTCAACGGCGTTGTCGTCTCCGCGATGGGTGGAAGCACCTCATTCGCCGTCAGCGACCGGGTCGGCCAGTACACGCTTCGATCGCTTGACGCCGGGCGCTTATCTCGTTCGCGCCCATCTCGAAGGGTATCTTCCCGCACGCAACACCATCGTGACCGTCCGCCCGTCGGGTCGGACGGTTTCGAGCTTCACCCTCCGTCGCGAGGGTAGGGCTGGCGGCCGCACGTGTCACGACGGCTGGCTGCTGGTGTCACTGAAATCGCTGCGGCCACTCGGCGGAGAGGAGCGCGACGAAAGCGAGACCGCCTGGCGGCTTCGTCACCTCAAGCGATCGATCCTGAAGGACACGACAGACCTTGGCCGATTTTGCGGCGGAAGACGACTTCTTCCTGACCGACTCGCTGCAGATGCTGGGTCGCGCGGTCGGGAACGCCGGCGCAATGCTGACGCACTCACCGCTGCAGGGTCAAGTCAACCTGCTGACGACGGGCATGTTCGACAGCCCCGGGCGAACTCTTCAGTTGCAGCGCACGCGCGGCGTGGCGTTCTTCGCGCTCGGTGCGCCGGTCGGCGATCACGGAGACTGGGTCGTCAAGGCCGCGCTCAATCAGGGTGATCTCAGCTCGTGGATCCTGGCGGGGAACTACGTCACGCGTGATCCCGCGCAGCATCGTTATCAGTTCGGCATGTCCTTTGGCGCTCACCGATACGAGGCCAGCACGCCGCCACGCTTGCGACGCATGCCCGAAGCAGCGCGAAACGTTGGCTCTGTCTACGCGCTACGACGAGTGGCGAGTCTCTGAACGGCTGACGATCGGATACGGCGCCAACTACGCGCACTACGACTACCTGGCCGAGCCGCGCACCTCAGCCCGCGTTTCAGCGTCGACCTATCAGCATCCCGAGGATCGGACGCGCATTCGCGCCGTTGCGGCGCGACACGTGGCTGCACCAGGCGCCGAGGAATTCCTGCCGCCGTCGCGCGCAGACGTCCTGCCACCGCAACGCACGTTCGCGCCACTGACTCGCACCGGTTTCTTGCCCGAGGACATGCGGCATTACGAGCTCGCGGTCGAGCAGTTGATGGACGGCTCCACGCTTGGCGTGCGGGCGTTCTATCAGACCATCGACGACCAGCTCGTGACGGTGTTCGGGTTGAACAGCACGGAATCCGGAGCCGTGCCGCTGGGCCACTATTCAGTCGGCAGCGGCGGTGATGTCGACGTCATTGGCATGGGGATCACCTACACGCACGCGCTGCTCGACCACGTGCGCGGCATCCATTGACTACTCGCTTGGCGTGTCCGAATGGGGAAACGACCCTTCGCGCGATCGCTTTCGTCTGGCTCGCAACGTGCCCGGCGCTCTGCGCGGCGATGGCGAACGCATTCACGACGTCACCACGACGCTCGAAACGGAGTTCCCGGATAGCGCGACGCGCATCTTCGTCCTGTACAAGCTGAATTCCGCGTACACGAAGGCCGATCAGGCGCGGCCGGGTCTCGATGCTCGATGGGATGTGCAAGTCAGCCAGGGTCTGCCTTTCATGAGATTCACGAACGCCGACTGGGAGATGCTGGTTGGCGTTCGCAATCTCTTCCGCGAAGCCTTCACTGAAACGTCGGTCTACGACGAACTGCTGGTTTCCCGACCTCCCAAGCGCGTCGTCGGCGGCATCACGGTCAAGTTTTAGCGGTCGGGCGGTGTTTGGCCTCGACGATCGCTAATGGAGAGCTCCCCATCTTGCGATACTGAATATTGGATCGAGGCCACAAGTGTTTGGATGTGATCGCGCGCCTCTCGGAAAAAGGTCGATAAGTTAAGCCAATTCAATTACTTACCATGCGACGACCGGATGTCGCCGTGGTATGGCGTTTGCTCAGTTTGCAGTTTCTGCCCGGTCCGGTTTGATGGTCGACTCTTCATTTTCTCTTCGTTCGCAGACTTCGCCCAGTTGGCGGGAGTGGCCGCGGTCGATCGTGCCGATCGCCACCGCCCTGCTGCTGCTGGCGATGGCGATTGCGAATATCGTCCAGCGCGCGACGACCGACGAGGTTGAAGACGGCGTGCTGTGGGTCGAGCGCAATGCCGGGGTCGTCGCAGCCGAGGTCGCGCCCGGTTCGGCCGCCCATCGCGCCGGCGTTCAAGCCCGGCGACGTTCTGCTGGCCATCGATGGTGCGCCGGTTACGGAGCGCGACCAGGTCCTGTCGCTCCAGTTCAGCGCGCGCGCCGGCGACCGCCACAGCTACACGCTGCTTGCGGCTCGGTACGCGAGAGGTCGCGCAGGTCACCCTCGAGCCGATTCCGAGCGGGACCGGCGGGCTGTATTTCGTGCTGGCGGCCGTCGGCATCTTCGCCTTGCTCGTTGGAGTAGCGGTCCGGACTCGTCGCCCGTTCGATCAGGCGACCCTGCATTTCTTCTGGCTGGCGGTTGCGTTCTTCGGCACGTTTACGTTCTCGTTCACCGGGCGCTTCGATCGGGTTGACTGGTTCTTCTACTGGGCGGACGTGGTGGCGCTGCTGCTGGTGCCGCCGCTCTTCCTGCACTTCACGCTCGTGTTTCCCGAGCGGCCGCACTCGCAGGGCTACACCGCATTGCTCGCGCGATGGCTGCCCGACGATCTACCTGCCGGCCGCAGTGCTCGGATCGACGCGCATCCTCGCGCTCGTGCGGGCCGAGGTCGATCCCGACTACTTCGTTCGGCTGATCTTCGCTCATCGACACGCTCGAGCTCGTGCACCTGACGGCCTTCCTCGGCGCCGGTCTGCTGGTCCTGGTTCGGGCGTTGACGAAAGTCCGGTCGGTCACGTCCGACCCGGCAGCTGCGGTGGATTGTCTGGGGCACCGCGCTGGGTGTGCTGCCCTTCACGCTCGGCTACACGGTGCCGTTCGTGTTCTTCGGCGTGGAGCCGTCGCTCCCGATGGAGCTGCTGGCGATTCCGTTCGCGCTCATTCCGCTGGCGTTTGCCTCGGCCATCGTTCGCTACCGATTGATGGACGTCGAGGTCATCCTGAAGCGCCTGCTCGTCTACACCGCCGTCCTCGCGGCGATCGCGGCAATCTACGTGCTCATCCTGCGGACGTCGGGCGGCTTCCTCATCCAGACTGAAGACGAGCATCGCTGGCTGATCGCGTTTCTGGCGACGGTGATCGTCCTGCTGCTGGCCAAGCCGGTCAAGGAGGCGGTGCAGTCGGCGATCGATCGCGCGTTCTATCGCGATCGCTACGACTACCGCCGCGCGCTGGTGGCGTTTGCGCGCGACCTCAACGGCGATCTCGACCTCAATCGGTTGTCCGATCGGCTGGTCTCGCGGATCAAGGAAACGTTCGTCGTCGATCGCATGGCGCTGATGTCGGCCAGCGAGGCCGGGGACTTCGAGCCCGTGCGCGTCGCGGGCTTCGACAGCGTGCTCCCGCGGCTGTCGACGGCGTCCGGCATCGGCGGCCGGCTGGCCAATGGCCACGCCGTGCGGCTCGACGATCCGCTGGCGGTCGGCCGTTTCACGGCCGAAGAAGTCGAGCTCTGGCGCGACGCCGGCATCTACTACCTCGTGCCGTGCGTCTCGAATGATCGCGTCAACGCCGTGTTCGCGCTCGGCCGGCGGGAGACCGGCGAGCCGCTGACCAGCGAAGACATGAACCTGCTGACGGCCGTCGCCGGTCAGGCGGCGACCGCCATCGAAAACGGCCGGCTCTATCGCCAGCTCCATCTCAAGGCCTCCGAGCTCGATCGTCTTCGAACCTTCAACGAGAACATCCTCGAATCTCTCGACGATGGGTTGCTGGTCGTCGGCCTGGACGATCGTGTGATTCGATGGAACCAGGCGCTCGAGCGGATGTACGGCGTCACGCGCGCCGACTGCGCTTGGGCCAGCCGCTCGACCGGCTCTTCGATGCGCCATTCGTCGAGGCCATTCGCGCGGCGCGGACGCAGTCGCCGCAGGGCACGAGCCTGTTCCGTGTGCCCATCAAGGCCCGAACTGCGGCGGCACTCGGCGTGCTCGTCAACGTCACGATGGTGCCGCTGCAGGCGGTCGTCGGTGCCGACGCTCAAGCCGGCACGATCGTCATTCTCGAGGACATCACCGAGCGCGCGGAGCTCGAGGAGCAGCTGCGCATTTCGGAGAAGATGGCGTCGCTCGGGCTGCTGGCCGCCGGCGTCGCGCACGAGGTCAACACGCCGCTCACCGGCATTTCGAGCTTTACCCAGATGCTGCTCGAGCAGGCCGACCCCAGCGATCCGCGCACCAAGGTGCTCGAAAAGATCGAGAAACAGACGTTCCGCGCCGCCCGGATCGTCAACGGCCTCCTCACGTTGTCACGTCCGAGCGCGGCTGAGGCCGCCGAACGGGCGCCGGTCGACCTCAACAAGGTCATCGGCGACGTGTTGTCGCTGCTCGAGCATCAGCTCGAGAAGGGAAGCATCAAGATTCGCCGCGAGCTCGCGGCTGGGTCGGTGCCAATCGAGGGTTACGAGTTCAAGCTGCAACAGGTATTCTTGAACTTGTTGTTGAATGCACGGGACGCCATGCCGAGCGGTGGGTGGCTGACGATTGCCACGCGGATCGACCACGGCGAAGCGGTCGCCGAGGTCTCGGATACCGGCAGCGGGATTCCGGCCGAGCATCTTGCGCGCATCTACGATCCGTTCTTCACGACCAAAGCGACGGGTCAGGGAACCGGCCTGGGCCTGTCGATCACTTACGGCATCGTGCGGGAACACGACGGAACGATTCACTGCGACAGTGTGCCCGGGCAAGGCACACGGTTCGCGCTGCGGTTCAAGACGGCGGCGGCTCACCCGACCGCAATCGCCAGGTAGGACTCCGAGACACTATGCGGCGCAATGCCTCGATCCTCGTCATCGACGACGAGGAAATCATGCGGGAAATTCTGGAGACGCTCCTGGTCCGCGAGGGCTACTCCGTGCGCCTCGCGTCAAACGGCGCCGAAGGTCTCGACCTGGCCAAGGCGCTGCCGTTCGATGCCGTCATTGCCGACATGATGATGCCGGGCATTGACGGCATGCACGTGCTCGAGGAACTGCACAAGCACGACGAAGAGCTGCCGGTCGTGATGATTACCGCGTTTGCCTCGATGGAAAACGCGATCACCGCGATGAAGAAGGGCGCCTTCGACTACATCACCAAGCCGTTCAAGAACGACGAAGTGCTGGTCGTGCTCCGCAACGCCGTCGAGCGCCGCCGGCTGGTCGCCGAAAACGTCGCGCTGCGACAGAACCTGCAGGCTCGCTACCACAAGTTTGCCGGCATCATCGGCAAGAGCCCGCGGATGAGGCAGGTGTTCGACCTGATCATCCAGGCGGCACCGAGCCGATCGACGATTCTGATCACCGGCGAAAGCGGCACCGGCAAAGAGCTGGTGGCCCGCGCGATTCACAGCAACTCGTCGCGCTCCGAGAAGTCGTTCGTGACCGTCAACTCGGGTAACCTGCCGCCCGACCTGCTCGAATCCACGCTGTTCGGCCACGTCAAGGGCGCGTTTACCGGCGCCGTCTATCCCAAGAAGGGTCTGTTCGATCTCGCCGACAAGGGCAGTATCTTCTTCGACGAGATCGGCAACATCCCGCTCGAGACGCAGGCCAAGCTGCTGCGCGTGATGCAGGAACGCGAATTCATGCGGCTCGGCGGGATGGAAACGATCAAAGTCGACGTGCGCATCATTGCCGCGACCAACGTCGACCTGAAGCGCGAGGTTGAAGAAGGCCGCTTCCGCGAAGATCTGTTTTACCGGCTGGCACGTCATCGCCATTCACCTGCCTTCGCTCCGCGACCGCAAGGACGACATCCCGCTGCTCGTCCAGCATTTCCTCGAGAAGTACGGCTCGGAGAACGCGCGCCCCAATCTAGAAGTGGCACCGGAGGCGCTCGATCTGCTGATGGACTACGACTGGCCGGGCAACGTGCGCGAGCTCGAGAACGTGATCGAGCGTGCGACGGTGCTGACCCAAGGCCGCGGATTGGTCCGGACCTGATTCCGGATCACGTCCGCCGGGCGCCCAACTTCCAGATGCCGCACATCGTGATGCCGTCAGAAGGCGTGTCGCTGAAGGAAGTGACCGCTGCCTACGAGCGCCAATGGATCGAGTCTGCGCTCGAAGCCGCTGGCGGCGTGCAAAAGCGGGCCGCCGAGTTGCTGCGGATCAAGCCGACCACGCTCAACGAGATGATCAAGCGCTACGACATTCGTCCCCGCCGTAAGAAAGCCGCCCCGGCGCTGCGCTGGATGCGTCCAGCCCGATCGAAAACGGGGACGAGCTCGAACCGGTGGGCAGCGACGTCGAATAGGAGACAGGGAGATCAGGGAGATCAGGGAGCCAGAATTTTTCCTGAACTCCCTGAACTCCCTGTGCTCAAGCCCTAGAGGTGCTTCGAATAACGGCGGATCTCGCTCTGTATCCCATGCGCTCGTAAAGCCCCTGCGCGCGGCGGTTGTTTTCGAACACGCTCAACGTGATGGTGCGGTGGCCTCGATCGCGGGCCCAGGTTTCCGCATGGTCCATCAGCGCCCGACCTACGCCTTTCCCTTCAGCCTCACGTGTCACCGCAATGACCGAGATATGCGAGTGCCAGCCGCCAGAAAAATAATCCTGCATCGTCCACATCAACAGACAACCGGCTAGCTGACCACTGACCTCCGCGACGAAAATTCGGTACCCGAGATCGGATGATCCAGCGCCTTGTTGAGCGCACTCCGGTCGGCCTCCGCGACTCTCCGCCGCGGTGCGCGATTGCGCGGCAAATCGAAGTCCGCAAGACGTTCCGCAATTTGCTGCAAGAACGCTCGATCGCTATCCGTCGCGAGACGGATCGAGACAGCAGGTCGCGACTCGGCGATCACTTGGCAGCGGTTCCCGAGAAACGGATCGATCGCGCCGAGCACCTCGTCGGTCTTGATGAAGCAATCTGAATAGCTTGCGCTGCTCAGGACCTTGAGCGTGACGTTGGTCCCTGTCCATTTGCCTTCGTAGGCTTTGACGTTCTCCATCGCGGCCGTATCGGCCGCGCCAACGACCCACAGCGTGCGTCGCCTTGATCTCAGGCGGTTCCAGCGGCGGGTAGTCCAGCATCGCGCCCAATGCTAACGCAGCGATGGGTGTTCCTCCTTCGAGCGCAGACCGATCGCCCGCCGATAACTTGCTACATTCGAGCTTGCCTTCACGGCGAGCATCCATCAGCGGCTGCCATTTGGCGCGCATCGCGACGATGGCGTCCTTGACGATCCCGGTCACGGCTGGTCCCATCGTCGTGGCGACCAGGACGGCCGAGATCACGCGATCCGATCGAGCCGCGAGATATCGGGCGATGGTGGCACCGTGACCGTATCCCCAGACGTGGAATTTTTGAGCGCCGGCGGCATCGGCGACGGCCAGGATATCCCCGAGCACGCGATCCAATCGCATAGCCCTCGAGCGTGATCGGTTTGTCGCTGTCGCCGGTGCCGCGCTGGTCCATCGTGATGACGGTGAAGCGCTTGCTGAGGCGATCGACGTAGCCGCTTTCGTTCCAGGCGCTGCGAGTTTGCCCACCGCCGTGGAGCAACAGCAGCGCTGGACCGCTCCCAGCTACGTTCGTAAGCGATCTTCGTTCCATCGGCAGCTGTGGCGATCAGCGCTTTCGGTGCCGGTTTGGTGGCCGGGGCCGCTGCGTCGGGTGCGGCGGGCGGCTTGGCTTGCTCGACTTTCCGAGCGGCGGCGCCCTTCGCACAGCCAGTGAAGCTGAGCAGGCAAACAGCCGCTACCAATGGGCGGCAGGCGTTTGCGATCGGAACGTTGGTGAGCATGTGGCCCTTTTGCGAATCCATCAGGATCGCGTCACAGATACCACACACGGCGCCGCATGCGAGCCAGGACGTAACGGCACGAACCGGTTGATCCGGTGGCTGCTGTGTCTCTCGTCTCTGAGGCTAGTCGTGTTCATCGACCTCGGAGCCCACTGAACAACCGCTCGTACTTCGCCAGGATGACGTCCCAGCGATAGTTTCGCTTGATGTATTCCTTGCCGTTGCGGCCCATCGATCGCCGCATGCGTTCGTCGCCGAGCAACAGGTTCGTGCATTCGATGAATTCGTCGCGATCGGCGTAGAACAGCCCGGCATTGCTCTTCAAACAATGCTCGACCAGCACCTCGCTGCGAGCGTTGCAGAGCACCGGTGTGCCAACCGCCATCGACTCGAGCGCGAGCAGTGAGAGACTTTCGAACGGCGAGGGCACGACGACCACCGTCGCGGCCTCGAGTGCCTGAAGCCGTTCGCGCTCCGAGAGCAGACCAGCGAACTGCACCCAGGGCACCTCGGGAATCTGCATCAGCTTGACGCCCATCAGGACCAGCGCCGCCTCGCCGCCGTGCTCCTTGTAGCTGGTGAAATATTCGAGCAGTTCTTCGCACCCCTTCCCCGCGTCGATGCGGCCACCGTACAGCAGGAACTGCCCCTGGAGTCGATGCCGACGCCGGAACGCGATGCCGCGGGATTTGAGCTGAGCGAAGACGTCCACCTCCTCATCGTCTGTCGGCTTGCGGTCGGACGTGTGGCTGACGGTCCATCGCCTTCGCCCTGCAACAGATCGACGCCACAGCCGACCGTTTCTTCCATCGCCGCCCGGAATTCGAACGTGGTCTTGAGAAAGTTCTTCTCCGATTCGGTATTGAACGCGATGCCCGGCGGCAGCCGGAACATGTCGCGGTAGATGCTCAGATGAATCGCGGGCTCGTCGTGAGCGGTCGGCACCAGGATCGAGCGGCTCGGGTCGATCTCCAGGCCCAGCACGGTGGGTGCATATAGATAGGTGAAGAAGACGAACGCGTCGTAGGATCGGTGGTGACGCCTGAGATACTCGAGCAACGCCGGAGACCATGGCCCCTGCATCTCGAGCCATTGCATCTCGTCGTCTCGCGTATGTTCGTTCGCGAAAATCCAATCGGAGTAGCGATTGAAAGCGCTCGATGTCGCGAGATGTGCGTTGGCGAATCGACGCACGGTGACGCCGCGAATGCGGTCGCTGCCTTCCGGATAGTCGTTCTTCCAGGTGATGTAGTCCCGGGCACACGTCGTAAGGACCTCGACGTCATGGCGAAGCGCCACCCGCTCGGCGATCAACCGGCAGTGATACTCGGAGCCGCCGAGAATTTCGGCCCCGTAACGCTGAACGACAAAGCCGATCCGCATCAGTGCACCATCGCAAGGAGACGATCGAGTTCGTGCAGGATCCGGTCGTCGCCGAAGTCTCCGAGCCGGCGTCGCTGGCCGTCGATGACGCGGGCTCGCAAGTCGTCGTTGAAGGTGAGCTCGCCAAGCAACTCGGCGGCGTGTTCCAGATCTTTCGGCGCAAACTGCACGCCAGCGCCGCCCAGTGTGTCCGGCACGGCCGTCGATGAATAGGCGAGGACGGGCACGTCGGCTGCCATCGCCTCGAGCAATGGCACGCAGAATCCCTCGTGCTCCGACAGCGAGATGTAAACGCTGGCCGTTCGGTAGTACGTTGCCAGGTCCTCTTCTGGGACGGTGCCGGTGAACACGAAGCGATCCGGAGGCATCTGGTATTCCTCGATCAGACCGCGCACGCTGTTGTAGTAGCGCGGCACGCCATCGGTCTTACCGACGAAGATGAATCGATAATCGGTGTCGACGTATCGCTTGTAGTGCTCGGCCAGCCGAATGTGGTCCTCGATCTTCTTGTTCGGCACGATGCGTCCGACGAACAGAAAGTTGGTCAGGCCGTCCGACAGCATCTCCTCGAGCGCGGGCCGGGCCGGCGCGTTGCGGATCCGATCCGGGTCGATGGCGATCGGGAACACGGCGGTGTTGGTAAACCCGAGCGCCGGCAGTTCGCTGCGATTGAATTCTGAATCGCCTAGAGCGGCGTCTGTGCGTCCGGCCAGCGTCGCCAGTTCCTCGCGCCCGAGGGTCGCGATCCGAAGACGCCGGGCTCGTACGGGGCAAAGAAATGAGCAGGTGTGACGTTGTGATACTGCAGGACGCGCCCACGCGGCAAATTTGCAAACGCCTCGGTCATCGGCGACGGTACGGCAAAGTGCAGAATGGTGATGTCGCCGGCCCGCGCCTCAGCGCAATCGAACGAAACAACATCACTGCGAAGCTCCTCGTCTACGGTCAGGGCATAGATCTCCGCTCTGTGTCCCTGCCGTCGCAGGAGATGCCGGACCCGTCGGGCGCTGTCGCCGATCGCATCGCCCTTGTGCGCCGCCGGAACCCATTGGTTGACAGTCACTGATCGCTCCCGCGCTTCGGCAGTGCCTGAAAGGCACGCGGGGCGGTGTGCCCGCACATCTTCGAGTTCCTCGGCGACCTTCACCTGCTCCCAGAAGTCGAGGCTTGTCAGGGGTGCGGCAAACGTGGCGCCGCTCGGACGGAGTCGACGAAACGCAACACCATGCCGCCGAAATCCTCGAGCCTCGAGGCGCTCCAACGCGTCCTCCTGGGTGCGGACGACTCGATCGGTGAAAGCCTCGTTGGTCACGAGCGTATCGATTAATCCCGCCACTTCCGCCGGATTCTTGTCGGTGAACAAGATGCCGCCACCGTCCATCGTGGCAGGCACTGCAGCGGCGGCATAGGCAATCACCGGCACGCCCATATGAAACGCCTCGATGAGCGGCACGCAAAACCCTTCGTGCTCGCTCGCGCACAGGAACACGTCCGCCAGTTCGTAGTACGCCACCAACTCCTCGTTCGTGACGTGGCCTTGAAAGTAGATGTCGGTTGCGCCGATACGGGCGATGAACTGGTGGAGCATCGCGATGTAACGCTCGAACCCAGCATGAGAACCAACCAGCAGCAGCCGAGAGCGCGGATTGTGCCAGCGCTTGTAGGAGTAAAACCAGCGGATCACATCCTCGATCCGCTTGTTCGGGAATCAGTTCGGCCGACAAATAGCAGGTTGACCCAGTCGTCATCGAAGGCCCGGCCTGCATGTAGTTGGCTGGGCCTGCGAGATGGGAGAAGCCGGCACGACCGGCAAGCACATCGGTCCGAGGAAACCCCGCCGCCTCGAGCTCGAGGCGGTTGTACTCGGAATCACCGAGCGCGAGGTCGCATCGCGACGCGTAAAAGCCAAGCTCCCGACGTCCGAGGAAGCACTGCTGCGTCAGCAGCGGGTGAACGTCGATGAAATATTCGCGGGGGCGTGATGTTGTGGTAGATGAGCACCATTCGATCGGGAAGCGCGTAGGCAATCCGGGAAGCGCGCGACCCGATCGAGAAGTGATGAATCAGAACGTTATCGGGATGGCTCTGCGACCGGTCAGCTCGCGATAGTCCACGGTCAAGTCCTCGAGTCTGCCGGTCGGCCGTCTCGACGAAAATTTCCGACTCGTATCCTGCGCGGTTGAAGCACCCGCTGAATGCCAAGCACCTCGTTGCCGATTGCGTCTCCGTACCCGAGCGTGGCCAATACCTGGTGAACTGCGGGCGGCATGCTCACCTGTTGCCTGAACGGCGGCGGGGCGGTTGTTCGGCCGACGCCGTTGTGCGTGTGGTCCTCGTAAGCCAGGTCGTGCGGAGCGCCGTTCGTCGCGCGATGCCTGTGACGACTGCCGCGGCGCTACGGCTCCGGCTCGCTCCGGTAGGTCCGCCGGTTGTCGCCCGGCCGCTGGTGCAGGCCTGATGGGCGACGTGGGCCGGGGCCGCTACGGGAATGCCAGCCGCCCGAGCGATCGCGAGTTGGGAGATTCGTCGCGGGCGACCGCCGATTCCTCGTCACCCGCGCGGGACCTGTTGGCAGCGCCGCGACGATCTCGTCGGCTGGTGGGTGATTCGAAACAGCCGGCGAACCATCCCAGGCCCGATTCGAATCGGCTTCTGACCCGGCTCGCGAGACAACCGTTCGAGCATGTCGAGATACTTGCGCTCGATCACCTGCCACGAGTAATGACGCGTGAAGTAGTCCTGCCCGTTACGTCCCAGTCCGCTCGCCAGCGACGGGCTGAAGTCGATCATGCGCAGTGTTTCCAGGAACTCCTGGAAATTCTCGTAATACAAGCCGCCGTTGCTTCGGATGCATTGTCCCTTCAAGACGTCACATCGGCCGTTGGCCAGCACGGGTTTGCCGAGCGCCCAGGCTTCGAGCGCGACCATCGACAGGCTCTCGAAGTAAGACGGCATGACCAGCAGTTCGGCAGCGGCGAGAGCATCGAACTTGTCCTGGTCGCCGAAACGAACCCCAGGTGATGAATTCTCGGGTGATGTGGAATCGGAATGACGGGCTTGCCGATGAGAACCAGGTGCACGCCACCGGAGACGATTTCAAGTACGCGGAGGAAATAGTCGAACAGTTCGCGACACCCCTTGTTCTCGTCGATGCGGCCGATGAAAATCGCGAAACGATCGTGGAGGTCGAACTTCTGCCGGAAGCGCGCAGCATCGCGGTGAGCAGGGAATGTCGGATCCGATGCCGACCACGACGCCCGGCACGTTGTCGTTGCCGGAACACCGTCCGGATCAGCGCACGTTCCTCGAGCGAGTTGTACATGACCCCGCGGACGCTTCGGAAAACGGGCGCAAAGATGCCGAGGCCCAACGCACCATCACGCTCGGCCGTCGGCACCAGAGATGCTTTGTGAGCGACCGCACGCACACCGTGATACGCGTGGTAATAGCGGAAAGCTGAAAAAGATGAAGAAATCGAACGAGGGCTCGTTGTCGCGGATGAACGAGATCAGCGCCGGGCTTGTCGGTCCTTCAGCTTCGAGCCACGCCAGTTCCTGTCGCA
Organism: uncultured Acidobacteriota bacterium; assembly: GCA_963734095.1. GTDB lineage: Bacteria > Acidobacteriota > Vicinamibacteria > Vicinamibacterales > UBA2999 > JACCSI01. The sequence goes on along the minus strand of CAVTGK010000040.1, from coordinate 322,132 downwards.
GCGAATGGCGCTTGCTGAACACCCGCTGCGACAGTTTTCCGAATGTGTCGGGATCACGTTCCCGGGCAACGGCGAAACGCCGCACCTTGACGCCATGAACGATCTCCTCGCCCGGCGGTAGACGCGTTCCGCCAGGTGATGTAGTCGGTGGCGCAGGTCGTCAGCACTTCGACCGTCGCGTGGCGTGCGAGATGCTCGGCGATGTAGCGTGCGTGGAGCTCTGCGCCACCATTGATGTCTGCGCCGTAGCGCTGGACGACAACGGCGATCTTCACTGGCGGTCGGGATCGTTCGGCTCTCAACGGGTCCGGTTGATCGGCGTCGCCCTCGTCTAGCGTCGCTGATGGCTCAGACGTCCTCGGTGGGCGCCTCGTCCTCATCGCCGTTGTCAAAATCGGGTTCGCCGGCGATCCTCGAATCGTCATCTCCGCTGATAATGTCCGCAGGCTGCTCACCGACGGCTGCTGCCGAACTTTCCGGGCCAGCAGGTCCAACCGGCGCCAGGCCAGGGCCACGGCGCCCGCGCCGACGTCGTCGGCGGCGACGCGCGCCGGGATCGGCGGAAGTGTTGACGCGGCCAGGTCGCCCGACGCCGGTGCGCCATCCGCCTGCGACGTCCCGTCGTGGTGGAATCGTACTGGCCCCCCGCTGGTCCCCCGGCGCTTGGCGTTCGCATGCCGCTCGTCCGGTCTCGCTCGCGATCGCGGTCGCGCGGACGCGAACGACTTCCGGACGGTACTGGACGACGCCTTCGAGCGCCCGAACGCGCCGCTCGCTGAACTCCAGACGACTCGAGAGCGCCTCGAGCCGCATCTTCATGTTCCTGAGCTCGATGCCGCTGCGCGTGGTCTCGAGGACCAGGTTGTGAAGCACTTCGTAGTAGAGCGTCTGCCAATCGTTTCGTTCGCCCCTTCCTCCCGGTCGCGTTGGAGCATGTCGACTGTTGAACTGGGACTGTGCATGCAGGACCTGATTCAAGGTATTGGGATTGAAGAACAGCTTCAAGACCGGGTTCAAGAGTCGGCGGATGAAACGCAGCAGCCCACGGTGGGACGTGAAGAGCGTCTGATCCGAGAACTCGTAGGGCGGATGAATCGGCCCGAGCTCGTCGGGGGGATCTGTCGACTTCGGCGGAACTGCTCGATCAAGTCGGATCGGAGGTTCTTCGGGTCGAGAAACTTCTCGAGCCGCACCGACGCGAGCTCCCGAATTTGTTCCTCCGTGTAGTCCACGCCGCGCTTCTCGCTGGATACGCGAGCGTATCTGGCGCATGATCTGCTCGACGTCGATCGACTCGGAGCGGATGTTGAAATCAGCCATTTCGTGTCCTTACGCCGCTTCATGCGGCGTCTGCCGTGCTCGCGGCGACGGCGGCTGGCGAACTCTGGGGCCTCCTTGATGCAGGTCCCGAGAACGCCAATGGATTGAGCCAGAGCGCGCGCTCCTGCTCGCGGTGCGGTAGCGGGTTGCCCGCCGACATCGGGGAAGCCGTTGTCGTCGGACCGCACCCGCCCCCAGTTCTGAAACAGGCGGCCCCATGGACTCGCAAGCACCTGCTTCGTGATGCGCTCTGCGTTCCACGGGATACCAATAGCTATCGTGGTAAATGACGCTGGCGATGTACGCCCATGGCGCCAGGACCGGTCCTCAGCGACCACTCGATGGGCTTGCGAAGCGGCCCCCAATAGATGAGATGCTGCATCCGTGACGCAAACGTCATTCTCTTGAACGGACCGACGAAGTGCCAGTTTTCGGCCGCCGCCTGCTTGTCGCCCACGATTTCGATCTCCCGGGGATCGCCGCAGCCGAGCCCGGCGTCGTGCGCCAATCGGATGTACTTGATGCTCAGGGGATCGAAGCCCATGAGTCGCGCCGCGACCGCGTCGATGGCTACCTGATCGGCGCTGGCGAGAATGACGTTCTTCGCGTAGGGAATCATGCAGCGCGGGCCAGGTCCGTCACCGGCAAATGTTCCGTCCATCACCGCGAACACACCGCGATGAATCCGCTGTTGGATCATCAACAGGTCGACCAGCGTCTCGTGAATCACGGGATGGGTCCAGTGGCGCCGTTCGTTCAAGAGCCCCCCAAACGCGTTCTTCATCGCCCCCGTCGTGGTGGTGAACACGTGCGTCTTGATCGTCGGCAGGTGAAGGATGTTTTCGCCGATGAACCGGCGCGGAATCATGAAGCCGTCGCGATACACCTCATTGAGACACAGGAACCTGTCGGCGAGATCCCCGACCGCGTCGCGAATGTGGATCCACTCCTCGTCGCCTTCGTAGAGGTGGATGTTTCGCAGCCCGTGGGCTTCGACCACCGGGAGCTGCTTGTTCTCGCGTTCGCCGAGTTGGGCGTCGATGACGACCGTCCGGTTGTGACAGGCGTGAATCAGATCGGACCGATAACCGTCCTGCTTCATCGCTCGAATCACGCCATCCAGTTGCCACGGAGTCGTCGACGAGCCGGGGAAGAAGAAATGCCACGAGATGTTGACCTTCAGCGCCGTATCGACGTCCTTCGACAGAACATCCTGATACCCCGCGAGGTTCATCAGCTCGTGGTAGTCCCGCAGGACCGATCCGGGCGATGTCTTGAGAATCGCGACCTTCGAACGCAACTCTATAGTCCCTTCGCTGTCAGTTGCCAGTTGCCAGTTGCGTAGTTCAAAGAAGAGCCGCTTCCTTGAACTGGAAACTGGCAACCGGAAACTGAACGCCTAATCTGTCTGGACTACAGCCCGAACGGTCGATAGATGATGCCAATAACTGCGAGACCCCAGAGGGCAATGCAAGCGACGAGTGGTCGATCCGTCAACAGCAGCTCGGACGGGCTACCAGCCCCGCGCTGATGCACGAGATAGAGGTAGCGAAAGATGCCGTAAATCGGAAACGGGGTGGTCAGCACCAGTTGACTCGTGCCGAACTTCTCAGTCGTCTCTGGGCTCGTACAGTAGATGATGTAGGCCATCAGCGTCGACGCCGTGACCACACTGATCATCTGATCGAGCAGATACGGGTTGTATTCCTCCAGAATTCGTCGGTGTCCCGCGGCGTCCGAGGCGAGCAGCGTCAGTTCGTGACGTCGCTTGCTCAATCCCGAGGAACAGCGCCAACAGAATCGTGCAGACGAGCAGCCACGAGCTCATCGGAACGGCAATGGCTGCGGCGCCACCGGCGGCCCGCAGCACGAAGCCCATCGCAATCGTCAGCACATCAAGAATCACTACATGCTTGAGCGCGCGGGAGTACCAGACCAGCAGTCCCAGATACGCCAGCACGATCCAACCCAGTGCGGGCCGCACCCAGAACGCCATCGCGATGGCAGCCGCCGCGATGACGGCTGCCGCGCCCAGCGCCGTCGCCGTCCGCAAGCTCGCCGGCGGCAATTGGCCGGTGCTGCTTGACCGGGTGCAGCCGGTCGACCTCGCGATCGCCGACGTCGTTGACCAGATAAACGACGCTCGAGACGGCGCAAAAAATCAAAAAGGCCGCCAGTGAGAGTCCCACGGCGGCCGGATCCAACAAGCGGTGCCCAAAGATGAGCGCCGCAAAGACAATCAGGTTCTTGGTCCACTGCTCCGGCCGCATCGACGATCAGCAGGCCGGTGAGCACAAGCCCCCCACGGCGCTCCTGAGCCTGGGAAGCCAGGGACCGCATCTCCACTCGCGGCTTAGCCGCTGAAGCTCTTCACGGCCTCTTGCTCCGTGTCGTAGGTTTCGAACACGGTCAGAAGCTTCGTGATGGCCAGCAAGTCCTCGATCCGCTTGGTCAGGTTGAGCAGCTTGAGGCTGCCGCCTTGACGGCTAACGGTCGTGTACGTGCGCACGATTTCGCCGAGGCCCGCCGAATCGATATACGGCACGCCTTCGAGGTTCAGGACCAGCTTCCTCTTGCCGCTGGCCAACAGGCTGTTGATCTTGTCCTTCAAGAGCTCGTCGCCTTCGCCGAGCGTCATCTTGCCCTTCAAATCGAGCACGGTGACATCACTCACCGTGCGTTCCGCGATGTCCATGCGAGGTGTCCTCGAAAGTTGGGGTGAATTCTAACCGCTACTCGGCTTCTCGGCGCATCTTCTTGCGGTTTCGTTTGCGGGCCAGCGCCTGCTTGGCGCGACGCTTGTCACCAGGTTTCAGATAGAAGGAGTGTTTCTTGATGTCCTTGATGATGTCCTCTTGCTGAACCTTGCGCTTGAAGCGGCGAAGCGCACTCTCGATCGATTCGCCCTCCTGGATCTTCACCTCGGCCATGTCAATCACCCCCTTCCCCGTGGCAGGTTCCAGAGTTCCAACAGTTCCAGAGTTCCAACGGTTCAATGGTCGCGCTCACGAGAACGCTGAACCTCTGAGAACCTTGGAACCCTGGAACCCTGGAACCTTGGAACTTGGAACTTTCAGGCCGGAAAAATTCGACCGGCCGAATATGTTAGGCTATCACACGTTTTCGCAGTTCGGTCAGAGACTCTAACTCCATTCAATTCAGTAAGTTAGATGCGAATCCTTGTCGTGGGCTCCGGCGCCCGCGAACACGCGCTTGTGCCGCAGACTCGCCCAGGACCTGGGGTCGATCGCGTCATCTGCGCTCCGGGCAACGCCGGAATCGCCCGAGAGTTTCGAACCGTCGTGGTCGATCCCGCCGACCCCGAGGCCGTGCTGGCCGTGGCCGAGGCTGAAGCGGTAGACCTGACGGTTGTCGGCCCCGAAGCGCCGCTGGCTCGCGGCGTTGCCGACCTCTTCAGCGCTCGCGGCCGCCCTATCTTCGGCCCTCGTCGATTGCCAGCGCAGCTGGAGACCAGCAAGGCCTTCGCGAAGGATTTCATGCGACGCCATCGGATCCCCACGGCGCGCTACGAAGTCTGCAGCGACGTCCGCGAAGCCATCGCGCTTGTCCGACGCGGCGACCTTGGTCCGGCCCCGGTGGTGAAAGCGGATGGGCTCGCCGCCGGAAAGGGTGTGATCGTGGCAGACACCGTGGCCGAGGCTGAAGCGGCGATTCTTGCGTCGATGCAGGAGCGCAGCTTTGGCGATGCGGGAGCTCGAGTCGTTCTGGAAGAGCGTCTCACGGGCCCGGAGGTTTCGTTTTTCGTCCTTGCCGATGGCGAACACGCCGTGCCGCTGGTCGTGGCACAGGATCACAAGCGAATCTTCGAAGACGATGCGGGTCCGAATACCGGCGGCATGGGTGCCTTCGCGCCAAGCCCGCTCGTTGATGCCGCGACGGAGAACCGGATCCTCACGTCAATCGTGGGCCCGGTCCTGCAGGGCCTCATCGCCGAAGGCATGCCCTACCGGGGTGTCTTGTATTGCGGATTGATGCTGACCGCAGACGGGCCCAAAGTCATCGAGTTCAATGTCCGATTTGGCGATCCCGAAGCGCAAGTGGTCCTGCCGATGATTGCCGAACCGTTGACGCCGATTCTGTGGGCTGCCGCAACCGGTGTGATGCGCTCGTCCCGCGTCAGGCTGAGACCGGAAGCTCATGTCGGCGTCGTCCTGGCTGCCGCTGGATACCCGGGCGCCGTTCGAACCGGCGATCGCGTCGAGGGGCTCGAACGAGTGGCTGCCGAATGTCCCGACGTCCAGGTCTTTCACGCAGGTGTCAAGAGCGATGGTCGAGAGTTGGTGACCGCAGGCGGTCGGGTCTTGACCGTGGTTGCTCGCGGAGCGACGTTCGCTGCAGCAATCGAGCGCGCCTACCAAGCGGTCGAGCTGATTCACTTCGACGGCATGCAGTATCGTCGGGACATTGGCCGCAAGGCGCTCGCGTCGAGGTAGGACCGCTCGCCTTCCGCTCGCCAGACCGGCAGCCAGTCGAGACTAGACCGGTCACCGGTGACCGTGGACCGTGGACCGACGATGAAGTATTCCGTCATTACCTTCGGCTGTCGCGTCAACCAGGCCGATTCGTTGGCAATTGAAGCGGAGCTTCAGGCGCGCGGCGCCATCTCCGTGTCCAGTGGGCACGCCGATGTCGTCATCGTCAACACCTGTTCGGTGACGGCGAGCGCGGACCAGGGCGCCCGCCAAACCATTCGGCGCGTCGCTCGCGAGAATCCCGGTGCGCGCATTGTTGCCACTGGCTGCTATGCCACCCGGTGTCCGGAAGAGGTCGCGAACCTTCCGGGCGTCACGAGCGTGGTGCCTAATCGCGAGAAAGAGTCGATCACGTTCGTTGCGAGGCTGATGGATGGAGCCCAGACCTCGCTGACAGAGACCGATGGTCCATGTGGGCGGCCGCTGGCGCCTGGACTGATGGGGCGCACGGCCTGGACGCTGCGCGTGCAGACAGGCTGCGAGGAATCGTGCAGCTACTGCATTATTCCAACCACTCGTGGCGCAAGTCGGAGCCGGACGCTGCCGGACATTCGCGCGGAAGTCACCCGCGTCATCGAAGCCGGGTATCGCGAGATTGCCGTGACGGGTGTGCATCTCGGGTCGTACGGACGCGACCTCCAGCCGGCCAGCAGCTTGATCGAATTGCTCCGCGTGCTCGCCCAAACACCCGCACTTATCCGCGTCAGCTCGCTCGAACCCATGGACTTTCCGCTCGCGGCACTGGAGCTTCGATGCGCGCCGCATTTCCACCTGCCGCTCCAGCACGCCTCGAATCGAGTGCTGCAAGCCATGAACCGGCCTTACACCATCGAGTTCTTCCGGGACCTCGTCGATCGGGTCCGCTACCGGTTGCCGCATGCTGCGATTGGCTCGGATGTCATCGCTGGCTTCCCGGGCGAGACCGCTGAGGACTTCGACGAGCTCGCGAACTACCTCGCGCAGTCCCCGCTCACGCACCTGCATGTCTTCCCATACTCTGAGCGCCCGGGCACGGCGGCCTCGCGTCTACCGGGTCAGGTTCACGGGAGTGTGATCAAGATGCGAGCGCACCGGTTACGTGAGATTTCGCGCGACCTCGCTGAACGGTTTCGCGAATCGCAGCGGGGCACTCGACGTCCAGCGTTGACGATCGAAGATGGTTCGATGGCGGTCACCGACAACTACTTCCGCGTACCTGCTCCTCCAGGTCATGCGAGGAACGAATGGGTGGAAGGTCGAGATCAAGTAGGACTCGCTCGCTGGCGCTCGCTTCGTTGGAGTCGCTCGCCGCTCGGCTCGCTCCGGACTCGCCGCTTCGCAGCGGCTCGTTAGGAGCGCCGCCGTTCGGCGGCGCTATGAATTGACGGATTAGCTACGCGCAAGCGAGGCCCGCACGGCCGAGCCCCCACGAGCGAGCGGAGCCGCGAGTCCTACGACGCGAGCCGAAGGCGAGCGAGTCCCACTGCTGCGTCAGCAGTCCTTCGTTTCATTCTTCCCGCAGTGCGACCAGCGGGTCGACCATCGCGGCTCGTCGAGCAGGTATCAAGCTCGAAGCGATTGCAACCAGCGCGAGCAACACGGCGATGCTGATGAGCACCACGGGATCACCGGGCTCGACCTCGTATAGCAGCGCCGTGAGCCAGCGTCCGGACAAGAGCGATCCGCCGACACCGATGATCACGCCGATCGAGCACCGGCATCGCGGACTGCTGGAGGACGAGAGCGACGAGCCGAGGCTTGGAAGCACCCAACGCCAGGCGAACGCCGAACTCACGTTTTCGCTGTGAGACGTAGTACGCCAGCACGCCATAGACACCGATTGCCACCAGCAGCAGACCTACGAGCGCGAACCCGGTCAGTAGTCGCATCGGGGTCGCACGCCACGCGATCGATCCGCTGACGACGGCCTCCAGCGAGCGGGGGTTGGCGGCTGGCAGCTGCAACTCGACGCGCCCGATGGCATCTCTGACGGGACGTTGCCACAGGAGTGGCTCCCCGGCTGTCTTGGCGACGATTGTCATGACCGGCCATGCCGCCTGACTGTATGGGCGGTAGATCTCACGAGCAGGCAGGGACTCCAGGGCGAAGTGCCTGACGTTGTCGACGATCCCGATCACCGTCAACCACGGATTGGTGCTGTTGATGCCGCCCAGCTTGAAGCGTTGCCCAAGCGCGTCACCGCTGGGCCAGTAGCGTTCCGCGGTCGCGCGATTGAGGATCACGACCTGTGCTCCATCGCGAACGTCCTGATCATTGAAATCGCGGCCGGCGAGCAGGGGAATCTCGAGCGTCGCGAAGTATCCGGGACAGATCAGCCGGTAGTTGGCGGACGTGCCCGGCTCATTGGGACCTGGTGGGTTCCGACCTTCGATGAAGAATCCGCGACTGGCATTGGATCCATTCAATGGCAGGTGGCTGATGGCGCTCGACCTGACGATTCCTGGCACGCCTGACAGTTCCCGCGCGAGGTTCCTGCAGAAGTCCACCCGATCCGGAGGCCCATAGGTGTTGACTTGTGGCAACGAGACCTGCATCACCAGCGTGCTCGAGGGATTGAATCCAGGATTCACCTGCAGCAGCCTCGACAGGCTGCGAATCATCAAGCCCGCCCCACACAACACGATGATGGCCATGGCGACTTCGATGGCGACCAACGCTCGTCGAGTGCCGGTGGCGAGCCGAGTTGCGCCGCGGTCTCCCTCTCGCAGCATCGCTTGAAGCGACTGGCGTCTCAATCCAACGAGCGGCGCAAACGCAAACAGCAACGCTGAAAGCGCCGCGACGACGACTGCGAACAGCAAGACGCGGCCGTCGAGCGCGATGGCAACGTCACCGCGAAACGGCAAGGTGCGAAAGCCGGGACTGAGAATCAGGTCGACCGAACGGGTGACGAGCAGCGCAAGGCCGAGACCGCCAAGGCAGCCCAGACCGGCGAGCAACAGGCTCTCGACCAGGACCTGGCGCACCAGGTGTGAGTAGCGCGCACCGACTGAGAGCCTCGTCACGAACTCACGACGTCGCGCCAGCCCCAGCGCCACTTGCAGCCCGGCGACGTTGATGCACGCGATGAGGAGGACGAGCGCAACCGCTCCCGAGAGCGCGACCAGGATGCGGCGCGTGTTCAAGAGCCCGAACTCCTGCATTCGCTCGACGGTTGCGCTCTCTCCGTCGTTGTCCTCGTATCGGCTTCGAAGGGAATCCCCGAGTCGCTCGACCTCGTCGCGCGCTTGCTCGAACGTGACCCCCTCGGCCAGCCGTCCCGCGACGTAGAAGGAGTGCGAGCCCCGATTCTTATCCTGCTCGGTGAACTGAATCGGGACCCAGACGCCGGTGCCCTTGCGAGGGAACTCGAACCCGGCCGGCATGACGCCGATGACTTCGTGGACGTTGCCGTTCAGACGTATCTCCCGTCCGATGACCGCCGGATCGGCCGCCGAAGTGAACCTTCCAAACGGCGTCGGAGATCACGGCGACGCGATGGCCGGGTTCGTCTTCGGCCGCCGTGAACACGCGGCCCAGACGCCGGCTGCACGCCGAGCACCTTGAACAGCGAGGAGGATGCGCGCAGGCCGGGAACCTGCTCCGGGTCGACAGTCGCCGACACGTTGAACGTGTTGTATTCCCAGAGGCCGAGCGTGGCGAAGCTGCGCGTTTCCAGGACCCAGTCCTGATAGTTCGGCTGCGAGACGATGAATTGCGCCGTCCGATCGTCCGCTTCCGTTTCCCAGAGCAAGACGAGGCGTTCGGGATCCGCGATACGGCAGCCGTCCCAGGATCAGCGAGTTGACGAGACTGAACACCGCCGTGCACGAGCCGATGGCCACGGCCAGCGTGACGACGACCAATGTCGAGTGCGCCCGTCTCGCGCCGAGGACTCGCCACGCGTGAGCGACATCGCGAGACAACGCCAGCCCAGAACGACGAGTGTGTCCTCGGACGCTGTAGGCCGCGTCTGGCGGCGCCGCCGGATGGCTTCGGCCATCGGGGCGATGTTGGTCAACTCGCGTTCGACGATGCGATCGGCCTCATCGACGGACTCGCCGCGAAACAGAGCGGCTCGATGGAGGTCGGCGAGGTGGTGACCGATCTCGTCGACGACATCTCCGGGCAGAGGGTCGTCGTTGCTCCGCGCAAGCTGTGCTCGGACTTCAGCCGCCCAGTCACGCATGACGCAATCCCGCCGCCTTGGTCAGCGCGTTGACGAACGACGACCATCGGCTCCGTTGCGAAGCCAGCACGCGTTTGCCCTCTGCGGTCAGCCGATAGCATCGCCGTCGTCGTTGCCCTGGCTTTTCCACCCAGCGGCCGCTGATCCAACGCCGGTCTTCCAGTCGATAGAGCAGCGGATAGAGCGATGCCACGTGAAAGGTCAGGAGTCCGTCCGACCGCCGCGCGATTTCGCGCGCGATCTCGTAGCCGTGCAGTTGTCCGTCTTCGAGGGCGGCGAGGATCAACAGCTCGGCGCTGCCCTTGCGAGCGGCTGCTTCAGCAATCGGGTCTGCCATATGTGGGAATGATACATATCAAGTGACAAGTGTATCAAGTGTACAAGTGTCAAAGGGCAGATGACTGGGCAAGTGCTGCAAGCTGGCAGACTGGCAACTGGCCACCGGCGACTGGCTTGAACTGGCAACCGGCAACCGTACTGAAGTGCTGCCGCGAGCCGCTGGCCGGCCGAGCGGCGCTGGCCCTCGACGATGAGCTGACCGCAGGCCGCGCGGATGTCGCGGCCGCGGCTCTTGCGAACCGAGACCGTTATCCCTCGGTCTGCGAGGATGCGTGCAAACGCATCGACGCGCGCGTCCGACGGTCGTTCGAACGGTATGCCCGGGGCGGCATTGAGCGGAATGAGATTGACCTTGGCCTTGATGTTCGCGAGGAGCTTCGCAAGCCGCCTGGCGTCATCGGGCGAGTCGTTCACGCGTTCGAGCAGGACATACTCGAACGTGATGCGACTCCGTTTTGACAACGGAAACCGCCGACACGCCTCCAGAACATCGTGCAGGGAGTACTTCTTCGTGGGTGGGACGATGGCGGCTCGCTGTTCCTCTGTCGTGGCGTGCAGGGAGACCGCCAGATTTGGCATGAGATCCTCCTGAGCAAGCCGATCGAGCATCGGCACGATACCAACCGTCGACAGCGTGACCCGCTTCGGGTTGACGGCGAGGCCTCGAGGGTCGTTGAGGATCCTCAGCGCTTTCATGGTGGCGTCGTAGTTGTGCAGCGGTTCGCCCATTCCCATCAGGACGATATTGAACGTTCGATCGTCCAAATCGAGCGCATGAGCCAGGACGCGCACCTGCCCGGCGATCTCTCCGGCGCTCAAGTGTCGAATCAGGCCCATCTTGCCGGTCAGACAAAACGCACAACCCATCGCGCAGCCGACCTGGGTCGAGATGCAGAAGGTTTGCGCCGGCGTATCGGGGATGAAAACCGATTCGATCTGCTTGCCGTCCTCGAGCGCGAGCACGAACTTCTGTGTGCCGTCTTCGGAGGTGTCGCGGCGAAGCGATGCGCGGTGTTCGAATCGCGAACGAGGCTCGCAATCTGCCCGCGCAGAGCGTGACCCAAGTCCGTCATCACGCGTCACGTCGGTGACGCCGCGCTTCCAGATCCACCGGAAAATCTGGCGCGCGTGGAAGCGCGGGGAGCCGCGCTCGGCGAGCAGCGCCTCGAGTTCGGGGAGCTCCAGTTCAGCGAGATCCACCGCTCTTGCGCTCGTCACCTCCACATGATATCATTCGGTTTTAATCCCTTTAATTACAACGAGTTAGAGGCTTTCCCATCACAAGCGTGACTGAGCCCCACATCCAACGCGAGACGCTCGCGAACGGTCTTCGTCTCGTGACCGAAGCGATGCCGCACGTGCGTTCGGTCTCGATCGGCGTCTGGCTCACCCGCGGCTCGCGCCACGAGCCGTCCGCGCATGCAGGGATCGCGCATTTCGTCGAACACATGCTCTTCAAGGGCACCGAGAGCCGCTCGGCGGAGGACATCGCGCAGCAGGTGGACTCGATCGGCGGACAACTCGACGCGTTTACGTCGAAGGAGTACGCGGGCTACTACGTGAAGGTGCTCGACCAGCATCTCCCGCTCGCGGCCGATATCCTCACCGACCTCGTGTCGCGCCCGGTCTTTGCGCCAGAGGACATCGAACGCGAGAAAAAAGTCGTGCTCGAAGAGATCAAGATGGTCGAGGACACGCCGGATGATCTCGTGCACGAGATCTTCGCGGAGGCGTTCTGGAGCGGCCATCCTCTCGGTCGCCCGATTCTCGGTCTGCCGGCAACGGTGTCTGCGTTCGATCAGACCACGCTCCGGCACTACTTCAGGGACGCCTACGTCGCCCAGAACTTCGTGGTGGTCGCCGTCGGCAATCTCGAGCACGATGCCGTGAAAGCGCTGGTTGAGCAGGCCTTTGCGAACGTGACCGCGACGGGGAGTCCGACGAGCGACGTCCCCCCGTCGGTGGTTCCCGCTGTGCAGGTGAGGCACAAGGACCTCGAGCAGAGTCATGTCTGTCTGGGAACGCCAGGGCTGCCGCAGAATCACGCCGATCGCTACGTTGGCCATGCGCTCAACACCGTGCTCGGCGGCTCGATGAGCTCACGGCTGTTCCAGAACGTGCGCGAACGTCGTGGCCTGGCCTACTCGGTATTCTCATCGATGAGCGCCGTACCAGGATGCCGGTGCCCTGAGCATCTACGCGGGGTGTGGCAACGACGTGGTGAGTGAACTGGTGGACGTCGTCGTCGGCGAGATACGCCGGATGCGAAACGAGCCGATTCCGGCCGACGAGTTGCGTCGCGCGAAAGATCATCTCAAGGGCTCGCTGATGTTGAACCTCGAAAGCACCTCGAGCCGCATGTCTCATCACGCCCGCCTGGAGATCTACCGCGATCGCGAGGACTCGCTCGACGAGATGCTCGAATCAATCGAACGCGTGACCGTGGACGACGTGCACCGGCTGACCGGCGAGCTGTTTGCGCGTGACGGGTTGAGCGTGACGGTCCTTGGAAGCGTCAATGGTTTGCAGCTAACCCGGGAGCAATTGCGGCTTGATTGAACGCTGAATGGCGTCGGTCGCTGGCCCAACACGGTTGACACGGATGCACGTATATCCGCCCGATCGGACTCTGCTGGTGTTGACCGGAGATCGGTGTTGAAGACCGACGTGATTCCACGCTATACCCATCCCGAGATGGGCCGAATCTGGAGCGAGCAGCGTCGGTATGAAACGTGGCTCCAGGTCGAGATTGCTGCTGCGCACGCGATGGCCGATGCCGGCATCGTTCCGGCGGAAGCTGTGAAGGATCTCGAGGCCAAAGCAGGCGTCGATATCGCACGCATCGAGGAGATTGAGAAGACGACGCAGCACGACGTGATCGCGTTTACGACTGCCGTTGCCGAACGAGTCGGCCCCTCGGCGAGATGGCTGCACTTCGGCCTGACGTCCTCGGACGTCGTGGATACCGCGCAGGCCATCCAGATGCGCGAGGCGTGCGACCTCATCCTGGCGGATCTCGACGCGCTGTCCCAGGCCATCGCGACTCGCGCCGAGGAACACCGCCTCACGCCGATGATCGGTCGCACGCACGGCGTGCATGCCGAACCGATGACGTTTGGTCTGAAGCTGGCGCTCTGGTATGCCGAAGTGAAGCGCAGCATCACGCGCGTCCAGCGCGCCCGCACGACGGTGGCGGTGGGCAAGATCTCTGGCGCCGTGGGCACCTTCGCGCATCTCGATCCCTCGATTGAAGCCGAAGTGTGCCGGCGCCTGGGACTCGAGCCAGCGCCGATTTCGTCGCAGGTGATTCAACGCGATCGTCACGCCGAGCTGCTCACGGCACTCGCCATTACCGCCGCCTCGCTCGAGAAGTTTGCGCTCGAGATTCGCGGGCTGCAAAAGACCGAGATCGGCGAGGTCGAAGAGCCGTTTGCCAAGGGGCAAAAAGGTTCGTCGGCGATGCCGCACAAGCGCAATCCGATCGGCTGCGAGCAGATCGTAGGCCTCGCACGACTGGTGCGTGGCAATGCCATGGCCGCGCTCGAGAACATCGCGCTGTGGCACGAACGGGACATCTCGCACTCCTCGGTGGAGCGCGTCATCTTGCCCGATAGCTTCATCGCGCTGGATCACATGCTCCGGCGGTTTACGCGGATCGTCACCGGATTGGTCGTGTATCCCGAGCGGATGCGCCAGAACCTCGAACGATCGCGCGGCGTGATCTTTTCGGGGCAGGTGCTGCTGGAGCTTGCCCGGCGCGGTGTGCCGCGCGAGCAGGCGTACGAATGGGTGCAACGTAACGCGATGCGCTCCTTCCATGAGCAGAAGGAGTTCAAGTCGCTGCTCCTGAGCGATCCGGACGTCGATGAAAGTCATGAAAGAGCCTGAAATCGAGAAGGCGTTCGACCTGAGCGAACAGTTGCGAAACGTCGACCGCATCTTCGCTCGGGTTTTCGCGAAGAGTCAGATTGGAAGGCTGCGAAGGAGCACGAATGCGAGCGCGGGTATATGTCACGTTGAAGCCATCGGTGTTCGATCCGCAGGGACGGGTGGTTGCCGACGCCCTCACCTCTCTCGGGTACAGCGACGTGAAGGACGTGAGGCAGGGGAAGTTTTTCGAAGTCGAGCTCGACGGCACTGACGCCGGCGTCGCGAAGGCGCGGGTCACCGAGATGGCTGACAAGCTGCTCGCGAATCCCGTAATCGAGAGCTATCGTGTCGAGATTTTGTGACGGAGGAGCGGCGGGTCGTCAGACCCACCGCCGCAACTCATGAAATTCGCCGTTGTCGTGTTTCCTGGCTCGAATTCCGACCGCGACGCCTGGTACGCCGCCGGTCACGTGCTGGGGCAGCCGGCCGAGCTGATCTGGCACAAGGACACGGACCTTGGCGGCGCCGATGCCGTCATCCTGCCTGGCGGCTTTGCGCATGGGGACTATCTGAGGACGGGGGCGATTGCGCGCTTCTCGCCAATCATGGCCGCGGTGTCGCGATTCGCGGAGCGGGGTGGTCCAGTGCTGGGCATCTGCAACGGCTTTCAGGTCCTGCTCGAAGCCGGCCTGTTGCCCGGGGCCATGGTGCGCAACCGCGACATCAAGTTCGTCTCAGCGCATGTTCATGTGCGGGTCGAGCAGACCGACACGCCATTCACCGGCAGCATGCGCCACTGGTCAAGTGCTCGAGCTGCCGATCGCACACGGCGAAGGGAACTACTTCGCTGATCCCGACACCATCCGCCAGCTGGAATCGCAGCGACAGATCATCTTTCGCTATGCCGACCGGGCCGGTCAGGTGGTCGATGCCGCAAACCCGAACGGCTCGATCAACAACATTGCCGGAATCTGCAATCGCGCGCGGAACGTCGTCGGGTTGATGCCGCATCCGGAGCGAGCGTGCGAGGTGTCGTTGGGCAGCGCAGATGGCCGAGACATCTTTCAATCGATCGTCAATCACTTTGCTCAGCGTGTGGCGCGGCATGCTTAATCCCGTCATCGATCGGAGCGTGCTCGACCAACATGGGCTGAAGCCGGAGGAGTACGATCGCATCTGCGAGTTGATGGGCCGGACGCCCAATCTACTCGAGCTCGGCTTGTTCTCGGTGATGTGGTCGGAGCACTGCAGTTACAAGAGCTCGCGCGTTCACTTGAAGACCTTGCCAACGACCGGCCCGCGCGTCGTTCAGGGCCCGGGTGAAAACGCGGGTGCCGTGGACATCGGTGAGGGGTTGTGCGCCGTGTTCAAGATCGAATCGCACAATCATCCGTCGTTCATCGAACCCTATCAGGGCGCAGCCACTGGCGTCGGCGGCATCATCCGCGACATCTTCACCATGGGGGCCAGGCCGATCGGGTTGCTCAACGCCCTGCGCTTCGGTTCTCTCGATCGGCCGTTGGCGCGGCGCATCTTCGCGGGTGTCGTGGCGGGCGTCGGCGGCTACGGCAACAGCATCGGCATTCCAACCATCGGTGGCGAAATCTACTTCGACGACAAGTACGCCGGCAATCCGCTCGTCAACGTCCTGTGTCTCGGCATTGCCCATCGCGACGACATCATCAAGGGCGCGGCTCGAGGCGAGGGCAACCCGGTCTTTTACGTTGGCGCCAAGACTGGTCGCGACGGCATCCATGGCGCGACGATGGCTTCGGCGGAGTTTGACGAGTCATCGGCTGAAAAGCGGCCGGCGGTGCAGGTGGGTGATCCATTCATGGAGAAGCTCCTGATGGAAGCCTGCCTCGAAGTGCTGAAGACCGGGGCAGTGGTTGGGATTCAAGACATGGGCGCGGCCGGGCTCACCTGCGCGACCAGCGAGATGAGCTCACGCGGCGGCAGCGGGATGAACGTCGAGGTCACGTCTGTCCCGCAGCGTGAGACCGGCATGACCCCCTATGAAATCATGCTCTCGGAATCTCAGGAGCGCATGCTGCTCGTGGTCGAGAAGGGCCGCGAGCATGAAGTGGTCGAGGTCTTCGAAAAGTGGGACCTGCACGCCGTCGAGATCGGCCGGGTGACGAGCACCGGTCGTGTACGAATATTTGAACGCGGTACGCTGGTTGCGGACGTTCCCACGCGCGCGCTGACCGACGAAGCGCCACTCTATCGTCGGCCCATGAGCGAGCCGGAGTGGCAACGACGCGTGCAGGTGCTGCCGTTCGACCAGATTGGCGCGCCTGTCGAGCCGACGCAGGCATTCAAGGCGCTGCTGGCGTCACCTGGTATAGCGAGCAAGCGCTGGGCTTATCGGCAGTACGACCACACGGTTGGAACCAACACCATCGCACGGCCGGGAACGTCGGCGGGCGTCGTGCGGGTCAAGGGGACCACTCGCGGTCTGGCAGTTTCCGTCGACTGCAACGGGCGTTTCTGCTACCTCGACCCATATCGCGGGGCAATGCTTGCAGTCGCCGAGTCGGCGCGCAACGTTGCATGCGCCGGGGCCGAGCCAATCGGCGCGACGAACAACCTCAACTTCGGCAACCCGGAACGCGCCGAAATCATGTGGCAGCTCGCCGAAGCGATTCGAGGCATTGGTGACGCGTGTCGCGCGCTCGACATCCCGATCACCGGCGGCAATGTGAGCCTGTACAACGAGACCGAAGGGGACGCGATCGACCCGACACCGGTCCTGGGTGTCGTCGGATTGCTGGACGATGCCACGAAGACGGTGACACGACAATTCCGATCGGCTGGCGCTCGCGTCGTCGTGCTGGGCGATAATCGAGGAGAGTTGGGCGGCAGCGAGTACCTCGCGCTCCTCCACGATCGCGTTGCCGGCGCCCCTCCGGCCCTGGATCTCACGCGCGAGCGCGCGCTTCAGCGTGTGGTGATCGACGGCATTCGAACCGGGCTCATCGAGTCGGCGCACGACTGTGCCGAAGGCGGCCTGGCGGTTGCGCTCGCCGAGTGTTGCTTCGACACCGGCGTTCGGTGTCACTGCCGACGTGGCGAGTGTGGGCAACGTTCCCGAGACGTTTCGTGTGAACGCAACCCTGTTCGGCGAGTCGGCGTCGCGCGTCGTGGTGTCGACGGCTCCCGCGGCGCTCCCGGCCCTGCTCGACGCGGCGCGCACGGCGAGGGTCGCGGCCGCCGAGATTGGTCAGGTGGGCGGTGATCGCATTCGGTTGGCGATTGACGGTCACGCAGTGATTGACATCGCGCGCGGGGAAGCCGAGACGTTGTGGTCCACGGCCATCGAGCGGCGCATGACTCATCATGAGTGAGACATCTTCCAGATTCATCGTCGTAATCACGGAGCCAACCTTGCCAAGCATCTTGGAAGATGTCTCCGCCCCGCGAGGAGACGAACCATGTTCGATAAGTTCCGCGAGGAATGCGGCGTCTTCGGCATCTACGGCCACACCGAGGCCTCGAAGCTGGCATATCTCGGACTGTACGCCCTGCAACACCGAGGGCAGGAGAGCGCCGGCATCGCGACGGCTGACGGCTCGCGGATTCGCACCGTGCGCAAGATGGGCTACGTGAGCGAGATCTTCGACGAGGAGACGCTCGCCACCTTGCCGGGCCCGTTGGCGATTGGTCACACGCGATACTCCACCGCCGGCGAGAGCAAGCTGTCCAACGCGCAGCCGATTGTCATCGACTGCGTGCATGGGCAGATTGCCGTCTGTCACAACGGCAACATTGTCAACGCCAACGAGATTCGTGAGCGTCTGATCAAGCAAGGATCGATCTTTCAAACCAACAGCGACACCGAAGTGCTGGTGCACCTCTTCGCTCGATCACAGGCGAGTGGTGTCGAAGATGCGCTCGTCGAGTCGCTGACGCAATTGTCCGGCGCCTTCTCGTTTGCGATTCTCACCAAGGACCACCTGATTGCGACGCGCGATCAGCACGGCTTCCGACCGTTGGCGCTCGGCAAACTCGGCGATGCGTGGGTCGTGTGCTCGGAAACCTGCGCGCTGGATCTGATCAACGCGACCTACGTGCGCGAGGTCGAGCCCGGCGAAGTGGTCGTGATCGGGCCCGACGGCGTAAAGTCGATTACGGCGTTCCCTCGAGGACAGCTGTCGCACTGCGTGTTCGAGCACGTCTATTTCGCGCGTCCCGACAGCGAGGTGTTCGGCCAGAGTGTCAATGAAGTGCGGACGAATCTCGGTCGGCTGCTGGCGCGCGAAACCGGCGTTGCCGTCGACGTGGTCGTGCCGATTCCCGATTCGGGCGTGTGCGCCGCGACCGGCTATGCCGAGGAGGCTCGAATCCCGCTGCGCTTTGGACTCATCCGCAATCACTACGTCGGACCGGACCTTCATCGAGCCCGCGCAAGCGATCCGGCACTTCGGGGTCAAGGTCAAGCTCAACCCAGTCAAGAGCATCCTCGCCGGCCAACGGGTGGTGCTCATCGATGACTCGATCGTCCGAGGGACGACGAGCCGGAAGATCGTGAAGATGGTACGAGCGGCGGGGGCGAGCGAGGTGCACCTGCGAATCAGCTGCCCGCCAACGATATCGCCTTGTTTTTATGGCGTCGACACACCTCGTCGCAGTGAATTGATTGCAGCAACGCATTCACTTGACGAGATTCGACGCTATGTCGGTGCGGATTCGCTCGCGTACCTCAGCCTTGAGGGATTGCTCGAGGCGGTGGGTGCGCGACGGCAGCACTACTGCACCTCGTGTTATACAGGCCAATACCCGGTTGCATTTCCGCGCGACGAGAACGCATATCTGCAGCTGACGCTCAAGCTCGATGGCACCAAGATCCCGCTCCCGGAAGAAGAACCTGAAGGCGTTGTTTGACGCCTGCCGCCTGGCGGCGCTGCTAGTTGCCCTCGCCGGCGTCCCGCCGTCGCGCAGGAGCGTGGCCCATCGCCCACCTCTGATGCCGACTTGCGGTCCGCCATCGACCACCTGGGAGATGTCGACTACCCCGCCCGGATGAAAGCGGGTCGGGTCGTGAGGCGTGCGCCCGCAGCGCAAGCGGTGCCAGCATTGCTGCAAGCCGTTCAGGAGCACAAGGACGGATACGTTCGATTCAAGAGCCTGGTGCTTTTGACGGGCTTTAACGACCCGCGCGCAGCGGACCAGATGCGCGAGGCGCTCGACTCGCCGAACGACCGGTTGCGCGAGGTTGCGTACGGCTACTTCGAGCGTCATCCCGATCCGGCGCTCATTCCCCGATTTCTGGCCGCGCTTCAGAAAGAGCAGGGTGACTTCGTCCGTCCATCGCTGGTACGCGCTCTGGCAGCCGTCGGCGACGATCCCAAAGTGCGGGACGCGCTGTTACTTGACGTGACGCGCGGCGTCGATCACTTTCGCAGCACGGTCATCGAGGCGCTCGGCGACTTCAAGCACGCGTATGCCATCCCTCGCCTGACCGACGTGGCCAAGCTCGAGGGCCCACTTCAGGACGATGCGGTCATCGCGCTCGGAATGATTGGGGACAAGCAATCGCTGGCCACTCTCGCGGCGTTGCAGCGGTCCGGAGGTCGGACGCTTCAGCCGACGGTCGCCGCTGGCATCTGTCTGCTGGGCGTCAACTGTTCGTCGCACATTGGCTACCTGCAGAAGGTGTTGACCTTCGCCGACGACAATCCCGGCTATCAGGAACTGGTGCGGGGGGCGGCAGCTGGTCTGGGTGCGATTGCGATCAAGGGAACGCCGAAGCGCTCGAGATTCTGCTCAACGATGGGATTCCATCGCGCGATCCGATTCGAGCGCCGCTGGCGTTGGCCGTCGCCAAGACCGCGCTGCGGAACTACGCCGCTGTTCCTCAAGGTGCTTCAAGGCCACCAGGATCAGCCGGGCGCCATCGATCTCGTCGCTGAAGGGTTTGACATGCTCGAAGAAGATCTCGAAGAAGAGCAATTCTTTGTCACGGTCAGGCGGGGCTACTGGGCGGCGGCGGACGGCTCGCCGACCCGTCGGCTTGCCGAGCAACTGATCACCAAGCTCGATTTCTGATTGATTCTCGATGGATTACAAAGCCTCGGGCGTTGACATCGACGCCGGCAACGAAACCGTCCGTCGAATCAAAGCGCTCGCTCGCTCCACGTTCACGTCGGGCGTGCTTTCCGAGATCGGCTCGTTTGGCGGACTGTTTCAACTCGATCCCACCGCCTGGGAGCGGCCGATTCTGGTCTCGAGCGCCGATGGTGTCGGCACGAAGCTCAAGGTCGCGTTCATGGCCAACGCAGCATCGAACCATCGGGCTGGATCTCGTCAATCACTGCGTGAACGACATCCTCGTGCAGGGTGCGCGGCCGTTGTTCTTTCTCGACTATCTCGCCACGGGCCGACTGCTGCCCGATGTCGCTGAACAGGTCATCGAAGGTCTCGCTCGGGGCTGCCGCGAGAATGGCTGCGCGCTTCTTGGGGGAGAAACCGCGGAGATGCCGGGTTTCTATGGCGATGGCGAGTACGATCTCGCAGGGTTCATTGTTGGCGCGGTCGAGAGTCAAATGTTGATCGACGGCCGCAGCATTGCCGTCGGCGATACCCTGATCGGATTGCCCTCGACGGGCTTCACACCAACGGCTATTCGCTGGCTCGTCGCATCGTGTTCGAGCACCTCGGTCTGACGGTGGACAGCAAGGTCGAGGAACTGGGCACGAGCTCGATTGGCGAGGTGCTCCTGACGCCGCATCGCTCCTACCTGCAGGCCATCTATCCGCTGGTTGCGAAAGGCGCCATCAAAGGGATCGCGCACATTACCGGCGGTGGCATCACCGACAATCTCCCGCGGGTGTTGCCCGAAGGCACGGCAGCGCGCATTGAGCGATCGGCGTGGGATGTGCCAGCGATTTTCCGGTGGCTCCAGCACGCTGGCGGCTGTCCCCGAGGAAGACATGCTGCGAACGTTCAACATGGGGATTGGCATGATCCTCGTGTGCCCCCCCGCGCTGGTCGATGCCGTGGTCGAAGACCTGCACTCGCGGAAGCGAGACGCCCACCTTGCATCGGGACTATTGCCGCCGGCGATCGTTCGGTGACCTACGTCTGAAACGTGACGCCTCGCCTGGGTATCCTCATTTCGGGTCGCGGATCGAATCTTCAAGCCATCATCGACGCCATCGACCGCCGGCCGCCTTCGCGCGACGATTGCCATCGTCATTTGCAACATTGCTGGGGCGCAGGGTCTCGATCGCGCCCGAGGCCGCCGGACTCGAAACGCTGGTGATTCCGCACGCCGGATCGGCGAACGCGAGCGGAGTACGACCGTCGTCTCATCGAGGTGCTCCGGCAGCATGAGGTCGATCTCGTGTGCCTCGCGGGCTTCATGCGACTTCTGAGCGCGACATTCGTCGACGCGTTCCCGAACCGTATCCTGAACATTCACCCTTCGCTGCTGCCGGCCTTCCCAGGACTGGATGCCCAGCGTCAGGCGTTCGACCACGGAGTGAACGTAACCGGCGTCACGGTGCATTTCGTCAATGCTGAGCTCGACGCGGGCCCGATCGTGCTACAAGCACCGGTGCCGGTTCTGGCGGACGACACGGCCGAGACGCTGGCAGCAAGGATCCTCGAGGTGGAGCATCGTCTTTACCCCGAAGCAATTCAGCGTGTGTTGGATGGTGGTTGGAAGATCTAGCGATCGTCGACTCGTAGACGTTCGGGACAACGGAAGGACTCAAGGATGACTCGTGTCCTTGCGGCGCTGACCGTGATCGCAATCACCGGCGTGGTCAGGCGCACGACGCCCCTCGACGCATGCGCGCCATCTATGGCCTGCGGACCTACCGCGTTCGACTGGATCAGCGGCAGTATCAAAAGGGAACGTTACTCTTCAAGGGTTTGCGCCCCCACTCAAGACAGCAGAACGGCCCGCAAACGCGGATCGAAGTGTCGACAATCGATCGAAGTTTGCCGACCACCAGCGATGAGATCCGATAACGCCTACATTGCATCTATGGAGTCGCCTGAACGTACGCGCCGGGGGACAGCTTCAGGCGCGCATCAGCGAACTGGGACACGCCCGCTTTGGTCTCGACGGACGATGTCGCCGCGGTCCTCACGCCATCCACATCATTGTCAACGGCGCTCGCGTCTCCTGCTGGGCGAGGTGAGAGCGACCGGCGATCGTCAGATCGCCGAAGGGTCTCCGCCGTTGCCAGGCGTGCTCGGCGTCGTCAATCAGCTGCGCGTCAATACTCGCTGAACTACCGCGAGAACGTCGTGCGCAGCGTCAGCACGGCGATATCAGGAGGGCAATTGATCCGAACCGGCATGTAGACGGTGCCCACGCCTCGACTGACGAATAACGACGTGTTCAGCTGGCGTGCGAAGCCAGCCAGCACCGGGAACTCGCGCGCCGCGATGGCGCCCACGCCTGGCAGCAGCATCTGTCCGCCATGCGTGTGACCAGACAGGACGAGTGGCACGTCCAGTTGGGCGGCTTGCGTGAGTCGGCGCGGATCGTGCGCGAGGAGCATGGTTGTCGGCCCGGCGCCCTTGAGCGCCTGAGTGACGTGCTCCATACGCCTCGTCCAGAACCTGATGCCGACGACGTCGAGCGTTTCGTGCCGGACGGAGATTGTCGTCCGCTGATCCTTCAGGACCGTGAATCCACGCCGTGACAACGCCGCCGGCATATCACGATCGTCGTCGTGGTTGCCGAGAACTGCGAACGACCCGTTCGGGGCGTCTGCGAGCGGCGACAGCAACTCAGCGACGGCATCGACGTAGGCCCGGTTGCCAAAGGTCACGTAGTCGCCACCGAGCACGACCAGATCGGGCTTGGACGCGTGCAGCAAGGTCACTGCGCGCGTGACATCTTCGGCGGCGACAGTGTTGCTGTGGTGGATGTCCGTGATGAGCCCCACGCGCAGACCGTCGAGCGCGGGGGGCAATCCAGAAACGGGGATGTCCTGTTCGACGCGGATCAGTCGATGGCGCTCGTACACAGCGCCGTACGCCATCCGGCCCGTGGTCAGCCCCACGCTCGTAGCGACCAATGCTCGTAGCGCGTCACGACGGGTGATGCGCATCTATGGTGATTGTAGGGCATAGGGCATGCAGGGCACAGGGCTAAGCGCCGGGCAGGGCAGAAGTGCCGAAGGCAGGGATCGAGGGCCCGAGTGCCCTTCCTATGCCCTGCGCCCTGCTGCCCTGTGCCCTACCCCATAATGACCCCATGGACTTTCTGCAGGATTTGCGATGGCGAGGCATGTTGTCTGACACGACCGAGGGGCTCGAGGAGGCCTTGGCCCGTGAGTCGGTCACGGCCTACATCGGATTCGATCCAACCGCCGCCAGCCTGCACGTGGGTAATCTCTTGACGGTCATGGGCCTCGCGCGGTTACAGCGGCTTGGCCACCGCCCGATCGCGCTCGTCGGCGGGGGCACGGGTCTCATCGGCGATCCGAGCGGAAAGAGCCTGGAGCGCTCGCTTCTAACCTTCGAACAGGTCGAAGCCAACGCGCACGGTATTCGACAGCAGCTCGAACGCTTTCTCGACTTCACGCCTGGCCGTCCGAATGCGGCGCTCATGCCAAACAACGTCGAGTGGCTGCGTCCGATTGGATTCCTCGATTTCCTCCGTGACGTCGGCAAGCACTTCACCGTGAACTACATGATGGCCAAGGAGTCCGTGAACCGACGCCTGGAGAGCGAGGAGGGCATCAGCTTCACGGAGTTCAGCTACCAGTTGCTGCAGGCGTACGATTACCTGGTGCTTCACGATCGTGACCAATGCACCCTGCAGATGGGGGGGAGCGATCAATGGGGCAACATCACGGCTGGCTGTGAGCTGATTCGTAAGGTCCGTGCAAGGCGTGTGCACGGCCTGGTGTGGCCGTTGATGACGACCTCGAGCGGGTCGAAGTTCGGGAAGACCGAAGCCGGCACCGTGTGGCTCGATGCCGAACTGACGTCGCCGTTTCGGTTCTACCAGTTCTGGCTGAATACCGATGACCGAGATGTGGAGCGGTATCTCAAGCTCTTTACCTGGCTCGATTCCGCGACTATCGAGGCGTTGTCGGAAACAGTCGTGCGAGCCCCCGAACAACGAGAGGCGCAGCGCACGCTGGCGCGCGAGGTCACGACGCATGGTTCACGGCGTGGACGCGAATGGAAGCTGCGGAGCGTGCCTCAGCGTTGTTGTTTGGAAGCTCATTGGCCGGCGCCACGGCCGACGAAATTCTGACGGTGTTCGAGGATGTCCCGTCGGTGTCGGTCACCCGCGCGCTGATCGCGAAGGGACTGTTGATTTGCGAGCTGGCGGTTAAGGCGGAGCTGGCGGCCTCGAAGGGAGAGGCGACGCGCTTGATCAAACAGGGCGGGTTGTATCTCAATGATCAGCGGGTGACCGACGAACGTGGCCTCGTGACGATTGATCACGCCATTGACGGCCGGGTGAT